>NZ_SORE01000004.1 GCF_004366595.1 Paraburkholderia rhizosphaerae
CCCCAAAAACCATAAACAGAACCCAAGCAAAAACGGCTTCAAAACCGGACATTTCTATCTAGCCGGAACCCGGACATTTGAATCTGGCCATGACACAGACATATATTTGTAAGAAGATCGAAAGTCAAAGGCTCACTATGTGACCAAAAGAAAAGCCGCTCAAGCCGAGCGGCTTTTTTGTCGCCAACCAGTCTCCAGCAACCGGAGGTCTCATCGTGGGAACCCGAAAACCGAAAATCCTGACACGCCACAACGCAGCCCCGATTAATGAATTCCTGTACTACGCCCGGAGCATGCCTATGCGTCATCTTTGCCGCACGCTTGGACGCCATGAACGCATGGTCAAGGACTGGATGAACGGCAAAGCCGTAATACCCCCTTGGGCAGTCGCGTATTGCGCCTGCAGGCACTCGAACACGAATTGATGCGCGATCAGATGGGATACACCGCAATCGAACAAGAACTACAGCCACCAGTAACCATACCGCGACGCCTAATCGCTCCCGCCGCAAACGATCCATATAGCACCGGTCAGCTAACGCTCGATATATCGATCGCAGCGGTCACGTAAGCGCGCGCGTGACCACTCTAGCCTCAAACATCACCTTGATTGGCTTGTGGCGTCGTACTCATGGCAGCATAGACGCATCGTTCCGCATAGACCCGTGCGAGCTCGGCCTGATCGAGCATCGCAAGCGACTCAATATCGGGCGACTTATCCAAGAATTCGAGCAAGCGTTCCTTCGGCGTACGCTTGTAGCTTTCGAAGAAGAAGTCGTAGAGTTCCAACGGCGTCCTCGCCTTCGTACTTCGTTGCGTCAACTGTCCAAAGAAGGTATCCGGATGCCGCCGCCATGCTGACATTTCATCGTCGGACAGCGGCCAAACATAGATCGCGCTTTTGCCATCGGCAAACGAGAGTGCACAATACGCAGCTTTCTCGACTTCGTTGACTGTTGCCGTCGTTAATCGACCTGGTCGTTCAACGCCGTCCGCATCCGCGACGAGGTATTGGCCACCGATCTTCAATCGAGGAACATCACCGCCGAATGCGAATTCCGGGATCTCACCATCGAAGGTAACAGGTATGTCCCAATGGTCTCGCATCGATTCAATCAATTCTACTATCTCGCGGTGCCGCTCCCGGGCATCAATTGCCTCGCGCAACGGCAATTTAAGGTTCGCTTTAAAATCCGGAATCCGAAAACCGTCAATATCGGCACAGGATCGATAAGAAGTCGAGCGCAAATGATGATGCCACGGGGTATTTGTAACAATCAAATACGCAGGTGGCAATAATACTCCATCCACCTTCACATCTTCAAACCCCCTGAGTTTTCGAACCGCGGAATTCATCAAAGTTGATCCGCCTACCTCACTACCATCGTCGGGCATATTCACGTCGACAAAAATAATCCGTGGATGATTTGCCCGCTTTCGTAATGCACCAATTAATAGTCGCCCCATTCTCGGTCGCGCACCAGATCGATGCTTTGCTTCGACGGAAAACCGTTTGCCAGTCCTTGTAAATGTAGCCGTGAATTCACAGTGACTCGTAGTTCGATCGTCCTCATCCTCAAATTCAATCGTAAAACCAGCCCGAATCAAAGCTGCTGCCACGAAAATTTCATACCGCGCACCCTCAAAATTGCCTCGATTTCTCAGTCGCACCACCAACTTTTCCTGCAACTCTACATTATGATGAAGTTCGTATAAGTCGTACGCAAGATGATAATACGCAGCAACAGCCCCCGTCATTTGGGCGTCGAAGACTTCCCCCGGTATTTTAACGACAGCACGCTGCCGTTCGCATACCAATTGATACCAGTTCAAAATCGGATGGCGCTGCTCTGAAGTCTTTGCCAACTCCCCGTTCCCCCATTCTGGACCGAGAGCGATTTTAATGTAGTCACCAAGAAAGTCGTGAAACGTCTTCCACTTAGTGGAGTGCATTAGGCGATCGTTCACGGCCACGATGCGGCGACCGCCGCTCATTTCCGCCGAGATGATCGGTCGACCCAACCCCTGCTGGCGTTGACGCTGTACTTCAGCAGCCTGCATGTTTGCAAGCAAGCCTCGCATCTCAGCGCCGATACGATCCTGAGCGTTAAAAGCTCCATGGCAACGCTTATATTTTATCCCGCTGCCGCAATAGCACGGGTCCTTACGTCCATATTTTGCCATAGCGGATCAACCTTTCTAGCATGCACCATTTTAGCACAGCACTGTTAGCGCACCTTATAATCTAAAACAGCACGCACTTAGTTAAAACCTTGCCGTACCACGAAAGAATGCCCCAATTCTTTTTCGTACAGAACCAAGTCAGAGTATTCCAATTTCCACTCAAACTTTGCATTCACCGGCGGCTTAAGGTCAACTTTATCGTAAAATCTCTCTATATACTCCCGTTGATCCAGTCGAAGATCAATTTGATTAATCTCCCGCGCATACAGGCCGGCCGTCTGCACTACATGAATAGGATGTCCAGACGAAGTGATTGGCGATGACACAACAAGTGTTCCGGGAGGAAGTGTTCCAGTTCTAAAACTATCAAACAGTTTCCATAATTTCGATCTTTCATCGGTCATTTTATCGACGCTGAAATTGAATACGGAGTGATCGAAAATTCCGAGCGCCGTGAATTTATCGCGAGTGACCGCCGCAAATAACACTTCACTCGTTCTTTGCACATGCCCGCGGATTTCTCGCCCATCACCCAAATGAAAATGATGAAAACCCATCGCATTTAAAATTAAATCCTTATCGCTCCATCGATTTACATCCGGCCCTGTCTTCGAAGACTCCAGATTGTACCCTTTTGAATGTACTCGAAGTGACAGATACGGAGTCAAGTCCTCGCCCGACCTTACTTTCTCGAAAAAACCTTCGATGGCGGAGTTAAGGTGTTTCCAACGAACATCTTTCTTGACCGAAGGTTCTACGACGACTGCCCTAGGTTTATTTGCAACGTAACGGCTAATCCAATTCAAGTAATGAACCAACAGAGTTCCAAGAGGCATACTTTCCATCGCCTCTTTAGTTTCACGATTGTTCGGAAACTTGGGAATATCTCTAATCAGACTGCCACGGAGCGTCTTTATGCGTTTTGATTCAACCATATAGCTCTCAAAGTCTGGAACGGGTTCAAGTCACTTTGCGGCCTTAAGTATATTCGCGCGTCGCGATTTTGAGAGCCTCCGCCGGATCGTCCGACAGGATGTGCTGCCCAGTATCGCTTTTCGCCCCCGTTCCTTGAACGGATTGCGAACGTGGATATTGCCGTTGTCGACGCCGACAACGCTGTGCCAGATCGAGCGCAGCACGCGATAGATTTGACGCCCTTTGACCGCGACATGCAGGTGCCATGCACCGCGTTGCTGACGCTCGGCAACAGCAACGTACTGGAATCCGCCGAGCGCGCCAAGGCGACGACGCAGCGAATCGAAATCGCGCTTCAAACGCGTCTTATCCTGCATGTTTTCACGGTACGTCAGTGTGATCATCCGATCCGCGCCAATGGCCTTGCAACGTAACCGAACCTGCTGTTTCGCACGTTTGGCAGCATCCATCAAATCGCCGATTTCGGGCCGACGCTGGCCTGCGAGAAGCTCTGGGAATGCCACGGCATCCGGCTGGCGAAGGGAAACGGTACGGAAGCTGAATGATGGATGCGGGCCTGTGGGTGCCGCGCCGGCAGCGCGCGCTGAAGATCTACCAGCCGCGGGCGCGGCGTACGTGTTACGGCGAGCTGGTGCAGATCGACGGCAGCGAGCACGCATGGTTCGAGCAGCGCGCGCCGCAATGCACGCTGCTGGTGTATGTCAACGATTCGACGAGCCGGCGTTCTGCGCGAACTCGAGCTCCGCGAAGGGACGCGTCGAGCGCGCGCACCTGACACTGCAGGACCGGTTGGTGAAGGAACTCAGGCTGCGCGGCATCAGCACGGTGGCCGAAGCCAACGCGTATGCGCCCTCCTTCATCGCCCGCCTATAACGCGCGCTTCGCGAAGCCGCCCAGAAGCACGTTCGATGCGTACCGGTTGCTGCGCGATGACGAGGATCTTGATCTGCTGATGACCTGGCGCGAGACGCGGCGCGTGACGAAGTCGCTCACTTTGGCAATCGATTGCAGTGGCTAAGTTCTGATGTCCGCTTCTTGCCAAGTTCCACAACCGTAGCTTCGTTCGCAGGCGATATCGCAACGAACCGGAACAGTAACGCACCGGGCGACCAAGGTCGCCAGCAAGGAGCCGATCGTCGTCACAGCGTGTTCGAGTTCGTGCGTCATCTTTAACCGCGCGTGTCGACCCAATTGCGCGCCCAGCGTGCCGAGTGCCGCAACGCCTGCTCTTCACTCGTGAAGTAATCCAGCGAATAGAACTGGTAACGGCGTTCGGCGCGCGTGATATCAGTGCACTGGAGCAGCAGGTTGGATGAAAAACTACCGTCGGGCAAACGATGCGCCGAGGGTTGGACGGCATAGCCGTTGTATTGCTGAGTCTGTTTGTTCTGCATTTCAGTTTTAGTGATATTGGAGTGAACGTGCGACGCTCAAAATGCGCACCGGGAGAGCTGATTCGAAGCCGTCGCAAATCGAATCCGAAACAGCCGGAATCCGAAAAATGGCGTCAGAAGCGAGAAAGGAGAATGAGGTGCAACGAAGCGTGCGGTTGAGCTAGCTGCTGAACGTACAGCTGCAGCCAGGCGCGTCCTCGCCGCGGTTGGGAGACAAAGCTCCGCGAGGGTGTCGCTGCAAGCCGGCCTCCGTCGCAGGAGGCCAGGCTCTTCAAACTTTACAGCGGCTTGATGTTAGCCGCTTGCAGACCCTTCGGGCCTTGCTTCGTTTCGAAGCTCACCTTCTGGTTCTCAACCAGGGTTTTGAAGCCGTCGCTCCTGATCTCGGAGAAGTGAGCAAACAGGTCGTTGCCGCCCTTATCCGGGGTGATGAAGCCAAAGCCTTTGCTATCGTTGAACCACTTAACGGTACCGGTATCCATGAAGAATCCTTGGGAAATAGTGAAAAATTTGCTCCGCTGAAGAGCGCGTGAAGAATCAAGGAGGGAGAGGACAACGAATACCGCTGGAGAGCGAGCAATTGATGAACAGCAATCGAACTTCTTGAACTTCAGACAGCACCCTAACCGCCGGGTAGTACCAGCGTCAATACTTTTCTTGTAACGGTTTTACCCGGTGGTCCGTTTCGCGGCTGGCGATGTCGCGCTGCCCGGCCAGGCAGTGAGGATCGCCATTCGAGTCGAGCCGGGCGCTGCGCCCGGACGAACGGGTTAAGACCACTGGGCGCAACTGCACATGGCTAGTACATTTTTCCTGGCGGCAACGCTCGCGCGGCCCGTTTCCGTTGCCTCGCCACGGCAGCAGCCATTTTACGTTTTCGCCGTTCGTTGGGTTTTTCGAACTTCATTCGTGCACGAAGCTCTTTCAGGAGTCCAGTGTTTTCAATTGACCGCCTGAATCGGCGTAGCGCAACCTCCACTGGCTCGTTCGGTCGCAAGGTTACGGTAGTCATTGGGGTCCTTATCTTAAACGACGAAATCTGTTACGCGCGTTCCCGGCATCGGCGCCGGTATCGGCCGATGACGATACTGCGTACGCCTCTTCGACGCTTACGCATTGGTTAAGACATTACGTCGGCGCGAAGACTACAGCGCCACGATCCTCGAAATGCGTAACGCTACGTACGAAGCGGTATACCTGCCCGGCGATTTCTACCTCGTTGCGTCCCGACTGCGTGCGCTGAAGGATGTCCTCGGCATCCGCCACGGCAATCGATCCATGGAAGATGAGAAAGCTTTGCGCCTTGGCCGCGTTACCCACGTACATCGCGCACGCGTCGTCGCACGCCTGCATCATGATGACGCTCTCTCCGGTATTAAGCGAAATCTCGAGATATTCCGCCAGACACAGTAGTGACTTAGCCGCCGTCATGGTTGTCCTTTAGAGCGCACTCAACAGTTCAAGCTGACGTGGCGTTTCCGTCCCGACAACCAGTGAGAACATGCACCGCATCGATCGCTCTTCGGCCGAAAACATGTGCAAGCTTGAGAAAGCGTCCCAGATAGCGCCATCGAGCGGCCGTGCGACACCATGTCTGCGCGCAAATACCTTTAGCAGCGGACTGGCCTGCCGGCGCATCAGGCAGCGGTGAACGTCAAGAACGTAGCATTCGTGTCCGGCGCGAAGTACGAGGTAGTACGGGACTGGCTGTCGACTTTCGTCCATGGCGACTGACTGGATAAGGGATCCCGAGCGCGGCGCCTTGCCCGCGCTTGCATCAAGTGTTGGGGCAACAATGGGCGGTTCGCTCCACACTAGCCGTAGCGTCGTTCGAGCCATTCCATTGCCCATTCGGTAGCGAGTCTGGCCGCCGCGACCGCAATCACTGTTCGCCGTCCAGGATCGATTCCCCCTCCGGACAGGCGTCGATCAGACGTTTGGCGTACGCGGTCGATGCGCGCCTCGCGTCGCCACTACTCTCGAACGGTCGCTCGGCGGGCAGTGCAAAAACACGACTACGTGCGCCCTCCTGGGCCCCGGGCTCATTGATACGGACGGCCGCATCGAAACCTTCGTCGTAGCTGTGGCCGAATCCTGCTTTTGTACGCTGACGCGGAAACACGAGTGGCTGGACTTCCAGCCCTTTATATACGTAATGGGCGGCTTGCATGAGAGACCTTCACTGCCGCGGTTGCGCGGCATCTAGTGTGCGAAAACGGCAGACGATGACCGTATCGGTCAGGTACCGTAGAGATAACGGTGCCGTTGAATAACAGGCGGGACTGGCGCTCGCGTGCAGACCGGCAGGGATCGCCGAGGCGAGCGCGGGACATCGGTAGGCAAACCCATGGTACGCGCTTCTGGATGTTTGTACAGCGCTTTCGCGTTTGCTGCCGCTTACCGCTCCGGATATTAGCGTTGTGACAGCAGCCGCATTGATAACCGATGGACAACCATGGCGCGTTGCTCCCTCGATTTCCGTCGCATCCGGTGTCACCAGAACGGTCCTTCAACCCGGCGCCGCAATGGACATCCTGGCACCGCCACGTCAACGGCGGCGAAATGCAGTCCTTTGCGTTGCCCCGCCGCTTCGTTCGTCCTTGTGTCGGAAATTGATTCTTCCCTTCGTCAGATCGTACACCGAGAGTTCCAGCGTTACCCGATCGCCCGCAAGGATGCGGATGTGATTCTTGCGCATGCGACCGGACGCGTACGCGCCCACCACAACGCCATTGTCAAGCGTGACGCGGTAGCGGCTGTCCGGCAGCACTTCGTCAACGATACCGTCGAGTTCCAGTAATTCCTCTTTGGCCATTCAAAAGTCCTGATTAATTGCTCTCACGTCCTGGCCGGCGCCTCGCTGCAGGAAAAGCCGCGAGCTTAACCGGCACGTACTCGTGCGATGGTGGAAACGTGAGGTTTGATGGGCAGCCATCACGCACGGGTCGCTGCCCAGGCAGCGGATCAGGTACGCGACGGGATGGGTACGCCGTGAAAGGCCGCAATACACGGCCGATGAAGTGGGACGTACAGTTCGGCAGGGGCCATGGCCGACCCTCGCCGGGCGATCAGCGGGACATTCGCGACGAACAACGCGTTCTGTCACCGCTATGAGGTGTGCAAGTCGCTGATTGTAACCGAAGACCACCTTCTGCGCTGTTGTCGTCGGGGCATTCGGTCAAGACTTCGTATCCTCTGGCTTCGAGCCCGGTGCGACACCAAGACGAGTTTGTGCCGCGACGAGTTGATCATCCGTAGTCGCCACCAGCCACAGACGTGCGCGCTCCGACATCCGGCAGTTGTGGTCCTTCAATGGGCCCATCGTCATAGCGGCCCTCCAGGTTACCGGACCTACCCGGCTACTTCTGCCCGATGGCGCGCCTACCAGCAGGCAGTAAGGCCCCAGCGGAAGCGACACAAACGGAAGTGCTGGACTGGCGCGCGCGCGCCAGTCAATGAATGGTGTGTCGCTGATAAGCAATGGTGTGGGCATGCCGTAAAGCACACTGAAATCGTACAGCGCCAGCTGCTCGCGCATGCCGACGTAAATACGCCGGACGTCGTCAACAACCGCCGCGCGGATCTCGTCCTCGAACATAGGCTCCTTTGCATAGCGAGCAAGTGCCTCTCGGGCTTCGAGTTGATATGCGCTGAACAGGCCGAGATCCAGGCAGTCGTGCACTGCGCGCTGAACCTCAGCGACAGAACCTGCTTCCTCTGGCCTGCCTAGCTGCGCAGCCCGTAAAAACCGGGCAAGTCCCGCGTCCTGAATCGCTGGACCATCCGCAGATCCATCGTCTTCACCGTCCTTATCAAGCGGCACGTAAACATATTTCTCGGCCGCGAAACGGCATTTCTTGCCTTCGTCAAACCTGATCTCACCATCGACGCAGTCCAGATAGCGAGTTCCGATTCGACCATGCTCCCAAATCCAGTTTTTCAGGAGCGGACGCAGTGGATGCAGCCTGTCTTGATCGGTCATTGAAACCTCCAGGTGCCCCAGTATAGTGGAGGGCTTCGGTATCGAGGTTGGCCACGCTCGAAATGGCTGAACAAACCGAAGTGTAAGTGAACAACGCTTCCTCGATGACCTACTCGCCCCTGCCCTCGCCCGACGGCTCCAAAACTTCGGCCACTTCGCTTTGCATCATCAGCGAAATATCTCGCCCCGCAGACGAATGCCGCGGCCCGGTCGCGCGCGCGATCTGCCAACGCCGAGGTGGCAGACGTGTCGTTGCCGACGACGCACCGCTCAATTGCCTTCGCGGGACGCGACTCAAGCACCCCGCGCGATCATTAAAGTTGAAGCAGACCTATGCAATGCGCTGAAACGCGCGCCTATAATCGTGCCCACTTCATCTTTATGCACCGGTCATGCACGCGAAAATCAACGGCACCACTATCTACTTCGATGTTGAAGGCGCAGGCCTTCGGCAAGGACACGGCAAGCTCGATGAAAAACCGGTGATCGTCGCGTTGCATGGCGGGCTCGGGCTCGACCATGGCTATCTGCGGCATGGCGTTGGCGCACTGCGCGATGACGCCCAGGTCATCTACGTCGATATGCGCGGTCAAGGACGCTCCGCCCGGGCGGACCTCGCAACGTGCTCGCTCGAGCAAATGGCCGATGACGTCGCCGCATTGTGCGAACTGCTCTCCATCGACCGCGCATTTCTGCTCGGCCATTCCGCCGGCGGGTTTGTCGCGATGCACGCAGCGCTGCGTCATCCGGCGCTGGTGGCCGGATTGATGCTGTGCGGCTCGTCGCCCACAGTGCGCCCGTTGCTCGACGACCCGAACGACCCCGCGCCTACCCTCGCCGGACGCGCGGGCGCACAGGAACTTGCGGTCGCGACACGGCTATTCAGCGGTGAAGTTACCCTCGAGTCGGTCAATGCATTCTTCGCGGCCGTCGGCCCCTACTATCTCGCGCCGGCGAACATGCATCTTTTCGAACAGGTCTTTAAACCGACGACCATCACGATCGAAATGATGCAGCATTTCATGGGCAAGATCGCTCCCACTTACGACCTGCTGCGTGATCTCGAACGCATCAAGGCACCCACTATCGCGATGGTTGGCCGCCACGACTGGGTGTGCCCGCCGCGCGCGAGTCGTGCGATCGCACGCGGCATACCCGGTGCGCAGCTTGTCGAATTCAATGAGTCGGGACACTTCGTCTTTTCCGAAGAGCCCGCGAAGTTTCGCGATACCGTGACCGACTTTGTCACGCAGCATTGCGCGCGTCCCTAAACCTCGTGCTGCGCGCGCAGCCGCTGTACGTTACGAGTGAGCCATCGCCGTCACCGTTTGACCAATCGAAATACTTCTTATTTTCTTCGCTCGACGCACTCGCTATAGCCGCCGCCGACACCGATTAACTCTATTTGAGAAATCGCAAAAAAGTTTATACGATGCAAGCGTTGCTAACCTCACGACAATTAATTAACAGCGAGTACGCATAGATTTAACCGGTTGCAATGTAAACAGCATATACGCCCGATAGAATGCAATGGAGGCAATCCAATTGACATCAATTGCGCGCAGGCGGATACGACACGAAGATTATCGGCGTTGCGAGATCGATTTCCAGCTCGAACTCGCGAGAGGCGCATCGTTCATTGCCAGCAGCATGAGCAAAGAAACGCTTCAACGCACGGTGGACGAAACCATCTGCGGATTCGCGCAGATGCATGGCCCGAGTGCCGCGATTGTCTTTTGCAGTGTGCTGTCCGATCGTCTTCTCAGTCGGGGACGTGCCGATGCGGCCGCAATAGTGAAAAGATCCGTCAATGGATCATGACTGAAACTTCATTAGATAATACGACACGTAAAGTGACGTTTGTTCATTTGATAATACGGTTCTTTCATCATTAGATAAGACAACACCATCAAGAATTGAATGCGTGCGTACATTGTCTGCGTCGGACTGAAACAAATACTGCGCGCCCGAAACAAATAAGCCGATCGAAAAAAAGATAAAGACATCTGTAATCGACGGCAGCGCGCATGCGAGCTTCAAAAAACGCGCGCTGTAATGCACGCTGCTAATGTATTTGGCAACCCGGAGCATGGACGACGTCAGAAGCGATGACGCAATCCGACTCTGACAAGCGATTGATACCGGTTCGACGATGCGGAAATGCCATTCAGGTTCGCCACCGCCCCTCTGCCTGTCGAATCGTCGCCATGCGCGGTCTGATAGAGCGCGGCAACATAGATGTCCGTTCGTCCCGATAGCGCGTAATCGGCGCCCGCGGAGACCTGGTTGTAGGTTGCACCACCGACTGTCGCATTCACCTCGCTGCCGTGCAGATAGTTGTACGCAACACCCGCCCGCAGCTGCGGCGTGAACTGATACTGCACGCTGCCTTCGACATCGTTGAAGACCGCGGTGGCCTGCTCGAGTGCGCCGATCCCGCCAAAGCGGATGTTCGAGTAGGTCGAGCCGAATTGCCAGCGGCCCAGTTTGTACGCGCCGCCCGCGGCCACCACCTGATACGAGTTCGCGGTTGCATAACCGCTCAGAATCGGCGTTGCGGTCAATCCATTGGACGCCGCGGTATCGGTCGGATTGCTGCCGAATAGCGATGCAGCCGGATTCTTCGCATTCAGGTACGCGATGCCCAGATCGATCGGCCCACCGGTGTAGCCGGCCGCTAGCGAGAACTCGCTGTTCGTGCCTGATGAACCGGGCACGCCGCCGAACGAATACAGTCCCTCGAACGAAAAGCCGGAGAGGCTCGCGCTATGAAACTTGATCGCGTTGTTGGTGCGACGCGTGTCGTTGATGTTGTCGAGGTCCGCCGGGTGAGCCGCATGCAAGGTACCGACATTCGAGGTGCCGAACTCGAAACGCCCGATGAAATCGACCACGCTGTCGTATTGACGGCCGAGTGTGACGGTGCCGAACCGGTCGCTCGAGATGCCAACGTAGGCCTGCCGTCCGAATTCCGCGCCGCCTTGCTGCAGTTTGCCAGTGTTCAGTTCGAAGCCGCTTTCCAGCACAAACAGCGAATGCAGACCGCCGCCGAGATCCTCGGTGCCGCGCAAGCCCCATCTCGAACTGTTCAACCCGAACGTACTATCGAGCCGGAACAGACGTGCGCCCGATCTCGAGCCCGGTACCGCCGTATTGCTTGCCGCTTCGAAGCCCTCATCGATCAGACCGTACAGCGTCACACTGCTTTGCGCATGGCTACTCAATGACCAGATCGATAGCATCGCAAATAAAGCTTTCTTCTTCATTTCGTTACGTCACCCACCTTATATTTGTGCTCTATCACATGCAGTCGCGTCGCCAGCGAGTGCATGCCCTTCTCTTTGTGATGGTGTTGCCCGTCACACGACGTGGTGCGGTGACGGACCGTGACGATTGATCGATCGGGTCACGGCAACGAGGTTAACCGTGACGACCGACATTTATTCCATTGGCATAAGTGACTGCCGGTCGACCTATGCGCACGCGTGTCGATCAGCCCGCTTTCTTGATGGCCTGTTTGTGCAGTGAATGGCTCAAACCGGCACATTCATACCCGGCGCGCGGTTGTGTTCAGCCCTTCGCGTTACCGTCCGCGACGTCCGGACGCCACCGGTTATTCGGCGTCCGGTCGCCTGCCACCCAGCGCTTCAGGTCGCGTTGCGCGCGTTCCGCCATTTCCGCGGCAATGCCTGTGGCGTCCGGATGATCGACGGTAAATTCCACCAGCAAGCCATTCGGGTCTTTCACGTACAACGACGTGCAGATGCCGTGCTCCATAATAAAAGACTCCATCCCGGCGGCAGCGATGCGTTCTTTTATTTCTGCCTGCGTCGACGCTTCGACGAGCATCGAGATATGCACGAACAGCGACTGCTCGCGGGCCTTCCAGATACGCTGTTTGTTCTCGTCGGCGAAGTTGAAGAACGCGAGAGCGCTGCCGTCGTGCAGACCGTAGAACGCATGGCCGAGTTCGATCCATTCCCCCTGGATCAATTCTTTTTCGATGTACATGGCCGTTAGAGGAATGCCGAGCACGTCCTCATAAAAGCGCCGGTTGGCCTCGTGATCGTCAGTCGTGTATGCGTGGTGATGCATTCGCAGCGGAAGTTGTTGCAACGGCTTCGTCTTGGGGCTGGAGAGTGTCGTCGTTTCCATTCAATACTCCGTAAGTTCTCCGCAGGTCTTCCGCAGGCTGTATGCCCCGCGTTATCAGGTCCTGCTGATTCGCTTAACAGCCCGGCTGCGTTGTGTATTCCATAGTGCATCCGATCGCATCCGAATAAATCGTTCGTCTTCGCCACGCTTCACGGCAACGGACATCAAGGTGACGAAGCGAACGTTGCGGATAAGCACCGGCCGTATTGTTCAACCGCGTCCGCGCAACGCCATGGCATTGGTGTCATGTGTGTCAAAGTTCTTCGTTTCGTTGCATACCGATCAGATCGGTGCGCGTCAACGAAAAAATTCGATACCTATGTATCTAACCTTGCCGCATCTCCTCCACGCGGAAAACATTCCAATGATCGTCAAACGTGTCGTCAAGGGGGTCGTCGCCGGCGCCGCGCTCGTTTCGCTGCTCGTCCATGCGCAGTCTTCAGCGCAGGCGGAGACGGTCAACATCGCTTACCAGTACGGCGCCGATATTGTCGCGGCGCTTGCGTCCGGCGACATGCAGATCGGCGAAGTAGGATCGAGTCCGTTCGCAGCCGCCGTGAGCCGCGGCGTACCGATCGAGGCCGTGGTGCTCAATGCGTTGACGGGCGGCTCCGAAGCCCTGGTCGTGCGTAACGGTGCGCACATCGCCGATCCGGCGTTTCTGCTGATGGACGAACCGCTCGGCGCGCTCGATGCGCTGACGCGCGAGCTATCTAACCATCTTTGCACCGTTGACCATCGCGACCGCGGCCGGCGCGAGCCGTGTCGCGAAGAGCCGCCTGCTTGCGGCCGCCTCGCCTGGCGCGACGCGTTACCAGCTGCTGCGTCACGTGGTGCTGCCCAGCGCGTTGCCGGAGATTCTAACGGGCCTGCGCATCGCGCTCGGCTCCGGATGGTCGACGCGCGTCGCGGCTGAACTGATTGCCGCGACGCGCGGCCTGGGGTTTATGGCCTATTCGGCGTCACGCTTCCTTGTCACCGTTGTCGTGATTGCCGGCATTCTGGTGATCGGCGCCATCGCGGTGCTGCTCGAACTCGGGCTGCGATGGCTGCAACGCAAACTGGCGCCGTGGCACGCGGACCATTGACCTTCCGGTTAGAGCTTCAGCGCCGTTGCCTCCGCGGTGAGATAGCCGACCGAAGCCGCATAGCCATCCTTGTAGTTCGCGCGCACCAATGGATCGAGCGTCGCTTTCACCTTGTCGTGAATAGCAGCCCAGTCGCCCGCGTGCTGGAAATTGCTCATGATGTACGTCCAGCCGTTAATCTCGTCGACCGCATGCAATCCGGTCGATTCCGCGCCGGCCGGTGTCGACAGCACGCGCGACAGCGTCTTCGTATCGACGTTGTACGCCCACAGGAAGTTGTTCACGTGATTGCCGCTGTCTTCGCCGATGAACAGCGTGCGCAGCTTCGCCGAAAACTTCAGGTTGTCCGGGTTCGCGATCTTGTCGATATTCGCCTTGTTGCCGAGCGCGTCGGGCGTCGCCAGATCTTCGCCGACGAGCGCCGCCGGCGCGCTCATATCGACCGGCACCCATTCACTGTCGATCATCGAGCCGTCGCTCGCCTGCTGGCCGCCGCGCAGGTTCAGTGCGTAGACGGCGCCCGCGTTGATCGCCTTGTCGAGCGCGATGTCGGTTGAATGAGCGTTGCCGCGCACCATCGACGAAACGATCTGCGACATCGCCGAATACAGCACCTTGTCCTGCGCATTGACGGTCGTGCCTTCGAGCTTCGTGAAGCACATGCTCGCGCCGGCTAGCGCCGCGTAGCGGTGCGTCTCGAGGAAGGTCGCGGCCTTTTCCATGCCCGGTTTGATTTGCACCCAGTTGAACGCGCCACCGACGTTGATCTTCTCGTAACCCGGGTGCTGCGTCGTATCGCTATCTTTGACCGGAATCACGTCCATGATGTCGGCCGCTGTCAGCTGATTTGCGAGCGCTTCGATTTCGGCACTCGTCGCGTGGCCAAGTTTGATCCACGACAGCGTCGCGGCGCCCGCGCCTGCCGACGATGTCTGGTGCCACTTCGCAACGTACAGCGTGCCGGCCGACAGGTCCTTCGCGGTGTCGGCGATAAACATGAACAGACCGCCGTTGGTTGCGTCATCCCCCATCAGCACCGTGCGTTCGTCCGGCATCACCTGGATCAGCTCGTGCGAAATGCGGCCCAGGCAGTAATGCTTCTTGATGCTGCCCGTACCGTCCGGATGCACGGTGACCTCGGGCAAATGTCCGTAGTGGTACGGGTTGGCCTTCGCCGGATCGCCGTACAGGTTCTGGCTGAATCCGCGCAGTTGCGCGTCGGTCGCCGCGATCGTTGCGTCCGGCTCGTACTCTTCGCTCGACAGGTGCGTGTTCCATGGCGACAGGCTCGCGCCGCAGGTAATCCACAGTCCATGCGCCGCGGACGTGTCGACGTTCGAATAGCTGACGAACGACAGCTTGCCGGTGGCCGGGTCCTGGTCCAGCGTGAGCACCGCGATCGGCGACGGCAGCATGCCGTACATGTCCGCGCCGGTCAGATCGCCGGTCGCATATTCGAACTGCACGACCGCGAACACCGGGTTCCCCTTTACGCCGCGCACGGTCGGATGATCGAGCTTGAGCAGCGACGTGCCGTCCGGACAATCGGAGAAGAACTGCCGCTCGCTGCCAGGCTGCGAGCGGTCGATGATCGGCTGGTTGTTGATATCGAAATAGCCGCCGGCGACGATCGCGCCGCCTTGCGTATTCGCCACCGTATCGCCGGTCGAGAAGAACGACTGATATGCGAGCTTGTAGTTGACCGTACTGCCGTCGACAAAGCGCGCGGTCATCGTCGAGCCGACCGTCGTCTTCGCCATCGCAGCCGGGTCGGCCAGCGTCGGCGCCGGCATGCCGGTGAACGATGCCGACGCGAACGCGGCGCGCGCGACCGGCGTGGCCGCCGCGGAATTGCTGTCGCTGCCGCATGCGGCGAGCAGCGGCGTCGCCGCGAGCACGCCGCCAAGCGGCAGCATCGGCGCGCCGGCGATCAGTTTGAGAGCCTTGCGGCGCGACGAATCGAAGTGTTGTTCCATATTCTTGTAAGGTCCGTACGGGTGAGGTAGCGCGCACACCGACAGGACCACTCACGTCCATGCGCCGCGCTCGGGTGGAAACGTGTGCATGCTATGAAATGAATATGAAATTATGTTGACAGTCATTGGTAAAGGTTGACGGTCATGGTCAGGCGGGCTTGAGCAGGCTTGAGCGGGCTCAAGGAGGCTCAAGCGCATGGCCGCATGCCGCCGGTGGCGGCGTGCGGCGCCGGGATCAGATTTTCAGCGGCGTGACCTTGGTGCCCGACAGCGAAACGTCGGCCATCAGACCGGCATTGGTCATCACGATCACCTCGACCGGCGCAGTCGCGGTTGTCGTATCGATCGCCCCGTTTGCGCCGACCTTGATTAATGCAACGGACGCGTCGCCCGCCACCGTCCAGCCCTTCGAACTGCGAAACTGCTGCAGCGCGTCGGACGTCATGAACAGGAACACGATCGCCTTCGATTGCGCACCCACGGTCAAGCCGAACGAACCCGATGCCGTGCTGTAGTACCCGACCGTACTGCCGTTTATCAATAGCGCGCCCTCGCCGTACTCGCCGCCGACAATGAATCCGGCCTGAACCACGGACGGGAAAACCAGCACGCCTTGCGCTTTCGATACCAGTTCCCGTGACCCGCTGACTGTCGTGTACAGACGCGACATCGTGCCGTCGACACTTGCGTCGATCGATGCCCGCTTGGCCGCATCGGTTGCGCCGCTTTCGCCACTGCCGGTTGTGGTGGTACAACCGGTCCACGCGGACAACGCCGCTGCGGCCATGGCACCGATCATGAATTCTCGTCGACGCATCGCAGTTCTCCATTAATGGATGAGATCGATGCGAATTCAAGTCTGATCCGCTCGCCCTCATAAACCGACGATCCGTGACGGAGCACCGCTTCCAGAAGCTGGGGCTTCCATGCGCTGAGCGAGTCGCGCATCTGTTCGCGTGTGCTGCCATGCGCACCGAGCGAATCGCGCAGTACATCGCACGAAATTGAAAACGTGCGATAGCCCCATCCGAAGCCGTACGCCGAGAACCATAACGCGTCTTCATCGGACAGCGCGGGCGCTGTCATCCAGACCATAGGCTGATTCATCGCAATCACTCCGCGCTAACGCATCGAGGATGCCGGTTGACGAAGTTAACAATAGGGGTCCGTATCATGCATCGTTTGACGTATGTCAAACCGGGTCAATGGCAACTGGCAGGGCTGCATCGCTGTCCGGTCCACCGCGTTGACCTGAGTCGACGCGCCCTCACCGATACGCGCGAGTAGCGTCGCCTATCGCGCGACGAGCCCGTCCCCCGCATGGGGTGACCGAAAAGCATTGACCTGCGTCAAGCTGGCCGATCATCGCTTGCGTATCGTGAGTGAGTAGATCGGTCGTTCTCGCCATAGCGAGCCAGACCAGATGGGGAGGCGAGATGGACAGACCCGTTTCAGGCAAAGCCGTGCGCGGTACGCGCACCCATTCCGCGCCATACCGGACACCGGATGAGCGAGCCGCGCAAGGGCGCATCATCCGCGATTCGATTCCGCGCTCATTGCAGGCGGGATGGACCGTGCCTGCCCGGCGCCACGATCCGGTCGAACTCCTGGTTGCATCGAATCAGCATCGTCTGGCGACGCTCGTGCCAATCCGTTTTGGACGGATGTCGGCATCGCCGTTTGCGTTCTATCGCGGCGCCGCTGCGGTGATGGCCGCCGACCTCGCGAGCGCGCCGACCAGCGGACTGCGTGTACAGGCATGCGGAGACGCCCATCTGATGAACTTCGGCGGCTTCGCCACGCCGGAGCGCAACGTGATCTTCGACATCAACGACCTCGACGAGACGTTGCCCGCGCCGTTCGAGTGGGATCTGAAGCGGCTCGCGGCAAGCGTCGTCATTGCCGCGCAACATCTGGAACTGCAGCACAGTGACATGACGCGCATCACGACGGACCTCGTGCGCGAGTACCGCGAGCGCATGCACGACTATGCAGCGATGCGCGCGCTCGACGTGTGGTACGACAAAATCGACCTGCAAAAATACCAGGATCGCTCGGCCGATCCTGAGATCGTCGAAGCCGTGCGCAAACGAATCTCGCAGCGCATCGAGGCAGAGCGCCGCAAGACCGTACCGGACCATTTGTATCCGAAGCTTGTCACCGAGGAAGGCGGGCAACCCCGCATCAAGGACGAGCCACCGCTGATCTTCCATCCGACCGAAGAGATCGCGCCCGGCCTTCAGACCGGGTATGCGCAGGCGCTCGCTTCGTATCGCGAAAGCCTCGCCGAACACGTGCGCGTTCTGTTCGACCGGTTCCACTTTGTCGATCTGGCAATCAAGGTGGTCGGCGTAGGCAGCGTCGGTACCCTATGCGCGGTGGGACTGTTCATGGCGTCCGACAACGATCCGTTGTTCCTGCAGGTCAAGGAGGCGAACGCGTCCGTGCTCGAACCCTATGCGGGCAAGAGCCGGCATTCGAATCACGGGGAACGCGTGATTGCCGGTCAGCGCATCATGCAGTCCGCGAGCGATGTGTTTCTGGGCTGGAGCCGCGGGCAGAATGGCCGCGATTTTTACTTCCGCCAGCTGCGCGACATGAAAATGAGCGTGATCATCGAAGCGCTCGACACGGGCTTGCTGCGGCAATATGCGCGCATGTGTGCGCACGCGCTGGCGCGCGCGCACGCGCGTTCCGGCGATGCGGCGATGATGGCCGGCTACATGGGTTCGGGCCAGACCTTCGACGACGCGATTACCGAGTTCGCGACGGACTACAGCTCGCAAAACCGGCGCGACTACCGGGAATTTATCCAGGCGATCCGAGAAGGCCGGATTCAGGCGACGACAGAAGAATAGACGGGGGTTCCCCGCTTTACGTCACCGCGCGACAATAGTGCGAGGTGGTGGCAGGATCTGGAAGGAGCGGCGCCATGGCCGAACAGGATGTTCCCGTCGCTGGAGCCGGAACGGCCGCGCATGCCGGACGCATACGCGCAATATTCAGGGCCGCGCAATGGTTGCCGCACTACCGGTTGCAGTGGCTGTCATCCGACGTGGTCGCCGGTGTGACGCTCGCGGCCTACGGCATCCCTGTGTCGCTCGCTTATGCGACGCTCGCCGGCTTGCCGCCGCAATACGGCATCTATTGCTATCTGGCCGGCGGGCTTTTCTATGCGCTGTTCGGTTCGTCACGCCAACTCGCGATCGGCCCGACCTCGGCCATCTCGATGCTGGTCGGCGTCACGGTCGCGGCGATGGCCGGTGGCGATGCAACCCGCTTCGCATCCATTGCCGCATTAACCGCGATATTAATAGCGCTGATGTGCGCGCTCGCATGGGTGCTGCGGCTCAGCTCGCTGGTTAACTTCATCAGCGAAACCATCCTGCTCGGCTTCAAGGCCGGCGCGGCGCTGACCATCGCGCTGACGCAATTGCCTAAACTGTTCGGGGTCAAGGGCGGCGGCGATGCGTTCTTCGAGCGCATCACCGTGTTAGCGAGCCAGCTTCCCGATACGCAACTCGCCGTGCTGGCGTTCGGTGCCGGTGCGCTGGCCCTGCTGCTGGCCGGCGAAAAATTCTTGCCCGGGCGCCCGGTGGCGCTGTTCGTGGTGGTGTTGTCGATCGTGCTGCTATCGGTGACGCCGCTACGCAACATGGGCTTCAGCGTCGTCGGCGCACTGCCGCGCGGCTTGCCCGCCTTTCATTTTCCGGCGCTGCGCGTGCGCGACGTGGACGGCATCGTTCCACTCGCGTTTGCGTGCCTGTTGTTGTCGTATGTGGAGAGCGTGTCGGCGGCGCGCGCGATCGCGCAGAAGAACGGCTATGAGATCGATGCACGCCAGGAACTGCTCGGATTGGGCGCGGCCAACCTCGCCGCGGGCCTGTTTCAGGGCTACCCGGTGGCGGGCGGCCTGTCGCAATCGTCGGTCAACGATAAGGCCGGCGCGAAGACGCCGCTTGCGCTGGTGTTCGCTTCCGTCGCGATCGGCTTTTGCCTGATGTTTCTGACCGGCCTGCTCACCAATCTGCCGAACGTCGTGCTGGCCGCGATCGTCCTCGTCGCAGTCAAAGGGCTTGTCGACTTTCGCGAATTGAGCCATGTGTGGCGTACCAGCCGCGACGAATTTCTGGTGTCGATGGTTGCCTTTGCGGCAGTGTTGCTGCTGGGCATTCTCAAGGGCGTGATTTTCGCGGTGCTCGCATCGATGCTGTTGCTGATCAGACGCGCCGCGCATCCTCATGTCGCGATCCTCGGACGCATTCCCGGTACGCACCAGTATTCGGACATCGAGCGTCATCCCGACAACGAGCGACTGGCCGGTGTGTTGCTGTTCCGCGTCGAGGCGTCGCTGCTCTACTTCAATGTCGAACACGTTCGGGCAACCGTATGGAGTGCGATCCAGGCGAGCACGAGCCCGGTCAGACTCGTGATCTGCGATCTGTCCAACTCCCCGACAGTCGACCTCGCGGGCGCGCGCATGCTCGCGGCATTACATGCGCAGCTGCTCGAGGCCGGGATGCAACTGCGGATCGTCGCCGCTCACGCGAGCGCGCGCGATATCCTGCGCGCGGAGGGGCTCGAACGGCAGGTCGGCGATTTCGGCCGGTTTGTCAGCGCGGACGATCTGATCGCGACCTTCCTGCACGATGCCGATTCCGGGGCTTCAGCGTTGCCCGGCACAATGCACGGTACGCCGCCGGGTGCGGGCACATTGGCGTAAGCCTGTTGAGGAGAACGGCCATGGCTGATCAAGCGAAGAAGATGAACGTCGTCCAGCTAACCTTCATCGTCACCGTCAACATGATGGGATCGGGCATCATCATGCTGCCCGCGAACATGGCGAAAGTCGGTGCGATTTCACTGCTGTCGTGGCTCATCACGGCAATCGGTTCGCTCGCGATCGCCTATGGCTTCGCCGAAGCGGGGCTGCTCAATCAGCGCGCCGGCGGCATGGCCGCGTACGCGGAAGACGCGTACGGCAAGGATGGCTACTTCCAGGTCTTCATGCTTTATTTCCTGTCGATCGCGATTGCGAATGTCGCGGTTGCCAGTTCGGCACTCGGTTATCTCGCCGCGTTCTTCCCCGTGCTCACATCGTCGCCGGTCGCAACCTGCATCGGCGTAATCGGTCTGTTGTGGCTGACCACGATCGCCAATTTCGGCGGTCCCAAGATAACCGGGCGCATCGGCTCCATTACCGTGTGGGGCGTGATCCTGCCGGTCGGCTTCATTTCGGTGGCAGGCTGGTTCTGGTTTCAGGGCGGCACTTTCGCAGCCGCATGGAATCCGAACGGAATCCACGTGCTCGAAGGCATGGGGTCGAGTATCGCACTGACGTTGTGGGCGTTTCTCGGCATGGAGTCCGCAGTGCAAAACTCATCGGCGGTGGAAAATCCGAAGCGCGACGTTCCGCTGGCATGCATGTTCGGGACGTTGGGCGCGGCGATCATCTACATCCTGTCGACGGCGGTGATCCAGGGCATCGTGCCCAATGCCGAACTCGCCGCGTCGACAGGGCCGTTTGGCCTGGCTTTTGCCCATATGTTCAATCCGGCGATCGGTTCGATCGTGATGGCGCTTGCCGCGATGGCGTGTGTCGGCTCGCTGCTCGGCTGGCAGTTCACACTCGCTCAGACCGCGAAGGACGCCGCCGACTCCCGGATGTTTCCCGCCATCTTCGGCAAGGCAAACCGGATGGGCGCGCCGATCGCGGGCATGGTGATCATGGGAATCGCGCAGTCGCTGATGGCGCTATCGACGATTTCGCCGAATCTGACCGAACAGTTCGAGGCGCTCGTCAATCTTGCCGTCGTGACCAACGTACTCCCGTACATCATTTCGCTGTCCGCGCTCTTCGTGATGATGCGCAACGCCGGCACCGCTCGCGCCAGGTTCAGGCTTAACACAGTGGTCACCGTCATCGCGCTCGCGTACTCCATCTACGCGATCTATGCAGCCGGCAAGGATGCCGTGCTCGGTGGAATGCTGGTCATGGCGATCGGCTATGCGGTCTACGGCCTCGTCGCGCCACGCTTCGGCGCAACGAACCCGGCCGGCCGCACCGCGTCCGCGCCCGCGGCTACCGCGATGGCCATTGCCATCCTCGTGATCTCGGCGTTCGCGCCACAACCGGCGCACGCGCAGATGAATGCGCAATCGCACGCGACGAACGACACGCTGCAGCGAATCAGGCAGTCGGGCACGATCAACATCGGGTATTTGAGCGGCTCGCGTCCGTTTGCCTATAAAGACGCCGCCGGGCAGGTCACCGGCTACACGATCGCGCTATGCGAGCGGGTTGCCGATCAGATTAAATCCAGCCTGGGCGTCAGCACGCTGAACGTCCAATGGGTTGCGCTCACGGCGGGCGACGAAATTCGCGCAGTGCGCGACAAACGCGTCGATCTGCTGTGCGGCGCTGCCGACACGCTGGTGAACCGGCAAAGCATATCGTTCTCGATCCCCGTATACGCGGGCGGCATCGGAGCAGTCATTCGAAGCGATGCGCCCGCCGGCTTGCGCGAGCTGCTATCGGGCGTCGGCCCGTCACATCCGCTGTGGCGCGCTTCGCCGGCTCAACTGCTGTCCCGGCAAACCGTTTCGGTCGTCGGCGGCTCGCCGACCCAGCGCTGGGTGACCGGCAAACTCGGCGAGCTCGACATCTCCGCGACGGTTGTTCCCGTCTCGTCGGTCGACGTGGGCGTGCAGAAAGTCATCAATCGTCAGTCGAGCGTCTTTTTTGCCGAGCGCTCATTGCTGCTCGCGGTGGCGAGCGCTAGCCCGTCGGCGCGCGATCTGACTGTGCTGGATCGCCGGTTCACGACGTTGCCGGTGGCAATCGGCATCGCGCGCGGCGACGACGACCTGCGCCTGCTGGTCGATCAAACGCTCAGCCGTCTTTACAGGTCGCCCGAATTTGCCGGCATTTACCGCAGATGGTTCGGGGAGCTCGATACGCAGGCTCGCGACTTCTTCCGGATGACCGCACTGCCGGAATGAACAGCCGCACGGCTCGCGCGGCATTTCATTTACCGCGGCGGCGTTTCGGCGTTGCGGTGTTTCAACGCGTCGGCGCGCACCGGCCCATCTCGCCGGCATGCCAGTGCGCACTGTTGCAGTGACCCCCGGCTACATCGTTCATTCAATCGTCTCCATGGAAAAACGTGCCGCCGGCGCAGGATGACGGGCGCGGCGGCACAGGTGGTCATTCGTGATGCGAACGACGACTGGCCGGTCACATCGCGGGAAGCACGACCGCATAGTCAAGGTGGCTGCTCACCTCTTTCACGCCAGGCACGTTTTGCGCCGACACGCAGAGCGCCGTGCGCTGTTCCTCGCTGGTAATCGTGCCCCACAGATGCACGACACCGTCGGCCACGATCACATGCTCGCGCGGCAGCGCCCAGCGCTGGCCGGCCATCGCGTTGACCACCGCGTCGCGCAGTTCCGCGTCACCCGGCGCCGTGACCGGCGCGGTGCGCAGATCCGCACTCGCCAATGCGCGTACGAGGTTCGCGCGGCTTACGATGCCCGTCACCTTGCCGTTCTTCACGACCGGCACCCGCTTGATGCGGCGCCGCTCGAGCAGATCGGCCACTTCCACGAGCGGCGTCTCTTCGTCGACCGTAATGACATCGGTGATCATCACGTCGTTGACGGTCTGCGCATGCTCCTTCACGTACTCGCCCGCCAATTCGCGCGTCGAAGCAAGGAATTGCAGCCACCACGAGCGCTGGCGCACGCCGGTGCCGATTTCGCTACGGCGCAACAGATCCCCCTCGCTGACGATGCCGACCAGGTTGCCGTCGGCATCGGTCACCGGCATTGCGCTGATCGAGTGTTTGACCAGCAGGCCGGCGGCCTCGCGTACGCTCATCTCCGGGCTCGCAAAAATAACGGAAGTCGTCATCACGTCCACTGCACGCATCGGATGTCTCCTTGGACAGGGTTTAGCCGGTCCGATCCGGATGGGCGGCACTTATGCTCATCGAATCTTCACCGGTCAGATCGAACCGCGTTCGTGCGAATTGGCTTGCCGCAATGGCTTGCCGGACTTGACAGTTTCACGCGAACGCATGCTCCGGGCGATGGCTTGACTGCACCGCGGCCGCTTGCTCGCCAACACGACCAGTCATTGAGAGTACGCCTTTTCGCGGGCCGCGGGTTGCGCGTCGGACCCACGGCATTGGCTTGTCGGCTCGCAGCGAATGCGTGCGCATCGTCCGGCATGAGCGGCCTTATTGAGCGGCCTTATTGGGCCAGCTTTTTGAGCTCACGTTAATGAGCCACTCCGTCGGCTTGAACCAGGCAAGCAACACCGGCACGCGGTGTGCCGTCACCGGTTCATGATGGGTCGCAACGACGGAATGCCAGTTGACGCAAATCAAGCGCGCGCGTGGAGCGCGGCAACAACTGTATCGGCCATGCGCAACGATACGTACGGACACGACCGCTCATTCAATCCAGAAAACTGAGCAGATCCCTGTAGCGGTCCCGCGCGGGCGTTTCGGTGTTACGGCGCATCATGTTCTGCCACGCTAAAGACTTGGCTGTCTTATCGCGCGTCGCTTTGGCGGAAAGATCGAAGGTGACCGAATACTTGAGTTCGTTCAGCAAATGCCATACCTCGTGCGGCACATCGCAACCATCAAGCATCTCGAGTATTTTCCCTTGTATCTCGTTGATCTTTGTCTGGATCGGCGTTGCACCGGACAGATGCGGATCGAAATTCAGATATTTGCGCGCCGCGTTCCGGTAGACGCCGATCCTGCCGGCCGCTTGCGGCGATGGATTCGGCTTGCCGTCAGCCCCATAAGCAGGAATGTCGGCATCAGTCAGAACGTCGTGCAGTGCATTCTCATATTTTCTAAGGTTCGCGCGCACTTTCTCGATTGCCTGATTGATATCGGCCCGGTCGGGAACGAGATTGTCCGGCGATCCATTAATTTTCCTGGCGACGAAGCGCATGTAATCGTCGACCGTTTTGGCGGTCGTCACGTAGCGACGTGCGGCTAACGGCGCTTTCAGTTCGCTCAGAAGCTCGCCGGGCCGTGTGAATTCCTTTTCCATCGCGGTGAACACGCTGTTCAGTATCGGCCTGAGGTCTTCGTCCCAGTGCAGCAGATGGCGTCTGTCCTCGACCGGCACCAACACCCCGTTCACAGTCAGGTTTTCGTCCTGATTGACCTCGAGCTCTTTTGCTTGCGTCGTCCACTCCGGCCGGCCCACGACGTTGATGTCCCCGTTGGGCGTCCGGAGAATGCCGAATCTGATCTTTTTCTTCGGGACGGCCGCGATAACGCGTGAGCTCCGGGGTCGGCTTTTGACTTTCCGGCGAGAACCCGATTTATGCGGAGAAACAGCCATCGTAGTACGCTCCAGTGAGTATTTCGCGCTGACCTGAACGAAAGCAATGCCCGGCGTCATCGCGGGCGTCATGACATGTAGCTGATACACCGCACGTTCGCCAGACCCTTGAGATATTTGACGGCCTGTTCGATTCGAACATCATCCGCCTTCGCCAGCATTGCGCTTTCCTCTGTGTCGTGGAAAACGTCAGCTTCAAGACAACAGCGCGGCTGGCCCAACTATTCCTGACTGGTTTTCAATCAAGCTGCGCTGCGGCGGGAATAACTGCCGCGTGCCCGCTGTTGTAATCGACGGGAGACACGCGGCCGCATGCACGGCTTCGCACGCAATGCCTCCTGACCATTCCACCCTCACCATAGCGCCAGCCGGACCGACATGACGCCTATCGATCTGAGCCCCCTGCTCGCCCCCATCGACGACACCGCACCGACCGGACCGAACCTCGAATACGATCCGGAATTCGCCGAACTCGAGCGAATCGCGACGCCGAAGTCCGAGCGTTCGATCGGCGACACCGTGAAAGCCGCGGAAGAGCCCGACTGGGATAAAGTTGCCAGCGTCGCCGTTGCGCTTTTCGCGCGCACCCGCGACCTGCGCGTCGCGATCCATCTAACCACCGCGTGGACACGGCGCGACGGCCTGCCCGGCTGGCGCGCCGGTCTCGCGCTGGTGCGCGGTCTGCTCGAGCGCTATTGGGAACCGGTGCATCCGCAACTCGATGCGGACGACGACAGCGACCCCACGGCCCGCTCGAATGCGCTGATGCCGCTAGGCGACACGCAAAGCGTACTCGGCTATTTCCGCAGCGCGCCGTTCGTGCAGTCCACGCGTCTGGGCCGCTTTTCGCTGCGCGATCTGCGCATTGCGAACGGCGCGTTGCAGGTCGCGCAACCGGACCACGGCGCGCCGCTGCCGACCCTCGTCGAACTCGAAGCCTGCTGCAGCGATTGCCCGGACGATCAGCTTCCCGAAACGGCCGCGTTGCTCGCCGCGGCGCTCGACGATGCGCGAGCGATCGACGCACTGCTGGTCGAGCGTCTGAGCACGGCCAGCCCGGACCTCACGCACCTGATCGCCGATCTTTACGAACTGCGAAAGTTCGTCGACGCGCAAGTCGCACGACGATTTCCCGAACTGGCCGCGCGGCAAGCCGCGGACAACGCGGCGCCCGATAGCGCCGCACCCCAACCTGACACTGCGCACACCCCGCGCGACGACGGCAAGATTCGCGGTTCGAACGACGTGCTGTTGCGCATCGATGAAATCTGCGAGTACTACGATCGCAACGAGCCGTCGAGCCCTGTCCCCGTTCTGTTAAAGCGCGCGCGGCGTCTGGTCGGCAAGAGCTTCGCCGATGTGCTGAAAAACGTCGCGCCGGGCGGGCTGGCCGAATTGCAGACGCTCGCCGGGCCGCAAGACGAATGACCCGCTAGCGTGCGCAAAAAAACGCGCGCATTCACACGGTGCGCAGCATCAGCCAGTAAAACAGCGCGAGACCCACGCAGATCGCGCCGAATACGCCCAGCGACAACACCCGTCGACGCCGGCGCGACGCGCGCCGCGCGGATCCTGCCGGGTCACCCGGTTGGCCCGCGGACGCCGGGCGCCGCACCGTGTCGCGGGCGGTCGCGCACGTTTCGTCGTCCGGCGCTGCAAGCAGACAGCGGCGCCGCCGCCGGTATTCATCCCGTGCAATGCGACCCAGCCGATGCGCGTCGTCGAGTGCGCTCAACTGCAGATTGACGCGCCGTTCGCGTTCGGTCATGCCGGGTCCCTCGTCCACTGCGCCGGCGCGCGCACCGCGCCGGCGCGCGCGCCGTTCTGCGGGCTGCGCACGCGCGCCTTGATCTGCGCAAGCCAGCCGCGCAGTCCGCCACGCGGCAGTTGCCGGCTCGCGCCGATATCGCTGTCCAGTTGCTTCATGCCGTCGGGGTCGAGTGCCTCGTCCGCGTCATAGCGCGCCTGCAACCCCTGATACTCGACGTCGGTCAAATGCTGCTTGCGTGCAGTCTCCAACGCCGCGGCCAGCTCGTAACGTTCCGCGGCGTTGCTCAGCTCGGGCAGCGCGCCGAGCGCCTTCGCGCCCTGCGACGCAAGGTTCGCCGCGTCGGTCAGCCCGCCTTGCCGGCACAGCGCGCGTGCGTCGCCCAGATACGCATTGCTGACGAGTTGCGGCGCGACGCCCGTCAGGAACGGATTGCCCGGTTGCAACGCCTTGAGCCGGTCGAACGATTCCTGCGCGGTATCCGCGTCGTTCGCAGCGGCCGCGCGGCGCAGCGAATCGATCGCCGATGCGACTTCGTCATCGGCCACCTGCTGGTCGATCTTCTGTTGCTGCAACAAACCCTGCAGACGATCGCGCTGCTCATTGAGCTCGGTCGACTGCGGGTCATATTTCAATCCGATGTCGACCAGACTCAGGCTTGGCTGAACTTTCGCGGGGTCGCTGACGCGGCCCACCGCGACGACGATGCCGTCGGCCAGCGCATCGATCGCCTGTCCTGTTTCGGGTGCCGTATCGTTTTGCAGCACCGCCATCGCATTAGCCACCGCGCTGCGCCACGGGTCGCCGGGCGCGGGCCGGCTCGCGAGGTCCGTCAGCGCGCGGCGCGCATCGGCTACGGTCATCGAGTGCGACCCGGGAACCGGCAATCCCGCCGCGACCGCCGCCACCGCCGCCGCGAGCTCGCTGCGCCGATGCTTGAACTGAGCGGAGTCCGGGAACATTTGCAAGCCGAGCTCGATCCACGCGCGCGCCTCGTCGAACTTGTCGTTCGCGATCGAATGGCGAATCGATGCATCGAATTTCATCTGCAGCGCGGCGCTGGTCAGCAGTGCGCCATGCGGGTCCAGCGCGCGGATGCGGCCAATCACGTCAGCCGCTTTGGCGGGCCGTCCTTCGACGAACCGGGCGTTGTCGAACGTATCGTCGAGCTGGTTGCTCAAGTCGCCGAGCACCGTGTTGCGCTGATCATCGATCTGTTTGCGGCGCGCGTCGAGCGCGGTCGAAAACAGTTCGAGGCGCTCGCGCAGCTGGAACACATGCTGGGCCGCCGCGTAGTCGAGGCGCCCAGCCGCCGGGTTCCAGTATTCGTCCAGACGCGCGAGCAGATAGTTCTGGATCACGTCGCCCTGCTCGAGCACGATGCGCCTGCGCTGTTCGTTGCCCAGTCCGTTGAGCGCCTGCGCGGCCTGGTCTTCATTCGAAAAATGCCGAGGGTCACTGATCGAGAACCGCGCCATCAGATCGTCGGCGTGCCGCTGCCGCGCGAACCCGTGCAGCAGCCAGCCGCCCACAGCCAGCAGCACGAGCACGGCGGCGCCTGCCACGTACGGCGCGAGCCGCTCGTGCAACCGGCGCCGGCGCAAGCCTTCGAGCAGCGCCAGCGCGCTTTGCAGGCGGGCTTCGCCGCTAAACGCAAGGCTGTCCGCAAGCGCCTTGTTCTGGCGCTTCGTCAGCCCCGGTACGAACGGCGCCTTGCGGCCTTCGGCGAGCGCGGCTTGCGCGCTGAGCTTGTCGAATGGATGCTGGCCGGTGAGCAACTCGACGATCACGCAGCCGAACGCGTACACGTCGTCGCCGGACGTCGGCTGCTTGCCCTCGATCATCTCGAGGCTCGCGTAGGCTGGCGTCATCGCACCGAGCGTGCCGGCGTCGAATACGGTGTGGTCGTTTGCCGGTCCGTGGGGCGCCGCCTGGTCTGCTTTTCGACCCGCTTCATAGCCTGTTTGCTGCCCCGCTTCCCGACGCGCATCATGGCCTGCTTCATGGCTCGCTTCATGGCCGTGCGCGCCGCCATATTTGCCCGCGCGCGCGATACCAAAGTCGAACACCTTGGCGACGCCTTCGCGCGTCACCATCACATTGGCCGGCTTGAAGTCGGAATGCACGATGCCGTTTGCGTGGGCGCGCTCGAGCGCATGCGCCATGCCTTCGATCAGCGGCCACACGACATCGAGGCGCATGCCCGCATACGCCCGCTCGCGGATCAGCGTGCGCAGGTCGGTGCCATCGATGTACTCCATCGTCATGAAGACGATCGTGCCGTCCTTGTCGAAGTCGTAGACCCGCACGATGTTGTCGTGCGCGAGCTGCTGTGCGCGGCGTGCTTCGCGTTGCAGCGCGATCAGCGAATCGGGATGGCGGCGGAATTCGTCGTTCAGCACCTTCACCGCGACATACGGATCGCGGTCGCGCGCTTCGACCTTGCGCTCGTCGCGCGCCAGATAGACGACACCCATGCCGCCGCGGCCGAGTTCGCGCTCGAGCAGAAAGCGCCCTTTCAGCAGCATGCCGACGCTCGCGTGCACGCCAGCCTCCGCCTCGGCGATCCTGCGCCAGCTCGCCTGATTGCGGCTGCTGTCGCTGCCGGTGCCGGTGCCGGTGCCGGTGCCAGTCTGATGGCGGCTCGCGGGTTTCACGACGGTCGCATCGTCGTACGGGGACGCGCGCGCCGCCGTGGGTTGCACGACGGTCGCCGCGTCGGCCACGCGCGGCGACGGGCGCAAGGCAGGATTTAACGCGGGTTCTAACCCGGCCTCCAAAGCAGGCCTCAACCCGGGCTTCATCCTGGTCGCATCGGCAAGTTCCGATGCCTGCGACGCTTCCTGCGATTGCGACGCTTGCGCCGCGGTCATGTGCTGCGACGCCTGCAAGCGTCGCGACAGCGCGGTGGCCACCGCGGGCGCCAGCGCGCCATCGTCGCGCAGCCGCTCGAGCGCGGCCAGTTCGGCCAGATGATCTTCCGTCGGCCGCGCGCCGCGCGCTTCGACCGCATCAAGCAGCGCGACGAGCCCGAGCGTGTTTTCACGAAAAGCGGTGATGAGGTCTTCGAAGTCTTTCATGGTGGATTTTCACGGCTCATCGAGCCGCACGATCACAGCGGAAAGGTTGTCGCGGGCAGCGCGCTCAAGTGCCTGTGTAAAGAGCCGCGTCAGCTGCTCATGCGGTCCGGCGCCGCTATCGCGATACGCGAGCTCCAGTTCGTCGTCGCTGAGCTCCTTGTTGATGCCGTCGGAACAGAGCAGGAATTGCATACCGGCGCGGCTACCGGCAACCGCCCAGTCCAGATAAAGCTGATCCTCCGCGCCGATCGCACGGGTCAGCACGCCCGCGCCGGCCGGACCATGCGCCGCCGCGCCGAATTGCGTGACGTCCGGCTTCAGGCCGTGCACATGATCGCGCGTGAGCTGGCGCAGCTGACCGTTCTCATAGACATACGCGCGGCTGTCGCCGACCCAGCCGCACAGCACGAACTGCCTGTCGTGCACGAGGATCACCACCGTCGAAGCGATCACATCGACCTGACGCACGAGCGCGAAGTCGCGCAGTTCCGCGTTGATCTGCTGCAGCGTGTCCTCGATCGCTTCGATGAAGTCATACACATCGCCGTCGCGCCGCAACGCGCCGAGCCGCTCGACAATCAGCGCGCTCGCATAGTCGCCGGCCGCATGGCCGCCCACGCCGTCGGCGACCACCCACAGGCCGAGGTCGTCGCGCGCGAGAATTGCGTCTTCGTTGCGACGGCGCACCTTGCCGGTTTCGGTGCGGCCCGCGGACACGCAACGCGTAATCGGGTCTTGCTTGTGTTGGGTGGTGCGCTTCGTGCCGTTCATGCGTCGCTCCCGATCACCGCGAGCGGCCATTGCGCCGGCTGCGCACCGAGCCCCGCGCACGCGGCGAGGTACGCGCGTGCGTCGTCGCCGCCCGGCAGACGTAGCGCTTCGCTAACGAGCCCCTGCGGCAACTGCGCGAGCGCGCGTGTCGCGAGCAGCACCAGACGGTCGCCGGCTTCGAACTCGCCGATCGCTTCATCGCGATGCGGCGGCTCGCTCGTGCCCAGTCCGGGCATCGTGAGCCACGCGTCGCCAAATAGCAGGTCATCGAATTCGCCGCCCGCGCCCGCCGAACGCTCGACGAACAATGGCCTGAGCACACCGCGCCGCCAATGCCAAGCCGACGCGGCGCCGATGCGCAGCAGATGCACGCGGCCTTCGATAAAACGCACCGCGAGCGCGACGCCCTCTTCGTTCACCGGCTCGAGCGGATCGTCGCTGATCGCGCACAGCGGCGCATGCAGCGGGAGCAGGCTCGCTTGCAGGTGATGCAGGTCCGGCGCGCCGCTCGTGAGCGCCGCCGCGCGGATGCTGAGCGCGGCCCGGCGACGCGGATCGGGCGGCCCATCGTCGGCGCTGATCAGCAAAGTACGGCCGTGGTCCAGATACATCAGCGCCGCATCGGCCAGTTCCGGCAACGGCTCGGGCAGCGCGGCGCGACTCGCGCGGGCTTCGGCATCGCGATAACTCGAGCGGCTTGCAGGCGCGCTCAGCGCGCTCGTGTCGATGTTTTGCGTCACTGACAAAGATGCGCCGGGCGGCGACGCAGCCGAAGTCTGCGCGGTGCGTCGCCAGATCGTGTCCGACGAAGCGGCGCTCGCGGTGTCATGCTTCGTTCCGGATTCAATATGCTCGCGCCACTCGTCGAGATAAACGCGCGAGTCAGACGCTGCGTCCGGGCGAGCGGGCCATGACGGCGCAAGCTCGAAACCGCCGGTCCGATCGTCGTGCGCGAAAGCGTGCACCGTCGATGGCGCCGTCCATTCCGGCGCGGGTGCCGGTTCGAGCAGCGCGGCATAACTGCGCGGCAAACCACGCGTCGCGAGCAGCCGCCGTGCGCGTTGCGTCCACCACAGGCACCATGCGCCGGGCTGCGCGCTGAGTTGCCGCCACGCTTGTGTCAGCAGCACGGCCGCCGCGGTGCGTTCGTCCGATGTCAGCTGCCATTGCCCGCCGCTCCAGTCGAGCCCATGCCAGACCTGCGCGGCATCGTGCGCACGCCGAAGCGGATGCGGCAACGCGGCGACCCGCGCATCGAAGGTCTCCACGCTGACCGCTTCGTATTGCGCGCCGCGATACACGCGCTCCAGCGCATCGAACCATGCTTCGTCGCCGAGCATCGCGGCCGGATCGCCCGCGCACGGCGCGGCCAGCGTCATCGGAAATGCGCGTCCCACGCGGTCTTCCGCAGGTCCGATCAAGCCGCACCACGCACCGTCGCCGCAGACTTGCGCAGGCAATACGAAGCGCCAGGCGAGACCGTCGCGCCACGCCTGCGCCCACTGCCCGTCCAGTTCGCGGCGCCCGGTTTCGAGCGCACGCTGAAAGTGGCGATCCCAACTGTCGACGAATGCAGCCGGCAGCCGGCGCTGCACGAAATCGCCCGCGCCAGGCAGCTTGCCGTAGAAACCGATCTGAGCGCTCATCGCGGGCACCTGAAGCGCCGAACCTCGGCATTGAGGAACGGGTTCTTCAGGCTCGCCGGCTGAATCGGCAGCTGCGCGACATGGCCGGCGAAATCGAAGCTCGCGAGATAACGCAAATCGCCCTGCTTCTGCAGATGCGCGGCATCGAGCGCATGAAAGAACGCCCAGTCGCCCTGATACTGCAGCGGCGCGCCGACCGGCTGGCCCGCGGTGTCGAATGCGCTCACCGTCACGCGGCCCGGCTGCGGTCCGGGCCACGTCATCGCCGCGCTGGGCGGTCCGCCGGCCGCGTATTCATATTTCTGTCCATCGATCTCCACGGTCAGCTTCGCGATCGCCGGGTCGAGCTGCGGCGCAAGCAGCGTAAAGCCGACCTGCGGCGCGGCGCCGCCGCGGAAGTAAATCTGGCGGAGATCGTCGGCGCTCTGCGCGGTCTCGAGCACCGACGGCGGACCGGCTGGCGCGCCGGCTTTCCAGCGCCAGCTGCGGCCGCTCGTGTCGACGAGTTTCGCGAGCGTGCCTTTAAAAAAGCTGTCGAAGCGTCCGCCGTTGCCGAACAGGTCGGCGAAGTTCTGCACTGGAATATCGGACGTGCTACCCGGCGCGAACGGATAGCGGCCATCGACAAAACTCGCGCAATCGTTGCCGGCCGCCGCGCGGAACTGATCGGCAAGCGCGCCGCTGGTGCCGCTTGCGACCAGCTGCGCACTCGAACCCGTGAGGCTCGCGACCAGCGTGCCGACCTGCGGCGGCAACTGGCCGGTTTCCTGACGGGCGCTGAGCAGCGCGGGGCTATTGAGTGCGCCCGGGTCGCTGAAGTCGTTCATCGTCAGCAGCGTCTTGCTCAGTTGATCGAGCACACCGAGCGTATGGTCGAGCGGCGTCGAGCCCGGTGTGCCGGCGCTCAATTCATTGATCTGCGCGAAATGCGCTTCGATGGCCGCGCCCGGCTGCTCCGTTTGCGGGTCGTTCACGCCTGCCGCTGCGTTCGGCCGTACCGACGTCGGCAACCCGGCGCCCGAATTGTTCAGTTCACGCGCAATATGCGTGTTCAGCGCGCGGCGCAACGCGAGGTTCTCGCCGACGGTTTTGCTGCGCGCTTTCGCTTGCGCGGCTGCCGCATCGACGTTGGACGCGCCGCTCGCGCCATTCGCGCCGCTTGCCGTGCCGCGTAGCAGATCACTGGTGTTGTCGCGCACCAGATTCAACAACGCCTTGAGCGGCGAGCTCGGGCCCGACAGTTTCGCGGACAGCGCGCTCGCATCCTGAATGTTCGCGACCGGCTGCAACTGCAGATCGGCCAGCAGACCATCCCACGTCTTGATGTAGTCCTGCTCGTACAGCGTCAGCACCTGCTGCTCGAAACGCGAACGCGCGAGCGGGTCGATGCGGGTCGCGCCGAACACCCAGTCATCCTTGACAAAGCGGTCGACCGATTCGTCGAGGCCCTTGTCGACCTCGGACGCGAAATACGGCCGCGTAAAAAGCGCGGGCAACGGCTGCGACAACGGCGCGCCGCTCTTGCGCGTGAACACGTTCGCGAGCAAACCGAGGCTCTGGTCGAGGCGGATACCGGGTGCGCCCGAGCGATCGGCATCGAGTTTCAGACCGCCGTAAATCAGCGTCGACAGGTCAGCGGTCTTCAGCGTCGCGCGTGCCTGATCGACGAGCGCGTTGTCGAGCGTGAGTGCGCGAGGTTTTTGCGGATCGTTGAGCAGCGCGGTGAAATGCTTGTCCAGCGCCCTCTGGATAGCCGGGTCTTGCGGAAACAGCCGCTGCCACTCGATGCGCGCCAGCGCCGCCAGTTCGGCGGGATCGAGGTGCTGCGGCTCGCCCAGCATCAGGTAGCCCTTCAGATACCCATACAGCGCCTGCGGATCGCTCGCGCTCGCACTCAGACCTTCACGAAACCGCACGCCGGCACCCGGCAGCAGACTGCCGTTCAGTTCGCGAAGATACGCACCGTGCACCTGGCGCAGCAATGCATGGCCCTGGAACAGACCGAAGCGCATCAGCCACGGCACATGCCCGTGGTACTGGTCCGCGACGTCCTGCGCACCGGCAATCACTTCGACACGCTCGAGCGCGCGCGCGAAGTAGGTTTTCAGATCGGGCGAGTCAGCGAGACTGTCGCGTGCCGGGAAGTCCTTCAACGCATCCTGCACCTGCGCGACGTAGCCGCGGTTGCGCGCGTAGCTGGTCGCCAGAGCGGCGACCAGCAGCGCGGTAACGAGCGCAATGCCCGCATACGACGCCGTTTGCAGAATGATCTTCTGACGTTCGAGCTGCGGGTTCGTACCGGCGAAACCGGACTCGCGAAACAGCACTTCCTTGAGCAGACGCTCGACGAAATACGTGCGCTGCTGCACGCCGGTATTGCGCACGCGAGCCGCGTCGACGCCGAACGTGCGCGCGACCGCGCCGAGCATCCGGTCGATCGGCGTGCCTTCCTGCGTGCCCGACGTCAGATACGCGCCGCGCAACAGCGGCGGCTGGCCGTATTCATGACGCGCAAATACGCCTTCGACGAATTGCCGCGCGATCTCGCGCACAGCGCCGAGTTGCTGCGGAAAGCTCAGTACCGCGGCGCGCCGGGTGCGGTCGCGCTCCGCATGCAGGCGCTCGATCAACCGCGTGTTCAGCCGCTCGAGCAGCAAGTCGAACTCCGCGGCAAACATCGCGTACGCGCTGCCGTCGATGGTCTTGCCAGCCGGAAACGTCATGCCCCACACCTGGCTGCGCTGCTCCGGCCCGAGATCGTCGAAGAACTCGCCGAAGCCGGCGACCAGATCGCACTTCGTGAACACCAGATACACCGGCACGCGCACCTTCAGATGCTGCGCGAGCTCATCCAGCCGCCGGCGCACGATGCGGATGTGCTGCTGACGCGCGCCGTCGTCGAAGGTCAGCAGGTCCGACATGCTGAGCGTGACGATCACGCCGTTCAGCGGCCGCCGCCTGCGGTAGCGCCTGAGCAGCTTCAGGAATTCGCTCCATGCGGATGCGTCGGCCACCGCATCGGAGTCCTGCGTCGTGTAGCGGCCCGCGGTGTCGAGAAACACCGCTTCGTCGGTAAACCACCAGTCGCAATCGCGCGTGCCGCCGATGCCGCGCAGCGCTTCCTTGCCGAAGCGCTCCGACAGCGGGAAATCAAGCCCGGAGTTTTGCAGCAACGTGCTCTTGCCCGAGCCCGGTGGGCCGATCACCACATACCACGGCAGTGCATACAGATTGCCGCCGTTCTTGCGCGTCTTGCGCAGCGTGTCGATCGCTTCCTGAAAGCGCTGCTGCAACTGCGCGCGCTCCGTGGCGCCGCGCTCGCCGGCCGCGAGTTGCGCGTCCTGGCTCGCCAGCTCGTCGGACATCCGCGCGGTCTTGCGGCGCTGCCGCCACTGCACGATCTGCACGCAGATCAGCCAGATCAGCACGATTGCGAGGATCAGCGCGAGACGCGCGGTCGCGCTGGCGAGCGGCTGGCTGTCGCCGATGCCGAGATACGGCCCGCCGAGCCAGATCAGCACCGCGATCAGCAGCAAGCCGACCGCGGTCATGAACCAGCGGGACTTGACCCATGTTTTCAGCTGGCTCATCAATCAATTCTCCGGAATGTAGAGGATCTCGACGCGCCGGTTGCGCGCCCGGTTTTCCGGCGTATCGACCGGCGTCGCGACCGGCTGCGATGAACCGGCGCCGCTCGCTTCGAGCCGGCGCGGATCGTTCAGGCCTTGTGCGACGATCTGCAACGTGTTTTGCGCCCGCGCGGTGGAGAGCTCGAAGTTGTCCTTGAACTTCAGCGAGCGCACCGGCTGGTCGTCCGTATGGCCGACGATGATCACGCGCCCGTCGACCTGGTTGAGCGCCCAGGTAATCCGATGCAGCAGCGGGATCTCGTCGGCGGCGATATCCGCGCCGCCTGATGGGAACAGCGCGTTCGCCGCGAGCCTCACGGCGTCTTCGCCATCGGGCTTTTCATCGACGGTGAGCTTGCCGGCCTGCTCTTCAGGCGCGAGCAGTTGCTTGAGCGTCTTGCGCGCGACTTTCGGCCGTACCACGGTTTGTGGCGGCGGCGCGTCTTCGAGGCCGATCTTCGCGAGCTGCGCGCTGACCGGGTCGGACAGCGTATTCAGGCGCGTGTAGAAGAACAGGAACGCGGCGAGCAGAATGCACAGCGCGGCGACTGCGATCACCCACAGCGGCACGTAGCGCAGTAGCGGATTGCGGCGATCTTCGATGCCGCGCCAATGCGGCGCGAGCTCCGCGGCGGGCGCTTCGCGCAGCCCACGGATACGCCGGTACAGGTCGTCCTGGATATCGGCGAGGCGTCCGAGGCCGCCCGGCTCAACCAGATAACGGCCACCGAAGCCCAGCGCGAGGCAGATATACATCAGCTCGATCAGATCGAGATGGCGCGAGAAATCGACGGACAGGCGGTCGAGAATCTGGAAAAACTTCGCGCCACCATAGGTCTCGCCATGAAAGGTCACGAGCAGCGTTTTCTGCGCCCAGCCGCTCAAGTCACCCCACGGCGCATTATTGACAGACTCGTCGATCATCGTGCACAGCACGTAGCGCGCCGCCACCACCGTCTGACTGCTGACGCCGAGCGTCTGCGCGTTGCTTTCGAAGCTTTGCACCTGCGCGACCGCCTGCTCGCGCAGGCGTGCGATATCGGCCGGCGGCGCGACGCTGTGGCGCAACTGCACGGCCAGCAGCAGCAATGGGTTTGCCGCGCGCACCAGCGGGTTCACGACACCGCTCAGGAAATCGCCCAGTTCCGCGCGCAGTGCCGGCTGCGCACGCGTTGGCGAGCGCATGGTTTGCGCGGCGGGCTGCGACGGCCGCACCGGCGGCGGCCCGATGCGGGTGGCGTCTGCGGCGTCGGCGGCATCGGCGCCCGCTGCGCGCGCCTGCTGCGGACGCACGAGCGTTTCGTCGCTGCGCATCGCCCGCGTTTCCCTGTCGTTCTCTTTGCTCATGTGCGCACCGCCCAAAGCTGCAGGTCGAGACCTGCAAAGCCGCTGCCGAAATGCATCGCGATCCCGCCGGACGTCTTGAGCATCCGCCACATCGGCGAATTCCGGTCGCACTCGAAATAGATAAAGCCGGACGTATACGGCAACTGGCGCGGCGCCACCGCCATCGGCGACACGCCGATGCCCGGCAATTGCAGGTTCACCAGATCGCGGATCTTTTCGACCGGGCCGACCTTCGACTGCGTCGGCAACTGACGCCGCATATCCTCGGACTTCAGATCCGCTTTCGCGGCAAGCACGAAGGTCGCGGTGTCGAGCAGCGTCGGGTCGGGCACCACGCCGACCCATACGCCATACTTACGCTGCTGCAGCGGGATCGCGACCGCGGTCTGCTCGAGCACCGCGGAAAGGGCGATCCGCAACGCCATGATCACGGGCTCGAAACTTTCGCGCAGCGCTTCGTGGCGATACGGCGGGAACGCCTGCGCACGCTTGCCGGGCGCGGTGAAAGTCGCGAGCTCGCCGGCCATCCCGACGAGCAGCTGGTAGAACGCTTCCGGATGCAGCAATGGCGCTTGCGCGAGATGCGCGACCAGCGGCTGATAACGATTGATCACCTGCAGCATCAGAAAGTCGGCAATCTCGGCCGCGCCGCCGCGATCGGTTTCGGCGACGCGGCCCGCCAGCGCTTCGCCGCGCTGATGCAGCAGCCCCAGCAGTTCGGACAGAAACGTCACGAGCCGGTTGGCCGGCTGCGCGGCCAGCGCGCTGGGCATGAACGAATCGTCGAGAATCACGCGCCGGTCCGCGCGGCATTCGACCACATGCGCGAGCGGGATGCGCACCAGTCCTTCGGTCGGCTGCGCGTCGGGCACGAGACGCGTGCTCATCCCGCCGACTTCGAGCGCGCTCACCCCTTCGATGCTGCCCGACGCGTCGTGCACCTCGGCTTCGCGCACGCGATAGCGCACCAGCTGGTCGGGCCGTGTGCCGGGCCAACTGCTGTCGGCCTGGGTCGGCGAGCGCAGCGGCATCGTCAGATGCACGATCTGATCGCGCCAGTTCGGATCGATATCGAGCGGCGGCGGCAACGGGTCGTCGCCGGGCATGTCGAATGGCGTGCCATCGGGGAACACGCCACGCGCGCGCTTGATGCCGAGCTTGCCGATCGCGAGCAGGTCCTGTTCGAGTTCCAGTTCCTGGAAGCCCCACGCATACGGCCGCAGGCCGCCCGCGCGCAACTCGACGTAGCGCTCCAGATAGCGTTCCTGCTGTTGCATATGCTGCGGCCTCAGAAACAGGCCTTCGCTCCATATCACTTTGTTGTTGCGGCTCATGTCGGTGGACCGTCTCACTGTTTTATCGTCATGCGGGCTCGCGCCGGCGTCGCGACGCGGTGCGTCGCAACGCCTAGCCGCGACCGCTCTTCAGGCGCGCGAGCTGCTCTTCATAGGCCCGCGCGAACTCGTCGCCGAACAGGCGGCGAAAACTCTCGTCGGGGTTGCGCGTCATCGCGTCGAACTGCTCCTTGTAGCGTTCCCAGTTGCGCTGGCCCTGGCCGAATGGCAAACGCCGCGCGGAACCGCCGGTCTCGTGCTCGATGCGCGCCGGGTCGAACTGCGCAAGCAGCGACTGGAACGCCGAACGCACGCCGGCCAGCATCGCCATCTGGTGATTGCGGATGTCCGACACCGCGTCGTTGAGCGCGGCACTGCCTGACAGAAACGCGCTGTTCGGCGGTGCGAGCAGTTTTTTGACGGCCTCGTCGGCGTTCGGCGCGAATTTCAGCGGGTTGTTCTCGGCGCGCTGGATCAGCGTCGCGGGCAGCCGGAAGCTGTTTTTCAGCTCGGCACGCGCGCGCAACACGTCCATCAGACCGTCGATCACGATGTGGAACATCTGTTCGAGTTGCGCTTCATGCGGCTCGCTTTTCGTCGGTGTCGATGTCGGCTCGTGTGTCGACTCGCGTGCCGGTGTCGGTGCCGGCTCGTGCGGCGAAGCCGGTGCGTCCGCGCGGTCGGACGGTTCAGCGTGAGCGGCGCGCGCCACCGGTCCGGATGAGGGCGGCGTACCGGTCGGGCGTGGCATCGCAGGCTCGATGTTCATATCAGCCGCGCCAGCGAACGACTCGCCGAGCGTCGGCTCCCGCGCGTCGTCGTCTTTCGCTGCTATCGGTTCGGTCCGCGCCGGCTCGTACGTCCGCGGAATCGGTTGCGCTTCCAACGGTTCCGCCGGTGACGCTACCTGTGGCCGTTCGGGTGCCACAGGCGGCGGTTCAGTCACCGAAGCCGGCTCCGCATCGAGCGTCGGCGCAGGCTTTATGTCCGCGTGCACCGCGCGCTTTGCCGGCGGCGCGAACTGGCTGTCGGACAGATCCCAGTCCTCCGGCAGAAGCGGTGCACTGTGGCGCACCACCTCGACCCGAGGCGGACGGAAGCGGTCCGCGTCGCTCGATGTGTGATTCCAGCTCGGCGCCTCTGGCGCGGGCGCGGCAGGTTCGTCGAGATACGACGGCGGCGCATCGAGAAGCGCGAGCGGATCGACGCTTGCCCCCGGCAGCGGTGCATCGGCGCTGCCGGGTATCAGCCCCTCGGTGCCGATCGCGCCGGCCGGCGTTGATCCATAGGACGGGCCGTGCAGCAGCGACGACACGCCCGCCGCGCCCTTCCCGTCGAGCGCGTCGCGTTGCGGCGCCGGCTCGGGCCATGGCGAAGACGCGACCGGACCGTCGCGGCGTGCTTCTTGCGGCGGCCCGCCCGGTTGCGCGTGATGCTCGGGACCAGACGCGGGCGTCTGCCACATCGTGCGATCCGCGCTGTCCTCGTGTACGCGAACTTGCACGCTGACTTCGAACGCATCGATCTGCAGACGGTCGCCGTCCGTCAACCCGGCGGGGTCGCCTTTGCGCAACGGCGTTCCATTGAGCAGCACACCGTTCGTGCTGCGGTCCTCGATGAAATAGATGCCGTTCAGATAGCGCACCAGCGCATGCAGGCGCGACACCCCTTCCGCGCTCAGCACCCAGTCGCACTCTTCCGAGCGGCCGATGCTGCCGTCCTCGCCATCGAAGGTTTTCTGCCGGCGGCTGCCAAAGCGCTCGCCCTGTTCGCCTCGCACGGCGAGAATCAGGCGTGGCTCACTGCTCATTTCGTTTCTCCGTCGATACCGTAGGGGTGTCGAGCAAGCCGAGCGCATCGCGCACGAAACCGGCGCGGCGCGCGGCGAACTGGTCGGCCACCCGTGCGGCCATATAAGTGACGGCAGCCATCGCGGCGAGCGCGGTCAGGTGTTCCGGCGCGGGCGTCGGCTGCTCGTGCTGCGGATTCAGGTTGCCGCCGGTCCAGCCGGCGGCCGCGGCGCTCCACGCGCCGATCGTCTTGTAACGGTGCGTCTTCGCGAAGGCGGCCGCGTCCGCGCGATTGCGCTCGCTGGGCTCGCGCACCCATGCCTGCGCGAGCGCGAGGCCGGCGACATCGTGTTCGTCGAGCGCCTCGCGACGCGCGCACTGGCACACCCACGCAACCGCATAGCGGCGCGGCAACAGGCGCGCGAGCAGACTCAGCGCGTCGGCCGCGAGACCGGCGTCGAGCAGGGTCTGCACCGCCGCGCGTGGCGCCATCGCAGCGTCCAGCTGGTGCTGTGCATGCGCGGACAACTGCATCTGCCGGGCCGCTTCGAGGACGGGCAGCATCGCGGCGCCGCTCACAGGATCATCGGCGCGGCGCCGCCGAGTATCGCGGTCGCGGTGCCGATCAGTTGCAGGTTGGTCGACTGGACCAGCGCGTCGGCCTCCGACATGATTTCCATCGCCGCGATCGATGTCATGTTCAGATTGGCCTTCGAGTTGATTTCCATCGCCAAACCCGAGGCCATCGTCACATTCATCTCGCCATTGATCGTGACGTTGGTGCCCTGGATCGAAATCTCGCCCGAACTGTTCATCGTAATGCTCGCGAGCCCGGTGACGAGCTTGATCTGATTGCCCGCGGTCAGCGTGTAGTTGTGCGCGACCTGAACGTCGTGATCGTGCTCGGACTCTTCGCGCAAGTCCTTCTGCGCGTGGATCAGCACCTGCTCGCTGCCCATCCGGTCTTCGAAGCGGATCTCGTTGTAGTCCTCGCTGCCGCCGCCCTGGTGGCTACGGCTTTTCACGCCGCTTTGCGTCTTGTTGTCCGGCAGGCTGTACGGCGGCATGTTGTCCGCGTTATAGACGCTGCCGACAATCAATGGCCGGTCCGGGTTGCCGTCGAGAAAGCTGACCACCACTTCCTGGCCGACGCGTGGAATGAATTGCCCGCCCCAGCGCTTGCCGGCCCAGAACTGCGCGACCCGCACCGGGCACGAGTTCTGTGCATTCGGCCTGGATGGCTGGCTCCAGAAAAACGTGACCTGCACGCGGCCGTATTTGTCGACCGCGATATCTTCCGCGGTGTCGCCATACACCACCGCGGTCTGCAGGCCCGCGATGGTCGGCCGTGGCGTGGTCGGCATCGTGCGGAACGGCTGACGGCTCGAAATCACTTCGAAGTCGCACGCGAACGGACCTTCATCGTCATCACCGCCACCGCCGGTCACATAGTCGGGCTCGACGAGGCGAATGACCGTGTCGATCACCAGATACTCCTGGTTCGCCTGCTGCATCGGAAAGTCTTTCAGCGTAAACAGCGCCCCGGTGGCAAGACCTGCCGCATCGGTGTTGCCGGTGCTGATCGCCTGCCGCACGTTGAGTGCGTCCGCGCGCACCTGTGCATATCGCTGGCCGTCGGAGAGTTGCTGGTTATAGCCGAAGTACTCGTACGAGTAGTCGTAGATGTCGAGGCCGCTGACACTGTGTGCGTCGGCCATATCGGTCAGTTCCTCGGTCGCGAGCAGCGACGCCTTCGGCTTCAGATAGTCGTAATCGTCCAGTTGCACTTTGGTCGGATTGACCGAGCGTGCACTGCGCCAGTCGCTGATCGACGCCTTCATCCGTTTGCCCCGTTCGGTCGGCGGCGCATACGGAATCTGTTCGAAGGTCGGCACCGTCGTGTGCGCGCCGAGCGCGTCGGCGAGCACCATCGTGTGTGTGCCCTGCGTATGCGTGAAGAAGTAATAGATGCCCTCCTGCTCCATCAGCCGGCTGATGAAGTCGAAGTCGCTCTCGCGGTACTGCACGCAGTAGTCGCGCGCCGGATAGTTGCCGGTGAGGCTCAGCCTCACATCGCCGTAGCCGATCTCGCCGAGCACCGTGCGGATGATCTGCGGCACGCTCATGCTCCGGTAAATACGGCAATCGCGCTTGCGCGTGAGCAGCCAGGGTTTGGGCACCAGCATGAAGCGGTAAACCGCGTAGCGCACGCCGTCGATATTGACGAAGCCGCTCTGCTCGCCCTCGCTGACAATGCCGTTGAAATAGCGCGTATAGCCTTGCGGGGTGTCGAGCTTCACCGTCATCGGCGTGCCGAGCAGCGCGCGCAAATCCACTTCCGCATTCTTGCTGATGGTCTCGAGCTCATAGGAGAACAACCGGCCGAGCGCCTCTTTCGCGGTCAGATTCGAAAAAAGCAGGCTCGTGCCGAGCGTCGAGGTCAGGGTAATTGCGTGAGCCATGAAATCTCCGATCACGCGAAGCCATGTCGATCACACGGACCTCGCGTCCGCATCGGCTTCGCATTCAAAAAACAGTCGGCTCCCCGGTTCTATTCCTTCGCGTTCGCACAGCAGAATTTCGGCGCCGCAAATGCCACCTGCACCGCTGCAGCGACAGCGAGATCGATCGTCGCAACCGTGCAGTGCTTCAATGCAGCGCGCCTATCAGTGCGGGCGTTGGGCGAGCACGACCCAGCCGTCGACCCATTTCCCCGCTTCCTTGCGCAAGCTCTGTTCGGTAATTTGCGCGTCCACGAAGCCCGCGGCGGCCATGCATTGCTGCGCGTATTCACGGCTGTGCTGATAGCGGCCGGCCGGCGTCAGCGCAAAGCGCGGTGCTTGCGAATCGCGCAACGCTTCAAGGCTGAACGCAAAGCGGCCACCGGGTCGCAGCGCGCGATGCGTCGCGTCGAGCACGGTGTCGAGTTCGCCGAAATAGATCAACGTGTCCGCGCAGACGACGAGATCGTAGGTCTGCGCATGCGCGCGCAGATGCGCGGTCAGTTCAGCGGCGCTCAGTTCGTCGTAGCAGCCGCGCCGCCTCGCCTGCTCCAGCATGCGTTCGGAGAGGTCGACACCGACCAGCGTACGAGCGCGTTCCCGTAGCAAGGGTCCGCACAGGCCGGTTCCGCATCCGGCGTCGAGCACGTCCAGCGCTTCGCCCCCATCGCCTAGCGCTTCAATCAGCGCTTGTGGCGCACGGTAGCCGAGGCGTCCTAGCAATTGTTCGTCGAAACTCGATGCGAACCGGTCGAACAGTTCGCGCACGTAGTCGTCGCCGGCTCGTGCGGGCGCCTCGGCGGCGCCGCACGCGGCGAGCATATGACGTGGAATAGGATCTGCTGGATCGAGTGCCGCCCAGTCGCGATAGACCTGAGCGGCGGCGTCGATGCCGCCAATGCTGTACAACGCAATGCCAAGCGACTCCAGCGCGCGCAAATTCGTGTTGTCGAGCCGATGCGCGGTGCGAAAGCATTCGACCGCATCTTCGATATCGCTGCGCTCGCGCGCGTGACTACACAGAAACCGCCCGAAGTGATAATGCGCACGCGATTCGCCGGGATGGCGATCGAGCCAATGCCGATACGCGTCGCGCGCTTCGTCGATGCGCTGCTGCGCCTCGAGCGCGATAGCCAGATTGCCCAGTGCCTGCGGATGCGTGGCCACGAGACGCAGCGCCTGCCGATAGCACGCTTCAGCCTGTTCGATCCGCCCGCATTCCTTATGGATGTTGCCAAGGTTGCTGTGCGCATCGGCGTGCTGCGGCGTGACGCGCAACGCGTCGCCGACGAGTTTTACCGCCGCGTCGCTGTGCCCGCGTTGGTGAAGCAGCACGCCCAGATAGTGCATTGCGTCCGGCTGGCCGACGCGCATCGTCAGCACGCGCCGGTAGAGCCCTTCGGCGTGCTCAAGTTCACCCGCCTGATGAGCACGCATCGCCTGCTGCAGCGTCTGCGTATAACGGGGCGCGGCAAAACCGCGACCCGAATGGCGCGACATCACAAAACTGCCTTTCTCATCGTCTGGCTCTCCACTGCGGTGTCGTGAGCCAGATATCGCGATTCTTGTCCTTGCGGCCCTCGCGAGTCTGCTCCCACATGTCCGGGTTCCATTCGATCGGACCCTTACCTCGCAGACTGGGTCTCTGGTTCTTCAGCTCGGCAGCCAATCGCTTTGCGGTCTCGGCATCGATCGCAGTGTCTTCCGGTCTCACCGTCCTCGGAATCTTCTCGATCAGCGGGCAGATCGCGTTCTTCACGCGGTTCAGAATGGTTCGCTGACCGTTCGACCCGCCCGGTGGCACGTACCACGATTCGACGCCGTTGCCGGGATCGTCTTCGCGATACGCGCCGCCGGGGCCTTCGACAATGTTCCAGCCTGGCCACTGAATCGCCGTATGCAACTCATCGCGGCGCGCCTGAAACTTGCCGGCCTTCAGTTCGTTGATCGTGGTCTGCACAGACGAGAAGCCGATGATTTGCAGATATTCGTCCACCGCATTCCAATGGCCGCCGTTGATCAGACCGTTCCATAATCGGGTGAGATCGTCTAGCGGGATCGTGTGATGCCAGGTGAACTGGATAGCCGGTTTTACCTCGGCGTGCTTCCAGCCCTCGGGCTCCGACGCGCGACCTGCGCCGGATATGATTCCGTTCGCTTGCAAAGCCATTTGCTGCTCCTCGATCGCTGAAAACTTCAGGTTTTGATACGCGCGACAGTTGCATCGGTGCGGCGCGCACATGGATGAACTCGCTCACGCACGCAATCGCTCAATATCTGTCAGCATTGCCCGCGCGCCATCGCCGAACCGGTACGAAAACTCGCCGCCCTCAACACTCACGCTCACCGGCGCGACCGCGTCGCCGCGCATCATTCGCGCGAGAAACTCGCGACTGATTTCCGGCAGCATCGTGTTAGTCAGAATCGCATCGATCATCCGGCCGCCCGACTCGCTCTCGGTGCAGCGGCTCACCACCAGGTTCACGACCGCGTCATCGAAATCGAACGGCACGCGGTAGCGCGTCTCGATGCGCTGTTTGATGCGATCGAGCTGCAGCTTGACGATCTCGCCAAGCATGTCGTTGCTGAGCGGGTAATACGGAATCGCGACCAGGCGGCCGAGCAGCGCGGGCGGAAACACCTTCAGCAAAGGCTCGCGCAATGCCTTCGCCATGCCTTCGGGGTCCGGCATCAAGTCCGGGTCCTTGCACAGGCCCGCGATCAGATCCGTGCCGGCATTCGTCGTCAGCAGAATCAGCGTGTTCTTGAAGTCGATTACACGGCCTTCGCCGTCTTCCATGACACCCTTGTCGAACACCTGGAAGAAGATTTCGTGCACATCCGGGTGAGCCTTTTCCACTTCGTCGAGCAGCACCACCGAATACGGCTTGCGGCGTACCGCTTCGGTCAGCACGCCGCCTTCGCCGTAACCGATATAACCCGGCGGCGCGCCTTTGAGCGTGGACACCGTATGCGCTTCCTGAAACTCGCTCATATTGATCGTGATCAGGTTGTGCTCGCCGCCATACAGCGCTTCCGCGAGTGCGAGCGCGGTCTCGGTCTTGCCGACGCCGGATGTGCCGGCCAGCAGAAACACGCCGATCGGCTTGTGCGGATTGTCGAGGCCCGCGCGCGACGTCTGGATGCGCCTCGTGATCATCTCCATCGCATGGTCCTGGCCGATCACGCGCTGGCCCATCACATTGGCGAGATTCATCACTGTTTCGAGTTCGCTGCGCACCATGCGGCCGACCGGAATCCCGGTCCAGTCGGCAACCACCGACGCGACCGCCTGGTAGTCGACGCCCGGCAGAATCAGCGGCGTTTCCCCTTGCAATTCGGCCAGCTTCGATTGCAGCGCCTTCAGCTCGGTGAGCGCGGCCGCTCGTGCGGCTTCGTCCAGTTCGACATGCGTATGCGTGTCGCCGCGCTCGTTCTCCGCGGCGTCGCTCCGCGCGGCTTCTTCGAGCTTGCTGCCGGTGCCCTCCACTGGCGCGACGTCACCGCGCAATCGCGCACGCAATGCGAGAATCGGTTCAACGAGTGCTTTCTCGTCGGCCCACGCGGCTTCGAGAGCTTCGAGACGCGCCTGCTGCGCGGCGAGCTTCTGGCGTGCGGTCGTCTCACGCTGCGCCACGTCGATTCCGACATGCTTCTCGCGCGCGATGATCGCCAGTTCGGTTTGCAGCGCATCGATGCGCTTGCGCGTATCGTCGAGCGCGGCCGGCACCGCATGCTGGCTCACCGCGACCCGCGCGCATGCGGTGTCGAGCAGGCTCACCGCCTTATCAGGCAACTGGCGCGCCGGAATGTACCGATGCGACAGCCTGACCGCCGCCTCGAGCGCTTCGTCGAGAATCTGCACGCGATGATGCTGCTCCATCACGCTTGCGACACCGCGCATCATCAGGATGCCTTTCTCTTCGCCCGGTTCGCCGATCTGCACGGTCTGAAAGCGGCGCGTGAGCGCCGGGTCTTTCTCGATGTGCTTCCTGTATTCGGCCCACGTGGTCGCGCCGATCGTGCGCAGATTGCCGCGCGCGAGCGCCGGCTTCAGCAGGTTCGCCGCATCGCCGGTGCCGGCCGCGCCGCCGGCGCCGACCAGCGTGTGCGCTTCGTCGATAAAGAGGATGACCGGTTGCGGGGATGCCTGCACTTCATCGATCACTTGCCGTAGCCGGTTCTCGAACTCGCCCTTCATGCTCGCGCCCGCTTGCAGCAGGCCGACGTCGAGTGTGCGCACCTGCACATCCGCGAGCGGCGGCGGCACGTCGCCGGCCGCGATGCGCAGCGCGAAGCCTTCGACCACCGCGGTCTTGCCGACGCCCGCCTCGCCGACCAGCATCGGATTGTTCTGGCGGCGGCGCATCAGGATGTCGACGACCTGGCGGATCTCTTCGTCGCGCCCGACGATCGGATCGATCTTGCCGTTGCGGGCCTCATCGGTCAGGTCGACGGTGAATTGCCGCAGCGCCTGCTGTTTGCCCATCTGCGCGGGCGCCAGCGCACCGCTTGCTTCGCCGGGCGCCGCACCGCCGCCGATCTGGAAGCCGTCGGTCGGCCGCTGACGCGCTTCGGGCGAGCCGTCGACGATCGATGCGAAATCGTCGGCCAGCGTTTCCGGCTTGAGCTTCGCGAACTCCGCGGAAACCGCCTGCAGCGCATTGCGCAGATGACGCGTGCGCAACACGCCGACCAGCAGATAACCGGTGCGCACTTGCGCTTCGCCGAACATGAGCGTTGCGAACACCCAGCCGCGCTCGACGGCTTCCTCGACGTCGCCGGACAGATCGGAAATCGACGTCGAGCCGCGCGGCAACCGTTCCAGTGCATCGGTGATGTCGCGCGCGAGGTTCGACGGGTTCAGCTCGAAATGCCTGACGATGCGGTGCAGATCCGAATCCTGCAGTTGCAGGATCTGGTGAATCCAATGCGCGAGCTCGACATACGGATTGCCGCGCAGCTTGCAGAACACGGTGGCGCTTTCGATGCCCCGGTACGCAAGCGCATTGAGCTTGCCGAACAACGCAGTGCGGCTGATCTCGGCCATGGGTCTACCCCTGTGATGGTTGATTGCACAACGGTGCGGCTTGCATCGGTTTCAGCCCACCGGGTTCAATACGGCTTCGTCGGCATCGGCGTTTTTCGCGTAACGGCCAAGCCACGTGTTGAGTCCCATGCGGCCTGTCCGGCCGAGATGGGTCAGTGGAACCTCTTCCTTCTTCAGCACCAGTTGCAGGTCCCAGTCCTTCTCGTCGCCGACATAGGTGCGCACCGCGGCGGTGAACTGCTTCAGCGCGTCGCTGCCCGGCAGGAAGCGGTTGAACTCATGCAGACTGAGCGGCCCCACGCGCAGCCGGAAGCGCTGCTGCGCGCCGCGCACGTGCGCGCCGAGCACCGCCGTGCGCCCGATGCCGGCCATCGCGACGCCAAGACGCAGATGCGCATCGGCAGGCAAGCGCATCCACTCCGCGACAAACTCGAGCACCCGTACCGGCACATTGAAGAAATGCTCGAGCAGCCGCTGCAACCCTTCCGCATTGCGCGCTTGCGGCACCAGCCGGCCGGCGAAGAAACGCTTGTACTGATCGGGCAGTGCATCGCGTGCTTCGAGGTGCGGCGTTGCCATACCGATCAACGCGCCGATGTAGGTGCGAAAACGGTCCTGCTCGGGGCGATCGAACTGCACGGTCGGCTGCGCGTCCGCCCATGCGCGATAAAAAAGGCTCAGCATCCGGTGGTGAAAGATATCGGCAAACGCAACCAGAGTCGGATCTTTCGCGTGACGCTCGCGCTCCAGCGCGTATTCGGTCAGATGCAACGGCAACGCGCCGTTTGGCCCGAACAGGCCTAGAAACAGCCCATAGAGTTTCGGCGGCCGCTCCGCGGTGCCCGGCTCGTAGCGATCGATGCCGCGCGACGGAAAGTCGAGCGCGGCCGTGTGCGCGAGGCGCACCGGGTCTTCTGCGGGGCGTGTCGAATGCGCGAGCCGTGGCCGCGCCGGATACGCGCATTCGAGCCGGCGCATCGCCTCGAAGAACTCGAAGTCGTGCGGGCGCGTACGCAACGCGTGTTCGAGCGCTACAGGATCGGGCGCTTGCCGGGCGTCGCGGGCCATCGGGCCACCTCATTGCGTTCGAGTGTGAGCAATACGGTCTCGGTGAACGAGTTCAGCGAAACGTAGCGCGCAAAGAATTGCCGCAGCACCGAGCCGAGCAGGAATGCGCCGGTCCCTTCGAATGCGGCATCGTCGCAGGTCAGCGTGATCTCGAGACCGCGGCCGTAGGTAATCGGTCCGGGCACCGGCACGCGGCGCGTGATCGGCGTCGCGGCGACACGCTTGATGCCCTCGAGTTGCCGTCGCGCCGCGGCGTCGAATTCGTCGCAGTACAGCGTCAGCATCTCGCGCAGCGCGGCCGCGCCGGCGTCGCCCGCTTCGCTGCCTGCTGCATGACCCGCTGCACGAGCTGCACCACCGCGATTGCCTGGCTCACCTGCCGTCGCGCCGCCTATGTCGAGCAGCGACAGGTAGTTCAACTGCAGATGACTGATCAGCCGCCACGCGGTCTCGCCGGTCGCGGTCGGTGCGCGCGGCCGGGTTGGACCGGCCACGCAGCGGATCGACGACACCGGTGCATCGGTGTCGAGCGTGAAATCCGTGTACGACTTGCCGACGGGCATATGCAGCGGCAAATCGCGGTTCGTGCACATCAGGCGCATGCCGAGCTGGCGCAGCGACGTCGGGTACGGCGCATCGTTCGCATCGACCAGCGCGATAAAGGTCTCGCTGCCGACGTAGCTCGAACGCGCGCCGCGTTCCTTCTGCCGGGTCGACAGCAGACGCGGTTCGCGGCGCAGCGTATAAAACGCGCGGTGCGCGCTATGCCATGTGCGCTCCGTGCTGCCGTAGAACGGTAGAAACGTCTGCTCAGGTTCCTGACGGTCGCCGAACCCCTGCACGTCGCTGATGCCATGCACCTCGAAATCCATCGGCCGCGTGCGATCGCCAAGCACGTGGTATTCGGTGCGGCCCTGCTGCAGATGGATGCGATCTGAACGGCGCTCGAACAGGTTGATCGCCGGCGTGCAGAACAGCCGGAAATGGCCCGCGTCCACCGCGTTGTGCAGCCGCGCGATGCTTCGATCGAGCCACACGACGATCTCGAATTCGTTGCGCTGCGCGCGCGCGAGCACGCTGCGCAGGCCGGTGAACTGCGCGAACAGGAAACGCTCGGGGCACGCAAAGTACTCCTGCAGCAGACGGTACCCGCTAAAAGAACGATCGCCATACGGTAGCAACGCGTCGTCATCGTCGAAGCCCGGCGCGGTAAGATCCGACGCGGCACGGTGCGCGTTGATGGGCTCGCCGTCCGGTCCGGCTACACGCACCGTATAGCCGGTCGCGTTCGCATGCAGTTGTTCGTAAAGCAGCTTCGGCAGTTCATCGGCGCCCGTGAGAAACACCGGCAGACTGTCGAGTGCGAGCATCTTCGCCTGCACGCCGCACAGCGTGCGGAATTTCAGGCGCAGCCCGGCGCGCACCGCGCGCGTGCCCGGCGGTGGCACCAGCCCCGCGGCGGCCAGCGCCGCGGGCGTTTCGAAGTACCGCGCTTCGGTCAGCTCAAGCGGCCACAATGTCACATCGTGCGCGGTGCGATATTCGCACGGTGTGCGTTCGCCAAAGCCAATCAGGCTGCGCAGCACCGTATGCCGCGCGACCCGATGGCCTGCGGGCGGCAAATCCTCCGCGGTGTCCGGAGACAACTGCACGACCGCCATCGACGGAATCGGCGCGAGGTAGTGCGGGTAAATCATTTCCAGCAGATGCTGCGTAAACACCGGGTACTGCGCGTCGAGCTTCAGTTGCACGCGCGCGGCGAGGAACGCAAAGCCTTCGAGCAGGCGCTCGACATACGGGTCCGCGCATTCGAAACCTTCCATGCCGAGCCGGCCGGCAATCTTCGGATACTCGCGTGCAAACTCGGCGCCCATTTCACGCACGTGTTGCAGTTCGCGGTTGTAATAACGTAATAGGCGCGGGTCCATCGCGATCAGCCGGAAAAGTGCTGCGAAACATTGAATGCGCCGGTTTCCAGATCCACTTCGGTGCGCAGGTACAGTGACAGCGGCATCGGCTGCGCCCACATCTGCGCGTCGATCCGGAAGTTCAGCGAGCGGCTGTCCATACGGGTGTCGTCGACGCCCACCGTGACCTGCACCGTGCTACCGATCAAGCGCGGCTCGAAATTCAGCAGCGCCGCGCGAATGCGGTTTTGCAGCACGCCGGCGTCGATGCCCGAGAGCGCGGCGCCCGCCAGATCGGGAATGCCGAAATTGAGCACCGAGTTGTCCACTTCCGGAAACTCGACCAGCTCCGCACTGCTCCATTGACGCGTGCAGTTGAGCAGCCACGCGATGTCGCGCGTCACGCATTCGCGCAAACGCGCGGCGGTAATCACACGCTGCTCGCGACTTTCGTCGGGCTGCTCCGGGTGCGGGTCGGTGAGCCGGTCGAGCAGCGACGGCTGCAAGCGCTCCTGCGGGGTGAGTTCGGCCATCGTGCGCTCCGTGTCAAAGCACGTCGAAGGTCAGCGTACGCACGTCGAGCAGCGGATATTCGCCGGCATCGGTCGCGAGCATGCGCTGGCCGCTGCCGATGAAGCAGTCGTCGCCGCTTCCGGTGCCGTTTTGCGGGCTGCTGCCGCTAGCGTTCGCGGCCCGGCAATCAGTCCAATCGGTACGCCGCGCGAGCATCAGCTGCGCATCGTCCGACTGCTCGCTGCCGTAGTAACGGCATGGCACGAAACCGACCGTCTCGCCGCCGTTGCGCCACGTGATCTGCGCGGGCGCCCAGATCGTGTCGCGCAGGTCGGTCGGGGCGTCGAAGCGCAATGCACTGAAGCGCGAGAACGGCACCCACGCGTAAGCGCCGTTGACGATCATTTCGAGGCAAGGGCCGAAACGCGAGTCCGCATCCGCGATCCATTCGAACGGTTCGCCGTCGATCGAACCGCGCACCGTCTCGGCCGCTTCGAACGCCTGCCCGCGCAGTTCGAGGGCCTGCGCGATATGCCCTTCGCGCAGCCACCGGAATGCTTGCAGCAACTGCGCGTGCCACTCCGACGGCTCGCCGATCAGCGTCGGATTGCCGCTGCCCGCGAACACCGCTGCGCGCTCACGCTCGCCGCGCAACGCGAGCTGATAGGCGCTCACCATCATTGCGTTGCGCGCATCGAGCTCACCGGCTACTTTCAGCTGGTTCTCCGCGCGCTCCCATTGGCCCATCAGTGCGAGCAGCTGGAACAGGAACACCCGCTTCGCAGGATCAGCGGGATGCTGCTTCACCTGCGCGCTCAGCGCTTGCATCGCGTCGCTCACGCGCGCTTGCCTGAGCAGCGTGTCGGCGCTGGCGGCTACAGTGGAAGATGTCACGTAAAGGGTCACGACAGGAAGTCCGAAGGGGTTCGCTGCAACGAAAAGAATGGGGCGCCGCCGGCCGGCATGCGATGCAAGGACGCATGACGGCCGCGGCGAAACCCGCTAACCCGGCTGACTCGTACGCCAGGCGAGTCGCGCGGTTTACTGCTTGGCGACCTGCTGGATGTCAAACGTGAAGTCCTTGGTGCCGCCGCTTGCCTTGCCCTCGTCGTCCTGCGGCTGGAACGAGTATTTGAACTTGCCGAAGTGCAGCGTCAGGCTCTCGGTAATGCGTTCGTCGCTACTGGCCGCGCCGGTGGACACCGACGTGATCAGCACGCCTTCGCTCAGTTCGATCGTCAGAAAGTCGGTTTGCTGGCCAGTCGCATTGGTCACGTACAGGTACGCGTTATCGACGCGCGCGCCGGTGCACACCGCGTTCAGAATCGCGTTCGAGCAGCTGTCGACGTACTTCGTGATCGTGATGTCCTGAATGTTCGCCTTGCCGCCCGACGCATAGCCTGCTCCGGTGTGCAGATTGCCGGTGTTGCTGCAGCCCCATGCCCATGACACGATCGGTACTTCGTTCTTGTGCTTCGAATGGTTGGAAGCGCCTTGAATGGTCACCGCGCCGGTGCCGAATTTCACGTGCATATCGAATGCCATTTCACATCTCTCCTCGTTTGCGGGTAGGTTCGCGAATTACGCGGCTTTCGCCGACGGCAAGCGGGACACGAGCCGCAACGATGCGGTCAGTCCCTCCAGCTGGTAATGCGGTTTCAGGAAAAACTTCGACGTGTAGTAGCCAGGGTTGCCCTCGACCTCCTCGACCACCACCTGCGCGGCCGCGAGCGGCTTGCGCGCCTTGGTTTCCTCGCTCGAGTTCACCGGGTCGCCGTCGACGTAGTTCATCACCCAGTTCGACAGCCAGTTCTCCATCTGCTCGCGGGTGCTGAACGAGCCAATCTTGTCGCGCACGATGCACTTCAGGTAATGCGCGAAACGGCAGCACGCGAACATGTACGGCAAGCGCGCGGACAGGTTCGAATTGGCGGTCGCGGCCGGGTCGTCGTATTCCTCGGGTTTCGCGACCGACTGCGCGCCGATAAACGCGGCCACGTCGGAATTCTTGCGATGCACGAGCGGCATCAGGCCCATCTTGTCGAGCTCCGCCGAGCGCCGGTCGGTAATCGCAATCTCGGTCGGGCACTTCATGTCGACACCGCCGTCGTCGCTCGGGAACGTATGCACCGGCAGGTTCTCCACCGCGCCGCCCGACTCGACGCCGCGAATCCGCGTGCACCAGCCGTAGAACTTGAACGAGCGGTTGATGTTCACCGCCATCGAATACGCTGCGTTCTGCCACGTGTACTTCGATGAATCCGCGCCCTCGGTGTCTTCCTCGAAGTCGAATTCGTCGACCGGATCGGTTCTCGAGCCATACGGCAGCCGCGCGAGCGTGCGCGGCATGGTCAGCGCGAGGTACTTCGCGTCGTCCATTTCACGCAGCGAACGCCAGCCCGCGTAATCGGGGGTCGTGAAGATCATCGACAGGTCGCGCGGGTTGGACAGCTCGTTCCAGTTCTCCATGCCGAGCAGATTTGAATCGGCCGCTGATATGAATGGCGCGTGCGCCGACGCGGCGATCTGCGAAATGCCGCGCAGCAGCTCGACGTCCTGCGGGCTATGGTCGAAGTAGTAGTCGCCGATCAGGCAACCGTAAGGCTCGCCGCCCAACTGGCCGTACTCCTCTTCATAGACCTTCTTGAACACCGGGCTCTGGTCCCATGCAATGCCTTTGAAGCGCTTGAGGTTCTTCGCGAGATCCTTCTTCGAAATATTGAACACGCGGATCTTCAGCATCGGATCGGTTTCAGTGTTCGTCACCAGATGATGCAGCCCGCGCCATGCGCCCTCGAGCTTCTGGAAGTCCGCGTGATGCATGATCTGGTTCAGCTGTTCGCTAAGCTTGCGGTCGAGTTCGGCCACGTACGCATTGATGGTTTGCGTGACATCGTCCGACACGATGTGCGAGTGGCTTAGCACCTGCTCGGCTAGCGTGCGCACGGCCGCTTCGACTTCTTCCCGCGCGCGCTCGGTTTTCGGTTTGAAGGCTTTCGTCAGCAGTGCGGCGAAATCGCCACTGCCGGCTTCGGTCGCTTGCGCGAGGGGGGCGTTGTCGGCTTGCTTGTCGGTGTCCATGGTCTGTCTCATTCGTGGTCGGGTTCGGCGTCGCCGTCAGCAGGCTTCGGCGCGCAGGCGAGCGACTGAAGCAGCGCGGGGTCCTTGATCGCCTCCGCAATCAGCTTTTCCGCGCCCGCCTTGCCGTCCAGATAGGTGCCGAGGTTCGCGAGCTGCGTGCGCGCTTCGAGCAGCTTCGCGAGCGAGTCGACCTTGCGCGCGACGGCGGCCGGAGAAAAGTCGTCCATGCTGTCGAACGTGATATCCACTTCGAGCCGGCCTTCGCCGGTGAGCGTGTTCGCCACCGTGAAGTTCACACGCGGCTTCATCGCCTGCATGCGCTGGTCGAAGTTGTCGACGTCGACCTCGAGCGCCTTGCGTTCTTCAATCGGCGGCAAATCGCCGCCATTCGCGCCCGACAGATCCGACATCACGCCCATCACGAATGGAATCTGGATCATCTTCTGGGCGCCGTACAACTCGACGTCGTACTCGATCTGCACGCGCGGCGCCCGGTTGCGCGCGATGAATTTCTGACTGCTCTGCCTCGTGGCCATGTGCTGTCTCCTTTGAAAGAAAGGGTCCTGGAGAGACATAAGGTGACGTAAATGAAAGGGGATCGAACTTGTGCGACGACCTGTTCAGTTGCCGTTCGCTACACAGAACATTTGGACGCCCCGTGATATTCCCTCATTGAATAAGGTGCTCATACATCGCTACCGAACACAGGTCGCAACCGATGTCGCATGCGAGAAATAAATTTCCGTGCGGCGATGCGAAGTGCGGAATAAGAGCGCGAGCATGACTGTTGTGTCGTTACGCTGCACACCCCCGTGCGCGCAAATCTTGATGACGTGCCGAATGTTTTCCGTCAGACCACTCGTTCGAATGATGTTCAAAGTATCGAACCGTTATGCATCGCGACTCGCGGGGCTCGGGTTAATCGCCATTGCGTCGCAGGCGCACGCGAGCTGGACGCTCACGCAGGCAGATGCGCATGCAACGACCATTCACGACACCTCTGTATACGAGGCCGATGTCGGACAGCGCTTCGCCAGCAACGATATCGTCGAAACGGCGAGCGCCGCGGGCCTGCAGATTCAGAACGATTCAGGCGACGTGGCCGCGCTCGGACCCGGCACGCGCGTGCTGCTCGCGCGCGATGCGCATATCGCGCTACTGCAAGGCTGGATGAAGTTGCTGCACGGATGCGGTGGCGCCGATTGCACGGCGCCCGTCATCGAGACGCAACGCGGGCGATATACGCCGGGCGTCAATGCGGCGATCGTTATCGCGGCGTCGCCGCCAGGATACGACGATGCGGATGCGCTCTTTTGCGAAAGCGGCTCGGTGTCCGTACTGCCGCCGGCGAATGTGCGCGGCAAGCCCGCGGCCATTCAACTATCGGCGAACCAGTTCATCGCGCGCCGCGCGTCGGGTCCATCGACGGGTGTCGCGCCGCGTCCGGATGCGGCGTTTCTTGCCGCGATGCCCGTGGCGTTTCGCGATGCACTGCATCTATTACCGGCTCCGAAGGTCGTGCACGACAAACCTTCCGAAACCACGCGGCCTGTCAGTTACGACGACGTGTCGGACTGGCTGCAGAGTTCGCTTGGCGTGCGCACACAACCAGGCACGCGTTTTACGGACCGGTTTCGCCCGCGGCTGTCGGACGCCGCGTTTCGACATGACATCGATCAGCATCTGGGCACGTTGCCGGAGTGGCGCGCGCTGCTCTATCCGCCGCCGCCCCGGACCGTGAAAGCGCCGGGGCAAAACGCGACGCCGCGCAGCGCCGCTTCCAGCGTGCCTTCCGTTTACCGTTCAATGTTCCTGCGCCCATGAAGCTGTCACTCGCGATCAAATTCAATCTGGTGTTCATCACGATGTTCGCGATCGGACTCGTCGCCGCGGGCATTGTCGCGGACCGTGTGCTGCAGCAGCAGGCGCTCGACGCAACACGTCACGACGCGGATGTGCTGGCGAGCGCGGCAAGCGCGATGCAGAACTACACCGCGAAGCACATCACGCCGCTGCTGGCCACGCAAATCAAGTACTCGTTCGTGCCGGAGTCGGTGCCGGCGTTTTCAGCGATCGAAATGCTGAACACGTTGCAAAGCGCGTTCCCGAACTTTTCGTATAAGTCGGCGATGCTGAACCCCACCAATCCGCGTGATCGCCCCACCGATTGGGAAACAGAAGTGATCGGGCATCTGCACGATCATCCGCAGTTAAAGGAAATCACCGGACAGCGTCGCACCCCGGGCGGCGAGCATTTGCTGTTTCTCGCGCGCCCGAGCCGCATTACCGATGCCGCCTGCCTGCAATGCCACAGCACGCCGTCCGCCGCGCCGCGCACGATGCTCGACAAGTACGGCCCTGCGAACGGCTTCGGCTGGACGATGAACGACGTGATCGGCGCCGAGTTCGTGTCGGTGCCGATGTCGCAATCGATTGCGCGCGGCCGCGCGGTATGGCGCAGCTTTATGGCGTCGTTGACCGTGGTGTTCGTCGTCGTGCTCGTCGTGTTGAACGTGATGGTGCATTTTCTTGTCACGCGGCGTTTGCAGGCACTGTCTCGCGCAGCCGATGAAGTGAGCCTCGGCAAGCTCGACGGCGTGGAACTGCCGACCGGCGGCGGCGATGAAATCGCGTCGCTGGCCGTGTCGTTCGGACGGATGCGCACGAGCCTCGTCGCCGCGTTCGAAATTCTCGACGAACCGAAACCCTGAGCGAGGCGCGACGCGTCCCCGTCATGATCTGGCAACCGGAATCGCTGCCGCGGCAGATTGGCCGCTACCGCGTCGAGCGTGTGCTTGGGCGCGGTGCGATGGGGGTGGTCTATCTGGCCACCGATCCGCACATCCAGCGGCACGTCGCGCTGAAGACGATCCGCACCGAGCTGCTGCGTGACGGGTTAGCGGGCCCAGCCAGCGTCGCCGATGCGCAATTGCCGGAGCGTTTCGTCAATGAAGCTCGCGCGGCCGGACGGCTCGCGCATCCGCATATCGTCGCCGTGTTCGATTACGGTGAGGCGGACGGCGCTGCCTTTATCGCACTCGAGTATGTGCGCGGCGAGAGTCTTGCTGAGCGGCTCGCGCACCATGCGCAAAGCGCAACCACGATGCCGCTCGCACGCGCACTCGTCTGGTTCGCGCAACTGCTGGACGCGCTTGCGTACGCGCACGAACTCGGCGTGATCCATCGCGACATCAAGCCGGCCAATCTGATGATCGCGCAGCGCGGCGAATGCAAGGTCACCGACTTCGGCATCGCGCAGCTCGATACGTCACGGCTCACGCGTGCAGGAATGATGATCGGCACGCCGAGCTATATGTCGCCGGAGCAGTTTTCGGGCGAACCGATCGATGCGCGCAGCGATCTCTTTTCCGCCGGTGTCGTGCTTCATGAAATCCTGACCGGCGTGTGTCCGTTCACCGGCACCGCTGCCGCGGTAATGCAGCAGGTGCTCAATGAGATGCCGCCAGCGCCGTCTCAACGGGTGGCCGGCGTGCCGCCGGAGCTCGATGCGATGGTGTTGAAGGCGCTCGCGAAGCGGCCCGATGATCGTTATGCGTCCGCGCAAAGCTGGCGCGTCGCGCTGCTGACGCTGCTCGATTCGCTGACGGCCGCCGACGATCCGGATCGCACGGTGCTGGTCGCGCCGCTTACGCGCGCCGCGCTCGCCCCCCCGCAGCCGCCATCCGCCGCGCGTGTCGCGACTGCTGAGACGACCGCGCCCGGCGGTGTCATAGCGGGCGCTGCCGGTCATTGGCCGCCGGAACTGCTCGCACAACTCGAGCAACGTCTGGCGAGCTATGTCGGACCGGTCGCGACCCGGTTGATACGGCGCGCGGCCGCGCAGGCAAGCGACTCGCAGACGTTGTCCGCACAGCTTGCCCGGCATTTGCCCGACGACGCAGCGCGGCGCGAATTCGACGCGTTGCTTGCGCGTCATGCCGCGCAAGCCAACGCGACATCGGCGGCGGGTTCGGTGCGGGCCGCGGGGGCGGCGGTGTCAGGTGGTGGCGTGGTTGGGGGCTCGGGTAGCGCGGCCGGTGGTGCAATGGTCAGCGCGCCGCCAGCCCGAGCCGGCGTGCCACTCGATCCGCAACGGATCGATGCTGCCGCGCGCCGCCTTGCAAGCCATATCGGACCGATCGCGCGTATCGTCGCGGCGCGGGCCGCACGCGGCGCCGATGCGGCGACCTTCCATGCACGGCTTGCGGATGCGTTGCCGGCTACCGCCGACAAGGCCGCGTTTCTGCGCGAACTGGATGACTCTTCGGGTTGATCGCAGCGTGCGAACTTGCACGCGCAACATTGCGCGTGGCTCGTGGCACACAACGTCGAGACGACAACGCGCACGCCGGATCAGCCGGATGAGCCGCCATAGCGCCAGGTATCAGCGCTCGCTTGAACCGCCGGTCGCACTGCGCTAACCCGCGGTATCAGCCTTCTCCGCGAGCGCATCGAGCTGCGCCTGGTACGCGCGTGCAAACGGCTCGCGAAACGCGCGCTGGAACTCGGGGCCGACCCGCTGTCTGGTCTGCCGCCACGCGTCGACGTAGACCTCCCACAGGCGCGCATGGCGGCTCGACAACGCTGCTTCGATGCGCCCACGCGGCCGCAGGCGCGCCTCAATCTCCTCCGGCGCGAGCCCGGAGAGCACATCGGCGAGCGTCGCGCATAGTCCCGCGACCAGCGCCAGTTCGTGATCGCGCAGCTCCTTGAATGCCTGCCGCACCGCGGCGCGCGGCTCGAGCCACGCGCCGCCGTCGTTGCACAGCATTTGCGCCAGCGCCGCTTCGGCATCCGGAAAGAACTTCAGCGGATTATTGCCATGCGTGTCAATCATCGTCGTCGGGACGGGTGTCTGCTGCTGCGTGCTCGTGCGTGCGCGCAGCGCATGCATCGTGCCCTGCAGCGCGTCCCGCAGCAACGAGCCGGCCAGCCGCGCGAGTTCCACCGGCGACCGGTCGCCGATGCGATTGGGCTCGACGCCAAGGCCGTCGAGCAGCGCGCCCAGAACCGTGTCCGATGATGCAGGTTCACGCTGATGGACCACCGTCGCGCGTTCATCGGCCGAAGCCGATACGGGTTCGATCGTTGATGCCGCCGGAGGTGAGGCCTGTGCGACGCGCGTCGCCGCGTCGTCGTGCGGCGCGTAGCCCCGCAGCGCCGTCAGCGCGGCAGCGGGCATCGCGAAGAACGGTTCGTCCGCGACCGGCGGGAAGATGTGGCTACGCCGCGTCGGTGGCGGCACGTGATGCCCGGCTTGCATCGTGCCGGGCAGTGGCGCGGACACCGTGGCCGCACCTGGCTCGGGTTCCAGCGGCGCGCTCAGTCCGGCATGATCGAGGTCGAGCTCGATCAGGTATGCGCCGATGCTCAGCATGTCGCCGTCACGCAGGATTACTTCGCGCGAGGCATCCGGCGCGTTGCCGTTCACGAGCGTCGGATGGCCTCCGGTGTCGATCAGCACATAGCGGTCGCCGCGCCATTCGATACGTGCCTGCACGCGCGAAATCGCGCGCCGCCCGTCGGCCAGCACGACTGTGCAATCGGCACCGCGTCCGAGCGTCGCACCCTGCGCATCGACGGCGACGCTTCGTCTTGCCGATGGGCCATTGATGGTGAGGGTCAGGGAAGGAATAGCGGACATGGTTCGGCCTTCGATCGATCGTCGCTCGGCAATTGCCTGATATCAACCGATACAACAGCCGGTTTGCGCGGCTTATTCCGCGCGCTGTCCTTTCGTTATTCGTCTGCTTATTAAGCTATTTTGGTGCTTCTTCGTGCTGAAACCGCGTGCAGGGGCGCCGCGCGGCACACCGTTCATTGACCGGCGAACTCCACCCGATTGCGTCCGCCGCGCTTCGCGCGATACAACGCGGCATCTGCGAGACCATAGGCTGTGTCGAAATCGGTTCCAGCCGGATTCGCGCTCACGCCAAAGCTTGCTGTAATACGACGGTTCACCGGCGGCGCAAATACATGATTGCCGATTGCTTCGCGCATTTTTTCGGCCTGTTGTAATGCGTCGGCGAGTGCGTGCCCAGGTAGCAGCACAGTAAATTCCTCTCCCCCTACCCGCCCGATCATCCCGCGCTCGCCGACGATGCGCCGCAGACAGTCGACGATGCCGAGAATGACCGTGTCGCCTGTCGGATGGCCAAATTCGTCGTTGACCCGTTTGAACTCGTCGATGTCCAGCACGATCATCACTGCGCTATTGGCGCGCAGTGCCTTGATGGTCCGCTCGATCACCGCGCTGCGGTTGAACACGCCGGTCAGCGCGTCGTGCGTCGCACGATGCGCCAACTGCTGCGCGAGCATCTGCATTTCACGCTCGGCCCGGTCGCTGCGGCCAATCAGACGCCGCGTCTCGCGCATCAGACGCTCGAAATGCGCGATCAGTTCGCCCAGCGACTGCCGGTATTCGACCGCATCGGCATTGACAGCGGCGTAGATCGCGCGTGCCTTGTCCAGTGCATCGTTCTCATTCTGGAACAGGTCGGGCACGTCGCCGACAGGCGATTCCGGATACGGGAGCGCGGCCACCTTATTGTCCCTGGTGAGAGACAGGCCGATCGGTAAATTCGATCGCGTGGAAATCGGACTTCAGCTCTTCGCCGAATTCAGCGATGGTCTCGTCCTCTTCGTCGCGGTACCAGTTCATCAACACGCGGCTGCCGGACTGCGCTGCCTGGTCCAGTGCGTCGAACATGCTAAACAGCATCTTCGTGCTGGAGCTATTGAAGTAGGTCAGCACCACATCGATGGTGATGACCGCGCCGACCGACTCCGCGAGGTACTGACGCATCTGCTCGATGATGGGTGCATAAAAAGCCGCCGCATTCTCGGGGTACGACTCCCCTCTGAGCAGCAGTGAATGCTGGTCGAAGCGAAAATCGACTTCCGGGGACGTTGCGGTTGCAGCAATATAAAGATTATCCATGGGCTCGTGCGCCTCCTTACTCAGATGATGGCCATGAGGCAAAACAGCGTGGTTCCGGGTTCGTCGGCACGCGGATAAAAAGCAAACTCGAGAGGCGCGCTTGCGTCGCGCGCCATCGTCAGAAAACCTAGGCCCGCGCCCTTGCTATCCGCTGGGGTTTCAGACCGTAAGGTGACCTTGTAGGCCTCCTTGATCTGCTCAAGGGACATATTGCGGATTGGTTCCAGTTTGTTGCGCAGCGTATCGACGTCGGCGGTCGCGATAGGATTCACGCATAACATCAGGTGCCGCTCGCCGTCGGTGCTGATGCATACCGCGCCTTCACGGATGGTGCCGCCGCCTTCGCCATCCGGCTGTAGCGTGCCGGACGAATACTGGACGATATTCTGCGACAGTTCGACAAAGGACGAAAACAATTTGCGGCGGGTCGGGCCGCTTACGCCGGCGACTTCCAGTTGCAGCTTCACGACCTCGCCCATCGCCGCCACGATGTTATGAGAGAAGTAGCCTTTATGATAGAAGAGCACGTTACGCCGACGTGCCAGTTCAAAGAATGCGCTGTCTTGATCGAGTAATTGAGACATCTCAGTTGGGTAGCTAAATGCGGGCACAGAATAGGGTGACGTCGTCGCGACGGCGCTGCGCGCCCTGCCATTCGGATAGCGAGCGCCGCAAGTTTTCGCAGATCGCCGACGGCGCCTGCGCACGATGTTTGACAATCAGGTCAAGCGCGCGGCGCCGGCTGAAGGAAATATTTTTCGGGCCGCCGATCTGATCGATCAGACCGTCCGTGCAAATGAAAATCAGGCTGCCGGGCTGTACCGCAACGGTGAGTGGTGTCCACGCATAGTTGGACAGGCTGTCGACGTAGCCGACCCCCATGCGGTCGCCCGCGATCGTTTCGAAGTGGTCGGCGTCCGGCTGCAGGATATGCAGCGCGATCCTCGCACCGGCGAAATGCAGTTCGCTTTTAATCGCATCGAACCAGAAGAACGCGGCGTCCAGGCCATCGTTCGATTGGGGCACTTCACCGGCGCGTTGCGCTTGCCCGAGCAAGCCCTTGACGTTGCGGTTCAGTGCCGCCAGCAGCGCCGCAGGATCGCCCGGGCCGAGTTTTTCGAGCACCTGCGACAGCGACGCCGACGCGAGCAGCGTCATGAACGCGCCGGGCACACCGTGACCGGTGCAGTCGGCAACCGCGCCGAACCAGCCCTGCGCAAACGCGGCGAAATGATAGAAGTCTCCGCCGACCACGTCGCGCGGCTCCCACACCATCGCGGCATCCGGCAGCCTTTCAGAGAGTGTATCGCGCGATGCGCGCAGCATCGCGCGCTGGATCACGCTCGCATATTCGATGCTTTGCATGATCTGGCGGTTTTTCTCCGCCTGCATCTGCGCGACCGCGCTCATCAGTTGCAGGCCGCTGCCGAGTCCTGCGAAGCCGCCGTCGCGCGTCACGATAAAGCCATCCACCAGCGCCTTTTCGCCGGTTTCGACAGCCTTGAACGTCAGTGCCTCGATGCTCATACCCGCATCGACGATGAGCGGCTCCTTGTCCATAAACGCGATGCAGCTTTTTTTATCGTACAGCTCGCGATGGAAAGGCTTGCTCATTTGCGACAGAAAGATATCGCGATTGATCAGGCCAATTGGCCGATTCTCTTCAATCACAGCCAGGCTCGCGACATCGCCGCGTGATGAAAAAATTTCCATCACTAATGAGTTGGAGTCTTCAGCATCGACTGCTGGAACTTCCTGACATAAATCGCCGGCAGAATGGGGGTCGCCCTGCTTCGACGAACGGCGAAACCGCGAAAACGCTGGATGCATGGCAAACGAGCCGATGTGTGACTGGAAGCCAGCACGCTAATATTTCTCTATGTATTTTGCGTGACAGTTTCAACGAGTTCGTTCATTTATTAAATGCAAACGTTTCAATTTACGCCATCCGTAATGTGAAAAAATATGAATATATTCGAATGTCTCCGGCTATATCGCGCAATAGAAATCAATGCAAACGTTTGCCGTTCCGGATTTAGCCGGATTAACCGGCCAAACATCGCGCAAATTCCATGCTGACGCGAATCTTCGTTTCGCCTCACGCGATGCACCGTCGGCATTCGACCATGGAGCGCCCTTCTTCCTCGACGGAACGTCGAACCCGGCACCGGCGCGGCGCCTGCGGGCTAACGCGCGCTCCGTCGCGGCAGCGCTTATGATCACCATGGCATCCTTCCACCCATCCCCAGAGATGAACATGCCGATGTGCGAACCGATGTGGAAACGATTCGTCGCCGTGGCCGCCGCAGCCATCGCGCTAAGCCATGCGCCGTACTGTCCCGCGAAAGGAGCTGAGATGCCGCATACGAGCGAAGCACAGGTGCTCTATCACACCGTCGATATCGATGGAGTAGCCGTGTTCTACCGCGAAGCCGGTCCGCGCAACGCGCCGACGCTCCTGCTGCTGCATGGCTTTCCGTCTTCGTCGCGAATGTTCAATCCGCTCTTCCAGCGGCTCGCGAATCGCTACCATCTGATCGCCCCCGATTATCCCGGCTTCGGCAATAGCGCTGCGCCGCCTCCCGCAAAGTTCAACTACACGTTCGATCACCTCGCGCAGGTCGTCGACGCGTTCACCGTAAAGCTCGGCCTGTCGCACTACGTGCTGATGATGCAGGACTACGGCGGCCCGGTCGGATTCCGGCTCGCGCTTGCGCACCCGGAGCGGGTGGATGCGTTGATCATTCAGAACGCAGTCGCGCACGAGGACGGGCTCGGGCCATTGTGGAACAAGCGCCGGGAATTCTGGGCAAATCGCGCAGCGAATGAAGCCGCGCTGCGCGAAAACCTGATTTCATTTAACGCAACGAAGCTTCGTCATCTCGGCTCGAGCCCGTATGTCGACCGTTACGATCCCGACCTGTGGATGGATGAGTTCGCGTTTCTGAGCCGGCCAGGCGAAGTCGATATTCAGAGCGACCTCTTTTACGACTATCGAACGAACGTCGCGTCGTATCCGGCATGGCAAGCATGGTTAAAAAAGACCCAGCCGCGCACGCTGGTGCTATGGGGCAAGTACGATCCGTCGTTTCAGGTTGCCGAGGCGAACGCGTATCGGCGCGATCTGCCGGATGCGGACATTCATATCCTGGAGGCCGGTCATTTCGCGCTCGACGAACAGCCCGATCAGTGTGCGCGGCTGATCGACACGTTCATGCACCAGGTTATCGCGACGCGTCGCGCTTCGTAACGCGTTTGGTTTGCACGGCCGCACCGCCCGCCGAACGAGGTGGCGCGTGCCGCTTTCCTGTAACCGGTAATCGGTCTTGCCGGTGGTAATCAGACCGCGAAATCGATCGTGCCGCGCTTGTGCGACGATGTGTCCGACTGCGTACCAGTCTGCGTGCCCGTTTGCTGCATTTGCGTCAGTTGCATCGACTGGTTTTGCTGCTGCATCTGCGCCTGCATTTCCTTCTTCATCAATTCGTGGATCTTCTCTTCGATTTTCGCGCGTTCCTGCGGCGTCATCTGCGCATACTCCTGCGGTGTGATGCCCAATTGCGCAAGAATCGAGTTGAACATGCCCTGGCCGGGGTTGCTGCCCGTGTAGTCGTTCAGTTGCGCCAGCACGTCCTGGAACGACGGCCCGTCGTTGCGCCCGGCGACGCCGGACGACACAGGATGACTGGCCAGCGACGCGGCTGCGTTATCGCGAATCTGCATGACAGTGACTCTCCTTCGAGCGGCTGCTCAGATGGGTATTCATCGGGTAGACAGGCAAGCCGGCGCGGCCGGCTCCAGCATCGAGAATACGACTGGCCGCCGCATTCGAAAGCCCCGATAACGCGGCCGATTTGCCCGCACTTTTTCAATTACCCGAGCAGCGTTCCCTATGTTGATCACGCTCACGCCATCGCACTAAATGCCACGTGTCACTTCGCAAACAGCGACGCCATATTGGCAAATGCCTTGATCTCGACCGCGTTTCCCGACGGGTCGAGGAAAAACATCGTCGCCTGCTCGCCGACTTCACCCTTGAAGCGAATATGCGGTTCGATAACGAATTTCGTGCCCGCCCCCTTCAGTTTGTCCGCGAGCGCGTCCCATTGCTGCATCGACAGCACCACGCCGAAATGGCGCACCGGCACCGCATCGCCATCGACCGCGTTGGTCGCGCGGTGACCCGCTTCATCGGGCGACAGATGCGCGACGATCTGATGGCCATAGAAATTGAAATCGACCCACTCGGGCGAACTGCGGCCTTCCGGGCAGCCTAGCAAGTCGCCGTAAAACGCGCGCGCGGCCGCGAGGCTATGAACTGGAAACGCGAGATGGAATGGCGGCATCGCGCCTTGCGTCGTATCGGTCATGGGAGTCTCTGTGGGTCGTGGATGAACAAACAGCGAATACCGGCAGGCAACCCGGGATTTGAACCGTAGTCTACTGACAAACAAAATTGGTTGAAAGCGATATGATTTCGCTCTCAGCCTCAAAAATATTGATGAATCGAACCCCATGCTCCGCGAACTCTCCACCCTTGTCGCCGTCGCGCGGCACCGCACATTTGCCGCGGCCGGCGAACAGATCGGCCTCACCCAGTCGGCCGTCAGCGCGCAGATGCAGCGGCTCGAAAGCAGCCTCGGCCATGCGCTGTTCGACCGCACCGGGCGCTCCGCGACGCTGAACGACGCGGGCCGCGAAACGCTCGCGCTTGCCGAAGAAATCCTTGCGCTGCTCGCGCGCCTTGGCGATCGCGGCGCAACGCACAAAGCGGCGGGCGAAGTCAGCATCGGCGCGATCGCATCGGCGCAGACGTCGTTTCTCGCGGATGCGCTGGCCGCATTCCGCGCCGAATGGACCAGCTGGAAAGTGCGTGTCGTGCCGGGTGTGTCGCTTGCGTTGCTTGGCCAGGTCGATGCGGGCGAACTCGATTTCGCGGTGCTGATCAAGCCGCCGTTTGCACTGCCCGCGGAACTCGATAGCCAGACGCTCGTGAAGGAACCGTTCGTGTTGCTCGCCCCGGCCGCTTACGCACGCGCCGCATGGCGCGACGCGCTGGCGGCGCTGCCGTTTATCCGCTATGACCGCCGCTCGTTCGGCGGTGGGCAGGTCGACCGGTTTCTGCGGCGCATGCGTATCGAAGTCGACGACGCAATCGAACTCGACGAATTGCCCGGTATCGTGCGACTCGTCGCGCGAGGCCTGGGCGTCGCGCTGCTGCCGCTCACCGTGGGGCTCGGCAAATTGCCGAAATCCGTCGTGCCGCTGTCGCTCGGCGACGATACGTTCGATCGCGAGATCGTGCTGGTCGAGCGCCGGTGCCGCGAAGTGCCGTCCGCGGTGCGCAAGCTTGCGCAATGCGTGGCCGATGCGGCAAGCACGGCCGCGCAGCATGCTTGAGCACGGTAAGCGTGGCGTGCATACGCAAGCGGGCATGCACGCCGCGCGCAACACGCGGACCGCGTCGCGCGTGCGCGCCCGCTTCGCGATACCGCGCCGGCACGACACCATGCCAGTCAATCCTGGCCGCGCGGCACCGTGGCCACCACCTTCGGCGCACGCAGAAAGTCGAAATCGCAACCGTCGTCGGCTTGCATGATCGTCTCGAGAAATAGCTTGCGGTAGCCGCGCGCATCGGGGTCGGCTTCGCGCGGCGGCAATGCGGCAAGCCGCGCGGCGATCTCATCGTCGGATAGCAGCAGTTCGATCGAACGCTGTTGCACCGAAAGCCGAACCCGGTCGCCATTGCGCACGATCGCAAGCGGCCCGCCGATCGCCGCTTCCGGCGTGACATGCAACACGATCGTGCCGGCCGCGGTGCCGCTCATGCGGCCGTCCGAGATGCGCACCATGTCTTTCACGCCCTCCCGTGCGAGCTTGCGCGGAATCGGTATGTAGCCGGCCTCCGGCATGCCCGGCGCGCCGACCGGTCCGATCCGCTTCAACACCAGCACGTCGTGCGCGGTCACATCGAGCGCGGGGTCGTCGATGCGGCGCGCGAGGTCTTGCGCGTCTTCGAATACGACCGCGCGGCCCTCATGCTCCATCAACTGCGCATTCGCCGCGGACTGCTTGATGATCGCTCCGCCTGGCGCAAGATTGCCGCGCAGCACCGCGATACCGCCTTGCGGATAGACCGGTTTCGCGATCGGACGCACGACCTCCTGTTTGAAGCCCGGCGGCGCCGCGTCGAGCTCTTCGCCCAGCGTGCGGCCGGTGACCGTCAACGCGTCGAGGTGCAGCAGATGTTTCATCTCACGCATCACGGTGACGAGGCCGCCCGCTCGATGCAGATCTTCCATGTAGTGCTGCCCCGACGGTTTGAGATCGACGAGGACCGGTGTCTCGCGCGCCATCCGGTCGAGCGAATCGAGGTCGATCCGGATACCGAGGCGGCCGGCGATAGCGGTCAGATGGATGATGCCGTTCGTCGAGCCGCCAATTGCGAGTAACACGCGCAACGCGTTTTCGATCGCCTTTGGCGTGATGATTTTCGCGGGGGTGAGATTCGCGCCGATCATCGCGACAGCTTGCGTACCGGTACGCTCCGCAACGCGGATCCGGTCCGCGCTCACCGCGGGCGGCGATGCGCCGCCCGGCAGCATGATGCCCATCGCCTCGGCAATGCACGCCATCGTGCTGGCCGTGCCCATCACCGAGCAGGTGCCGACTGTCGCGACCAGTTGCGTGTTGACTGCGTCGATCTCCGCGTCGTCGATCTGGTCGCCACGAAAGCTCGCCCAGAAGCGGCGGCAGTCCGTGCATGCGCCGACCCGCTCGCCGCGATGCGAACCGGTCAGCATCGCGCCGGTGACGAGCTGGATGGCGGGCACACCGGCGGCCGCCGCGCCCATCAGCTGCGCCGGCACGGTCTTGTCGCATCCGCCGATCAGCACGACCGCGTCCATAGGCTGCGCGCGGATCATTTCCTCGGTGTCCATCGACATCAGATTGCGAAGATACATGCTCGTCGGATGCGAGAAGCTTTCGGCAATCGAGATGGTCGGAAATTCGACCGGCAAGCCGCCCGCAAGCTGCACGCCGCGCTTGATCGCGTCGATCAGTTGCGGCGCATTGCCGTGGCATGGGTTGTATGCGCTGCCGGTATTCGCAATGGCGACGATCGGCCGCGACAGCGCGTCGTCGGTGTAGCCTGCGCCCTTGATGAAAGCGCGCCGCAAGAATAGTGAAAAACCTTCGTCGCCGTAATTCGTCAAGCCCTTGCGCAAGCCTCTCCTTGCGCCATCGTCTGCGTTGTCAGCCATGTGATGTCCTCGATCGGATGATGCCGACAGAGTATCAATAATATTGGCGCATCGGGTCGGACGCGCGCAGGTCGACGTCCATCCGGACCACGGCACGTCCTGGCGTACGGCGAGAATTTTCTGCTCGAAAGCGGTCGGTGAAATTCGTCGAAGCCGTTCAGCGACGCGGCGCGATACGCCGGCGGATCCACTCGGCAAACGCTTCGTCTTCGATCCGGTAGTCGCCGACCGCAAGCCGCGTCACCACGTTTTGCGCCTGCAAGCGACGCAACGCCTGCGCGGCGGTGTTCTTCGTCGCGACCCTGCCGAGCATCTGCGTCAAACGTTTGACGCCCGCGGCGCTATGGATGTCCGTCTCGCCGCGTGCCAACTGCGCGATCACGATCTGATCGGCAGTTTTCATCGCGGTCCATTGCTTGAGAAAATTTTCATCGGAAAACACCGAGGCCTTCGTATGCGAGAGTGCCGCCTCGTCACCGTCGAGCTGGTAAAGCATGTACCGCTCGACGAAACGTTTGAAAAATTCCGGCGTGCGGTGCAGTTCTTCAAAAGCATGCCTTCCCTGCTCGAGCGTCAACCGGTAGCGCGCCATTCTGTTCAGCAGCTTGATGGTGAACGCAACGAACTCGTCTCCAAGCAGCGGAAACGGTTCGAGCGCTGCCCAGTTGTAGAAGGGCTCGGACGCACGCGCAAACATCTCACGCAAGGTGGTTTCCGAACTGCCCGCGAAAATGACCTTGATACGGTCTTTGCGGACGTCGAGCGCCGCGCGCAACGCATGCGCGAATTCGGCATGCTCCGCGCGCGCGAGCACCTGCGCTTCGTCAATCACCAGCAGCAGCGGCTTCTTCTGCCGATCCAGTTGCCTGAGCACTTCACGCAGCGCCACGCCAGGGTCCACTTCGGGCGCCGACAGTTCCGCTTCGAGCGCGCCTTCGATACCACCCGGGATTTTCGCACTGGCCTTGACCTTGCGCACAGGCGTGCCCAGCTTCGCAAGTACGGCCCGGATACCCTGCGGTTCCAGTGCCTCGGCAAGTGACGACACGAGTGCCGACGCGGGAGACGAACGGCTGTCCCAGAAGTTCGTATAGGCCGCCAGGTAGCCACGCTGCTGCGCCGCTGGCAGCAGATCTCGCCGCAAGAATTCCGTTTTGCCCATGCGCCTTCGAGCAAACAGCCCTCTTGCGGACGACAGCTTCAGGTCGAACGCGTTTAGATAGGCATCGGCCAGTTCCGGCCGGACGAAATGCCACGGGTCCGGCTGGAGAGTTTCATGGAGTTTCATCAAAAATGAGAAGTTTCAAAATCGATGATACCGGATGATACCGGCGCGGGAAGCTTCAGTAAATGAACGGGCGCGTAGCTCCCACGGGCTCCATGGAACGGAACAAGGCACGGGGTGATGTACGACGGTCGATCGCACGCCATGGACGGCAAATGCTAGCCGAAAAGGTCCATCTGTCGGGGAGCCCCGCTGGCTTCCTGCGCGCCGCCACCCTGCGCAATTGGCTTCGCTTCGATGCGGAAAAAATCCGGGTCCACGCCCGCATGTTTGGCCGCCTGTAACCAGCCCGGCATCGACCCCTGGCCGTTCCACTCGTTACCGCGCGCGTCGCGGTACAACGGCGGATGACGCCGATCGTGCTCGATCGATGCGGCCAGCGCGTCGATCGTGATGCCGAATTCTTCCATTCGGCGGCGGATCCAGATGATCAGGCGGTCGCGAGCCTCGCCGTCTGCAATTCTTGTCTTCATATGTGCGACATCGTGGTTATTTCCGCTCGAGTATAACGGGCACAACGGTCTCCCCGTCCGTGAGGACGCTCACGAAGTGCAAAAAACGCCCGTTTTATCGCGCCGACGCTGTATATGTCTTTCGATTTCACCGGCCAAGCCGCGCTCAACGGTATTGACGCAGTTTCACGCCAATCGTCGGGTCGTCGATGTTGGCCGCGCTCAGCACCAGTACGTCGATATTGATCTGCGTCTGGACCGGCTTACCACCTTCCGCCTTCAGCAACGTCTGCATCGCGACATACCCCATCTGATACGCGTCCTGCGCGATCACCGCGTGCAGCACGCCCGTTTGCAGATACTGGCGGAAGACCGGCCGATAGTCGAAACCGACCAGCTTCGGCCGCTGCTTCAGCGCAAGCGCTTCGAGCGCACGCACCGCGGCGACGGTCGTGAAGTCGGTCGGCGTGAAAATCGCGTCGAGAGGATGGCCGTACGTTTTGATCGCGTCAATCGCGGCCAGTTCGGGCTCGTGGATACCGTGCCCGATATACGCGTCAACCACGATCTGAAAGCCCATTTCTTTCGCCGCGTCGATAAAGCCCTGCTCGCGCGCGCTCGTCGACACCACGTCGCGCGCGAGCCGCAGCACGCCGACTTTCGCGCCGCGTGGCAACGCGTTCTGCAAGGTACGCGCGGCCGTGCGGCCGGCGGCGTAATTGTCTGTAGAGACGGTCGCAAGCGACTGGTAGTCCTGGCTCGGCCGGTCGATGAACACCACCGGCACCGGCAACCTGACCGGCGTCTTTACGCCGTTGACCGGAATCGGCGCAAGGATGATCGACTTCACGCCCGAGTCGATCATCCATTGCACCATTTTCAGCTGCAAATTCTGTGACCTGCTTTGCGGGTCGTCGTCGATCGGACTGCGGACCACCACCTGTACCTGGTGCTCCGAAGCGGCCTGCGTAATGCCGTCCTCCATGGCCTTCCAGAATTCACTTTGCGCGCCGGCCAGCACGGCGCCGTAACTCGCGGCACGCGCAATGCCGCTCGCGCCGGTCAGGCACGCAAGGCTGCCTACGCCCAGCACACCGATCAAACAGGCCACCACCTGGAGACACCTGCGCCGCACCCGTTCGCAGCTCATCGCATCACCTCGTTCGTGAGGACGTCGTATGCGCGCGAGCCGCTTGCTTCATATGTTTAGCGTGATGCCCTCGCTGCTGCCGACAGCCGTAAGTAACTATACTAGGGGCTGAATTCGAACGGGGGGAGCCGACTTGCGACGGCGAGCGAAAGCCACGTTTGCGCAGGACGCGACCGGGTCGGAATGCGCGTCTTCTGCGGCTGATGCGGACCGCACTGACGGATGGCCGCCGGCGGCGCGCGCGGCCGGCTCCGTCGGGCCATGGCGGACCATGGCAGGCATGCGTCACGGCGTCGGCATGCGCCTTCTGATCGGCGTACTGATCTTCAGTTCCGCAATCACGCTGATCATGACCGCCGTGCAGCTGTACCTCGATTACCGGTACGACGTCGGTCTGATCGAGCACCGCCTGAACGAAATCGGCGAAGGTTATCCGGACATCATCGGTGAAAGCCTGTGGCATCTGGACCGCGAGCAGGTGCGTATCGAGGTCGAAAGCATCCTCAAGCTGCCTGACATCCAGGCCGTTACCGTGCGCGAAACCGGCACGGGGCATCCGCTCGTGATCATGGCGCGACGCCGGCAGAGCACACCGGTACTGACACGCGAGCTGCCGATCAACCGCGTGGTCGAAGGCAAGCTCAAGCAGATCGGCACGCTCTATATCGAAGCGGCGCTCACCGATGTCTACCGCCGGCTGATGGGCGAAGCGCTCGTTATCCTCGTCAGTCAGGGCGCGAAAACTTTCCTCGTTTCGCTGTTCATCCTTTTTATTTTCTCGCGGCTCGTCACGCGCCATCTGGCGACCATCGCGCAGTTCATGCGAACTTACGATTTCCATCGGCCGGCGGCGGCTCTCGCGTTGAAACGCCGGCAGCCCGCGGCGCCCGACGAGCTCGATCAGGTCGTGATGTCGTTTAACGATCTGTGTACGAGCCTGCAGCTCGCGTACCGGAACCAGCAGGCTGCCAACGATGCGCTCGAACAGGATGTCGCGATGCGCATCCGCAAGGAAGAAGCGCTGCGTGAAGCCGAACAGCGTTACCGGCATCTGTTTCACGACATGCCGATCGCGTTGATCCAGATGCACGGTAACTTCGATCTGTTCCCGGCGCTGCGCGAAGCGGGCGTCACCGATCTGAACGCGTATTTCGACGCCAATCCGGACGTGCTGCGCCGCCTGACGAGCGCAATCGCAATCGACGAAGTCAACGCGCGCTCGGTCGAACTGTTTCGCGCAGGCGACGCCGCGCAACTGGTCGGCCCGGCCGGCCGCCTGTGGACCGAAAGTCCCGGTACGCTGCGCCGCGCGTTCGAAAGCCGCTACCACGGTGAAACACGTTTTAACGAAGAGATGAAAGTGGCGACGCTCGATGGCCGCGTCATCGATGTGCTGTGCGCGATTTCGCGGCCGCAGCCGATCGGCAGCCACACGCCGACGCTAATGGGGCTGATCGACATCACCGAGCGCGTGCGCGTGCGCGAAAAGCTGCAACAACTGGAAACCGACCTCGCGCATGCCGGCCGGATTTCGCTACTCGGCGAACTGATGGCGTCGATTGCGCACGAAATCAACCAGCCGCTCGGCGCGGTAGCCGCGAGCGCGCAGGCAATCCAGAACTGGTTGAACCGGCCGGAGCCGCCGCTTGACGAAGTGCGCGAGCTGACCGCGCTCACGCTCGCATCGGCGCGCCGCGCGAGCGACATCATCGTGCGCACCCGTGCGATGGCCGCAAAAGGCACGCCGCGCCGCGATCCGCTCTATCTCGACGACGTGATCGACGAGGCATTGCTGCTGCTCAGCCATGAAATTCACGCAAAGGGGGTCGAGCTGTTGCATCGGCCGGCGCCGGCCGCGCCGCGCATCATGGCGGACCGCACGCAATTGCAGCAGGTAGTCGTCAATCTGACCATCAATGCGATGCAGGCAGTCGCGCCGCTCGGTACGGGCCATGGCAAAGTCGCGCTGACCGTGATCGTGCCGTCGCCGGGCATGGTCGGCTGCGTGATCGAAGACAACGGCCCCGGCATCCGCGAGGAGAGTCTCGCGCTGCTGTTCGACCGGTTCTTCACGACCAGCGAAGGCGGCATGGGGATGGGGCTCGCGATCTGCCGGACCATCATCGAAGCCCATGGCGGGCGCATTGCCGCCGACAACGCGTCGACGCTCGGCGGCGCACGCTTTACGTTCACGCTACCGGCCGGCACATCATAGAGCGCCGCAGCGCCGCGGCACCATTTCGCAGCACAGACTTTGCGTCGATAGGCTCGTTGGCGTTTTCGTGAAACTTCGTACGCTTGCAACTTCGCACGGAAACATGACGCCAAAGCACACAACTAACGTAAAGATGTCATAGGCATCGAAACCGTGTGTGCCTACGCTGGCGTCCATGTGCACCGCTGCTTGCAAACGCGCCGGCCATGGTCTACAACGCCAGGTTGCACCGCTTGTGCCGCGCCGTCGAAATCGATGTCGCCGCAGCGGATGCGATTGTGTGCTCTTATGTGCGATGGTGTGCCCTTGTCTTCTTCAACCCCAGCATCCGCCCGCGCATAAGCCGTGTGCTGATTCAGCGAGTTAAACCGGAGAACAGCGATGACGATCGTAGCCGACCAGTTCGTGGACGTTTTGCTAGCCGCAGGTGTGAAGCGTGTATATGGCATCGTCGGAGACAGTCTGAACGGGTTGACCGACGTGATCCGCAAAACCGACGGTATCGAATGGATACACGTGCGTCACGAAGAAGTCGCCGCATTCGCCGCCGGCGCCGACGCGCATCTGACCGGCAGCCTCGCGGTATGTGCCGGCAGTTGCGGGCCCGGCAACCTGCATCTGATCAACGGCCTGTTCGATTGCCATCGCAACCGCGTGCCGGTGCTCGCGATCGCCGCGCAAATTCCGTCGCGGGAAATCGGCAGCAACTACTTCCAGGAAACGCATCCGCAAACGCTGTTCAAGGAATGCAGCCACTACTGCGAACTGGTGTCGATTCCCGGCCAGATGCCGCGCACGCTCGAAATCGCCATTCGCGAAGCGATCGGCAAGCGCGGCGTGTCGGTCATCGTAATTCCGGGCGACGTCGCGCTGCAGGAGGCGCTCGAGGCGCCCGCCGTCAAGCCCGCCGGGCTGATTCCGCCGCGTGCAATCCTCACGCCGGCCGACGACGACATCGACGCGCTCGCCGATCTGCTCAACGATAACGAGCGTGTCACGCTGTTGTGCGGTTCCGGCTGCGAAGGCGCGCATGACGAAGTGATGGCGCTCGCCGAAACGCTGCAGTCGCCAATCGTGCATTCGCTGCGCGGCAAGGAGCACGTCGAAGCGAATAATCCGTACGACGTCGGCATGACGGGCCTGATCGGCTTTTCGTCCGGCTACTACGCAATGCGCGATTGCGACCTGCTGCTGATGGTCGGCACCGACTTCCCGTACATGCAGTTCTATCCGTCGAACTACGAGGCGAAGATCGCGCAGATCGATCACGCGGCCGGCAATCTTGGGCGCCGCGCCGCGCTTGACCTCGGCATCGTCGGCGACGTGAAGGCCACGCTCGCCGCATTGCTACCGAGACTCGCGAAGAAAACCAGCGCCGCGCATCTGCAAAACGCACAGCAACACTACAAAAAAGCCCGCAAGGAACTCGATGCGCTCGCGCTCGAGAGTTCGCGCGAGTCGCTGATCCACCCGCAGCAGATCGCCAAGGCCTTGAGCGATCAGGCGAGCGATGATGCGATCTTCACCTGCGACGTCGGCCTGCCCACCGTGTGGGGCGCGCGCTACGTCGCGATGACCGGCAAGCGGCGCCTGATCGGCTCGTTCTGGCACGGCTCGATGGCAAATGCGATGGCGCAGGCGATCGGCGCGCAGTCGGCGTTTCCGGGCCGCCAGGTGATCTCGATGTCCGGCGACGGCGGTTTCGCGATGCTGATGGGCGACTTCCTGAGCCTCGCGCAACTCGGTTTGCCGGTCAAGGTGTGCGTGTTCAACAATGGCGCACTCGGGTTTATCGAACTCGAACAGAAGTCCACGTCGTTCGTTCCGTTCGGCACCGACCTGAACAATCCGAACTTCGCCGCGATGGCCGAAGCGGTCGGCATCAAGGGGATCCGGCTCGAGAAGCCGTCCGAGGTCGAAGCGGGTATTGCGGCCGCCCTCAAGCATGACGGACCGGTACTGATCGACGCGGTAGTGAACCGGATGGAACTCGCGATGCCGCCTTCGATCAATCTGGAAATGGCGAAGGGTTTTTCGCTCTATATGCTGAAGGCGATTCTGAACGGCAAGACCGACGAGGTAATCGACCTCGCGCAAACGAACCTGTGGAGATAAAACGTAGCGCCTGGCCGGCACGCGGCAAACCGACCCAGCCGTTACATGCTTACACCTGCGTTGCCGGACCCGCGGTCCGGCTCGCGCGCTATCAGTTCGCCCGATACACGCAAACGGTCGGCCATTCGCACCAGATGCGGCAACGACCTGGCTGCCATCTTGCGCATCACGTGACCGCGGTGAATTTGCAGCGTCACCTCGCTGATGCCGAGAATCGCCGCGGCCTGTTTGTTCAGGAGGCCTGACGCGATGAGCGGCATCACTTCACGTTCACGTGGCGTCAGCAACGCAAACCGTCCGAAGAGCCGCGCATCCTCCGCGCGCAGCATGCGCGCGTCGCGGTCCTGTTCGAATGCGGTGCGAACCGCTTGCACCAGTTCCCGATGGCCGAACGGCTTGATCAGAAAATCGATTGCGCCGGCCTTGATCGCGCGCACCGACGATGCGACATCCGCGTAGCCGGAAATAAAAATGATCGGCGGATGATCGCTGCCCGCGAGCTGCGTCTGCAGGTTCAGGCCGGTACCGTCAGGCAGGCGCATGTCGAGAATCAGGCACGCCGCCTTCGGTGGACGTTCGAACGCACGATAACGTGCAATTGAATCAAACCCGAGCGTCGCGATACCTTCTGACTCGAGCAGTTCGCCAATCGATTCACGAATGCGCGAGTCGTCGTCGACTACGTAGGCAACCACCTCATCACAACTGGTTTCCATTGCGTGCGTCTAGTAGCGAAGTCACATCGAAAGCGACACTGTAGAGCAGAATTGCAAATCGCATCGTTGTAAATTTTCATCGCCGGGCGCGCGACAATCATTCCGGGTCCATGCATCGCGGCCATTGTTTCAACGACTGCAGTGCATGGTCGATAGAGCGACCCGGCGGGCGCAACGATGTGTCAGGAAGCAAGCGCTACTAAGCGTTCTACCGGGAGCGCAACGATGAAAGCACGCTGTAACGACACGCACATTCCAGGTGCTAAAGCGCTTCGCGGCAGACGCTCGCGCGCTGATCGCGGGGCTCGCGCACGTCAACGTTCTGTTCATATCAATCGAGCCGCAAGTCAGCCCGCCTGCATCGGCACGCGCGTAGTGCCAGGCATCAGTAAGTTGCCTCATAATAGCGACGCCCTTCCCCCCGGGCCCGGCAACGCCGCCTTTACCAACAATCGCCTTGCACTCATCCGAACCCAAACGGCGGTGTGCGCGTTGGTCTATCGGTCTGTTAGCGGGAGCGCGATCTTGCGAGGTCAAACATGGCTGCACACCCCACGGTCGCGTACTGCGCGGCGACAACCGGACTACGGCGCTATGCGGTCGCGCTGCTGTTGACCGCTTGCGCAACGGTGCTGGCGTGGTTCACGAGCGCCCACGCGTCGTGCTACCTGCTCGCATTGATCATGAGTTCACTCTACGGCGGCCGTGTCGCGGGTTTCGTCACGCTCGTGTCATCGCTCGTCTGTTTCATCCTGCTGATCGCACTGCCGCACGCGAATGCGTTTGCCGCAGGCGAGATTGCGCGGCTTATCGTGTTCGTGATCGTATGCGTGATCGTCAATGACCTGATCACATCGCGCCGCAAGGCACAGAGCGCACTGCAGGAACGAGCGCCGCGCGCGGCGCCCGGTGCGCCGGCCGCCGCACATTGGGCGGATCCCGCACCGGCGGATCCGGCCGCGTTTACCGCAGCGAACGATCGCATGCGTAGCGCACGCGCCGGCAAGCTCACACTGTTCGGCGATGCGGTCGTCGATCGCGCCGGACCGCTTGCCGCCGGACAGTTCGCACAGTCGATCGGGAGCATCCACACGAACATCGGCACTCGACGCAACGCCGATTCCACACCGGGCCGTTACAGTGGCGTGCATCCGCTCGCGCCACGGCCGGACGCGAACGAACAGGCGCTGCGCAACGCGCTCAACAGCTTTCCTTGCATGGTCGTGATCACCGATGCCGAAGGGCGTCTGCAGTATGCGAACCAGCAAGTGCTGCAGTTTGTCGGCAAATGCGCGAGTGAGCTGATCGATAGCGGCTGCTCGCACCTGCTGCACGCCGACGACGCGCCGCGTGTGATCGCCAGCCGGCGCCGCTCTCATGAGACCGGCATTGCGCTTACCACGACCTACCGGCTGCGCCGCCACGATGGCGAATACCGCTGGATCGAGACACGTATGCAGCCGTCGCACGATGCTAAAGGACGCATCGTGCGCTGGTATGGCATCCATATGGATGTGCACGAAAGCATGACGACCGCGCACGCATTGCGCGACACGCAAGCGCAATTGTCGCGCGCAGCGCAGATCGCGACGGTCGCCGAACTCTCCGCATCGATCGCGCACGAGGTCAATCAACCGCTCGCCGCGATGGTCACGAACGGACATGCGTGCGTCAACTGGCTGCGCGCAAAGGAACCGAATATCGAGCGCGCGGTGACCGCGGCCGAGCGGATCGTGCGCGATGGCACCACTGCCGCGGAGGTAATCCGCCGCATTCGCGCGCTGTTCCGTCAGGCGCGGCCCGTGATCGGGCCGTTCGACATCAACGCGACCATCCGCGAAGTGCTTGGACTGATGCATCGCGAACTGCGGCATCATCAGATCGCGGTCGAGCTCGATCTCGACGCCACGCTGCCCGCGCTGAACGCAGACCGTTTGCAGCTCCAGCAGACGCTCTTCAATTTAGTTGACAACGCAATCGACGCGTTGATGCATGTCACCGTTCACCGGCGCCGCTTACAGATCCGCTCGGCGCGCGACGGTAACGAACATCTGCTGATCGAGATTCGCGATCAAGGTCCCGGTCTCGACGACGTGAACCGGATTTTCCAGCCTTTCTTCACGACCAGGCAGGACGGCATGGGCATGGGCCTCGCGATCTGCCGCTCGATTGTCGAAGCGCATGGCGGCCTGTTGTGGGCAACAAATCACGAGAAACCAGGTGGCGACAAACAAGGCGCGACGCTGCATCTCCGGCTGCCGTTCATGCATGCCCAAGCTGAGCCAACGCTTATTCCGATCGATTCGATACGTGTCGGTCAACTGCGCGGTCAATCGCGATAAACCGCAGTCCGTCGCGGCGGCGGCCTCAAACAGTCGCGATCATGAGAAGCCGGTCCGTCCGCTGCAAGCCGCCGCGTACCTGGCCCCGCATCGATCAGTCGAGCCGCGCCTTGATGCGCCAACGGTTCGGCGTATCGCCGACGAGCCGCCGGAATACCGTCGTGAAGTGCGCCTGGCTGCGAAAACCGCAATCCAGCGCGACGTCGAGCAGCGTTTTCTCGGACCGCTGCAACAGACGCTGCGCATGCTCGACGCGGCGCCGCAGCAGATACGTATGCGGCGTGTAGCCGGTCGAGCAGCGAAACTGCGCGGCAAAGTGCATGCGCGTGAGACCGACGCTTGCCGCGATATCGTTCAGCCGTACCGGGTCCGCGAGGTGCGCATCGATAAATTCGAACGCACGGCGCAGCCGCCATTGCGGCAGCGCGGTCGTGCGCGTCGCCACTGGCAGCGCACGCCGCGCAAAGTGCCGCTCGAGCAGACGCGCGACGATCGCAATGCAAATACTGTCGACATAAAGCGACGCGAACGTCGCATCGGCGTACTGGATATCCGCGAGTGCCCGGCTCAGGCGTTCGAGCGACGTATCGCGCGTGATTTGCGATGCGCCGAGCGCCAGTTCCCCCGCGTGCGGACGGCCAAACGCTTCTTCGTAATGCCGCTCGACCAGACTCTGCGGAATAAACAGATGAATCACATCGCACGAAGCGCGAAAAACCGCCTCCGCACTTTCGCCGGGGCCGGTCACATGCATCGAACCCGGCCCGAGTTGTCCGTCGAAAAGCAGCGAGCCTGAGCGGAACCGCGCGAAAGTCGGTTTCAGGACCACGCCGACGGTATGCTGGTCCGCGCCACAGGTGCTCGTATGTTCGACGCCGTCGACATCCTGCTGGGTCCAGCGCGATGCGATCACATAGTCGCTGCGCGTGCGGTAAGCATTGGTAGCATCGCGAGCGCCCCGCACGTCATGCTGCGGCGGCACGCGCCAGCAATCCTCCAATGCGACCAGCACGCGCCGCGGCGCGATGGCCTCGCGCGGCTCCGCGTACTGAACGCTGCATGCGGGCATCCGCCCGCCGGCGCCGATGTGGTTTTCTTCATTGTTCATGATGGGCTCCGTGACAATCCGTCGAAGCCACGCGAAACACGGACGCGGCATCGGCTACTGCATCGCGGCGGCCTGCACGAGCGCAGCCGCGCGACGTCGGGTACTGGCTTTGGATGCTAGTCGACATCGCGCTATGCGCAAATCATGTCTATCCGTTAGACGCCCGTAAGGTACATGCCGAAAGCGGCAAGCAGGCCGTCCGCCAACGCGCGATGGCCGCACCGTGGCCACTGCGGCTGCACCATTGCGCACGCGCCCGTTCTTCAACGCATGCAAAATTGTGCGCGGCTTGCGCGGCGCGTTCGATGAATACCTGTTTCGCCGGCCATTTCAAAGCGCTTATGGGTATGTCGAACTAGTCGACGAGCGAGTTGAAGCGCGTCGATCTTCGCGTCCGGATCGCCGGACGCATACTTTACGCGTCGTTCCCTCGGCCACGTGCGGATTGGTCTGACATAAGAAATTCCGTCAACGAGATGGTTCGGCATACGCGAGGTCGGCAGCCGCATTGTGGTCCAGGTCGGCTTTCAGGAAGGGTTCGGTTGACGGCAACGCGAGATGCGGTGCCGGCCGCATTGCGGGCAAGTGTGCCTTCGATAAATGCGGCGGGTTTTTCGTGATGCACGAAAATTTCACTGCGGCACGACCCGGCGCAACGAGCCGGTGCTTTCAAAAAGTTACGGCTTGCCGCATGCAAGGCGGGACCGTGCGCAAAGCGGCTGGCACGACGAAGAGCCGTTGAACGCGATGTCGGCGTATGCCCTTGCGAAGTACGCCAACACATTCCATTACAAAACAGTTTGGCTATTCTCACGTCGCGCGGGAATAACGAATCGTGCCGTTGCGTTTCAGTCATCTGCATCACCGTTTCGCCACGGCGAACCGGCATTTTCAATTCGTTTCGATAAGATACCTATGCAACTATCGCAAACTGCTACTACCTCCGCTTCTTCGTCGACATCATGGTCGCGGCCGTCAATTTTCATTCATTGGGCGACCGCGCTCGCTATCGCGGTGGGCCTCTTCGCCATCGAAATACGCGGACCGAAGGGTTCGGAGAGCCGCGTGTTCTGGAATGCCGTGCATATCTGGGCTGGCACGATCGTGCTGTGTCTGTCGGTGCTGCGCGTGGCGTGGACGTTGTGGAACGGCACGCCGCGCGAATTGCCGCACAGCCGCTTGCAACTGTTTCTCGCGCGGCTCGTGCATCTCGCGCTGTATCTGCTGGTGGTGGTGCAACCGCTGTTAGGCATCGCGATGGTCAATACGAGCGGTAGCGCAGTGCAACTGGCCGGCACGAGCATACATCTGCAGTTCTTTGCAAAAGACCCGGTCGCGCACCAGTTCCTGCACGACGCACATTTTCTGATCGGCAATGCGGCGTTCTGGCTGATCGGCTTGCATGCGCTCGCGGCAATCGTCCATCACACCGTGTTCAAGGACGCCACACTGACGCGCATGCTGCGCGTGGCGCGCGACGAATAAACGCGGCATGGCGGCCATCACGCGCCGCCCCGCTCCCAGATTTCGTAAGCCATCGCGCGGCGGATCAGCCCGTCGCCAATATGGAAGGTCTGCAAGCGCCGCACGCGCGCGTGCGCACCGACCGGCAGCGGGCAGTTGTCCAGCGCATCGCCGGCAATGCTGAAGCTGATCAACGAATCGACAAACACGCGCTCGGCGGTCGCAAACTGCTCGAGCGGCTCGAAGCGCAAGTCGCGCACGTGGCAAAAGAATCGCAGATAGTTCGCCGCGATTGCCGCCAGGCCGCGGTAAGTGACGTTGCGTAGCGGCGCCTCCCAGACCGCGTCGAACGCATATAAGCGCAGGCATTCTTCGAAGCGCTGCCCGTGCTCTTCCTGCAGGGACACGCTGACGAGATCGAGCGCATAGCGGCATCGATCCTCGTAACTTTCTGTCAACGAGCGGCGCGACAGAATCCAGTCGACGCTGCCAGCAGGACTTGCGGCGGGACTCGCATCACGGCCTGCGTCGCGATTCGAACCGCGTAGTGAACCCCGAATCGCACCGTGTTTGCACGGCTCCTGCGGATCGCTCATCGTTTTCCTCTTCTGTCCTTCTTTGCCCGTATCGACAGATATCGCACGCACCACATTGCACGATCGCTGAGGAGGCGCGAGCGGGCCTTGCCGCGCAGCGTGACCGCCCGCTCGTACCACAAGTGCCTCCGCATATCTAAACACGCGAAGCGCGAGCGCTATTCCAGAGCATCCAGCTAGCACTTTGCGCGGCGCACGCAATCGGTGCATCCGGCCCATGGCAATACATAGTCATCACCATCAATGCGTCCAGATACCTAGCATGGTTTCGCGACGCGCATCGAGCCAAACGCGTCGCGGCACGCACGCGGTCGACGTGTGCGTCACTCCGCCTGCACCGCTCAATCGATTTGAACAAAGGGATACGAAGAAAAATGACCCAACACCACCCAACCGGCGCGGCGACACCGCGACGCGCGTTTATCGCCGACATGGCACGGCTCGCCGCGGCGGGCGTCGTCAGCGGATGGACGCCGATCGGTCAGATTGCCGCTCACGCGCAAGGCGCCGGCGCGACGCCACCGGGCTTTCCGTCGGGCATTGCACTGTATCGCCAGGCATTCCAGAACTGGAGCGGCGAGATCGCGGTCGCGAACGTGTGGACCGCGGCGCCCGCGACGCCGGCGGATGTCGTTGCGATCGTCAACTGGGCGCGCGTGAGCGGCTACCGCGTACGTCCGCGCGGCCACATGCACAACTGGTCGCCGCTCACACTCGAGCCGGGCGGCGCCGCGCAACAGGTCGTGCTGCTCGACATGACGAAGTCGCTGACGAAGGTGGGGGTCGATGGCGCTTCGCGGCCTGCGCGCGTCACCGCGCAGACCGGCGTGTCGATGGAGTCGCTGCTCGCGACACTCGAAGCCCATGGATTAGGCGTCACCGCGTGTCCGGCGCCCGGCGATATCACGCTGGGCGGCGCCCTCGCGATCGGTGCGCACGGCACTGCGATTCCGGCGGCACGCGAAGCGCCATTGGCGGGGCGTACGTATGGTTCGCTGAGCAATCTGGTCTTGTCGCTGACCGCCGTTGTATTCGACGCAGGCACGCAGCAATACGTGCTGCGCACGTTCACGCGCAGCGATCCGGAGATCGGCGCGTTTCTGGTGCATATCGGCCGTGCATTGATCGTCGAGGTGACGCTCGAAGCCGGCGCGAACCAACGGCTGCGCTGCCAGAGCTTCGTCGATATTCCGGCATCGGAGCTGTTCGCCGCGGGCGGTTCGCGCGGCCGTACCGTCGCCTCGTTTCTCGACCAGTCAGGCCGGATCGAAGCGATCTGGTTTCCGTTCACGCACTGCCCATGGCTCAAGGTGTGGACGGTACAACCAGTCAAGCCGCCCTTTTCGCGCGCGGTGAGCAAGCCGTTCAACTACCCGTTTTCCGATTCGATATCGCAGCCGCTGTCGGACCTCGTCAAGCGGATCATCACGCGCGGCGAGTGCCACCTGACGCCGCTATTCGGCCAGACGCAGATGTCGATCGTCAGCACGGGGCTCGCCCTGACGCTGTCCTGCGATTTGTGGGGCTGGTCGCGCAATCTGCTGCAGTACATCCGTCCGTCGACGTTGCGTGTGACCGCCAACGGCTACGCGGTCATCACGCGGCGCGCCGACGTGCAGCGCGCCATTTCAGAGTTCGTGCAGTTCTATCAGAACCGTGTCGACGTGTACCGCGGGCGCGGCGAGTACCCGATGAACGGTCCCGTCGAAATTCGCGTAACGGGCCTCGACCAGCCGGCCGACGCGGGCAATGGCGCCGCCGTGCCGCTACTGTCGCCGCTGCGGCCGCGCGCGGACCGGCCGGACTGGGATGTCGCGATCTACTTTGACATCCTGACGATGCCGGGAACCCGCGGCGCCAATCGCTTCTACCGCGAAATCGAGCAGTGGATGCTGTCGAACTATGCGGGTTCGTATGCGACCGTGCGGCCCGAATGGTCGAAAGGATGGGCTTATACCGACGCGGCCGCGTGGCAGGACGCGGGTGTGATCGACGCGGCGATTCCGGCTTTGTTTAGCGAAGGCCAGGCGCCCGCCGGCCGATGGGATGCGGCCCGCACGATACTGAACAAGTACGATCCGCAGCGAATTTTTTCATCGCCGCTGCTTGACCGGCTGTTGCGGTGACGGGCACTGCGATCGACGCGCATACGACACGATCCCACGCGCAAGCTGGTTTTCCGGCAGCCGTCACAGGCCTGCGATACCCGGCCAGACGGGTTATCTGGCGCACTCAACCACAAGGACACCATCGTGCCTTCCGCAATTTCACATCGACAACACTTTAGTTCCGACCACGGCTACGGCGCTGACAACACCTCCGATGGCCCGATCATCGATGGCATCAACCAGTTCAATAACGTGCTGAACAGCCCGTTGCTTTCGTCGGTCGGGCAGACTCTCAATTACGTACCGATTGCCGGGCCAATCGCTCACGTGTTGCCGGATCTGGGAGGTCATCTGTTTTCGAAGATGGGCGAAGGTTTTGCCCATATGCTCGGCGAACAGGGCTCGGTGAACACGCACTTCGAACATGAGTGGCTAGGACGCGATAAGGCAACCGGAACGCGCGACAGTAGCGGACTCGGTCTGAATAGTCACCATCACAGGACCACGACACAGACCTGGCACGCGTCGAACGATGAGGCCACCCACTCGACAACGTTGAGCACGCAACGGATATCCGGAAGCAGCACGTAGGCGCCGGCGGTGACGAGCCGCCCGAGCAGCTTTGGCCGCGCTGGGCAAGCGCGCGACCTGGTAAGCGAGCGCGGGTTCAGCGTCGGCATTTGCGATTGACGCGCAACCCGTTAGCTCGCGTGAGGTCGATGCGCGATGTTTGTGCCCACCAGTTATTCCATCGCTTACCGATGTTGACCGGCGCATGCGAAACGCGTGCACCGAACGATCCCGGCCAGACGGGTCTTCTGGCATCAAACTTCACGAGGAAAGACGGTTATGTGTATTAAAGCGATAGCGAGCCTTATGCAAGGCAATATCGGCGGCGCCGTTTCCGCCGAAGCGAACGCGTGGGGCCTGGGCGGCGCGAGCGCAACAGCAGGTGCGTTCGCAACCGGCGGCGCAAGCAGCAGCAGTCACGGGTGTACATCGCGTTCTGGGCACTCGCGTGCATTGGAATACGGTTCGGAATCACGCCATAGCCGTGCCGGCGGCTCGTTCGAAAAAACCACCACGCAAACGCGGGTGGGCGCGGATGGTAGCTTCGAGCAGAAAACGACGCATACCCGTGCGAGCGAAGCGAAGGCCGGCTACGGCGGTCACGGCGAATGCGGCCGGCAGGGCCACCATGGCTCGGGCTACGACCGTTCTTACCAGCACACTAGCGTGCGCAGCTATGACCATGGCCATGAAAGCGCGGCCTGGCGCTCCGGCGGCAGCGGGTACAGTCATTCGGGCGCGATGGCGGCGGGCGGTTCATTCGCGGCGGCCAGCGTGTCCATTCAGCCGACCGGGCTCCTGAGCCTGTTCGGCGGCCTGCTCGGCGGCGCCGGCCAGCCAGCCGCCTGAGCGTCGGCTGAACGTCGGTGAGCGTCGGCTGAGCGTCGCCGACGACGGACGTCGCGCCCTCCAGCCGCGCGCTTGCTGCCGACTCCCTGGCCCGGCGCGCACGTGGCCGGAGCGCATGCCGTCCGTCATTCACCGGATTGGCAGCCGTTGCTTGCACGCAGCGGCCGCTTGCCTTTCCTGTCGCGGCGTGTATGCTCGCCCACGCGGCAAGCGTGGCGTCCATGCTACGATGCCCGGAACCGTATCGAGCCTCGACCCGACATGGCAACCCTATACATGAAGCTAGGCGTAGCGGAAGACGCCAGTGCCGCCGAAATCAAGCGGGCGTACCGCAAAGCCGCAATGAAATGGCATCCCGACCGCAACGCCGGCAACGAGGAAGCCGCGCGCGCGACCTTTCTCGACATCAAGGACGCGTACGAGATCTTGTCCGACCCGGAAAAGCGCAAGGTTTACGACTCGGTCTATGCAAGCGAGATGCACCGCTGGCAAACCCAGCAAAAACACCATCAGGAACGGCACCATCAACAGCAGCACCCGCAGCAACAATACGAACAGCAGCGGCAGCGCGACCACGAAAGGTCGGAGCGGGCGCGGCGTCAGCGCGCCGAGGATGCCGCCGCGGACGCAAAGTACCAGGAGCGCGTCACGTTCGCGATGCGCTATGTCGAACAAGGCTATAACCGCGACGTGATTTTCGGCGTGCTGCTCGGCCGTGATTGCCCGCCGAATCTCGCGGCGAGGATTGCAGATAGCGTGTGGGCGCTGCATCAATCGCGCGCCGGCGCTGCGCATGCAAACGGCGCGCGCCGGAAAACGGCACCGCGCTCGCGCGGAGCTACGTCAAGCGCGACGACGGCGCCGCGAACCGCAAGCGGCAAACCGGGTGCGCGCGGCAAAAAACCGTCTGGCTTCTTCGATACGCTGTGGCACAGCTTCTTCGGTGTACGTTCGTAGCCTGCCGCGCGGCGCACGCGTGACCCCGAACGTATGATGAAACGCGGGACCGCGCGGCATGAAGCCACCCGTGCGCCGCATCGGTAACCGTCACCAGGCGCGGTCAAACTTCGCCACGCCGAACACCGAACCGCCCAGCTGCGCTCAGCGTTGCCACGGCGGCGTGCGCGCAGCATCGCCATCGCTCGCCTCGCCGCTACGGTAGCGCGCAATCGCGTCGCGCACGACGCTTCGATCGATCGCGCGCTCATCGGCAAGCGCATGCAGCGCGGCAATCACGATCGACACCCGATCTACCTCGAAAAACGCACGCAACGCGCTGCGCGTGTCGCTACGCCCGAAGCCGTCGGTGCCGAGCGTCACATAGCGGCGCGGCACATATGCACGAATCAGTTCGGGCACCGCCCGCACGTAATCGGTTGCGGCGATCACCGGCCCCTGAGTCGCATTCAGTGTGTGAGTCACGTAGGGAATCGGCGCCTGCTCCGATGCCCCCGACGCCGAGCCGGTATTGCGCGCGTGCCGCTCCGCTGCCATCCCGTCGCGCTGCAATTCGGTAAAGCTCGTCACGCTCCATACCGCTGCGTCGATATCCCAATCGTCGGCGAGCATCTGTTGCGCGGCGATCGCTTCGCGCAGGATCGCGCCGGAGCCGAGCAGTTGCACGCGCGCCGCGCGCGGCCGCGTACCTTCGGACAGCCGGTACATTCCCTTCAGGATCGGCTCGCGCAGCGCGTCGAACGTTGCGGCGCTCACCGAGCGCTGCGCGTAGTTTTCGTTGGTGACCGTCATGTAATAAAACACGTCGCGCTGCTCCGCGACCATCTCGCGCATCCCCGCATCGACGATCGCGGCCACTTCGTACGCGAAAGCCGGATCGTACGCACGGCAGTTCGGAATGGTCGACGCCGCGAGATGGCTCGTGCCGTCCTGATGCTGCAGACCTTCACCGCCCAGCGTCGTCTTGCCCGCGGTCGCGCCGACCAGAAAGCCGCGTGCGCGTTGATCGGCGGCCGCCCAGATCAGGTCGCCGATGCGTTGAAAACCGAACATCGAGTAGTAGATATAGAACGGCAGCATCGGCAGATCGTGCACGCTGTATGACGTCGCGGCCGAAATCCACGACGACACCGCGCCCGCTTCCGAAATGCCCTCCTCGAGAATCTGCCCGCGCGTGTCCTCACGGTAGTACAGCATCGAGCCAAGGTCTTCCGGCTCGTACAACTGCCCGAGCGGCGAATAGATGCCAACCTGACGGAACATGTTCGCCATGCCGAAGGTGCGCGCCTCGTCAGCGACGATCGGCACGATGCGCTGGCCAATTTCACGGTCTTTCAGTAAAGCGGTCAGCATCCGTACCAGCGCCATCGTCGTCGAGATTTCGCGGTCGTTCGCGTCGAGTGCGAACTGCGCCCAGTTCGACACTGCCGGCACGGTGAGCCCTTGCGTCGCGATGCGCCTGCGACGCGGCAGATAGCCGCCGAGCGCGGCGCGCCGCGCGTGCAGGTACTGCATTTCAGGGCTGTCGGCGGCGGGCTTGTAGAACTTCAGCTGTTCAACGTCATCGTCGGAAAGCGGCAAACGGAAGCGGTCGCGGAACGCCTTCAGTTCATCGACGTCGAGCTTTTTCTGCTGGTGCGTGGTCATTCGTCCCTGACCCGCCGCGCCCATGCCAAAGCCCTTCATCGTTTTCGCGAGAATCACGGTCGGCTGACCGCGATGCTGGCGCGCCTGCGCATACGCCGCGTACAGCTTGCGCGCGTCGTGGCCGCCGCGCCGCAAGCGGTCGATGTCGTCATCGCTCATCTGCTCGACGAGCGCTGCGAGCGCCGGGTTCTGGCCGAAGAAATGCGCGCGATTATAAGCGCCGTCATTCGCGGAAAAGGTCTGGAACTGGCCGTCCACGGTATGCGCGAACGCATGCAGCAGCGCGCCGGTCTTGTCGCGCTCGAACAATGCATCCCAGTCCGAGCCCCACAGCACCTTGATCACGTTCCAGCCCGCGCCGTTGAACTGCGCTTCGAGTTCGTCGACGATGCGGCCATTGCTGCGCACCGGCCCGTCGAGCCGTTGCAGATTGCAGTTGATCACGAAAACAAGGTTATCGAGTCCTTCGCGCGCGGCCAGCGACAACGCGCCGATCGATTCCGGCTCATCCATTTCGCCGTCGCCGAAAAAGCCCCACACGGTGCGTCCGTCGGTCTCAGCAAGGCCGCGGTTGCGCAGATAGCGCATGAAGCGCGCCTGGTAAATCGCGTTGATCGGGCCGATGCCCATCGAGCCGGTCGGGAACTGCCAGAAGTCCGGCATCAGCCACGGATGCGGATACGAACACAGTCCGGGACCGGCAATTTCGCGGCGATAGTGTCGCAAATGCGCTTCATCGAGAAAGCCTTCGAGAAACGCGCGCGCGTACACGCCCGGTGACGAATGCGGCTGGAAGTACACGAGGTCGCCGCCGTCGCCCTGTTGCGCGCCTGGCGCGGCCGCGCGAAAAAAGTGATTGAAGCCGGTTTCGAAAAGATCGGCGGCGGACGCATAGCTTGCGATATGGCCGCCGAGTTCGCCATACGCTTTGTTTGCGCGCACAACCATCGCGAGCGCGTTCCAGCGTAACGCAGCCGCGAGCTTCTCCTCGAGTTCGATATTGCCCGGGTAGCGGCCCTGCTGTTCGAGCGCGATGGTGTTTTCGTATGGCGTTACACGCGTGCGCGCCGACTGGATGCCGAGCATGCGCGCATGTTCGGCAAGACGGTCAAACAGGAATTGCGCGCGGTCGCGGCCGGCGTGCGTGAGCACGCCTTCCAGCGCATCCAGCCATTCATCCGTTTCCTGCGGATCGTTGTCTTTGCGTATTTCCTGGCGGATTTCTTCGCGGCTTGCGGGGGTGCGTGCCGCTATCGGCGCGGTTGCACTATATGCGACGCCGGGTACCGCACCCGCGACGCTCAGCGCCTGCGTTGCCGTTTCGTTTTGCACCTGCCTGAGTTGCTGATTGCCATTGGACAAATCCGTCATCGCACGCTCCACATCCGGTCGCCGGTTCATTGGGGATGACGAATATGTTAGTGACGACCCGGCAGAATGTGCGTCTCATTTGCTGGTGAATTCGATTTCGCGTAGTGTGTTTATTCTTAAACTTCAGCGATAACCGGAATGTTTGCACTATGAGCTCCCCTGCCCGCCCTTCCCGCCGTCTGGACCGCATCGATATCGGCATCCTCAATCAGCTGCAGCAGAATGCGCGCATCACCAATTCCGAGTTGGCGCGCGCGGTCAACCTGTCGCCGACGCCGTGCTTTAACCGCGTTCGTGCGCTCGACAAACTGGGCCTCTTCAAACAGCAGGTCACGCTGCTGAACCCGGACGTGCTGGGCTTGCAGATCAACGTATTTATTCAGGTGAGTCTGGAGAAACAGGCGGAAGACGGCCTGCGGCGCTTCGAGCATGCGATCAATGCACGCCCCGAGGTGATGGAGTGTTATCTGATGACGGGTGATGCAGACTACCTGTTACGCGTGGTCATGCCGGACATTCACGCGCTCGAGCGTTTTATCCTCGACCATCTGACAAAGATTCCAGGCGTGTCAAACATCCGCTCGAGCTTCGCATTGAAGCAGGTTCGCTACAAAACCGCGTTGCCGCTGCCGGCCAACGGACTTACGCTGCACGAGCGCGACGACGAAACGGAATAACAGGCGCGCTCGCAGCTAATTCACGACATCGCCCAGACAGTCTCAGACGTCGGTCCAGTCCGCGAATCGCGCGGCCTGGCCGCGGTACACGCCCGCGCGGTCGACCAGATTCCATACGACGGCGTGCTCAATCCAGAAACGCCGTCCGGACTTCGCGATGCGAAGCCCGCGATAGCCGGTCGAATAGCCTTGCGTGCGCACATCCTCAAGTAGACGCGCGCGCTCTTCGCGGTTCGGGTCTTCGGCCGAAAGCCGCGATTGCAGCGTAACGAACTCGTCCCAGTCGTATTCGAAACAACGTTGCGCAGTTCTGTTCGCGTAAACGAAGCGCGGGTCCGCGTCTGCATTGTGCGCAACCAGCACGAACGGCGCATCCTGATAGAGCCAGCGCGCGGCGTCGGCAATGGGAACGTGTTGATCGACAAGCGGCGTGCCGACGAGGCGCAGATGACTATCGGCAAGCAAGGCGGCGAATTCGGGGGCGAGAGCAAAAGACGTCATTGGCGTGTCGGGCAGCGGGTTAGCGGCGGTGAAGCACGGGTAGTGAAGCGCAACAGCAAGCAGAAACAAGCCGCATCAAGCGGGATCGGCAACCTGGCGCCGGAACCACGAGAGATGGAAGCGATCACGCATTGCGCGAAGTTGCGGCGCGTTGCGCGACACGTGAAACCGTCGATTACCGGTGTCGGCACCGCCGCGCTCGTCCAATACTAGCGTAGCGTCGCGACCGATGCAGCGTCACGCGTGCAACTCAATGTTTCGCCATTGCGGCGATGCGCGCGATACGTCACGGGAATAGAGCGCAACGACGGATGTTTAACAGTCAGGCAGCCCAATAAAGAGACCGGGCTTGAGATGAGTTCCGGCTCGTGCACACGGGCGCTGCCGTCCTGTTCATTCGTGGAGAACGCTTATGCTCACCCGTTTTCGTCCCGGTCCCTCCTTGCATGAACAGGTCGAGCAACTCGGCCTGCTCGCGGCGTTAGCCGGCCGCTGGTCGGGCAATGGCTTCAATCTGATTTCGCTGCCCGACTTCGATTCGACGCTGCCCAGCACCGGCGATAAACCGTTTCGCACGCTACTGTCGGCCACTCACGAGACGCTCGAATTCACACCGATCGGCGCGCATGTACCGAACCGCGGCTCGCAATTACAGAGCAACAGCACCGATGGACAACCCGACATCACGATCTTCGGTCTTCGCTATCTGCAGCGAATCAACGACGCGGATTCACACGAGCCTTTGCATATCGAAAACGGTTTCTGGCTAAACGTACCGGCTAGCAAGATTCCGAAAGAAGCGCCCTCGGTGGTCCGTCAAGGCTCGATTCCGCACGGCTCGTCGATTCTCGCGCAGGGCAACGCGTTGCTGTCGCCGGACGGCAAGCCAGCCTTCGCAACACTCGATTCGACGCCGCAGCGCAATCCGGCTGGCGCCGCGCTGGGCAGTGCGTACCTCGCACCGCTGACGCAGGCCGTGTTGCCTGCTCGCATCACGAGCAAGGATGCGGTGAAGAATCCGAATGCGGTGCTCGCCGACGCGCTCAAGCCGTTTAGCGAGCATCTGAAAAGCACCACCGTGCTCACCGTGTCGAGCAAAAATGCGGGCGGCGTGCTGAACATTCCGTTTCTGCAAAATGCGACCAACAATAACGCCGCGGCCACCAGCGTCGAAGCCACGTTCTGGATCGAGACAGTGCAGCCGGAGAATGGGCACCCGTTCGAAGTCCTGCAATATTCGCAGAGCGTGACGCTCAACTTCCTCGGTATCGACTGGCCGCATATCTCGGTCGCCACGCTGTTCCGGCAGTGATGCGATGGCCGCGCGGCTTTGTCGTGCGCGGCGCGCTATGAGCCGCGTTTGTCGCGCGGTGCGGCAGCCGGTCCAACCGGCGGTTTGAAATCCTGATCGCTCCCGGCAGCGGCGTCAACAAATTAGCGTAGCGAATCGCCGCCGGCACGGCCGCTACTGCCCCTGCCGTGTACGCGCGATCGTATGCATCAGTTCGATCAGCACATCGGGGCTCACCGGCTTGACCAGATGATGCGCAAAGCCCGACTCGCGCGAGCGCGCGAAGTCTTCGGGCTGGCTGAAACCGGTCAATGCGATTAATACCGGACACACGCGTTGCGCGTGGGCGGCGAGCCGCCGCGCGATTTCATGACCACTCATACCGGGCAACGCGATATCGAGTAGTACCACGTCGGGGTCGAACTGCTCGGCAAGCACGAGCGCCGATGGACCCTCCGCGGCGGTGCGCGTGTCGTGCATTTCGAGCACCAGTGCGAGCGATTGCGCTGCGTCGAGATTGTCGTCGACAATCAGGATTTTCAGCCGTTTCGCGTTCGCGCCGCGCCGCTCGTGCGTGCGTGGCGCATCGGCCGGCGCCTGCACAGGCGCCACCGCGAGCGGCAGCGTGATCGAAAACTCGCAGCCTTTGCCGACGCCATCGCTCGCCACCGAGATGCTGCCACCATGCATGTCGATCAGCTTGCGGGCGACGAACAGACCGATCCCGAGTCCGTCGCGCGCGCGCCCGGCCGGCGGCGTGGCCTGCATGAACAGATCGAACAGAGCCGGAAGCTCGGCCGCGGCCACGCCGATACCGCTGTCTTTCACCACGACCCTCGCACGGCCATTCAATAACTCCGCGCGAATATGAATCTCGCCGCCGTCGTCGGTGTATTTGATTGCGTTGTCAACGAGGTTCGACAGAATCTGCGTCAGCCGCGTGCGGTCGCCGTCGACCGGAATTGGCGTAGCGAGTGTATTGAGGAAAATGCGGTGGTGCCGTTGCGCGGCAGCCGGTCCGTTGATTTCCATCGCGCGCCCGATCGCATCGCGCAGATCGAGCACTTCGCGCTTCAGGTTGATGCGGCCGGTCGTGATGCGCGACACGTCGAGCAGATCGTCGATCAGATGCGACAGGTGGAAGCTTTGCCGCTCGATCACCGCCTGCACCCACCGGACCTTCGACGGCAGGTTCTCGCCGCTCTCCTTGAGCACGTGGGCCGCGTTACGGATCGGCGCGAGCGGATTGCGCAGTTCGTGCGCGAGTGTCGCGAGGAACACGTCCTTGCGGCGATCCGCTTCCTTGAGCGCCTCCTGCGCATTCGCGCGCGCGGTGATGTCGGCGAGTGTGCCGACAAACGAATGCAGCGCGCCATGCGCGTCGTAGCGAAAGCGCCCGTGCATTTCGAGCACGCGCAGCGCACGGTCGCCGATCCGGTACGCGCGGAACACGATATGGACCGGCCGGTGCGCGGCCTCATCCGCCAGATAGCGCTCGACGAACGCGGCGCCATCGTCCGGATGCATAAACTCGCGCATGAAGTCTTCGCTGGAGAGCGGGCCGGCGTCGATCGGCTGCCCGGTGATCTCATACATCCGCGCGTTTTCCCACACGCCCGAACGCGTGACCGCGTTCCATTCGAAGATGCCGAGCCCGGCCGCGCCCGCCGCGATGCGCAGACGCTCGTCGCTTTCCTGGCGCGCGGCGAGCGCGCGGTCGCGTTCGCGCAGCGACGCGCCGATACGCTGATTCTGCTCGTCGAGCAACTGGCGAATCGCGCCGTGAATCGTCGCGCTGAAAAAGCCCTCGATGATCTGATGCGCGCCCGCCTGTTCGGTGCGCGGCGACAACGTACTGGCGAAGTATTCGCGCACGACCTGCTGCACGCTGATCTGCAACAGATCGAGCTCGCGATACAGTTCGTCGAGCTGATAGCCGTGCATCCAGCGTTTGCGCGCGTACTGGCGCGCGTCGAGATCGATCCGCGCATTGAGCGCGGAATTCGGCACCGCGGTCAACGCGGCGCAGATTTCTCCGTAGATTTGCGGCAGCAGATCGATCAACTGACGGTTCGTGAGCCGGTCGGCCTGCTCGATGAACGGGTCCGAGCGGACCGCGCGCAGCCAGCGGCGCGTGATGCGCCAGCGCTTGACGCGAATGTGTACCGCCAGATCCGCATATGGCCCGGCTTCGGGCGCTATTGTCATGTTCAAGCGTGAGTCATGCAATGTGCTTCAGGTGCCCGAACATACCACGCGAAACCGGTTCACGTTTTGCTTAATGCGAACCTTGTTTCAGGCAAACGACACATTCATCTGTTGTTTCCCGGCGCGTCGGCCAGGTCGTGACCCGCACGTGCATTCGCTCGAATGGTGCAACCGCGCGGAGCAACCGGCAACCCATGCAAAAGCCCGCGAGGTAGCACCCGGGTATCGCGCGGCAAGCGGTACGACCCTTGCTTGCTCAATCCGCACCTCTGTTCATCGCGCGCCCGGTTGTTCAGCCCGGCAACCGGCCTGCGCCCTCTTCTTTCCACGCGAGGCCCACCCGCAAATGACGGTCGAAGCGACCTGGTATCTGATCATCGGCGGCCTGCTGATCGCGATGGCGCTGGCCCGCAAGCTGATCGCGCATTTGCCGATGACGGGTGCGATGGTGTACCTCGCGGTCGGCTTCGTGCTCGGGCCAGCGGGCTTTGGTCTGCTGGCGCCGCAACTGACCCGCGGTGCGCAGGCGCTGCGTCTTGTCACCGAAGCCGGTCTCGTGATCTCGCTGTTCGCGATCGGCATGCACTTGCGCGTGCCGCTGCGCGACCGTCTGTGGCGGCTGCCACTGCGTCTGGGCACCGGCGCAATGCTGCTGACGATCGCCGCGATGACCGCGATCGCGTACTTCGGGCTCGGGCTGTCGGCGGGCCTCGCGCTGATCGTCGCGGCGGCGCTCGCGCCGACCGATCCGGTGCTGGCGAACGAACTGCGCCCACGCGAGGCCGGCGACGCCGACCCGCTGCGCTTCGCGCTATCCGGCGAAGGCGGCTGCAACGACGGTGCCGCGTGGCCGTTCATGCTGCTCGGCCTGGCGTGGTGTGGCGTCGAGGTCGGCGGCGCGGCGGGCATGCTCGGCAGCGCGCACATCACGACCGTTACCGGCTTCGCGGCCGCGCTGCTATGGGGCATCGGCAGCGCGCTCGCGATCGGCTGGCTGCTCGGCGCAGGCGTGGTCGCGCTCGTCACGCGCTTGCGGCTGCGCTTTGACGTCGCGGTCGGCGTCGAAGGGTTTCTCGCGCTTGGGCTAATGTCGGCGTGCTATGGCGCCGCGCAACTGGTTCATGGCTATGCGTTCGTCGCGGTCTTTGTCGCCGGCGTCGCGCTGCGCCACCAGGAACTGCGCGCGACCGGCGACGATACCGCGCCGACCGAGGTGCTCGAGAAGGTCGAGCACGGCGAGTTGGAGAAGGCTGCGCGCACGCCTGAACTGGCGCACGCGTATATCGCCGAATCGATGATGGCGTTCGCCGTTGAGATTGAGCAGACCGTCGAGCTTGTGCTGATGCTGCTGATCGGCAGTGTCGTATCCGCGCATTGGCGCGAATTGCTCGAGTGGCGCGCGATCTGGCCGGCGCTCGCGCTGCTGCTGGTCGTACGGCCGCTCAGCGCGCTCGCCGCACTGGCCGGTTCGAGCGCGACCTGGCCGCAGCGGCTGCTGGCCGGCTGGCTGGGCATTCGCGGCGTCGGTGCGTTCTACTACCTGATGTTTGCGATTGAACGGCTGCAGCGCGTTGCGCAGGATGCGGCGCTCGCCGTCGTGATGGCGGCCATCGTCGGCTCAGTGTTGCTGCATGGCGTATCGGCGACGTTGCTGCTCGACCGCTACCTGCGCACGCCACGAACGAAGTGATGCGCAAACCGTTGCGCCGCGCTGCAATGTCGCGCTGGCGCTATCGCGCTGTCCGCCGCGCGGACCACGGCGCCACCAGCCGCGCCCGGCGGCCTTGATCTACCTCAGGCTTCCGGGTTCTCCAGATCCGCATTCACCACCGTTTCCCCATAGTGCTGCGCGGCTTCGCGCGCTTGCTGGCCGTTATCGAACGGACCAATGTCGGGCGCACCGGCGAACGGGAACAGCAGCCGCCCGTCGGTTTTGCGCACGACTTTCAGCAGACCGACGAACGCGCCTTCCGTGGTGCGCCGATAGGTCGCATAGATTTCGTAGTCCTGTTTCGATTCGGCGCGCGAAGCCGTCGCATCGCGCGACTTCGCGAAAATCATCCGAGGCCTCGTCATGTTGACGCTCCGCATCCGATAGCCCGGCCGGCGCTCCTGCCGGCAAACAAAGGCTTTACTGCTGAACGCGCAAGCGATGTGCCCGTGTCGCGCGCGCGGCCTGCGGGCCGATAAGGTCACGCGACGCGGCACAGCGGGATCGCCGCATGCATCCGATCAAACCGACACCGCGCACGCGAGCGCCGCACAGACGCCCGCGCGCGCACCGGTGCGAAAGATGCGTGCGAAAAATTACACCGTTCAAGTATGTTTGCAACGGATGACGAAGCAACAGGCCGAAGCAACAGGCCGAAGCAACAGGCGCGCGGTCTACCTGTCGAAGTGCGGCTCGAACGGCGGCGATTGTGCCCCCAGCACCAGCACGCAATGCGATGCGAGCCGCGCTCATACGCTTTGCGCGAGCGCCACGCATGCTCCGCCCGCACCCGTGCGTGGCAAACTATGATTCTTCCCAGCGACGGGAGCGCACATCATGGAGCGTGCATTTACCAATCGCGCCGAGGCCGGCCGCGCGCTGGCGAGCCAGCTCGGTGCGTATGCGCATCGCAACGATGTCGTCGTGCTCGCGCTGCCGCGCGGCGGCGTGCCGGTGGCCTTCGAGGTCGCGCGTTCGCTGGGCGCGGCGCTAGATGTGCTGGTGGTGCGCAAGCTCGGTGTGCCATGGCAGGCCGAACTCGCGATGGGCGCGATCGCATCCGGCGGCGCGCTTTATGTCGATGAAGAACTGCTGCGTGAAATCAGCCTGCCGCAATCCGCGTTCGATCGGGTACTCGCGAGCGAGCGCGCGGAACTCGAGCGGCGCGAGCAGCGTTACCGCACGCCTCAACAAACGCCTGTCGGCATAGCCGGACGTATCGCGATCGTGGTCGACGATGGCATGGCGACCGGCGCATCGATGAAAGCCGCGATCCGCGCGCTACGCAGCCGCGGGCCGTCGAAAATCGTCGCCGCGTTGCCGGTCGCGCCACCGGACGCGGCGCAGAAGCTGCGAGGCGAAGTCGATGAATTCGTCTGCGTCCTGACGCCAGCCAACTTCTATGCGGTCGGGCAGTTCTACGATGACTTCAGCGAGACCACCGACGACGATGTCCGCACACTGCTCGCGCAGGCCGGAACGCAGCCGCGCCCGGGCTGATGCATCGCCGTAGCCGTAGCCCGTAGCCCGTAGCCCGTAGCCGCAGTCATGGTCGCTAGCGCGCGGCGAACTTGAACAGCGAACCGAGCGCGTAGTGCGCGATGCCCGGATGCATCACGGCCTCGCGCAACGCATGGACGACGCGCTTCTCACGCAACGACGCCTTCACGTTTTCCCAGTGCAGACGTGTCTTCAGCGCGCTGCGGCGCCGGTCCAGTTCCGACAGCAGCGGCCCGCTTGCGCGCTGCGTCGCGCGAAACCGCTGGTCCGCGACGAGCATCCCTTCGAGCGCTCGCCGTGCGGACCCTTTCGACAGCGAGCTGGTGCGCTGCCGATACAGATAGCCCAGTTCCGGATAGACGGTCATGCCGCCGGTCGCGGCCAGCGCCCGCAGCAGGAAGTCGAAATCTTCGCCGACGCGCAATTCGTCGTCGTAGCGCAAGCTTTCGATGACACGCCTGTCGAACATCGGCTTCAGATAGCCGAGTTCACCGGCGTTTTTCACGAGATCGACCGCATCGCATGCGCGCTTCGCGGACAAGGTCAATAGTGTGCGCGACGTCGCGGTGCCGTCTTCGTCGACGATGCGCAGATCGTCCGCGACGATACTCGCCGCATCGCGCCGCGCGGCGTCGACCAGTGCGGCAAGGCGGCCGGGCGCGATCAGATCGTCGCTGTCGACGATCGTGACCCACTGTCCGCGCGCCGCGTCGAGCGCCCGATTGCGCGCACCCGACGGGCCCTGATTGCGCACGGCAGGCAGCACGACAATGCGCGGATCGCGCGCCGCAGCCGCGTGCATGATCGACAGGCTATCGTCGGTCGACGCGTCGTCGGCGATCAGCAGCTCCCAACGCGTCAGCGTTTGCGCCTGCACCGAACGGATCGCATCGCTCAGCCAGCGAGCCCCGTTATAGTTCGCCATCACGACGCTGACTTCGGCTCGAGCGTCGGGACTCACTGCGTCGGGACTCACTGTGGGGCGGGTTTCCTGGCGGGAGGTTGTCGTATTCACGTGATGCTCCTCAAGCGCGCTTTTCCGCGGTCCCGATCCGCGATGTCCGCGATTGTCGAAAGCCGGCGCGGCCCGATCGTGCGGCACGCGCGTCGGGCGGCATCGTCAGCGACAAGCGAAGCGAAGAAACTCAGCGTCATTCCCTGTTCGCCCGCTACGCGCTTAACCGGGTGGCGAGCACGCGCCTATCGGGACGCGCGACGAAACGACCCGCGCCGTCGCGCGTGCGCAATCCGCATGCGCGCGTCGCGGCGCCGGCCGCGCGCGACCCGGTGACTGACCCGGCCAAGCACGGCCAGATGGCTACGAACCGGCAGCAGCGTCGGCATCGTCCCGGCTCACGCGGCCGCGGCCGTGATGTGCTCGGGCAGATAGTTTTGCAGATACTCTTCGAAGTCGGCGCGCACTTCCGGATGGCGCAGTGCGAATTCGACGGTCGCCTTCAGATAGCCGAGCTTGCTGCCGCAATCGAAGCGCGTGCCGAAGTAGCGATACGCGAGCACCTGCTCTTCGGTCAGCAGCGACTGCAGCGCGTCGGTCAGTTGCAGTTCGCCACCCGCGCCCGGGCGCAGCGCGCGGATATGCTTGAAGATGGTCGGCATCAGCACATAGCGGCCCACCACGCCGAGGTTCGACGGCGCGACTTCCGGCGCGGGCTTTTCAACGATGCCCGACAGCTTGATCACGTCTTCTTCCCATTCGCGGCCTTCTACCACGCCATATGAACGGCTGTCTTCACGCGCGATCGTTTCAACGCCGACCACCGAGCTGTGATAGTGATTGAAAACATTGACGAGCTGCTTCATCACCGGCTTCTCGCTGTGCAGCAGGTCGTCCGCGAGAATCACCGCGAACGGGCTGTCGCCGACCAGCTTTTCCGCGCACAGCACCGCGTGTCCCAGACCGAGCGCTTCCGCCTGACGCACATAAAAGCAGTCGACGTTGGCAGGCTTGATGCCGCGCACCAGCTCGAGCAGCTTTTCCTTGCCGCGTGCTTCCAGTTCCGCCTCGATCTCATACGACTTGTCGAAGTGATCTTCAATGGCCCGCTTGCTACGGCCCGTGACGAAGATCATTTCGGTGATACCGGCTTCGATCGCCTCTTCGACCGCATATTGAATCAGCGGCTTATCGACGATCGGCAACATCTCTTTCGGGCTCGCCTTGGTGGCGGGCAAGAAGCGCGTGCCGAGACCCGCCACGGGAAACACGGCTTTGGTGACTTTAAGCATGGTATGCATTCCCACTCGGTTGATGATGTCTACAACCGCCGACGCCTACGGCCTTCTGTCGAGGCGCTCCCGGCGCACATCATTCGGTCGAAGGCGCCTGCTTCGGTCGGCGAATCTGCGTGTGAAAAAAGACTAGCGGAAAAATAATCGAATTTCGCGTTAAAGAACCGCTAATTTGATCGAGTGGTTTTCGCACTTTTACCGAAACCATTCGGATTGGACGACGACGTCAATTCCTTACCGCACAATCAGCCGCCGGCAATCGGGCAATTAGTAAATATTGCTGATCGCCGGCGGGAACCGGAAATTATTGAAGAGCGGACTCTTCTTCGTCCAGCTGCGGCAGTTTTTCCGGATTGATCCGGAACCGGCCGATCGGCTCATTGCGCAAAGCCTCACGGTACGCCGACACGCCGACCAGCACCAACAGGACGACTACGCCAGCAAGCAGATGCACGCTCATTGACAACCCCCTCGTCAAGAATTTGCCTGAACCCAAATTATCACAAAAAAACTAATGGATAACGCGAATAGTATTTACCCGAAATATTTAATGTTGACGACAATATGACAGCTTTACGCGCCAACCGGCGCAGCACCATTCGTACCCGATGCGCATCGCCTCAATGCACATTTTCATTGCATTTTTTATCCGTTTTATTTCAATGCTGGTGCATTACGATACAAACGCGCGGTCCGCGCACACAGGCGCTCGCACGCCTGCTTTCATCCTCCTGTCGCGCCTTCGTGCCGGCATCTTTACGAGGACCGCATGAGCGACTCCGTTCTGAACGCCAACACGACCTCGTTGCCCTTCTCCGCCGCGCGCTCCGGTGACGTCCATGCGACCAGCGCCAGCAAGGAACATGTGATCGACGCGATGCGCGGCCTCGCCGCGCTGCTAGTCGCTTACTTTCACTGCCGCCAGGTGGTCTGGGTAGGCATGCAGAGCTTTCACCATGCTGTCGGTACGTCGTTCAGCCTGAGTTCGCTCGTTGCCTATGCGACGTTTCCTATCTCATGGGGTTCCGCGGGTGTGCCGATCTTTTTTGTGATCAGCGGTTACTGCATCCATCGCGGCGCCGCGTTCCGGCTGGCGCGCGATCCCAACTATCGGCTCGATGCGGGCAATTTCTGGATGCGCCGCTTCGCGCGGATCTATCCGGTGTTGCTCGCCGCGCTGCTGCTCACGCTGACGCTCGATGCAATCAGCCTGCAGTTGCCGCCGGTCAGCCATAAGGTGCGCGATATCGGGCTGATGCCATTTCTCGTGAACCTGTTCTCGCTGCAAGGTGTGGCCGGCCATACGTACGGGTCCAACGGCGCGCTGTGGACGCTGTCGCTCGAAGTGCAGTTCTACGCGATCTACCCGTTGCTGTTCGCGTTGCGGCGCCGCTTCGGCATGAACACAATTCTGGTCGCGGTCGCGCTGATCAATATCGTGTCGGGCATCGTGCTCGAGCGGCACGACATCCAGTTCTTTCCGTCGTACTGGTTCTCGTGGACGCTCGGCGCATGGATCGCCGAAGCGCAGGCCGGTGCGACCGCTACCCGGCAGCCTCGCTCCGCGCTCTTCTGGTATGGGCTCGCCGCGCTGCTGACGCTCGCGGGCTGCGCGGCGTTCTATGTGGGTCAGTACCTTGCGTTCCAGCTGTGGGCGCTCGGTTTCGCGTGCTATCTGCACAAGGCGCTGCAGCGCAAGCGCGCGGTCGAGTCGGCGCCGATGCGCGTGCTTTCCCGCTTCGGCGACTTCAGCTTTTCGCTTTATCTGATTCACCTGCCGATCTTCGTGATGCTGTCGTCGGTGTTCTTCCGGTCGGAACTGCAACTGTCGATCTGGCCGTCGTTCGGCTATATGGGCGTCGCGGTCGTGGCCGCCTATGTGTTTTACCGGCTCGTCGAGCTGCCGTCGATGAAGTGGTCGGCCAGCTTCAAGCCGAAGTCGCGCGCGAAGAACGAGGCGCCCGCGGCGCGCGTCGCGTGACGCAGTATGGCAGTCGCGCGGATTCCGGTCTCGCTTAACGGCTCTACATGGAATCCGCCGCGCCACCCATGGCACGCAAGCCACGGCGAAAACAGCCGCAAATCAGGCCGCGAGATCAGGCCGCATAATCGGTCCGTCGCAAAGCAACCGCTGATTCAACCCCGACAGCCCGCGCATCACCCGGCTTTCTTGCCCGCCGCAACCCGCTTCAGAATCTGTTCGACGCCATCCACATAGGCCGTCGTACCGAACGAATCGGTCGCCGTCTGGTAGCCGCGCATCACCAGTTGCTCGCGCAGCGTGCGGTTCGAGCGCAATTCCACGAGCCTATCCGCGAGCGCACGCGCATCGCCTGGCTCGCATAGCAAGCCGTTCTCGCCATCGTGAATGATCTCGGTCACGCCGCCCGCACGCGCCGCGATCACCGGCCGCCGCGCCAGCATGCCCTCGACGATCACGCGCCCAAACGGCTCCGGCGTGATCGACGTATGCGCGACCACGTCCATCGCACCCATACAGGCCGCGACATCGTGCTGAAAGCCGAGAAAGTGCACGCGTCCGGTCAGGCCGTGCTGCACGACGAACGCACGCAGCTCCGCCTCGTACGCGTCCTCGCCGAATAGTGCGGAGCCGACCAGCACTGCATGCATCTGTGGCTGCCCGATGATCGCTTCGAGCAGCACATGCTGCCCTTTCCAGCGCGCGAGCCGGCTAAACGAACCGACCAGAAACGCATCGCGCGGCAAGTTCAGCCGCTCGCGCAGCGTGCATTGCGGCACGTCGCGCAGCGCATCGAACGGCGCGGCCGAAATGCCGTTGAAAACCACCTCGACCTTGTCGTCGCTGAAGTTCGTCAAGTCGACAAATGCGCGCGCCGAGGCGCGCGAATTCGCAATCACGTGCGCAAGCCCGTAGCGTGAACACCATTTGATCACCTGCAATTGCCGGCGGCCGAAATGCTCGGCCGACACGATATCGCGCAGATGCCAGACCACCGGCTTGCGCGCGAGCTTGCCGGCCAGCACGCCGACCACCATCGAGCGCTGCGTATTGGCGTAAATCACGTCGTTGTTGCGCGCCCGCGCGGCGGTCGCGCGCACCAGCGACATCACGCTTTTCAGCGCACGGCCGAGCGGCGGCGAATTGCCCTTCTTGCGCATGTCGCGCGTCGCGCCCGCGTCGAGCACCGTAACCGGCACGCCCGCGCGATCGAGTGCCACGCGAAACGGTCCGTCGTCGAACAGTACGACATCCATTCGCGCGCGCAGCGCCTTGACGATTTCGAGCAGCGACAATTCGGCGCCGCCCAGCACGCCGCTCTGGTCCACGGCGAGCACTCGCAGCGACGAAGCTGGCTGGGTGGCCGCGCCCTTCGCCGGCGGATCGTACGCCGGCAGCATCGTGCCTTGCAGCGCCGGCACCCGCGCGCATACGTGCGCGAAGAAACGCTCGCGAAAAAGCGCCGCCGAAAAGCGTTCCGCGTTCGCGCGGCAATCGGCGGGCGAAAAGCGGTCCGGCTGCGCGGCAAAATTTTCAACTGCCGCGATAATCGACCCGGCCGTCTGTTCTTCAAAGAACAGGCCGGTCGGCCGCGGGTCCGACAGGTCGCGCACCGTTTCGAGCGCGCCGCCCTTGCCGTAGGCGATCACCGGTGTGCCGCATGCCTGTGCCTCGACCACCGAGATGCCGAAGTCCTCCTCGGCGGCAAACACGAACGCCTTTGCGCGACGCATCCGGTCACGCAGCACCGCAAACGGCTGGTAACCCATGATCTCGACATTCGGCGCCGCTTTCGCGCGAATTTTCTGCATGTCGGGCCCGTCGCCGATCACGACCAGGCGCCGCTCGGGCATCTTCGCGAACGCTTCGACAATCAGGTCGATCTTCTTGTACGGCACCATCCGCGATGCGGTCAGATAGAAGTCTTCTTTCTGCTCGTGGATCGCGAACGATTCGACATCGACCGGCGGGTTGATCACATCCGCTTCACGCTGATAGACCTTCCTGATGCGCCTTGCGATAAACGACGAATTCGACACGAACGAATCCACCGAATTCGCCGTGCGCACATCCCAGTTGCGGATGTAGTGAAGAATCAGCCGCGCGAGCGCCGACTTCGGGCCGCTCGTCAGCTTCGATTCAGTCAGGTACTGATGCTGCAAGTCCCACGCGTAACGGATCGGCGAATGCACGTAACTGACATGCACCTGATCGGGCCCGGTCAGCACGCCTTTTGCAACCGCGTGGCTGCTCGAGATCACGACGTCGTACTCCGACAGATCGAGTTGCTCGATCGCAAGCGGCATCAACGGCAGATATGAGCGGTACCTGGTGCGCGCTTTCGGCAGCTTCTGGATAAACGTCGTCTTCACCGGCTTGCCGCGAATGAAGCTGCGGTCGTCGAGGAAATCGACGAGCGCGAACAGGTCCGCGCCCGGAAAGCACGCGACGATCTGCTCCAGCACGCGCTCGGCGCCCGCATAGGTGACCAGCCAGTCATGCACGATCGCCACGCGCACCGTATGCGCGGCGTGACCTGCGCGCGACGCCGCGCGACGCCCAGGCTGAACAAGCGGCGCGGCGGGTGCGATCGCGCCCGCCGATGCCGCGGCATCGTGCAGCGCGCGCGTGGCAGGCGTCGACGGTCGCAGCAACGTGTCTTCAGCGATGTCGTGGTTCATGATGCGTTCCTCCGCGAATACATTCTCACGAGCCGGCCGAGCGCCGAGCGCGCCAGATCGCGCAACGCGGGCGTCATCGTCAGCGACCATGCGACGTTTGCGCCGACCACCAGCACCATCGCCGCGGCCACCAGCGGGATCGTTGTCGCGAGCGTCGACAGCCACAGCGTGGCGAGCAGGAATACCAGGTGCGCGGCCATGTCGAGCACGATCGGCCGAGCATGGATGCGCGATAGCCCGAGCAGTGCGAGGTAGTCGAACAGGCCCCGTGCCGCCACCGCAACCGCCGCGCCTGTCAGACCGAAGTAATGCACGCCGGCCCAGATCGCACCGGCAAAGAGCGGCGTTTCGATCAGCGCGACACGCGCGGCAATCGATGGGTGGACCTGCGCCTGGATCAGGATGCGCGCGAGATTCGCCTGGCCTGTCAACCACACGAAGATGATCAGAATGCGCCCGACCGGGCCGCCCGCGCTCGCGACTTCGTTGCCAACCCATAGATGCAGGAACGGCTCGAGCACCAGCATCGCGACCAGCATGATCGGCGTGAACGCGCCGTTCAGGAACTCGAGCGACTGCCGCATGATCGCGTCCGCGTTCTCGCGATTGAGCGCCGAGATGCGCGGAAACAGCGTGCGCACCATCGCGTTGGGCACCATGTTCAGACGCGTGACAAGATTCTGCGGCACCGAGTAATACGTGACGAAACGCGCGCCGAGCGCGGAACCGACCAGCACGCGGTCGGCCGATTCGGCGATCAGCAGCATCAGCGACGTGACGAGCATCCATCCGCCGAAGCTGAACAGCCCCTTCGCGACGCCGAACTGCGGCGGCATCATCTTGCGGATATCCAGCACCTTCAGCGCGGAGCGCCCGAGCAGCACCGCGGCAATCGTGCGCGCGACCACCGCGGCGGCCAGCACGTTCGGCAAGGTCGGCCCGATCCACCATGCGGCAGCGAGCGGCAGCATCTGGAACAGGAAGGTGCCGATCGTCTGGTACGTGTTGTAGCTGCCGAACTTTTCCGCGCCGTTGATCGCGCCGGCAAACACCCACGATACGTTCGAGATCGGAATGGCGATTGCGAGCCACGGCAACGCCGCATAGACCTCGTGCTGCATCGCCGGCGACACCTTCGCGAAATACGACGTGTACAGGAACGTGCCGAAATAGATAACGAGCCCGCCCACGACACCGCTCGTGAAGTTGAGCCACGTTGCGCTCCAGAACACGCGCGCGCACTCGTCCTTGTCCGCTGACGCGCGCGCCTTCGAAATATGGTTCTGCGCGGCCATGCTCATGCCGAGATCGAGAATGCCGAAGTAGCCGATCAGCACCCACACGAGCGCCACCACGCCGTACCGTTCGACGCCGAGCGCCTTGATATACGACGGCACGGTGACCAGCGAGACGAAGGTCGGCAGCACCAGCCCGATCAGATTGATCCCTACGTTCTTCAGGATGCCTTTGTCCATCCGTTACCCTTCGCGTCAGTCGTTCGGCGCACGCCGCGCGGGCGCCGTCAAAACGTCACGAGCGCGGCAGCGCGCGCGACGCGGCCGCCGGAACTCGTGCGCGCCGAAGCTCGTGCCCGCTTGTTCATCTGGATGAGCACAAAATCGTCGCATGTAAAAAATCGGTCCTGCGTGCTTTGTGCAGCGCGAAAAAAATCGCCCTGCGCAGCGGCCCGCGCGATGCAACACGTGCGGGTAGCAAACTGTGCACCCGCACCATCAGGCGCCCGGTTTCCACCGATACATCATCACCTTGCCGCGCGCGTCTTCTTCGACGAACACCAGGTATTCGCCATCGCTGCGCCGCGCCGCGGTGATGCCATTCGCGACGTCGACCCAACCCGACGCGTGGCCCACTTCCGCGCCCGGCCGGATCACGCCGATTTCATTGCCGCGGTCCTTGTCGAACACATGCACGACGCCCGCGGGCTCCACGCCGAAGATGTACTTGCCTTCGACCGTCACGCCGATAATCGTCACCAGCGGCTTCGCGTTCGTGTCCCACGGCAGCTTGACCGTGTAACGCAGGTCGGGCTTGCCGGTCGACCACTTGTCATAACGCACGAGCACGCGGCCGACTTCCTTCCATTGCGCACGCTGGTACGGCGCGTCGTCGGTATAGCCGGTCACGTACAGCGAATCGGTCGATGCGTCATAGACCGCGCGCTGGATCTGGTTGAACGGCGCCGGCACCGGATACGCCTGCATGTCGTCGTAGGAGTAGACCGGATTGCCCGCTTTATCGAGGCCGCCGAAACGGAAGCGATAGATGCCTTTCGCGTCGACCGTGTGCCAGATGTCGCCGGCGGTATCGACCCACCATCCCCAGCCGGGCATCCGCTTGCCGCTCGTATTGCGCGTGAATTCGCCGGCTTCGAAGCGGCCGTTGCCGTTCGTGTCGCGCCACATCCAGTCGCCGCCGGCCGGTGCATTCGGAATCGCGTCCGCATTGCGCGGCGCGCGTCCCGCGATATAGCCGGATGGAATCGCCGTCTCGCCGTCACGTGCGGCGTCGAAGCGGTAGATCTTCAGGTGATCCGAATACATGTCGGTCAGGTACAGGAACGTATGCCCTTTCAGCTGACGCGCGGTCGGCAGGCCCGGCCACTGGTCGACATGGAACACCGGATCTTCCGGATACTTGAAGCGGTTCGACAGAAAGCCGACATACGTCCATTGCTGACCGGCCGGCTTCGACAGGTCGAGTTCGAAGCGCTTGTTGCCGGTATAGACACTGTTCGGTCGCGCCGGATCGACCCACGCACCGTCGACAAACAGCAGCCCTTGCACCAGCCATTGACGCTTGCCTTCCGGTGAATAGCTTTCGAGTGTCGCGCCCAGACCCGCGCCCAGATTCGAGCCGAAGCCCTTACCACGCGGCGTGTAGTTCGGGCCCACACCGTTGGTCGACACATAGATGTTGCCGCGCGCATCGATGCCGACGCCGGTCAGCCCATTGAAACGCAGCGGGCCCGGCCGGCCCGCGACGCCGGAGAAAATGCCGCCGCGCTCGCCGAGCGTGCCGGGTGCCGCATAGCGGCCATTCTGCTTGCTGAAGAACAGCACCTGCTGACGCGGCCCGTTATCGGCGATCAGCACACGGCCTTGCGCATCGACGGCGACATCGACCGGCACGCTGTCCGACGGCAGCGGCAGCGTATCGTCGAGCCTCTCGCCGTTCGCCGAGTAATGCGCGACCGTCGGCTTGCCGTCGAGCACATCGGTCACCACCCACAGCGTGCCGTCGGACGCCAGCGCAAGATGACCGGGCTGGTGTGCTTTGAACGAACCCTTGCGTTGCATCGAATCCGGATCGTAGATATCGACACGATCGGCCGATGCGCTTGCAACATAAAGTGTCTTGTCCGATGCGGCGAGACCCGTTACTTCGGTATGCGTATCCGTCGGCACATCGTTGACAACCAGAAAGCTCGCCGCAAGCCGCGCGCGCGGATCGGCCGCATTCGCGACCGGCTGGAACGGCATCGTGCGCTGTGGGTCGCCCAGTTCGCGCCGCGTGACGCCATACCACTGATGGCCCTTCTCCGGCCACACGCCTTTGCCGACCAGATGGCCCTTTTCGGTGCCGACGGTCACCGCAATAAACGCATAGCGGTGGTTGAGCGCGACCGCATTGCCGCCGCCATTGCCCCAGCCATGTGTGCCGTTCGCGTAGCCGAGCATCTTGCCGTCCTTATAGACGCCTGCTTCAGCACCGCTTTCGTCCCACGGCGAGTCGGTATAGACCTTGCCGTCAGGCGCGACCGCGATCGCGGTGATGTTGATCTGCGTCCAGCTTCCGTCGCCGAACCCGAAGGTGTTGCCGATCCACGATGTCTGCGCGTTCAGCGCGGTGCCGCCCGCCTTCGCATTCGAGGCTGTTTGCGCGGACGCACCCGAAATCGTGATGAACGACACACACGCACAGAGTGCCCCGGCAAACAGAGATCGAATCAAAAGCACTTCTCCAGTCGGAACCGGCCCGTTGCGCTGTGATGCGTTAAGCAGCGGCGCCAGGACGTATCAGTGAAAGTTGGCGGTTCAGGAGCGGTAAGACCGCGGCAGCGCTGGGGGCCGCGCGAGAAGCCGCCTGTACAAGGAGACTGCGAAGGACACTGCGCCGGCTGCAATCCGGCACGCATCGCAAGATGCATGGCCTCTCACGCAGTCCGGCCAGCTGCAGCTATTCCAGCTCAGATTACGCGGAAAGGTTGTCTCGAAAAAAATCCAAAAAATTCAAAATAATTCAGACAGATACCGGTTTTGAATAAGCCGCAAAAGGCGGTGAAAAGCACATTAAATTTGAAGGTATGAATGGGTGATGAACCGGTGCCAAGCGGCCTTAAGCTCGCCCGAAGCGGCTTTCGTTGTCCATATTTTCCGTCTCTCAGCCGCCGTGCCGTATAACTTACCGCCGCTTGTGGAAACCGGCTCGCGGATTTCGCTATCGACGCATTGCGCACACGCGTCAATCACTTCGCAGTGGCGATGATTAATCGTTTTCCTTGCATTTTTTCAGCGGTTTTCTCTTTTTACAATGAGTGACCGGTTTCGCCTTCACCGCAAGCCTTTCGATAGCATGCGCCGATGATTACGCGTTTGACTGCTCTTGCCTCGCCCGCCGCGGACCACTCGGCGCAATTGCCGCAATGACGCGCGCCTGCGTGCTGCGCGCCGCGGCGGGGGCGCTGGTTGGCGCGGTGAGCGTGATGAATCTCGGCGTACCCGGCGCGATGGCCCAAGGGCTTGCCCGACTGGCGCGCGATGATGTCCGACGGCGAGCACCCGAAACCCGAGCTGTACCTGCTCAAGGCACGTGAAGCATTCGAAGTGCTCGACCCGCTGGTGCGGGAGCTACTCGAGCAAGCGTCGTGATGCGCGCATCGCGCACACGCAACCCGGTTTTCAGGCAACGAGAAAGGCAATCGATGACGAACCAACGCAAAGCGATCATTACCGGCATATCCGGCCAGGACGGCGCTTACCTGACCAAGCTGTTGCTCGCCAAGGGCTATCAGGTTACCGGTACGTACCGGCGCACGAGCTCGGTGAACTTCTGGCGAATGGAAGAGCTCGGCGTGCTCGACCACCCGAATCTGACGCTCGCCGAACACGATCTGACCGATGCCGGCTCCACGATACGGCTGCTCGCTTCCACGCAGGCCGACGAGGTGTATAACCTCGCCGCGCAAAGCTTCGTCGGTGTGTCGTTCGATCAGCCGGCGACCACCGCGCAGGTCACCGGCATCGGCGCGCTGAATCTGCTCGAAGGCATTCGCATCGTGAACCCGAAAACGCGCTTTTACCAGGCATCGACCTCCGAGATGTTCGGCATGGTGCAAGCGGTGCCGCAGCGCGAGGACACGCCGTTTTATCCGAGAAGCCCGTACGGCGTCGCGAAGCTGTTCGCGCACTGGACGACGATTAATTACCGCGAGTCGTACGGCATCTTCGCGACGAGCGGCATTCTGTTCAATCACGAGTCGCCACTGCGCGGACGCGAGTTCGTCACGCGGAAAATTACCGACACCGTCGCGAAGATCCATCTCGGCAAGGCCGACGTGCTCGAACTGGGCAACCTCGATGCGAAGCGCGATTGGGGCTTTGCGCTCGAATACGTCGACGGGATGCACCGGATGCTGCAAGCGGACGAACCGGATACTTTCGTGCTCGCGACGAACCGCACCGAGACCGTGCGCGACTTCGTGAAGATGGCCTTTGCGGCGTCGGGCGTGCAACTCGAATGGTCGGGCAAGAACCAGGGCGAGACGGGTATCGATGTCGCGACCGGCCGTATTCTGGTGCGCGTCAACCCGAAGTTCTACCGGCCCGCCGAAGTCGATCTGCTGATCGGCTGCGCGGACAAGGCAAAGGCGAAGCTCGGCTGGGAGCCGCAGACGTCGCTCGAGCAGTTGTGCCAGATGATGGTCGGCGCGGATATTGCGCGCAACCAGATTCACGATACGTTCTGATCCCGCGTTGAACGCGCGTCTGAAGCACTGATGCACTGACGCGCGATCGGCGGCGCCCGGCAACCGGGCGCCGCCGTCGTTCTGCGCCGTCGCTCCCGTTCGTTGTTAATGCAACGAACCCGCCGCAATCGCTTCGCCATACACCGCCGCGACGCGCGCTGCGATCACCGGATTGTCGAAGTGCGCACGCGCGTAGGCGCGGCATGCATCCGCATCCGGCAACTTCAACGTGCCGTCGAACGCCTTCCCCAGACCGTCGGCAATCGCATTTGCGCCGGTCGACGGCAGCACCAGGTCTTGCGATAGCCCGGCCACCGCTTCCGGCAATCCGCCGACCGGCGTGACGAGCACCGGCGTGCCCGACGCGAGCGACTCCACCGTGATCAAACCGAAGCCTTCGAGCGCGACAGTCGGCACGACACTGATCGTCGCCGCGCGGTAGAGCGTCGCCAGATGCTGATCCGGCACGAAGCCGAGCAGTTTCACGTTGTCAGTCAGGCCCGCGTCGTCGATGCGTGCCTGCAACTCGCCTTCGAGGCGGCCTTTGCCGGCAATCAGCAACAGCACGTCCGGCTCGCGGCGCTTGACGATCTTCACCGCGTCGATCAGGTCCTCGAGGCCCATGCGGCGCACCAGACGCCGCACCGCAAGCACGATCGGCCGGCCGAGCGGCAACTGCATCTTGAGCCGCGCCTCGTTCTGCGTCAGCGGCAGATTGAACTGGTCGACGTTCACGCAGCCGGGCACCACGCGAATCCGCTCGGGCGGAATGCCGTAGCGCGAGCTCAGGATCTTGCCGAACGCGTCGGATAACACGATGAGCCGCGACGAGCGCGCGTAGACGGTCTGCTCGAGATAGCGCTTCGCGCGCTGGCCGAGCGAATCGGCGCCTTCGACGTGGCTTTCGTCGGCCCATGGCCCCTGGAAATGCGACACCTGCGGAATACCACGCATCACGTCGAGGCCCGGAAACGTATAGAGCGCAAAATGCGACGAGATCACGTCGGGCCGCTGCGTCTGCATTTCACGGCGCAGCGCGCGGCGCGCGGCCATCAGACGCATCGGCAGCGATTGCGCGGCCGGGCCGAAGCCCTGGATCGCGCCATTCGTGTCGGCGGCGACGCGTGGCGAACCCGCCACCACGCCGCGTACCGCGACGCCCGCGCCCGGCAGCGCGCCGATCAGCGAGTAGTACATCCGGTCGAGACCGCCCGCGCGCTCGGGAAACCAGTGCATGCCGATCTGCAGCGATTTGATCGAAGGTGTTGTCATGGCCATTCCTGTTTGTATGAAGCCGCGCTCGATCACATCGGTGACCACGGGGAAATCTCCGTGTGCCGATGCGACATCTTCGCGCGACGGTTGCGTGTGGCGCTTCATGCACCATCGGCGCCGCGCGGCGGGGTCGTCAGCAGATTGCGCGTGACGACATCCACATCGCTCGCCCCGTTGCGGCTGCGGTCTTCGCGTAGACCGGCGATCTGCCGGTACAGCGCGATGTATTGCGCGGCCATGCGCGCCCAGCCGAAACCGGTGGCAAGCTCGCTGGCGGCCACGCCCATCGCGCGGCGCCGGTTATCGTCGCCGGCAAGGCGGCCGATCGCGTTGGCGAGCGCCTGCGGATCGTCCGGATCGTCGAGCACGATCCCGCACTCCGGCGTGATGATCTCGGCGCCGCCCGCGGTGCGCGCGGTGACGACCGGCAGGCCGGCCGCCATCGCTTCGAGCAGCGACAGGCTCATCGCTTCATAGCGCGAAGGAAACACAAAGGCATCGACCGAATGCATCAGCACCGGCATTTCCTTGACGAGCCCGAGAAAGTGCACGCGATCGGCGATACCCAGTGCGCGCGCCTCTTCCGGATACGGGCTGCCCGGCAGATAGCCGGCAACCGCGATCTGCACGTGATGCGGCAGATGCTTCAATGCGCGCAGCACGGTGCCGAGGTTCTTGCGCGGCGTGCGCAGATCGCCGACGAACAGCAGCAAAAATGCGCTCTGCGGCAGCTTGAACTTCGCGCGGTCGCCGCTCGCGGTTGCAAAGCCACGCGTATCGACGCCGTTGTAAATCACGTCGACGCGGTTACGCGGCGTGAGACCAATCGAGCGAATCTCGGCCGCGACCTTCTGCGATACCGCGGTGATCACGCGCGAGCGCCGGTACGCCCAACGCTCGAGCATCGCGTTCAAGCGCGTGTACACATACTGATAGCCGGACCACACGCCTTTGGTAATGCCAAACGGGTAGTACTTGCTCGCGAACCAGCCGCTATGCACGAAGTGCGCGGTGTTCACATCCGCTGGCGCCCATGTGATGAAACCATTCACATGCAGCACGTCGAATTCGCGGCGATGCGCACGCAGCCACTGCGCGCTTCTGATCGCGAACACCTGCTGGCGCAGCAGGTTGGTCGGCCACCAGCGGCCGATCCGCATCGGCACCCAGCGCACCAGCGGATGCTCGAGCAGATCGGGTGCCACATGCGATGCGATCAGCGTGACCGCAATTCCCTCGTCGAGCGCGGCGCGCGCGATTTCGTGGTTGACGCGGCCCTGTCCGTCGTTATGACGCACGACATGCGTGACAATCGCGACTCTCAATCCGTTTCTCCGTGAAAGACGACTCTCGATCTGCGGGTTTCCTGTTTCTGGTAATGCGCCGCGGACAGGATCGAAAAAAGACTCATGAAAAGCAGTGCGCCACCGGTGCCGACCAGCGTATTCGTGAAGACGATCATCGCGAGAATCGCCACCGCGAGCGACAGACACGACGCGACGAACTTGTCGTCGCGCAGCTTGAACGAAGCGAAGACCGCGCGCATCACGAGCCAGCCGATGCCGGACAGGTACAGCAGCGTGCCGGGCCATCCGAGCACGAACGGAATGTTCATCACGCCACTGTCGAAGTTGCCGTACTGGCCGAGCTGGCCGTCGTTGCCGCTCGACAGTTTGGTCGACGTGCCGGTCGCGCCCATGCCTTCGCCGGATACGTCGGTAAACGCCTTTTGCGCAAATTGCGCGTAGAACTCGTTGCGCGCCTGGTAGCTCTGGTCGTCGTCCAGATTCGTAATGGTCTGCAGACGCGTTTGCATCCGGTCCGCGACCGGGCCGACCGAGAGCAGCGGGATGCACAGGCCGATCAGCAGCACCCCGCTTGCGATGATGCGAAACCGGACCTTGTTGTTCGACTTGACGAGCAGCATCACGAGCGCAATCACCCAACCGCCCCAGGTGGAACGCACGAGGCTCAGCGCGAACGACATAAAGCCGAATCCGCCGGCAAGCCACCGTACCTTGTGGTCCGCGGCGAGCACGAACACCATCGAACCGAGCATCGCGAGCGCGAACGGACCGGACGAATTCATCGTGCTGAACACACGCACGCCGAGCGGCACCGGCTCGCCCTGCGAGCTCATCTGCGCGCCGACCATCCACAGCACATCCCACGCCGGCATGATGAAGAACTGCACCGCGCCGTACACGCCCATCGCCAGCATGCCCCAGATAAACGTGTTCACGATCGTCTCGCGAAACGCCGGGTAAATGCGCGTGTTCACCATGATGTGAAAGCCGATCAGCACCGGATACAGCCAGTTCGCGAGGTCGTACAGCGCGGCGAGCGGTCCGGCCGACACGAAGCCGATCAGCAACGCGTACGCGAGCCCAAAGAGAATGAGCAGCACCGGCAGACCGCGCCGCTGCGCGAGGATCGGGTAATAGCGCACCAGCGAAAAACCGCAGATCATCGTGACCGCGAGTGGCGCAATCTGGATCAGGCTGGTCGGCGTATAGGCGTTCTTCGACCAGTCGGCGAGGCGCCGTACTTCCGGGCTCAGGAACCACAGCCACCAGACGAAGCCGACATAGCGCGCCGGACTCTTGAAGTACAGCCACGCGCCGACGAGGATCGCGAGCACCGGAAAGCCCAGTGTCAGCGCCGCGCCCTGATGCCCGGCGATCAGCACCGCGGTGATCAGCCACAGCAGCGCCGGCGGAATCCACTCGCTCTTGTCGCCGCTGACGAACCCGCGAGCGCTGGACGCCCCCGCTTGCAGAAGCGATGCCATGCTTACACTCCTGCCCGGCTGCTGCGTGCCGAGCTGCTGGCCGCAACACCCGCGCCCGACGCGCGCATCCGGTGCTGCAGCATGTCACGCGTGATCCGCACATGCTGCTGCGCGAAGTGCTGCGTGGTGAAATCGCGCGCGAGCAGTTCGGCCGCCGCCGCGCGCGCCTGGCGCAGCGCGTGCTCGGGCGAGGCCACGAGGCGATTGGCCGCCTCGCGTAGTGCGTGCGGATCGAACGGCGGCACATAGGTCGCTGCATGCGCCGGGAAATACTCTTTCAGGCCGCCGACATCGGTCACCAGCATCGGCTTGCCGACGGCCGCGGCCTCGAGCGTCACTGTGAGGCCCGAGACGTGCGAGTTATGCCGCAGCGGCACCACAATCACATCGGCCCACGCATACAGCTCGCGCTGCTTTGCGATGCCCGACGCTGACGCGATCTCGACATTCGGCGCGCGCAGCGACGCGGGAATACGCCGCCGCGTCGCGAGCCGCACCTGGTAGCGCGCGTCGTGGCCGAACGCTTCGATCAGCGTGCGCCAGTCGCGGTCACGATCGTTGCCGATTGCCGCGATACGCAGCGGCGTATGCGGTACCCATTCACGCGGTTCGTGCACCGGAAAATCATTGGTGTTCAGACCGTAGAACACCTGCGTCGCATCGCGCTGCAGATAGCGCTGGCACAGCGCCGCATTCACGCTCGAGTGCGTGGTCAGCACGTCCGCGCGCGCGACCAGCTTGCGGTACAGCCAGCGCCGCAACATGCCGTAGCCCGCCCACTTGTCGAGCAGCCAGATGCTTTGCGCGAGCAGCAGCGGCCGTGCGCGCTCGCGAAACCGATGCCCGTACAGCAACAGCAGCAGCGACACCGCCAGGTGCTCATGCTCGGTATGCGTCCAGACGACGTCCGAGCGCAGGATCTGCTCGCGGTTGCGCCACGTATGCAACATGTCGAAGCCGAGCAGCGCCTTCAACGCGCGGCGCGCGAGCTTCACCGGCTTGCTTTCGCGCGCATCCTCCGAGTACGTCAGATGGAATTCGTCGGACTCCGCATGGTGATAGCCGTACAGGCAGCCGATGTTGTCGCCTTTCCGGTAGCTGCGCGGGTCGGCGCCGTAAAACAGATGGACGTTGACGTTGATGCTCATGCAGGCACTCCGGTCTGCGTGTTCAATGGCACATCGCGCCGCACACCGTCATCATCGTCGCGAGACAGCACGACGAGAATGCGGGGCGAAACCACGATACGAATTCTCACGCGGCGCATACAGCACATGCGCCACAGGCGGCGACACCGCATCGCGCCACGCGCGCGCCGCGTTACAGCAGTGCGCGGCGCGCTTCGCGCGCGCCGGTGCGGACCGCCTTCCAGCGCGACAGCTGCACGCTTTTGCGCGACATCAGCGCAAGCAGCGCGTGCGCGACGCCTGGGTACACGCGCGTGCCGACCAGCGCGTACCACCACCACGCGGTCTCGCGGCGCAATGGCGGCAATTGCGCGCGCAGGATCAGATGCAGGTTGTACGCGGCGTTGCGCACCGCGGTCATCGACTGCGCGTCGCGGCGGTCGTCGTCGTGGCGCTCGGCCGGGAAATGATCGACCGCGACGCGCGGATCGTAGACGAGCTTCCAGCCCGCCTTCTTCACGCTCATGCTGAACGCCATATCGTTGTGCACCTGCGCGCCCGCGCCGCGCAGCCGCGTATCGAAACGGATCGTGCGGACCGCGTCGCGCCGGTAGCTCATGTTCGCGCCCTTCAGCATGTCCACTTCGCGCGCGCCGCCGACACCCAGATGATGGTTGCCGATCAGCTTGCCCGACGGCGTCAGCTTGCCGACGAGCTCACGCGAGCCGCTCAGCACGCCGCCCTTCTGATGCACCCAGTCGCGCCCGCCGAGCGCGCCCAGCTGCGGGTCCGCGGTGAAATGCGCTTCAATACGCTGCACCCAATCGGCGTGCGGTGCGGCATCGTCGTCGGTAATCGCGATCACCTCGCCGCTCGCCGCATCGAGGCCGCAATTGAGCGCGGCCACCTGCCCCGGCGCATCGACCGGCGCAATGCGCAGCGGCAACCGGCGCGCCGCCAGATGCGGCTGCAGGCACGCGTGCGTCAGTTCGTCGTCGGGGCGCGCGACCACCACCACTTCATCCGGTGCGCGCTGCTGCCGCTCGAGCGCGGCAAGGCAGCGCGTCAGATCGTCCGGACGGCGAAAGGTCGGGACCAGTACCGTTATTTTCATCGAGGCTCTCCGTACAGCTCAATCCGCGGTCATCCGACGGATCAGTTGCTCAGATATTCCTGCACAGCGGCGTAGCTGCGGTCGTAACCGCCGCGCGCGCGCGTCGGCATCGCGTTGAAAATCGCGCCTTGCACATGCACGCCCGCTACGCTCAAACGCTTCAGCGAATCGCTGATCTCGTTCTCGGTATGCATGCCCGAACGCACGACGAAGAACGTCGAGCCCGCGTAGCCGCCGATGATCGACGCGTCGGTCACCGCGAGCACCGGCGGCGTGTCGATCAGCACGACGTCGTAGCGTTTTTGCAGCGCGTCCAGATACTGCGGCAGACGCGGCGACATCAGCAGTTCCGACGGGTTCGGCGGACGCACGCCGCAGGAGATAAACGACAGCCCCGGCGTATCGGTCTGGCGGATCGCCTCTTCGAGCGAGATCTGCCCGGACAGCAGTTCCGACAGGCCGTTTGCCTGCGCGCCGCCCAGGTGCCGCTCGAGCGTGCCGCGCCGCATATCGCCGTCGATCATCAGCACGCGCTTGCCCGAGTGCGCGAGCAGCACCGCGAGGTTGACCGTCAGGAAGCTCTTGCCGACCGCCGGCATCGGACCGGTCAGCATGATGATGCGGTTGCGCGCGTCCATCAGCGTGAACTGGATCGACGTGCGCAGGCTGCGCAGCGCTTCGATACAGACATCCTTCGGCCGTGCGTTCGCGAGCACCTGGCGCTCGCGCGCGGCGCCGCGCACGACCTGGTTCTCGAGCACCGCCTGCTCGGCCGATAGCGGCACGAGACCGTACACCGGCAGATGGAAAATGCGCTCGACGTGCTCCGGATCGTCGATGCCCTTGAACATGTTGCGGCGGATCAGCACGAAGCCGGTGCCGGCGATCAACCCAAGAATGGTCGCGGCGGACAGGATCAGGAATTTCTTCGGCTTGACCGGCTCGCCGGGGCGCAGCGCCGCGTCGACGATATGCACGTTGCCGCCGGTGCCGGCGCGTTGCACCGACAGTTCCTGCACGCGGTTAAGCAGCAGCACGTAGATATCTTCCGCGACCTTCGCATCGCGTTGCAGCTGCACCGCGCGCACTTCGGTGGCCGGCAGATCGCGGAAACGCGACGAGTAGCGCGCTTCCTGCGCCTGCAGTTCGGACATCTGCTCGCGCGCCGCCTGCATGATCGGGTGATCCGGCGCGTAGTTCTGCTGCAATGACGCGATCTGCATCTTCAGCGCGGCGATCTGCTTCTGATAGTCGACTGCGCCGTCGAGATAGATCTTCGCTTCGTCGGACGCGTTGATCGAACCGGACTTGCTCTGGTACGCGGTCAGCGCGGCCTCGGAGTTTTCGAGGTCGGCCTTCAGGCGCGGCTCTTCGCTCTTCAGGAAGTCGAGCATCTTGCTCGCGTCGGCCTGCTTGGTCTGGATATGCTCGTGCAGGTACGACTGGGCGACCGCGTTGGCGATCGCCGCGGCCTGATCCGGGTCGCCGCTTTCGAGCGAGATCTGGATCACGCCGGTCTGCTTGCCCTGCTCGGTTACCTTGATGGCCGACTGGAAGCCGGAGATCGCGTCGAGGTCGTTAAAGCGCATCACGTTGAATTGCGTGCCCGGCCGCGCGACCAGCTTGTCGACCAGCATCGTCACACCGCCGCCCTGCGCGGTCTGGCCAACCTCGCCGTGCAGCAGCAACGCGCCGTCCGGACCGTGCACTTCGTACTGGTTGTCGGCGAGCGCGACCATCGTCAGCTCCTTGCCTTCGAGCGCCGGCGTCACATCGATCGAATCGACCTGCGCCTGTTCGCCGCCCCATGCATACGACTTCAGCCCGAGCCACGGCCGCGCGGGTCCGCCGGACTTGTGCAGGCGCGACGCGAGGCGGCCGAGCAGCGGAAACGTCTTCGGCGACACCGTGAAGTTCAGCTTCATCTGCTGCACGACCGGGCCAAGCACGCCGCGGCTCTTGATCATTTCGATCTCGGCGTCGGTCGGCAGCGAACCCGAGCCGCCCGCGCCGACCGCGATCGGCGCGCCGGTCTGGTTTTGCGTGAGCGCCTGCGACGTGTTGTCCTGCGGCTCGACACGCACGTGCGCGTCGGCCGAGTAAACAGGCTTGGCGATGTAGCAGTAGAAGCCCGCCATCGCGACGATGGTCGCGGCGATCGCAACCAGCCACCAGATATCGTCGATGATCGTCTGGATCAGCTGGCCGAGGACCACGTCCTCTTCCTCGGTGCGGCCCTGGATGGCCAGATGAGTGTTGACTTGAGTACTCACGATTCGATCCCCGTTCAGTTCGGGTGCCTTGCGGCGTTTCAGGCTTTCGGCGATTTCAGCGGCGGCCCGGTTTGCATCGTCGCGACGATCGCGGTGATGGCAACAGAGGGCCGCCGGCAATCCGACTGTGATTGATGCAAGCTGCCGTGCCGCGGCGGTCCGGCGTCAGTTCGGATTTATCCGCTTCGCTTCGCATCACTTAGCCGCCATCGCGACCCGCCAACCTAATCTGGCTGGCGAGTTGCAACAGCGGCGATCAGGCGGCGTCAGTTGGTCAGCTCCTTGATGAAGAACACGGACTGCAAGGTCGGCAGGATCTGCTGGATCATGCGGTTGAAGGTTGCGCCCACGGCCGTGCCGACGTACACCACGTCAAGCGGCTTGAGCTGGAATTGCGAACTCAGCATCACTGAGTCCGGCTGGGTCATGTCGAGGCGGAAAATCTCCGGCGAGTTCGGGTTGTCGCGCATGCCGCGCATCACGAAGATCTGCCGCGGGTTCGCATCGGTGTCGAGAATGCCGCCCGCGCCGGTCAGCGCATCGGCAATCGTGAAACGGCCCTTCAGCATGTTCAGCGTCACGGGTGTCTTGACCTCGCCCATCACAAAGATGCGGCTATCGGTGCGATCGGGCACGTTGATCACGTCGCCCGGCTGCAGCAGGATGTTTTGCGAGCTGTCGCCGCGGTCGAGCATCGCGTCCGCGTTCAGCACGTAGAACTTCTTGTTGCGCGTCAAACGCACGCGCTGCAAGTCCGCGTCGGGGTTCGTGCCGCCCGAACGCGAAATCGCGTCGACAAGACGCAATGGCACGTCGCTGATCGCGAGCGGTCCGGGCGTCTTCACATCGCCGGTGACCTCGACGCGCTGGCTGCGAAATGCGAGCACGCGCACGTCGACCTGCGGATTCTTGATGTACGGGTTAAGGCCCACTGCGAGTTCGTCGCGAATCTGCGAGGTCGTCTTGCCGGCCGCGCGAATGCGCCCGACGAACGGGAAAAAGATCGTGCCGTCCGGCGTGACGGTCTGACCGAACGGGTCGGCCTGTCCCGGCAGCGCGGTCGTGTACGGCTGCTGCAGCGTACTCGCGAGGGTCTGCGTGGTATTGCCGCCGGTCGACAGCGTCGTGCCGTTCTGCGTCGTCAGCTCCGGGTGATTCCACACGGTCACGCCGAGAATGTCCGACGGCTGCACCTGATACCGGTAGTCGCTTTCGGTGTACTGCTCCGGCGGCAGCGGCGGCGGCGCCATTGCCGCGGCAAACTTCGCCTGCTCGGTGACGAGTTGCGCGTCGATCGTCTTCACGTCGTACGTCGGCTGCGGGCCTTGTGGACCCGGGTCGTTCAGGCGCGACGTGTTCAGGTGGTTACCAGGCAGAATCGAACACGCCGACAGATACGCCGCCAGCGCAAGAAGAAACAGACAAGTGAAATTTCGCTTCAGCATATTTTGTTGAGCCATCCCATGACCAGATGTTCGATCAGCACCAGGCTTTCGCGGTATTCGCGCTCTTCGCCTCCGTACGGGTCGACCACGTCGGACCCCTCCCATTTGCCAAGCGCATGAACCTTGCCGCGTGCGGCCGGGTCCAGCGCTTCGACATCCTTCACCTGGCGCTGCTCGGTCACGAGCACCAGGTCCGCATCGCGCACCATCCGGCTGCTTAAGCGCCGCGCATGATGCTCACCCGCCGTTACACCGCGTTCCGCTAGCAGACGCCGCATCACCGGATCCATCCCGTCGCCGTCGACCGCGCGGATACCGGCGGAGTGAAAAGCAATCTGCGCGCCCGGATGACTGTGCTGGCGGGCCTTGAACAGCATCTCGGCGGCGGGCGACCGACAGACGTTGGCGTGGCACACGATCAGGACATTGGCGAACATGGCGGTATCCGTGAATGGCGTTTGCGGTTTGGCAGTTCTCTGTGTAAGTGCGGGTTCGGTTCTCAAGCGTGTTTGTCAAAACGACCTGTCAGCGGCCTGCAAGGCAGGCCGCTTGCACTTCTTTTTCAAAGTTGCGCGGTGGCCATCGCCTTCGACGCATCGCGCACCGTTGCATCCTGCTGCGCATGCTGACGGCCGATCGCGTGATATTCGATACCGAGCTCGCGCATCGAATCCGGCTCGTACAGATTGCGGCCGTCGAAAATCACCGGCGTTTTCAGATGCGATTTCAGGCTGTCGAAATCGGGACTCTTGAACACTTTCCATTCGGTCAGGATGACTAGTGCGTCGGCGTCGCGCGCGGCTTCCATCTCTTCTTCCACGAACGACAGCCGTGCATGACGCTGCGGCATGTTCTCGAGATCGAGCGCGAGCACGCGCTTCGCTTCGTCCATCGCGACCGGGTCGTACGCCTTCACTTTCGCGCCGCGTGCAAGCAGTTCCGCGATCAGCGGACGGCTCGGCGCTTCGCGCATGTCGTCGGTGTTCGGCTTGAACGCGAGGCCCCATACCGCGAACGTGCGGTTCGACAGGTCGCCGCCAAGACGCTCGACGATCTTGCTCGCGAGAATCTTCTTCTGCTCGTCGTTGACCGCTTCGACCGCCTCGAGAATGCGTAGGCCATGACCGCGCTCGCTTGCGGTGCGAATCAGCGCCTGCACATCCTTCGGGAAGCACGAACCGCCGTAGCCGCAGCCTGCATACAGGAAGTCGTAGCCGATGCGCGGATCGGAGCCGATGCCGCGGCGCACCGCTTCGATATCGGCGCCGACGCGGTCAGCGAGGTTCGCGAGTTCGTTCATGAACGAAATGCGCGTCGCGAGCATCGCGTTGGCCGCGTACTTCGTGAACTCGGCCGAGCCGACGTCCATATACAGCGTGCGTTCGCGATTGCGATTGAACGGCGCATACAGGCGCTTCATCATTTCGCGCGCCTTCTCGCCGGGCACGTCCTCATCGCAGCCGATCACGATCCGGTCCGGACGCGTGAAGTCTTCGACCGCGGCGCCTTCCTTCAGAAACTCGGGGTTCGACACGACCGAGAACATCTGCTTCGAGCCGCGCGCGGCGAGCTCTTCGGATACCGCGGCCGCGACGCGGCGCGCGGTGCCGACCGGCACCGTCGACTTGTCGACGATCACCTTGAAGCCGTCCATATGCTTGCCGATGTTGCGCGCGGCCGCGAGCACGTATTGCAGGTCCGCGGAGCCGTCTTCATCCGGCGGCGTGCCGACCGCGATGAACTGGATGTCGCCATGCGCGACCGAAGCCTCGACATCGGTCGAGAACTTCAGGCGCCCTGCCTTGCGGTTGCGCGCGATGATCTCCAGCAGGCCGGGCTCATGGATCGGCACGCCGCCGTTGTTCAGCACGTCGATCTTGCGCTGGTCGACGTCGAGACAGAACACGTCGTTGCCGATATCGGCAAGACAGGCGCCTGTCACAAGGCCTACGTATCCGGTTCCAATGATCGTCACGTTCATGAATCACACCTCGAGAGATTGAGTGGTCGACTGGAGTTCTAAGAAATAAAAGCGAAGACGGAATGAAGCAGCGCCGCCGTGTTCTCAGTAAGCGTTGCTGCCGACAAAGCCCTTCCAGAACGTCAGCACGACGATCTTCATGTCAAGCCAGAAGGTCCAGTGCTGCATGTAGTACAAATCGAGCTTCACGCGGCCCATCATCTTTTCGATGCGGTCGGTTTCGCCGCGGTAACCGTTGATTTGCGCCCAGCCGGTGATGCCCGGCTTGATCCGGTAGCGGTGCATGTAGCCGCGCACCAGATCCTTGTAAATGTCGTCGTGCTCGAGTGCGTGCGGACGCGGTCCGACGACCGACATCTCGCCCCTCAGCACATTGATGAACTGCGGCAATTCATCGAGACTCGTGCGCCGCAGGAACGCGCCGACCGGTGTGATGCGCGGGTCGCGGCGCGTCGCCTGGGTGATCTTGCCGGCTTCCTCCTTGTGCATCTTCATCGAGCGGAACTTGTAGATCTCGAACTGGTTGCCATCGATGCCCTTGCGTTTCTGCCGGAAAAACACCGGCCCCGGCGACGACAGTTTGACCAGCACCGCGATCACGAGCATCAGCGGCGACAGCGCGGTCAATGCTGCCAGTGCGAACAGGCGATCGAACACGCGCTTGGGCAGCACGCGCAGATCGGTGATCGGCGACGCCGCGAGGTTGATCGCCGGCACGCCCAGCAGATCGACCATCGGCTGATTGAAGAGCGTGAGGCTGCGCACATCCGGAATGAAACGGATGTTCACGAAATCGTTGCGGAACTCGGTGACGAAGCGATGAATCGTGCGTTCCTTCGACATCGGCAACGCCATCCACAATTCGCGGACCTGATCGCGGCGCATTGTCTGCACGAGCTTCGCGAAGTCGCGCTCGACCGGCACGCCTTCGATGTCGTGGGGCCCGCGTTCGAGCGCCTGCGGATCGTCGAGCGGATCGTCCGTGCGACGGTTGCGCGCGCCGTCTTCGGTATAGACAATCAGCGGCCTGAAACCCGCGTCCGGCCGGCTTCGGATCTGCTCGACCAGAAACTTGCCGTACGGCACGCTGCCGACGATGGCCACCGCCTTCTGGTTAAAGCCCTCCCGGCGCAGACCTTTCAGCACTGTATGCACGATCGCCTTCGTGACGATCAGCAGCACGATGCTCGCGACCGCCCAATAACCGAGCCACAGACGCGACAGAAGTTCCGCACGGTGCAGACTGAAGCTCATCAGGATGCCGGTCAATTCGACCATCAGCCAGCCGCACGACACACGCCACATCAGGTCATACAGCGATTTGCCGCGCCACGACTGATAAATGCCGAGCGCCGGAAAAAACACCACGACCAGCAGGCTGTCGAACGTCAGCGAAATACTTTGCATGTCGTCGAGCCACATGAAGTGCCCGGCGTGCACCGCGGACGCGATCAATGCCCCCAGGGCAACCATCGCAATGTCGATGATTCTCGATAGAACGCTCAGCATGCTGCTGCACCTCGTTGATCAAACTGATCCGCGCCGTAGCAGCCAACCTTGTCTGGCCAATACGTCATCGAATCCGGCGGCTGTTAGTTATTCGCGCGGAAAAGCCCTGGCGAATTAGGTGAATACCCTCGTACTAGTATGAATAAAGAGGCATTAAAATTCGCGCCGCAAGCCTCTAAAAATAACAATTTGTATCGGTAATGATTGCCCAATTTTTCGCTAATTTATGCGGCAACAATTACCTTTTTCCCGCCTTCAACAATGCGTTTCCAGCGTCATCTAGCCGGATTCTGCCGCTTTTCTTACAATACCTTCATGAGCCCTCCGGGCTCTGTTGTATTCACGCATCCGGAATTCGCCGGGAGTTGAACCCGGCTATTTCGCGATGCTCATCATTATTTTAATTTTTCAAGTATGGTTGACTTAAATCTATCGCAATTCAGCGGGGAAGAATTTCCAGAAAAATTGCCGTCGATTTACGTATTCTTTTATTGAGCAATTACGGCGTGTTAAAACTCGAGGCACTCATCCCCGTTCGAGGAGTCAACCATGAGTGCTATCGGCACGGCGTCGAGCGCCGTCCAATCCCGCCCCGCATCCGCCACGCCGCTTAACGTCAAGCTCAAGGTCCAGCCGGTGATTCTGGCTGGCGGCTCGGGCACGCGGCTATGGCCGATGTCGCGCGAACAGCATCCGAAACAACTGATCGGTTTGCTGGGCGAGGACTCGTTATTGCAATCGACGACACGGCGCCTCGATGCGCTCGACGCGGGCTATCCGGTCGCCGATCAGCTCGTGGTGGTATGCAACGAGGAACATCGCTTTACGACGGCCGAGCAGTTGCGCGTGGCCGGTAAGGCAAGCCGCCTGATGCTCGAGCCGGTCGGCCGCGATACCGCGCCGGCGCTGACGGTTGCGGCATTGTCGGTGGCCGCGCACGATGAAGACGGCATCATGGTCGTGATGCCCGCGGATCACGCGGTCGCCGATCTCGACAGCTTTCACGCAGCAGTGGCGGCTGGTGTGCAATATGCGGCAGCCGGCCATATCGTGACGATGGGTATCGTGCCGACGCGTGCGGAAACCGGCTACGGCTATATCCGTGTCGGCGGGCCGATGCCCGCGGCAAATGGCGCGGCGAGCGGTAGCGAAGGCGAAGCGGCAGGCGGCGCGCGCCGGCTCGATCGCTTCGTCGAGAAGCCGCATGTCGAACTCGCGCAACGCTATGTCGAATCGAAGGAATACTTCTGGAATAGCGGCATCTTCATCATGCGCGCGTCGACCTGGCTAAAAGCGATCAAGCACTTCCATCCGGCGATTCACGACGCGAGCGCAGCCGCTTATGCAGCCGGCAGCGCGGACGGCGACTTCTTCCGGCTGCAGCGCGAAGCTTTTGCAAACTGCCCGTCCAATTCGATCGATTATGCGGTGATGGAGCAGCTGGGCAGCGATACGTCGACGGCAAGCGGCGTGGTCGTGCCGCTCGCGGCCGGTTGGTCCGACGTCGGTTCGTGGGACGCGATCTGGCAGATCCTGCCGAAGGACGAGGACGACAACGTCGGCCGCGGCCGCGTGATTTTCGAGGGCGCCGAAACGACGTTCGCGCATTCGGAAGGCCGGTTGATCGCGTGCGTCGGCACCCAGGATCTGGTCGTCGTCGAAACGGACGATGCGATTCTGGTCGCCGACAAGTCGCGTGTGCAGGACGTGAAGAAGGTCGTCGGCCGCATTCGCAATGAGCGCGGTACCGAGGCGACCAATCATCGCAAGGTGCACCGTCCGTGGGGCCACTATGATTCGGTCGACACCGGTGAGCGTTTCCAGGTGAAGCGCATCGTCGTGAAACCGGGCGCGCAACTGTCGCTGCAGATGCATCACCATCGCGCCGAGCACTGGATCGTCGTGCGCGGCACTGCGTTGGTCACGCGCGGCGAAGAGCGGTTTATCGTGTCGGAAAACGAGTCCGCGTATATCCCGCTCGGCGTCACGCACCGTCTCGAGAATCCGGGCAAGATGCCGCTTGAAATTATCGAGGTGCAGTCAGGTTCGTATCTCGGCGAAGACGATATCGTTCGCTTCGACGATACATACGGCCGTCGTTGAACGGCAGCCGTTGAATGATGAGGACACCGGCGGCGCTACGCGCCGCCGGTGTTTTTTGCGCGATCGTCGCGTGATCGTTGGACGTCGGTGTCCGGCGTCCGCCACCCGTTCAGGTTCAACCGTTTCGCGTTGCCTACGTGTTTAGCGGTGCATTCGTTGCATCGAATGCGTTCAAACCGCGCCGCGGTCCGGAAGGACCTGCGGCGCGTATTCTTCACCGCGCTTCACCGCGCTTCACCGCGGCCCTTCTGCCGCGGTTTGCTCACCCGTGATTTGCAGCAGTCGCGCCGGCGGTTCGTATTCGGCGAATCGGCGCGTGCTCAAGCGTACGCGTTTAGCGCACGTGCGAAAGGAATTTGCGCGTCGGCGGGAAACGGTCCGTCGTCTTGTCGGCGGCGGCGCTGCTTTCGCTCGGATAGCGGCGCAATTGCAGACGGTGTGCATTCGTATGCTGCGGGTACGACGACGTGGCCGACGATGGCGTGGCGCCATTGCCATTGCGGTTGACCGCGCCCGGCACCGCGCTCTTCGCCGCGGCCGACTCCGGCATCGGACGCGTAACTGGCGCCGCGCCGGCCGCTTGCGATGCAGCCGGCGCGCCCGCATAAGCCGGCAGCTGCCGTTGCGCAGCGTGTGTCTGCTGCACGGGTGCCGCGGCCGCATGCGGCACGACGCGCGTGCGCTCCGCCACGGCCGCACCATCGCGCTGCTGGCCGGTCGCATGAGCGGCCGTCACGCCGGCTTCGCGATCGATCCATTCGGTCGCCCATGCGAGCGCAAAGCGCCGCGCCGCTTCCGCATCGTCGAAACGCGGGCCGATCAGGCCGGAACGCTCGATGCGCCGCCCGTCCCGCATGATCTCCGCCCACGCGCGATACATCGTGCTCGCGACCTGCTCCGCCGCCGCGTAGATCACATAACCGCGCTCGTCGGAAAACTGCGCGCCACCGGGCATCGCAAGATTCATCCATAGCGGCGCGTGAAATTCGTCCTGTTGATGCAGGCCCTCCGGCGCGCTGACGCTGTCTGATGCGTCGTCTTGCGCGAGCGCGGCGCCATGTTGATGACCGTCGTACAGTGCGCTGTATTCGTCATCGCTTGCATCCGCTTGCCGATGCGCATGGGCGACGCTCAGCGACTTCGCTTCACGCGACTCGGCTTCGGCACTGCTGCCGACGAAATCGGCGTGTGCGGACGGCACGATTTCATTCGTGAGCGACGCTTCGTCGACTGCGCCTGCCAGTTGCCGCGTGATGTCGGCGATCGCGCCGAGCGGACGCCAGCCGTTCGTGACACCCGGGGTGCCCGACGCGGTCTGCCACGACTCGGGGCTCTTCCAGAACACGCCACGCACTGCGTCGTCGCGCGGCCTCACCGGCTGTTCGGCCTCGGGCGCAGGCTTCACTGCGACCGGCGGCGTGGGCTCGGGAATATACGCGAACGTGCGACCCGTCTCGGACAGCAGACGAACCATTTCAAGCAGCGTGCCGTTGGCTTGCCATTCTTCGAAACGGCGACGGCATGTTGGGCCCGACGGGTAGCGTCCAGGCAGCTTCGACCACGGTTCGCCGGTGGTCATGATCCACAACACGGCATTGGCGACAATGCGTGGTTCGGCGCGCGGCCGTCCACGGCGATTCAAGCGGACGGCTGGCTCATCGGAAACGAGCGCGGATAGCCGTGCCCATTCGTCATTGCTTAGCTCATCGAAAAACATGCATTTCTCCACGCGGGCCAGGCCAGGCCGCGGTTTGGGCAGTCACGAACTTCTTGTGGTTCGTGTGGGCGCCCCCGGTTGCACAATATGTTTTCCGTTTCGGCGGCATTGCGAAGAAACCGCACGACGTCGCACAGCGTCAGTGCGTGTTTTCCCAATTAGCGCGCACGAAACGTGGTCTCACTCATGCATGGGAGAATTTGTGCACGAAGCATACCATTACCAGGGTTTGCTTGAATGTGATGCGGCCAAGTGTTACGGATAGAAACAAACTTGTCCTGTTTGCAGGATTGTTTTGGTCCCGTTTGTCACATATCCGTCGTGCATTCTGTTGCAGCGAACCTGCGCTTCGCCGTCGCTTGACGCATCCTCATCGTCTTTTGCGATTCGCTTATGCAAAGCGGGCCGCGATCTGCCGCACAACCCACTTTGCAACCCACTCCACGCGCAGGCGTTGCGTGATTCATACGCTGTCGCTCGCGCAAATAACGTATCGCCGTGCGTCGCTATCGAAAGAAGGTTTTTAGCGCACCGGTGCGGCCGCCTGATCGCCGACTACGGTTCGCCACGGACGCACGCGCCATCGCTTGACGAGCCCCGAGCGCACGTACGGATCGGCTTTCGCGAACGCCTCAGCCGCGTGCGGCGACTCGCCGCTAAAGAGCAGCACCGCAACGTCGACCGGGTCTTCGAGCGCGCCAGCCAGTTGCAGTTCGCCGCGCGCGGCTGCTTCCCACGCGAGCTTCACATGCACGGCGCGAAACTCGCCGCGCCGTTCGAGATAGTCGTCCGCGAGGTCATACATCAACAGATAGTGCATCGTGATCCTCCATGTTTGACAAGCGATGACAGGAACCCGCACAGGCGACGTTAGCAGCGCCGTTACGGATCGCGAAAAGACACGCGATCCGCGTTCGCCGCAAGCGTCGCGGGTTTCACTGTGCGTGGTGCTCTGCGTGGTGCTCTGCGTGTTGCTCTACGTCATGCTTTCCGTGACGTTTGACCGATACCCAGGGAAACACCTGCCCTGCCGGCGCGCATAACCGTCAACCATCGCTCCCATTGGCCCGTTCTGACAATTACCATTCAGTACGATGGTGCTGCAGACGGGCCGGATGCGTTGGCCCCGGATCGAATAACGACGAATAACGCTAACCACCGATGGAGTGTCCCATGAAGATCCAATCCGCAATTGCCGCTCTCGTGCTCGGCGGACTGCTCGCGGCGCCGGCTTTCGCCGGGAACAGCCAGCAGAGCAAAATGACCGCTTGCAACAAGCAGGCTGGCGACAAGAAAGGCGATGAACGCAAGGCGTTCATGAAGGACTGTCTGTCCGCCTCGTCGGCGATGGCCGCATCCGCACCGATGACGCAGCAGGAGAAGATGAAGGCGTGCAACGTGCAAGCGGGCGACAAGAAAGGCGACGAGCGCAAGGCGTTCATGAAGACCTGCCTGAGCAACAAGGGTTAAACCGTTTGCGCCTGTTTGAACGCAGCCGGGTCGCGCTGGCACCCGGCTGCGGGTGTTCGACAGTAGTGTCTGTCGAGTGCATCCTGCTACCTGCCTGATTGCGCTGCGTATGCATCAGGAGTTTGCCGCATCGGCCATGACCGCATCGGCATCGGTGTTTGCGTGACCGGCATCGGCATCGATGCGGTTCGATCGCGTCGCATCGCCGATGGCGCACGCGATCTGATGCTCGTTGCGTGATCAAGCATTTTTCCCACTCTTTGATAACGCGCGACGCTCTCGCCGCAGACCGCGGCTATTCGTTCTCGTATCCCGCGAGTTGCGCCTGCACCGTTTTCTTCTATGATGGCGGCACAGACGGCCCCATCGCGCCATACAAAGACAATCGCCAAACCACCAAGGGCCGCCCGCTTGTCGTTGATGCCAAAGCGCATGCACGGAGGCAGGAATGGTTGGGAGACACAAGAATCGCTGGCTGCGCCGGTGGCTCGTCGCGATCGTTTTCTGGTCGGTGCCGGTCGGCATCGTCGCGGTGCGCGAGATTCAGGAGGAAATGGCCTATAACACGGTCGACCTGAACAACGCGCTGACGAGCTGGCAGTTCACGGATGCGCAGCGCGCCGCCGGCGCGCCGGCCCGTTGCCACGGCACGCCCGACGATGCGCGCGCCGCGCGTTGTCCGGCCGACGTGCTTGCCGCGAATGCGCCGCGCCAGCAGGAAGCCATCGACGAATACAACCTGCGCCGCAAAACCCTCGCGTCTTATCTGTGGCATGCGTTCGTCGGCTACTGGGTGGTGCCGGCGGCGACGCTGTTCGTGATCGGCACGCTGATCGGCGGCATCCGGCGCGCGCTGCGCCGGCCGCCCGTGCAACACACCGCCCCGGATTCCGCGCAAGGTCCGGCGAAGCACCAGGCGCATCACTGACGCGGCGGCCGAAACATCACAACCTCGCGCATCCGCTGGCCTGACTGATGCGTGACCGCAACACTTTCAGCAGCATTTCAACGCGCGGTGCCGCACGGTGCGCAACCAGTAAAAGCGACCGTTTCACGAATGCCCGAGGCCGGCTCTATCGTCAGCGGAAAGTGCGTGCCGCGAGAGCCGCGCGGCGCGCGAATCTTTGCGAAGTCGCGCGTTCGCGTGGCGCATGCGCGCGGGTCAGATTTACCCGCATATCGCGCGAACCGCCGGGAAAGGCCCATCACACAAGGCGCTGCGGGTTGCCGGTAAAAGGCTCTCTTTGTGCATCCGTGTGTTATAACTAAACGGCAACCCGCGTGACCTGAGGCTGCATCCCCGGAACCACGATGGAGAAAAACGATGCAAAGACGAAACTTCATTCTAAAAAGTAGCGCTGCGCTCGCTTTCGGAAGTCTTGCACTGGCAGGCTGCACCACCACCGGGAAGTCTGGAGAATCCGCCGCCACCGACATGTCGAAGCGGCAATCGATCGACGCATCTGTCGACGGCACGATGTCGCGGCTCTTCAGTACGGTTCCCGGTTCACGCGAACTGGTCGGAAAAGCACGCGGCGTGCTGGTGTTCCCGTCGGTGATTCAAGTGGGATTTGTGATTGGCGGCCAGTACGGCGAAGGTGCGTTGCGTGTCGGCGGCACGTCGGTCGGGTACTACAGCACCGTGTCGGGCTCGTTCGGTCTTCAGGCGGGTGCGCAATCGAAGGCGCTGATTTTCCTGTTCATGACGCAGGACGCACTCGACAAGTTCCGCGCCGCCGATGGCTGGTCAGTCGGCGCCGATGCGTCGGTCGCGCTGGTGAAGATCGGCGCGAACGGTGTGGTCGACACGACGACAGCGACCTCGCCGGTCGAAGTGTTCGTGCTGACCAATGCCGGCTTGATGGCCGATGTGTCGCTCGCCGGCACGAAGGTCACGCGGCTGAAGATCTAAACGCTCGGCACCGCACTCGCTACACGCAGCCTCACGTCGCCATGGACGTGAGGCTTGTGGCTGCTTTTTGTTTGCCTTCCTGATTGCCGTTTGTCCGGCCGTTTGTCCGGCCGCTTGTCCATTCGCCGGGGCCCGGTTACCTGCGGCAGGTACCCCGCGTAGCACCCATCAAACGCTCGCTCACGAAGTACTGGTCGATGCATCGACCACCTTGAAACGCGAGCGTTTTTGCGCCCGGATCACCGACTGATACGCTTCGACATATTGGCTCGCCATCCGGTGCGACGTGAAGCGTTCTTCAAAGCGCTGCCGCACGCGCGCGCGCGGCAGGCTATGCAGACGGTTTACCGCCGCGACCGCACCGATCTCGTCTTCGACGATAAACCCCGATATGCCGTCATCCAGCACCTCGGGCACCGCGCCGCGATTGAACGCGATTACCGGCGTGCCGCATGCCATCGCTTCGATCATCACGAGGCCGAACGGCTCCGGCCAGTCGATCGGGAACAGCAACGCATGCGCGCCGGACAGAAACCCGGCTTTCTGGTCGTCGGCAATTTCCCCGATGTATTCGACATACGGCAGGTCGAACAGCGGCCGGATATCGCGCTCGAAATAATCGCGGTCGGCCGCGTCGACTTTCGCCGCGATACGGATGCGCATGCCGCAGCGGCCAGCAATGCGAATCGCCGTGTCGACGCGTTTCTCCGGCGAAATACGGCCCAGAAACGCGAGGTACTTCTGTTCGACCGGCTGCGGCATATACAGCGTTTCGGGTAGCCCGTGATAAACCGTCGTGAGCCAGCGCGCCTGCGGCAACGGCTGGCGTTGCGAATTCGAAATCGAAATGACCGGCGCGGTATTGAACGTGTCGAAGACCGGCTGCTGCTCCGGCAGGTCGAGACGGCCATGCAGCGTCGTCACGAACGGCGTTTCCTGACGCTTGAACACCGAGAACGAGTAGTAATCCATATGGAAATGCAGCACGTCGAACTGGTCGGCCTGGCGGCGCACGATCTCCATCAGCAGCATATGCGGCGCGATGCGGTCGCGAATGCCGGGATCGAGGCGCAGTGCACGCGGCCACACCGCTTCGAGCTTCGCGCTCGTGACTGAATCGCCGCTGGCGAACAATGTCACGTCGTGGCCGAGGTCGACCAGCGCCTCGGTGATGTACGACACGACGCGCTCCGTGCCGCCATAGAGCTTCGGCGGTACCGATTCGGTCAAAGGGGCGATCTGCGCAATTCTCATAACGTCTCCAATGGTGGCGAGCGAGTATGCCAGCGCGTCGAGCTTACCGGCAATCAGCACGAACCGCAGGTCAATACCCGGTTGACTTGCCGGATTGCTTTGCGATCCGAACTGCATGCGCGCGGACTCATGCGCGATGGCTCATTGCTTCGTCTCGTGTGCTGTCGTTTTGCTTATGTCACCCGATTATTGCCTGGGCTGTCGAAAAAAACCGCGTCTGTTTGCACTTGCAGCATGCTGTTACAAACGCGAAACATTCGCTCACGAACGGTGGCAAACGGCGTGACGGCAGTTGCCGGCGGGCACGGCATGATCGGGCGCCATGCGCGTGTCGCTGATGTCGTTGCAAGGTCCGGCGTTTAGCGCGCGGGCCATTTCCACGCCGGCACGTCGAGTTCGTCGCCGCCAGCGATGCGCGTGGCGCCCAGCTCCTTTTCGAGCACAAGCGACTGGCTGCCGCTTTCGCGTTCGAGGGACGCAATCAGCCGCGCCGCATGCGACACCACCAGCACCTGCGAATGCGCGGATGCTTGCGCGATCAACCGTCCGAGCGCGGGCAGCAGGTCCGGATGCAGGCTCGTCTCCGGTTCGTTCAGCACCAGCAGCGCGGGCGGCCGCGGCGTCAGCAGCGCGGCGACCAGCAACAGATAGCGCAGCGTGCCGTCCGACAGTTCCGCGGCCTTGAGCGGCCGCAGCAGGCCGTGCTGCCGCATCGTCACTTCGAAGCGTCCGTCGAAGTTCGAGATGTCGACGCGCGAGCCGGGAAACGCGTCGCTCACGGCCTCGTCGAGTGCGCGCGGCGAGCCGATCTCGCGAATCGTCTGCAGCGCGGCGGCGAGATCGGCGCCGTCATCGGCGAGCACGGGCGTATGCGTGCCGATTTGCGGCAGACGCGCAGGCGCGCCGGCATCGGTACGGAAGTAGTCGTAGAACCGCCACGAACGGATCTGCTCGCGCACCGCCAGCATTTCCGGCGCGCCGCGCGGGTCGGCGAACTCGGTCATCATGCTGTCGAAGCTCGCGACCGTCTGCGGGACGGTCTGCCAGTCGCCAGCGTCCGAGCGCGTGCGCAACGACGCGCCATGCCGGTCGACCAGCAGCGCCGAGGGCCGCAACAGCGGCCCGCTCCAGATGCACTCGCGTTTGATTACGGGGTCGAGGCTGAACTGCGTCGGGCCAGGAACCGGCAGGCCGAGGTCGATTGCGTAGCCGAATTCGTCACCCGCGAAGCCGAGGCGCAGATTCACCGGCTCGTGGCGGCGTGTGCCCTGCACCGGCGCGTCGCCCGCGAGCATCGCGCGCGAAAAGCGCTCGGGACCGGCCCATAGCGTCGACTGCAGACCGCCTTCGCGCGCGAGCGACGGAATCACACCGCCGCGCGCGGTCGCGGCGAGCAGCCGTAGCGCGCGGTACACGTTCGACTTGCCGCTGCCGTTCGGCCCGGTCACCACATTGAGCCGGGAGAGCGGCACGATCAGGTCGCGCAGCGAACGGTAATTGGCGATCGCGAGGGTCGTCAGCACGGCCGGTCGGCGCAGCGTTCAGGACGACGGGCCGTTATTGCCCGACACCGGGCCCGACACCGCGCCCGCAAGCGGCACGCTGCGCAAGTCACGCAGATACGTATCGCGCCACACGCCGAGGTCGTTCTTGCGCAGCGCGGCCATATTGATTTCGTGGCGCCGCATGCGCTCGTCGAGCGGCATCGACAGCGCGCGCTGCAGCGCTTCGCACATGCCGACTGAATCATGCGGGTTGACGATCAGCGAACCAGTCAGTTCGGCCGCGGCGCCGGCGAACATCGACAGCACCAGCACGCCCGGATCGTCGGGATTCTGCGCGGCGACGTACTCCTTCGCGACGAGGTTCATCCCGTCGTGCAGCGGCGTGACAAAGCCGATCTGCGACTCGCGGAACAGCGACATCAGTTTCCAGCGGTCATAGCGCTGGTTCAGGTAGCGGATCGGCGTGTAGTCGAGGCCCGAATACCGGCCGTTGATGCGCCCTGCTTCATATTCGAGGTCCTGACGGATCTGCTGGTAGGTCGACACATCGGCGCGCGTCGGCGGGGCGATCTGCACGAGCGTCACGTTGCCGCGCCATTCGGGCGAGCGCTCGAGCAGTTGCTCGAACGCGCGAAAGCGCTCGACGAGCCCCTTCGAATAGTCGAGCCGGTCGACGCTCATGATCAGCTTGCGGCCTTCGAGGCTTTGCTTGAGGTCCATCACGTGCTGCCGGCTCTCGTAGCGTTTGGCCTGCTCGGCGATCTCATCCGGGAACACGCCGATCCGGTAAACGCCGGTGCGCAGCGTGCGGCCGAACGCTTCGACATGGCCGCCCGCCGTCACGGTGCCGCGCGCATGACGCTCGATGTAGTCATGAAATGCGAGCTGGTCGGTCTCGGTCTGGAAGCCGAGCAGATCGTAGCAGCACATCGATTTGACCAGCTCTTCGTGCGGCGGAATGTTGATCAGAATCTGCGGCGATGGAAACGGGATATGCAGAAAGAAGCCGATCCGGTTGGTCACGCCTTCGGCGCGTAGCGCTTCGGCAAAAGGAATCAGGTGGTAGTCATGCGCCCAGATGATGTCATCCGGTTCAAGCAGCTTGATCAGCTTATGCGCGAGCCACGCGTTCACGCGCCGGTAGCCCGCGTACTCGTCGCGTTCATAGCGCGCAAGGTCATTGCGGTAGTGGAATACCGGCCACAGCGTCGCATTCGAAAAGCCGCGGTAGTACTGGTCGTAGTCCTTGCGCGTCAGGCCGACCGTCGCAAATGTGACGGAGCCATCCTGCTCGAGCGTCGGTCCGGCATTCGCGACCGCCTCGCTGACGACATCGCCGCTCCATCCGAACCAGACGCCGCCGGTATCCTTCAGCGCGCCGAACACGCCGACCGCGAGCCCGCCGGCGGACCCTCGGGTTTCGGTCGGTGTCGCGACGCGATTCGATACGACGATCAGTCGCCCCATGCTGTTGTCCTCCTGTGTCGGTTCACGTACCCGCGCGGGTGCCAGTGCCAGTGCCAGTGCCAGTGCCAGTGCCAGTGCCAGTGCCAGTGCCAGTGCCAGTGCCGCGGCCCGCGACCGGGTCGGCCTCGGTATTCGCGGCGGTACTCGACGCTGGCGCGGGCGCGGCCTTCGGCATCCAGTCGAGCGACTCGCCAGTTTGCGCGTCGCCGGTGTCCCCCTGGGCGTCCCACTTTGCGGCCACATCGGCCCGTGCGCGCGGCAGAAATTGCGGATGGTGCTGCTGCACGAAGCTGATGAGCCCTTCGCGAACCCGGCAGCGCAAATCCCAGTTCAGCCCTGAATCGATCGAACTGACCAGCACGCGCAACTGCATCGCGCGATCGGTCGCATCGGTGACCTGCAGCACCTGCACGCGGCCGTCCCACTCGGGCGCCGCGGCGACGATGCGCGCAAGTTCGTCGCGCAGCGGCGCGAGCGGCATCCGGTAATCGACAAACATAAACACACTGCCAATGATCTGCGAACTGCTGAGCGTCCAGTTCTGAAACGGGTTTTCGATAAACCACTGCAGCGGCACGATGAGCCGGCGCTGATCCCACAGCCGCACCGCCACGTAGGTGCCGGTGATTTCCTCGATGCGCCCCCACTCGCCTTGAATCACGACCACGTCGTCGAGCCGGATCGGCTGCGACAACCCGATCTGCAAACCGGCGATCAGGTTGCCGAGCACTGGCCGCGCGGCAATACCGGCAACCAGACCGGCGACACCCGCCGACGCCAGCAGGCTCGCGCCGATCTGCCGGACATTCGGGAATGTCATCAGCGCGGCGCCGACGCCGACGATCACGATGACCACCATGATCGAGCGCGCAAGCACGCGTGCCTGCGTGTGAATGCGGCGCGCCTGCAGGTTATCGGCGGTATCGAGTGGGTGGGCGGCGATAATCGCCTCGCCGATCGCGGATGCGGTGCGCACCGACAGCCATGTGATCGCGGCAATCAGCGCAAAGGCGGCGGCATCTCTGAGCCCGACGATCAGCGGCAGCGAATCCGGCGCTTCCCACCAGACGATCTCGAGCGCGACCACCGTCATCACGAACAGCGCGGGCCGCGCGATCCGGCGCAGCACGACGGTCAACGACGGGTGCGGGCGTGCGATACGCAGCAGCACGCGCTTGCCGAGTCGATGCACGCCAATCGCGGCAATCACAAGGCATGCGGACACGACCAGCGTGCCTGGCCACGAATGCAGCGGCGCGGTCGCGAGGCGGTTCAGATCGTCGAACGTCAACATCAACGCATACTTCCTCGTTCAAGGTTGCGGAGAAAGAAACCGGCTTGTGCCGGCGCGCCACCCGTTCTGATCGATGCGCGGTTCAGTCCATCGCTTCGCATCGACCGGATGGCCGAACCCGCGATCGATCGGCCGATGCCAGCCGATGCGGCGAATGCGCGGGCCATACGAACCCGATGCGCGCCAGGCCGAACCAATGCCGAGCCCATGTCAGAACAAATGCGATACACAGCCGCGCCGGCGGCTGGCCTGCGAGTGGCGGACTGCGCGCACGTCGCGCGCATCGTGTTGTGGTCAGGCGGCTCGAGTCAGCAGCGCTCGTGCCCGTGCCTGACGGGGACCTTCAGAAGAAAACCGGCGGCGCCGCGACGTGCGCGCGGCCGCCATTCGCGGGCACGACTGGACACTACCAGACATGACTGGGCACCACCAGGGGTACCGCACCGGCGCCGCGTTTCCACCGGCTATGCGCATACCCTACGCACAAACCGTTTGCGCACGCCATTCGCACAAGCTGATTCGCGCCGGCCGCGAGGACCGGTTACGGTCGCGTTCAGCCTGTCAGTTGGTTGCCCCTTTGCACGGAAACGCCTTGCCGAGCCCCAGTGACACCGCCGTGCTCGCATTGAAGCTTGCCGCATTCGGATTTTCCGCAATGAACTTGCGAACCGCATCGGTCAGCTGCTGTGACCGGGCATCGGGCGGCAGGCAGAAGTATTGCCCGACGCGCGGGCCCGTGGTGCCGCCGATCGCGTCGATCGTATTGAACACCCCGTCCGCCGCGCCTTCGATATACGCGCCGCACGCGCTTCGCGACGCGATATCGGTCTTCGTGCACAGCTTGTTGAGGTCGGCCCCCGTAAATGCGTTCGCCGACAGCGGCACGGCAAGCACGCTGACGCAAATCAGAACCCGCAGCATGATGTTCCTTCGAGGTATAAGCGATGCAGATTTTTTCCGGCCATAAAAGCTACCCGTGCCGGTCTGTTATTTTGCACTGTTTTGCGGTGCCGGCGCAGTGCCGCCAGCGGGCGCCTGTTTTTGCATCTGCTGCAACCGCGCGGTCAGCCCTTCGACGACGTCCGGCTCCTTGTACTGCTTCGCGAAGTCGAGCGCGGTCAGACCCAGCTGGTTCTTCACGTTCAGGTCGGCACCGCTGTCGAGCAGCAGCTTGACCGTCGACAGATGCCCGCCACGCGCGGCCATCATCAGCGGTGTCGTGCCGTTCGGCGAACCGGCGTCGATATACGCGGAGTGATCGAGCAGGATCTTGATCACGTCGTCGTGGCCGTTGGTCGCCGCGTAGTGCAGCGGCGTCCAACCTTTGCGGTTCACCTCGGCGTCCTTCGAAATCAGCAGATTGACCAGTTGGACGTCGCCATTGAGCGCCGCCAGCATCATCGCATTTTCGCCAGCCTTGTCGACGATCTCGATGTTCGTCTTCGGGTTATCGAGCAGTACCGCGGCTACCTGATCCGACTTTTCGCGCGCGGCCAGCACGAGCAGCGGAAAACCGTAGTCGTCGGTCATGTTCGGGTCGATGCCCTTCGCGAGCTGCTTTTTGATTTCCTTCGCATCGTCGAATTTGACGGCCTTGATCACCGTGTTGTCCGCCGCGGCGGCCGCGGGCTGCGCAAGCACCGCGAATAGCGTCGCAGCGGCGACCGAACCGGCCAATAGCGTGCGCGCGGCGGCCAGCGCGGTGCCGCGACGTAACCCACGGACTCGGAGATCAGCGAAATAATTCTGCATAATTGACTTTAATAATATCTAATATCTTATTGATATCAAGGAAAAAACCTTGAAGCCACTTCACGCGCCCACGGGCGCCTGAAGGCCGAACAGGCGGAAGAAGTTGCGCGTCGTCGCCGCCGCGAGTTCCGTGTCCGGCATCTCGCGTTGCTGCGCGATGAAGCGTCCGACATAACTTACGTACGCAGGTTCATTTGGCTTACCGCGATACGGCACTGGCGCGAGGTACGGCGAGTCGGTTTCGATCAGCAGACGCTCGAGCGGCACGCGGCGCGCGACGTCCTGAACCTCGGTCGCGCTCTTGAATGTGACGATACCCGACAGCGAAATGTAAAAGTTCTGCGCGAGCGCCTGTTCGGCAATGGCCCATGGCTCCGTAAAGCAATGCATCACGCCGCCAGGCACGCTCGCGCGCTCCTCGGCCATGATGCGCAGTGTGTCGTCCGCCGACGCGCGCGTGTGGATGATCAGCGGTTTCTTCGTGGCATGCGCGGCGCGGATATGCGTGCGAAAACGCTCGCGCTGCCATTCCATGTCGTCGATCGAGCGGCCTTCGAGGCGGTAGTAGTCGAGCCCGGTTTCGCCGATCGCGATCACCTTCGGATGCGCGGCCAGTTCGGCGAGTTGCGCGACGCTCGGCTCGCGCGCGTCCTCGTGGTCCGGATGCACGCCGACCGATGCGTAGACGTTCTGATGCCGCTCGGCGATATCGAGTACCGACGGCAACGTTTCGAGATCGACCGACACGCACAGCGCATGGGTCACCGCATGCTCGCGCATATTGTCGAGCACCTGCGGCAGGCGATCGACGAGTCCTTCGAAGTTGATATGGCAGTGTGAATCGACAAACATGACTAATCCTGGTTTAAGACAGCCGGGCCTGGCAAGCCGGCGGGCGACAGCAGCAGGCCAGCCCCGGCCGCGGCTGCTACTACGGGCGCAAGCGACGCCCGACGATCACAAGGTCCCGCTCGATGCCGTCGAGCACGGCCACGCGCGGCAGCACGCCCCAATCGGCGAATCCGAAGCGGCGAAACAGCCGCAGGCTCGGTTCGTTATGGCCGAACACGAAGCCCAGCAGTGTATCGATGCCCAGACCCGGCGCGGCGGCGAGCGCTGCTTCGAGCAGCGCGTTGCCGAGTCCTTTGCCGCGCACGCTTTCGTCCACATAGATGCTGACTTCGGCCGTACGGCCATATGCCGGGCGGCCGTAAAAGTCCGAAAAGCTCAGCCACGCGAGCACTGCACCGTCTGCTTCGACCACCCACAGCGGCCGGCGCTGCGGTGCATGCGCGTCGAACCACGCACGGCGGCTTTCGACGCTAACCGGCTCGAGGTCCGCGGTCACCTGTCGCGACGGCACCGTCGCGTTGTAGATCGCGACGATCGCGGGCAGATCGTCGAGCGTGGCATCGCGGTAAGAGAGCGTCATGGTTCGGTACAGCGGTCAATCGTTTTCAAAAAACGCGCAGGCATCGGCCGGCCTTCGCGCGCGCAGCGTCTCGCATCGCTATGCGAACAGGTCGCGATAGCCGAGAAACAGTTCTTCGAACACGAGCCGCGCATTCAACGGATGGTTCTCGACCGCGCGCTGCCGCGTAACGGTCTTCATAAAACGCGCGAACGCGTGCGCATCCGCCTGCGCGGCGCAGCGTGCTAGCGCCGCCGATGCATGCGGGAAATAACGCGGCCTGCCCGCGGTGCGCTGCGCGAGCAGATCGTACAGCCAGCGCTGCAGCCAGCCGAGCACGAGCGGCACCGGCAGCTTTTGCAGCGTTTCGCCGCAAGCGAACGCATCGCACCCGGCGCCGGCCGCGAGCTGCTGCAGCGTCCAGTCGCGCAGCGCGCGGTTCTCGTCGCGGGCGAGCGCCAGCGCGGCGAGTGGCGCGCCGCCCACTTCGGCAAGCAGCGCGCGCGCGTCGTCGACGCCTTGCGCGGCAAGCCACGCGGCCGCGGCGTCAGGCGCGGGCGTCGGCATCGGCCATTGGCGACAGCGGCTGATGATGGTCGGCAGCAACCGGTCGATGCGCGCGGACACCATCAGGAATACGACGCCCGCCGGCGGTTCTTCGAGCGTTTTCAACAATGCGTTCGCGGCCGCGACATTGAGCGCCTCGGCCGGATACAGCACGACGACGCGCACCCCGCCGCGGTGTGAGCCGACCCCACAGAAGTCCAGCAGCGCGCGCACCTGCTCGATACGGATTTCCTTGCTCGGCGCACGAGTCTTCTTGCCGTCGTCGGCGTCAGCTTTGTCCGCGCTTTTGTCCGCTTTATCGTCGGCGCCCGCGGACACGAATCCCGCCTCGGCTGCCAGCGCTTCGGGCAGCACGATCCGGTAGTCCGGATGATTGCCTTGCACGAACCAGTTGCACGCCGCGCATTGACCGCACGGTTGCCCGTCGGCCCGCGGCGCTTCGCACAACAGTCCCTGCGCGAGATGCTGCGCGAAGTGAAGCTTGCCAATGCCCGCCTGGCCATGCAGCAGCAGCGCATGCGGCCACGCGCCGCGCAACTGCTGCAGCCGGTTCCATTCGTCGGTTTGCCAAGGATAGATCATTTCTTTATCATTCAGATACTTGCGATAATATCTTCAAGCTGTTTCTGAATATACGGCACGCTCAACGTCGAATCGATGATGACGAACCGGTAAGGCGCCTCTTCGGCCCGGCGCAGATACTCGGCGCGCGTGCGCGCAAAAAACGCGTCCGACTCGCCTTCGAAACGGTCCGGCGCACGCGCTGCGCTGCGCCGTGCGCTGGCGGTATCGGGCGGCACGTCGAACAGCACAGTCAGATCCGGCTGGAAGCCGCCCTGCACCCAGCGCTCGAGCGCTTCGAGCTTGTCGCGTGGCAGCCCGCGCCCGCCGCCCTGGTACGCGAACGTCGCGTCCGTGAAACGGTCCGACAGCACCCAGTCGCCACGCGCGAGCGCCGGTTCGATGACCTGTGCAAGATGTTCGCGGCGCGCCGCGAACATCAGCAAAGCTTCGGTTTCGAGGTCCATCGGCTGATGCAGCAGGATGTCGCGCAGCGATTCGCCTAGCGGCGTGCCGCCCGGCTCGCGCGTGACCACCACCGAGCGGCCGCCCGGCGCGACCTTCGCTTCGAGGCGATCGCGGAACCAGCCGAGATGCGTGGTCTTGCCCGCGCCATCGATGCCCTCGAATGTGATGAATTTGCCGCGCGCCATTATTGCCCTCGAATGTATTTGTCGACGGCCTTGTTGTGATCGCCGAGTGTGTCTGAAAAAATGCTGCTGCCGTCGCCGCGCGACACGAAGTACAGCGCGTTGGTCTGCGCCGGGTTCAATGCCGCTTGCAGCGACGCGACGCCTGGCAGCGATATCGGAGTCGGCGGCAATCCCATCCTCGTATAGGTATTGTAAGGAGTGTCCGCCAGCAGGTCGCGCTTGCGCAAATGGCCGGTGTAACTCGCACCCATTCCGTAAATCACCGTCGGGTCGGTTTGCAGCGGCATGCCCGCGCGCAGCCGGTTCGCGAACACGCCCGCCACCATCGGCCGGTCCGACGCCTTGCCGGTTTCCTTCTCGATGATCGACGCCATCGTCAATGCTTCGTACGGCGTGCGATACGGCAGCCCCGGCGCGCGCGTCGCCCATGCTTCGTCGATACGCAGCTTCATCAGGCGGTACGCACGGCGATAGATGTCGAGGTCGCTCGTGTCCTTGTCGAATAGATAGGTGTCCGGGAAAAACAGGCCTTCCGCGTTGCCGCCCGGCGTTTGCGGCGCGCCGATCGCCTTCAGCAGGTCGGCGTCCGACAGGCTCGCGGAGTCGTGCCGCAACGCCGGGTTGGTGTCCAGTTCCGCGCGCATCCGCTTGAAGGTCCAGCCTTCGATCACGGTTGCGACGTATTCGTTCACGTCGCCGCGCGCGATTTTCTGCAGCACGTCGTACGGCGTCACGCCGCTTTTGAATTCGTAATTGCCCGATTTGAGCTCCGCCTGCAGGCCAAGCGCGCGCGCCATCAGCACGAACAGTTCCGGCTCGACCGGCACTCCGCCGCGGTTTAACTGCGCGGTGACGCTGCGAAGAGTGCTGTGCGCCTTGATCGTGACGTCCAGTTGGGGAGTAGCCAGGTTGATCGGCGTGGTGGCCCAGTGATAAGTGCCGGCGGCAGCCGCCGCGGCCAGCACGACGAGCGCCGCGCCGGCCAGGAAACATTTCTTCAAAAGGGTCATGCGGGACAAGGCTCGGGTGAAGACTCATATAATAACTGGTTGCCTTACCGTAAGTCATGCAGGGCCCTACCGGATTTCCGCCTCATGAACGCACCCCACGAATTCGCTTCAACCTCCGCTGCCGGCGCTGCGCGCGCCGATGAACGTACCAATACGGCCGCGGCTTCTAACACGGCCGTTCTGGACACCCATGCCAATGTTGGGCCGGGGTCGGCGCCCAATGCACCCAACGCGCCCAACGCATCTTCGACGCCGGCGGCCGGCGCTCCAGCGGCCGGCGTCCCGGCGCGCGCGCCGCTGGCCGCCGCCGCGCCCGTCGCACCGCTCGCGCCGTTGCCACGGCCAGCGCGCGGCGACTTCGACGCGGCGCTCACGCGCGGAGCGTATATGCCGCTCACGCAGTTCGGCGTGATCGACGTGACGGGCGACGACGCGGCGACCTTCCTGCACAGCCAGCTCACCAACGACACACAGCATCTCGATGCGGCAAGCGCGCGTCTCGCCGGCTACTGCTCGGCGAAGGGCCGGCTGCTCGCGTCGTTTCTGACGTGGCGCACTGGCGAAGCGATTCGCCTGCTGGTTTCGCAGGACGTGCAGCCAGCCGTGCAGAAACGTCTGTCGATGTTCGTGCTGCGCGCGAAAGCGAAGCTCGCCGACGCGAGCGGCACGCTCGCCGCGGTCGGCTTCGCCGGCGATGTGCGCGACGCGTTATCGGGCGTATTCGACGCGTTGCCTGACGGCGTGCACGTGAAGGTCGACGGCCCGGCCGGATCGCTGATCCGCGTGCCGGACGCGGCCGCTCGCCCGCGCTACCTGTGGATCGGACCGAAGGCGGAAGTCGACGCGCGGCTGCCCGCGCTCGATGCGAAGCTCGCACGCGCGTCGGCGGCGGTGTGGGACTGGCTCGATATCCGTGCGGGCGAACCGCGCATCACGCAGCGCGTGGTCGAGCAGTTCGTGCCGCAAATGGTCAATTTCGATGTGCTCGGCGGCGTCAACTTCCGCAAGGGCTGCTATCCGGGCCAGGAAGTCGTCGCGCGCAGCCAGTATCGCGGCACAATCAAGCGGCGCACCGCGCTCGCGCATGTCGCCGGCGAGCCTGAGACGGTGCTGCCGGGCAGCGAACTGTTCCATGCGGACGACGCGAGCCAGCCGTGCGGCATGGTCGTCAATGCGGCGGCCGCGCCGGACGGCGGCGTCGATATGCTGGTCGAGATGAAGCTCACGGCACTCGAGGCCGGCACGGTGCGACTCGGCGCAGCGGATGGGCCGGCGCTCACGTTCCTGCCGTTGCCGTACGCGCTGCCGTCGGACGCGTAAGGTCCGGTGCGTAAAGTCCGACGCAGAGTTCCGACGCGCACGCTCCGACGCATAAGCGCCGTCGCGTAAGCTCCGATGCATAAGCACCGACGCGTAGGGTTCGACGCATAAGCTCCGACGCGCGTATGCCCGCTTATGCTGCGCGCCGCCACTGATGCCCGCGGCGGCTCCGAGACAGGCGCCGTGCGCGGCACGCTGACCATCGTTGCGTTCGCAAGCGCGTCGATGCGTTGCCTATCATCGGCCGACGTCGAATCTTCGCGAGCGGCCCGCTGAACCGCTCACCTGCTTTCTTTCCGTTGGCTTGCGCATCGACGGCGCTGCGGTTGCGCGCATGGCCGATGCAGGGTTGAATACGCCGGAACGGCCATCATGTGTCCAATGATGATCGTGGCACTCGGCCACGACCGTCACGGTCCGTTCGAACTTATAACCCACACCGGCGACTTCACACGATGTGTCTGATCGTATTCGACTGGCGGCCCGCCGCAACCGACGGACCGCTCCTCACGCTTGCCGCGAACCGCGACGAGTACCTGCGCCGCACTGCCGAGCCGATGCACTGGTGGCAGCACGCGCCGACGCTGCTCGCCGGCCGCGATCTGACGGGCGGCGGCACATGGCTCGGGCTCACACGCGACGGCCGCTTCGCCGCGCTGACCAATTACCGCGCGCCGCATGCGAACCGCGCCGACGCGCCGACGCGCGGCACGCTGGTCAGCAACTGGCTGATGCGCGCAGTGGGCGCGACGCCGCTCGAGTATCTGCACGAGGTCGCGCAAAGCGGCGAAATGTACAACGGCTTCAATCTGCTGGTCGGCGACTTCGCGCGACGCGAGCTCGCTTGGTACTGCAACCGCTCGCCGCAAGCGCCGGCGCTGCTAGCCGAGGGCACGCACGGCATCTCGAACGCGGTGCTCGACACGCCCTGGCCGAAGCTCGTCAACAAGCGCGCGGCGCTGGCCGGCGCACTCGCCGGCAACGCGCAGGCGCCGCTCGATCAGTTGATCGAGATGATGCGTGACACGCGCGTTGCGCGCGACGACGAATTGCCGGCCACCGGCGTGTCGCTGGAACGCGAACGCGCGTTGTCGGCGCCGTTTATCGAAATGCCTGACTACGGCACGCGCGGCACAACCGCGCTACGGGTGCTCGCACGCGATGGACGCTTGTCCGTGCAGACCACTGAGCGCAGCGACGACAACGGGTCGCATCAGATCAGGCGTCCCGGCGACTACGAGCGCAGCTTCGCGTTCGATATCGCAGGTTGATCGATCTCGAGATCGGGACATCGCCGCCTCCAGTCTCCCCATTCGGCGTTCAGCGCGAGGCTGACGCGCGTGCGGGGTAGCGGGCTTGTGTCGAGGCGCGACCTGGGCACATCGCCGCCCACATTCGCCACTCGCCACCAGTGCATCAGGTGTCAGGATCAAGCCCGCGCGGGCGTCCGGCGTACATGTGTCCATGTACACGCATGCGTCGGCGGCCGTGTTCCTCAGTCAATACCGAAGGCCGCGCGCAACGCCGCGGCCGCGTCGGCATGCGCTTGCGCGACCTCGGGCACGTAACCGCCCATCTTGAAGAACTCGTGAATCATTCCATCGTAGCGCTTGAGCGCCACTGCGTTGCCCGCGGCGCGCAATTTGTCCGCGTAGGCTGCGCCCTCGTCGCTCAACGGATCGTATTCGGCGGTGGCGATCCACGCGGGCGCGACGCCACCGAAAGCGGGTGCGCCGCGTGGACCGTCGAGCGGCGCGAAGCGCCAGTCGCAGCGGTCGTTCGCATCGCGCAGATATTGCGTGAAGAACCATTGGATCGTCGTCGCCGACAGCAGAAAGCCGTCGGCAAGACGCGCATGCGAATCGGTCTGCTGATGGCTCGTCGTGCCCGGATAGATCAGCAATTGCAGCGCGACCGGTAGGCCCGCTTCGCGCGCCAGCACCGCGCAGACAGTAGCCAGCGTGCCGCCCGCGCTGTCGCCGCCGAGCGCGATGCGTGACGCGTCGATCGCATAAGCGGCGGCGTTCGCATGCAGCCAGCCGAACGCATCGAATGCGTCGTCAACGGCGGTGGGGAACTTGTACTCGGGCGCGAGCCGGTAGTCGACCGAGAGCACCGCGCACTGCGCGTCGCGCGCGAACATCCGGCACAGCGCGTCGTGGGTCGCGACACTGCCGACCGTAAATCCACCGCCATGAAAATAGACGAGCGCGGGTACCGGTTGCGCCCAGTGCGGCTCGACCGGGTGATACAGTCGTGCGCGAACGGTCGAGCCATCGCGCACCGGCACCTCGAGGTCTTCGACCGAAAACATCGGCGCGCTTGCGATCTCGAGAATCGGCGCACTTTTTTCATAGGACGCGCGCGCCTGCTGCGCGGTGAGATCGTGGTACGCGGGGCGCTTCGCGCGCTCGATCATGTCGAGGATTTGCTCGATCTTCGGGTTCAACGGCATCGTGCTTCAGGGGGCGCGTCTGCGCTTCGCGGTGATCAAGCGAGCCATCATGCCACGAAGGTTGGGAACAGGCAGGTGGCGACTCCTCATATGGAACGCGCGGCGCGCGGACCTTCCGTTACGCCCCCCCTTTCACATCGTGCCGCAGCGACATCGGGTCAGTCGGCAGGCGACGCTCTTCGATATCCGCGTGACGCAGCTTCACCGCTTCGAGAATCGACGCATGCGTGAGGATGTAGAACTGCCCGTCGCGTACGGCATCGAATGTGCGCTCCGCGATATCGGCCGCGCTCTTTTTGCCCGACTGCACCGCGCGCCGCAGTTGCTGGTCCGCTGCGCGGCGCGATTCGGTCGGCGGCGCATCGTCGCGCAATTCCGCGGGACGCGAGCGTTCCGAGCCGGTGATGCCGGTCGGCACATAGGCGGGGCACAGCAGCGAGCAGCCGATCGGCGCGCCGGTCTGACGCAGATCGTGATAGAGCGTCTCGGTCAGCGAGACAACCGCATGTTTCGACGCGTTATAGATGCCCATCGCGGACGGCGACAACAGCCCCGCCACCGACGCGGTATTGACGATGTGCGCGGGTTCGTTCTGCCGCAGCATGATGGGCGTAAACACGCGCACGCCGTGCGCGACGCCCATCACATTGACGCCGAACACCCACGACCAGTCGTTCGCCGAACACTCCCACAAATAGCCGAGCGCGCCGACACCCGCGTTGTTGAACAGCAGATGGACGCGGCCGAACGCATCGAGCGTCGCCTGCGCGAGCGCTTCGACCTGATCGGCGCGCGACACGTCGGTGCGCACGCCAATTGCGTCGGCGCCTGCCGCGCGCAATTCGTCGACCGCACGAGCGAGCGCCGGCTCGTCGACATCGGCAAGCACGAGTTTCATGCCGAGCGCCGCTCCTTTATCGGCAAACGCGCGGCCGAAACCGCTTGCGGCACCTGTGATGACCGCGACCTTTCCTGCGAATTCGAACATCGATACTCCCGATAACCGGCCTCTACGCGAAACACCGCGCCGATGAATGCAGCGGGCCGCGTGCTCAGATCAGCTTGACGAGCTGCTTGCCGAAGTTTTGTCCTTTGAGCATGCCGAGAAACGCCTGCGGCGCCGCATCGAGTCCGACGGCCACGCTCTCCCGGTAATGCAGCTTCTTTTGCGCGACGAGGTCGCCCAGTTGCCTGAGCGCGTTGGGCCATTCGTCGAGGTGTTCGGACACGATAAAGCCCTGCACCGTCAGACGCTGCGTGAGAATCGCGTCGACGTGCAGCAGCGGCACGGGCTGCGCGTCGTAGCGGGAGATCATCCCGCAGACGGCGATGCGGCCGTACGCGTTCGTTCGCGTGAGGGTGGCATCGAACACTTCGCCGCCGACGTTCTCGAAGCAGCCGTCGACGCCGTCGGGCGTCGCACGCTCGAGGTCTTCGCTGAGGTGGCCGGCCTTATAGTCGACGCAGGCATCGAAACCAAGCGTCTCGACGACATACCGGCATTTTTCCGGGCCGCCGGCGATACCGACCGCGCGGCAACCGGCGAGCCTGGCGAGTTGTCCGACCACGCTGCCGACCGCGCCGCTCGCCGCACTCACGACGACGGTCTCGCCAGCGCGCGGCGCGATGATGCGATTGAGCCCGTACCACGCGGTCACGCCGGGCATGCCGAGCGCGCCGAGGTACGCGGAGAGCGGCACGTGTGCATCGTCGACCTTCATGACGCCCTGGCCGTCCGAGGTACCGAATTCCTGCCAGCCGAGCACGCCGACCACTTTATCGCCAACGGCGAACGACGGATGCCGGGACTCGATAACTTCGCCGACGGTGCCACCGATCATCACCTGATCGAGCGGTTGGGGCTTCGCGTAGGACTTGCTGTCGTTCATGCGACCGCGCATGTACGGATCGAGCGATAGATAGTGGTTACGCACACGAAACTGCCCGTCGCCAAGCGGTGCGAGCGGCGTCTGAACGAGCCGGAAATTGTCGGCGGTGGCCGCGCCTTGCGGGCGCGACACGAGCAGAATCTGACGATTGATCGCGGTCATTGCAGTCTCCTACTTCGTATTGATGCGGTTAACTGCCAAAGGGCGCCAGCGCGGCGCAGCACTTCAGAGCTGGAACAGACAATATCGCGAGAAACAGGCACTGCATGCAACCGGGACGCGCGCAACGCGCAACGCGCAACGGCAGAGTGAACCCTTTGTCACGACAAATAAAAGGTGGCGAGTCACAGGGGCCCGTACCCATGCCGTAACGGTGCCCGCTTAGGGCCGAAGCGGCATTCCTCGAAGTGGCATTCTTTTAACCACTTTCATTGTTCCCAAAGGTGGCCTCCTTCGGGACTCGCTCCGTAATGAGCGTCGGTGCCGCGCCTGCTGAGCGCATTATCCTGAAAAAGCCATTCCTCAGCAAAACCTTATCCCGCACGCTTTCCAAGCCGCCGACCCGCGCGTTCTGAACGGGATTAGCCGATTTGCAGGACACTCATACGGACTCTTTCAGCCGTCCGATGCACATCACTTCGCCCAACGTAACCGGACAAATTCGCAGGATTGCGATGTGTTGCAACGGCGCGATGCCTTGACAATTCTTGACACAACTGACGCAAATCTTCAGATACCTTACTGATCCGTAAATTGTCCCGTAGTGCAAATCCAGGCCATGCAAAAAAGGAGAAGAAGATGGCGGAAGCAGGAAAGTCAGAGAAACCAGGGTCGGGAATCGCGCACCAGTGCACAGCCGCGGCGATGCTCGTGTCAGCCATCATGCTCGCTGCATGCGGCGGCGACGGAAACAACCCCACCGGGACTGTGGCGGCCGACAGCACCGGGCCAGCACCATCCGGTGCCAACGCGCCGGCAGATACGGCAGCTGCTTTCTTCGACAGCATTTTCATGGACGGCGCAGGCAAGGGCTACTACCAGTTCGACACCGCTCATGATGCGAACGGTTTGCCGTTGATGAACCAGACAACCTCTGGCCGGCGCCGTTACTACGTGACCGGAGAAGCGGACACGAACTTCACGCAGACCACGAATGCGATAGCAGGTGGCTACGTGCCGTACGTTGAATCTGTTGTGTTCATCACGGACGAAGGGGCTTTTACATCGCAGAGCGCAGCGTCAACCAACATCGGAACGAATTCGAAGATATTCAAGCGGTTGCAGCAGGGGTATGACCTCGGGATGACGGGTATGTCCACCCCGCTCTACCGCGTAACAATCAAGGTGCAGGACGTGTCAGGACAGTCGGTTGCTGCTGTCGTCAGTCAGGACGAAAACGCAACGCTGAATGGACTCATGCCGGTGCGTCAGGACAATGCGCCGATGCCGACCGGCGCGCAGATATACCAGGTGCCATACACCGTCTTGAAGCAACATCTTCGGATCAACCTCAGCATTACACGCCCTAGCCCTTCGTCGCTCGAAACGTTGCAGGCGAGCCAGGGAGGAACGATCGAGATGATGGGCGGCTATCGCTGGCTGAAACCGGCCACGTCCAACGGATTGCCGTACATCGAGTACAACGGCGCGGTCTATAACGGCGGATTACAGATGCCAGATGACGTGCATGAAGCAGTGGGCGCGGCGTACAACCAGGTCGCCGCGGATTTCATCGCGCAGCGCCTCGCCATCGCGCTCACGCACTAACGCAGCAAAACGGACGGCGTCGCTGCCGTCCAGTACCCCATCTCAACCATCGCTCGGCCCCGGCTTCGCAGCCGGATCCGTCCTGCGTCGCTGCTGCACGACATCACGGCCGACAGCGAGCCGCCGCATATACTTGAACGTCCCCAGCGCTTTGGCGACGAAGTGGCCTTCGGTATCGCGAATCTCCCCTTCGCAATAGGCCATCGTAGTCGACCGATGCAGCACCCGACCGGTCGCACGCAACTCGCCACGTCCCGGCTGCATGAAATTCACCTTCATCTCAACGGTCACAACGCCGACTCCGTCGGCGGACAAACTTCGCGCCGCCATTGCCAGCGCAACGTCCGCGAGCGTCATCGTGACGCCCCCATGCGCGACATTCCACGTATTCAGATGATCAGGCGCAAGCGGCAGCACGACCTCGCTCACGCCATCCGCCGCTGCCACCACCCGCACCCCAAGGTGGTCGACGAACGGACTCTCAATGGCCGGCGGCGCAGCAACGGCCCCTTGCGTCGCCGCGCGTTTCGATTCAGTCATAAAGCAATCACATTTCGTAATCGACGCATTCGCGCGACTCGCGCACCTTGCCGACAAACGCCTTCAGCGCTTCGTGCGTCGGATGGATTTGATAAGCGTCGAGCGCGGCCTTGTCGGCGAAATCGGAGACCAGCACGACGTCGTACGTGGATTCGAGACCCGGCTTGGCGAGCCCGACTTCGAGATGCAGGATGCCCGGAACGATCGAGCGGCAGCCTTCGAGCTTTTCCTTCAGCTTCACCGCGTTTTCCGCGCGCGTCGCGCCCTCGGCCTGTTCCTTCAGCTTCCACATCACGATGTGACGAATCACGGTCTTCTCCTTGTCGATAATCGTTGTTGATCCATGCGGGACGGGCACCGCCGCGGCGCCCTCGCATCGACAAATGATACCGCGCACTATTCATTGCGATGCGGCAGACCCGCACAACCGTTCGCACCGCGCGTGAGCCCGGGCGGAAAAAACAGACGCATGCCAGGACACCGACCGGCGCAGACCGTTGCAGCGCTTCCTATACTTTCTGCATCGCCTCGTCCCATCGCCATCCCCGGCATCACGCATCGAACACGCCGCCCGCATGCGCGCAGCCCGCTTGCAGCGCGGCGTCATCAGGCCCGTGCGCCATATGGCGCCTGTTTTTATCGAAGCAGACCACGCATGAGCAGCGACGCGTTCGCACACTCATGCGGCCTCCCGCGGTTCGCCGCGGCGGCGCGCACGGTATATCGCCACCCTGTTTTGCGAGGGCAATATGGCTACTTACATCATGCTGGTCAACTGGACCGATCAGGGCATCCGCTCCGTGAAGGACACCGTCAAGCGCGCACACGCGTTCCGCGAGGTCGCGCAGGGACTTGGCGCCACGCTCGGCACGTTCAAATGGACGCTAGGCGCGTATGACCTCGTGGTTTCGCTCGACTGCCCCGACGACGAAACCGCTACCCGCGTCGGGCTCGCGCTCGGGCTGCAAGGCAATGTGCGCACATCGACACTGCGCGCGTTCGGCGAAGACGAGATGGAACGTATCCTCGGCGGATTGAAGTAAGAGGCCAAGGCCGCCGCAGCCGGTTACACCACAACCGTTTCCATGACCCGACCGGTTGCAGCCCGTCCGCCGCATCACCGCGTGAGGCCGATGCGGCGGCGTTTGCCGTGCGCGAGCGCGCCGCTCCACGCGTTAGCGCCCGAATCCGGCCACCCCAGTACAATGGCTCGCAGATTTCCGCTCTCGTCGAGGTGCAGGCCATGCTCACTGATCGCGCTGTCCGGTTGTTCCGCTTCGTTGTTATCGTCTTTGCGTTTGCAGGCGTGACCGGTTCGTTGAGCGGTTGCGCCGGATGGTTCGGCAGCGAACCGCTGCGCGTGAACGTGGCCGGCCTCGAACCCCTCGAGAGCCAGGGGATGGAAGCGCGTTTCAATCTGAAGCTGCGCGTGCAGAACCCGAGCAGCGCACCGGTCGATTACAGCGGCGTTTCCGTCGATATGGAAGTCAACGGCAAGGCATTCGCGAGCGGCGTGAGTCCCGCGTCGGGCAGCGTACCGGCATTCGGCGAAACGATTATCAGCGTGCCCGTGACGGTCTCCGCGCTGACCGCGCTCCAGCAGATTTTCGAGTTCGTCAGCCGCGAGCAATACGGTCAGATCCAGTACATCCTGCGTGGCCGGCTCGCCGGTAGCGGCATCGGCGGCGGTACGCGGTTTACCGACCAGGGCTCGCTATCCATACCGTTCCCCGCCGTCGGCGTGCCTTCGTGACGCATGCTCTCCATGCACGCTGATGATTCACGCTGGCGGCGCGTCAACGGTCTTGCCGCGCAACGCCACCGCGATCGAACTGCCGACAACCAGCGCGATGCCGGCCACCGATACCAGCCCGATCGTTTCGCCCCACGCGAGATAGCCGAATAGCGTCGCCCAGACGATACTCGTGTAGTTGTACGGCGCGAGCGCACTCGCGCTGGCGTTGCGGAACGCGACGGTCATCAGGATCTGGCCGGTACCCGCGAGAATGCCGATCAGCGCCATTAGCGCGAGCGCATCGAGCGTCGGGGTGCGCCACAGGAACAGCAGCGACATCCCGCTCACGAGCGTGCCGATCAATGTGAAGTACAGCACCGCGACGCTCGAGTCTTCAGTCGGCTTGAAGTGTTTGATCTGGATAATCGACAGCGCGCCGGTGATCGCGCTGAGAATAAGCAGCAGCGGACCCAGCCAGCTCGCCTGGTTGCCGTTCGGCCGCACGATCAGCAGCACGCCGATAAAACCGATCGCGGCCGCCGCCGCGTCGCGGCGCCGCAGCGTTTCCTTCAGCAGCAGCGGCGCCAGCACAATCACGAATAACGACTCCGAGTAGAGAATCGCAACCGCTTCGGACAACGGCACATAAGGCAGCCCGGCAAAAAACAACCCGAGCGTGACAAGCAGCGTCAGCGCACGCACCGTCTGCCGGCGGACGTTCAGCGTTCTGATTCTTTCGCGCAACGGCGTGCCGTACATGCACATCGCAATCGCCGGCGCGAGGCCGAACAGCATGCGGAAGAACGTCAGCACATTGGCCGGATAATGCAGCGCGACCGTTTTCGCGAGCGCATCGACCAGCGCGAAGCAAAACATCGAGAGCAGAATCTGCACGATGCTGCGCGAATTGACGGCATGCGGACGGGCGACGGAGACGGACACGGGCGCGCAATGAGAATAGACATCAAGGGCCGCTGATCATGCGGGACCTCATGCGCTGCGTCAAGCAGAGCACGGCTCATTGCTGCCGCACTCGACTGGTTGTGAATGCAACCGGTGTTACACGCCGCAGCGGCCCTATGTGATCCGCATCGAGACCGCTCTCGCCGGCAGCGGCAGCGCGACGCCGCTAGCCCAGCAGATCCGCCGCGCGCACGCGCCGCACGCCGGCCGCGTTCATCTCGCGCCACGCGGCATCGAGCGAGCCGTTCAGGTCGATCGCACGGGTCGCGTCTTCGATCACCGCGACATCGAACCCGGCGGCGCACGCATCGAGCGACGACCACGCAACGCAAAAGTCGGTCGCGAGCCCGCAGCACCACACCCGTTTCACACCGGTGTCGCGCAAGTAGCCGGTCAGGCCGGTTGGCGTCGTATGGTCGGCTTCGACGAACGCCGAATAGCTGTCGACATGCTGATGGTGTCCCTTGCGGATCACCGCACGCGCGTGCGGAATATCGACATCGCGATGAAACGCGGCGCCCGGCGTCTGCTGCACGCAATGCACCGGCCACAACACCTGCTCGCCGTAAGGCAGCGTGATGAACTCGAACGGCTTGCGGCCCGCGTGATTTTCAGCGAACGAGATATGCGCGCGCGGGTGCCAGTCCTGTGTCAGCACGACGTGAGTGAACAGGCGCGCGAGCCGGTTCGCAAGCGGCACCACTTCGTCGCCGTGCGCGACCGCGAGCGCGCCGCCCGGCATAAAGTCGTTCTGCAAATCGACCACCAGCAGCACGTCGTCGGCCTGGTTGATCCTGAACTTCGGTTCCGCTGTCATCTCCTTACCTTGATCGTTGTGACAGAAGCCCCGGATTATCCGTTGAAACGACGGTCTTGCGCTGCCCGCGCGACCAGGCCCGGCGCAATCTCCCACGCGTCGCCGTTCGGCTGCGCCGCGTAGCGTCGAATCGCGCGCTCGACCTCGGCGAGACCGAGCATATCCGCGTACAGCATCGGGCCGCCACGCCATGGCGGAAAACCGTATCCGGTCAGGTAGACCATATCGATGTCGGATGCTCTTGCCGCGATCCCTTCGTCGAGAATCTTCGCGCCTTCATTGACGAGCGCAAACACGAGCCGCTCGACGATTTCATTGTCGGTCAGTTCGCGGCGCACGATGCCGGCTTGCCGTGCATGCGCGACGATCATGTCGTCGACGAGTTGCGATGGCATCGCGCTGCGCTCGCCCGCCTTGTAGTCATACCAGCCGCCGCCGGTCTTCTGCCCGAAGCGCCCGAGCTCGCATAGCCGGTCGGCGAGCGTCGAATAGCGCTGCGCCGGGTGCTCGCGATAACGCCGTTTGCGAATCGCCCAGCCGATATCGTTGCCGGCCAGATCGCTCATCCGGAACGGCCCCATCGCGAATCCGAACGCCTCGATCGCACGATCGACCTGCGCGGGCAGCGCGCCCTCTTCGATCATGAATAGCGACTGACGGATGGTCTGCTCGATCATCCGGTTGCCGATAAAGCCGTCGCAGACGCCCGCGACCACCGCGGTCTTGCCGATCTTCTTCGCAAGCTTCATCACGGTCGCGAGCACGTCCTTCGCGGTTTGCGCGCCGCGCACGACCTCGAGCAGCTTCATCACATTGGCCGGGCTGAAGAAATGCAGGCCGACCACGTCCTGCGGACGCTGCGTGAACGCGGCGATCCGGTTCAGATCGAGCGTCGATGTGTTCGACGCGAGAATCGCGCCCGGCTTCGCCAACTGATCGATGCGGCGAAACACCTGCTCTTTCACATCGAGATCTTCGAATACCGCTTCGACGATCAGGTCCGCGTGAGTCAGACTGTCGTACGATGTCGACGCACTGATGCGCGCAAGCCGCTCGTCGGCTGCCTGCTGGCTCAGCCTGCCTTTTTTGACAGTGGTGTCGTAGTTCTTGCGGATCGTCGCGAGGCCGCGCTCGAGCGCTGCCTCGCTGGTATCGATCAGCGTGACCGGCAGCCCCGCGTTGACGAAACTCATTGCGATGCCGCCGCCCATCGTGCCCGCGCCGATCACCGCGACCTGCGCGATCGTGCGCGTAGCGGTATCTGACGGTACATCGGCGATCTTGCTCGCGGCGCGTTCGCCGAAAAATGCATGCCGCAATGCGCGGCTTTCCGGCGACTGCACAAGCGCGACGAAGCATTCGCGCTCGAATGCGAGCCCTCTGTCGAAGCCATGCACCACGCCTGCTTCGATCGCATCGATGCATTTATGTGGCGCTGGAAAGTGCTTCGCGGTCTGTGCGATCTGCTCGCGCGCGGACTCGATGCAAGCCGCCGCATCCGGATGATCGATCGCGCGCTCGCGCAGCTTCGGGTATGGGCCGGGCCGCGCACCCGCTTCGCGTGCGAACGCGAGCGCGGCGGCGAGCAGATCGCCATCGACGACCTTGTCGAACAGCGCGGTATTCGCCAGCGTCTCCGCCATCGCCGGCTTGCCTGACACGATCATCTCGAGTGCGGTCTGCAAGCCGACCGCGCGCGGCAATCGTTGCGTGCCGCCGGCGCCGGGCAAGATGCCGAGTTTGACTTCCGGCAGCGCGATCTGCGTGCCGCGTGCGGCGATCCGGTAATGCGCGCCCAGCGCGAGTTCGAGGCCGCCGCCCAGCGCGACCCCATGCAGTGCGGCAACCACCGGCTTCGCGCTGCGCTCGAGCGCATGAATCACCGCGCCGAGCATCGGCTCCTGCGTCGCTTTCGGCGTGTTGAACTCGGTGATGTCGGCGCCACCGCAAAACACCTTGCCGGCGCCGGTCAGCACGATGGCGATCAGCGCCGGGTCCTGCTGCGCGCGCTCGAGCGCATCGACGATGCCGGCCCGCGTCGAGTGGCCCAGACCGTTCACCGGCGGGTTGTTCAGCGTGATGACGGCAACGCCGTCGTGCGTCGTGTAGTCGACTGCCATCTGTGTGTCTCCGCTTGTCTTCGCTTGTCTTCGCTTGTCTCCGCTTGTCTCCGCTTGTCTCCGCTTGTCCGCGAACGCCGCATACCGCGCGCACGCGATGCGCGCGACGCTGGCTTTACGCCGACGATCTATGTCACGGTTCGCGATCTCCGGCGAACGCTTCTAGCGAGCACGCAGCATACACAGAGCCCGACGTTCGTTCAATTTGGACGGGCTCGCGCGATGCGCGGCATCTAGCGACGCGAGCGGCGCGCGCCGACGCCCTCTTCGACCGGTCCGGCCGTCGCGTGCGGATCGGCAGCGGCGGTTGCATCCGCCAGCGGACAGTCCGCGTCGGCGAGAGCCGACGGCAGCCGATAGTCGCGAAACTGCTCGCGCAGCTTCAGCTTCTGTAGCTTGCCGGTCGCCGTGTGGGGCAGTTCGTCGACGAACACGACGTCATCGGGAATCCACCATCTGACGACCTTGCCTGCGTAGAACGCCAGCAGTTCGTCGCGCGTCACATCGGCGTGCGGGCGCTTCACGACGACGAGCAGCGGCCGCTCGGTCCAGCGCGGATGCGCAACCGCGACGCACGCGGCTTCAGCCACCGCCGGATGCGCAATCGCGACATTCTCGACATCGATCGAACTGATCCATTCGCCGCCGGACTTGATCACGTCCTTGCTGCGATCGGTGATGTGCAGAAAACCGTCGGCGTCGAGCGTCGCAACGTCGCCGGTCGGAAACCAGCCGTCGATCAGCGGCGACGTATCGGCACGGTAATAACGGTCGATCACGCATGGGCCACGCACATGCAGATCGCCGAACGCGACGCCATCCCAAGGCAATTCCCGGCCGTCGTCGCCGACGATCTTCATATCGACGCCAAACCCGGCACGGCCCTGTTTTTCGCGCAGTGCGCGCTGTACGCGTCGCGGCCGTTGCTCCTCTTCGCTGGTCAACTTCACGAGCGAGCCGAGCGGCGACATCTCTGTCATTCCCCACGCGTGAATCACTTCGACGCCGTAGTCGTCCTCGAAGGTGCGCAGCATCGCGGGCGGACACGCGGATCCGCCGATCACGGTGCGCTCGAGCGACGAAAAACGCGCGCCGGTTTCCTTCAAATGCGCAAGTAGTCCGAGGTAGACGGTCGGCACGCCCGCCGAAAACGTGACGCGCTCCGCTTCCATCAGCTCATATAGCGAGCGGCCGTCGAGATCCTTGCCCGGCAACACCAGTTTCGAGCCTGCGAGCGGCGCCGCATGCGGAATGCCCCATGCGTTCACATGAAACATCGGCACAACCGGCAGCACGACGTCGCGCGCGGACAGCGCCAGCGCATTCGGCAGCGCGGCGCCGTACGCATGCAGCACCGTCGAGCGATGCGAATACAGCGCGCCTTTCGGATGGCCGGTCGTGCCGGACGTGTAGCACAGGTAGGATGCGCTGCGCTCGTCGATGCGCGGCCAGTCGAATTCGCCGTCGTGCGGCGCGAGCAGCGTCTCGTAGCTCAGGACCGGCGTGCGCATGTCGGGCAGACGCGCGTCATCCGTGAGCGCAATCCAGCCGCGCACGTGCGGGCATTGCGGCGCGAGTGTATCGACGAGCGGCGCGAACGGCGCATCGAACAGCACATAGCTGTCTTGCGCATCGTTGATGATGAACGCGATCTGATCCGGAAAGAGCCGCGGATTGATCGTGTGACAGACCGCGCCGAAGCCCGTTGTGCCGTAGTAGGTTTCCAGATGCCGGTGGCCGTTCCACGCCAGCGTGGCGACGCGCTCGCCCGGCTGCACATCGAGCGCAATCAGCGCTTGTGCCAGCTGCTTCGCGCGCCGCTCGCAATCGCGGTACGTATAGCGATGCAGATCGCCTTCGATGCGCCGCGACACAATCTCGACCGTGCCATAGAAGCGCGCCGCGTGCGTCAGCAGCGCGGACACCGTCAACGGCACATCCATCATCTGACCTTGCAGCGGCGCCGTCATGCGCATATCCCGTTGGTTGTCTTGATGATCGTCACCTGCGGTGGCTGCAGTTTCCGTTCCCACGCGGCGTCGCAGGAGCGCCGCCCGGAGACCGCGCGTATGCGACGCAAGTACGCGGCCTGCAGCGTCTGACACGCGGATTTACAATATCGGCTATTAAAGAGGCGCTCAATATGACGTTTTCACCAGGCACCGCCGAATTTCCCGCCACCGCCGCATCCGGTCCGCTCGATCTGGTCGCGTCGGCGATATCGAGCCAGCGCAACGGCGCATTCGCGCAGCTCGGCTCCGCTTTTCTGACGCGCTTGCCCGCCGCGCCGCTGCCCGCACCGTATGTGGTCGGCTTTTCCGCGCAAACCGCCGCGCTGCTCGGCTTTCCGGCGACGCTCGCGAGCGAGCCGGGCTTCGCTGACTATTTCTCCGGCAACCCGACGCGCGAATGGCCCGCCGCGGCGTTGCCGTACGCGTCGGTGTATTCCGGCCACCAGTTCGGCGTGTGGGCCGGCCAGCTCGGCGATGGCCGCGCGCTCGGTCTCGGCGAAGTCGAACACGCGGGCGCGCGCTATGAATTGCAGTTGAAAGGCAGCGGCCGCACGCCGTACTCGCGAATGGGCGACGGCCGCGCGGTGCTGCGTTCGTCGATTCGCGAGTTTCTGTGCTCGGAGGCGATGCATCACCTCGGCATTCCGACCACGCGCGCGCTGTGCGTGACCGGTTCCGACCAGCCCGTGCGCCGCGAGGAAATGGAAACGGCGGCGGTCGTCACGCGCGTGTCGCCAAGCTTCGTGCGGTTCGGCCATTTCGAGCACTTCTACTCGCACGATCGGATCGACGAACTGCGCGCGCTGGCCGATCACATCATCGACCGCTTCTATCCGGCGTGCCGCGACGCGGACGACCCGTATCTCGCGCTGCTGCACGAAGCGGTGCTGTCGACCGCGGACCTGGTCGCGCAATGGCAGGCGGTCGGCTTCTGCCACGGCGTGATGAACACCGACAACATGTCGATCCTTGGTCTGACGATCGACTATGGTCCGTTCGGTTTTATCGATGGCTTCGACGCGAACCACATCTGCAACCATTCGGATTCGCAAGGCCGCTATGCGTACCGGATGCAGCCGCAGATCGCGTACTGGAATCTCTTCTGCCTTGCGCAAGGGCTGCTGCCGCTGTTCGGCGCGCGCTACGAAGAAAGCAAACGCAGCGAGCGCGCGGTCGAAGACGCGCAACGCGTGCTCGAAGGCTTCAAGGCACGCTTTGCGCCGGCGCTCGAAGGCCGCATGCGCGACAAGCTGGGCCTCGAGACCGCGCGCGAAGGCGACGACGCACTGGCCAACAAGCTGTTCGAGATCATGCATGCGAACCGCGCGGACTTCACGTTGACGTTCCGTCACCTCGCGCAGATGTCGAAGCACGACGCGCGCGGCGATGCGGCGGCGCGCGACCTGTTTCTCGATCGCGCCGCATTCGACGCGTGGGCGAACGACTACCGCGCCCGGCTGTCACATGACGCACGCGACGATACGTCGCGTGCGCTTGCAATGAACCGCGTGAACCCCAAGTTTGTGCTTCGCAATCACCTTGCGGAAACGGCAATCCGGCACGCGAAAGAGAAAGATTTCTCCGAAGTGGAACGGCTCGCGGCCGTGCTGCGCCGGCCGTTCGACGAACAGCCCGAGCATGCCGCTTATGCGGCGCTGCCGCCTGATTGGGCGACGTCGCTGGAAGTCAGCTGTTCGTCGTGATGGCCGCGCCGCAGTTGCTGCTGTTACTAGCGCGCGCCTGTCATTCTGGCGCGGCCGGCGCGACATAAACCTGCGGCCGCGCGACACGCGGCGCACCTTTGCCCGACCCGCATTCTTCTCAGGACGAGACCATGAACGCAGACGATCCGAAAACCACCCCGTACCCCGTGCAGAAAGACGACGCCGACTGGCGCAAGCAGCTGTCCGAGACCGAGTACCAGGTGACCCGCCACGCGGCGACCGAGCGCCCGTTCACCGGTCGCTACTGGGACCACTGGGATCGCGGCATCTACGATTGCGTCGCTTGCGGCACGCCGCTGTTCGAATCCGATACGAAGTTCGACGCGGGCTGCGGCTGGCCAAGCTACTTCAAGCCGATCAACGGCGAAGTGATCGAAGAGCTCACCGACCGCTCGCATGGCATGCTGCGCATCGAAGTGCGCTGCAAGAATTGCGGCTCGCATCTGGGCCACGTGTTCGAGGATGGTCCGGCGCCCACCGGTTTGCGCTACTGCATCAATTCGGCTGCGTTACAATTCGACCCGAAATAACCCGGCCGATGCAACATTGAAGCGGCGGCTGAACGGCTAACCGACGGTTCACCGGCGGTTAGCCGCCGCCGCGACACATCGGCGAATGACTGAATGCCTGCCAGGCCGCCCTTACTGCAACGCGCTCGGCGATGCGCGCACAATGTGCGCTTCACTCCCGGATTCCCGACCTGACAATGAAATTCCTGTTCGATCTGTTCCCGATCATCCTGTTCTTTATTGCGTTCAAGATCTGGGGCATTTTCACCGCGACCGCGGTGGCGATCGGCGCGACGCTGGTGCAGATTGCGTGGGTGGCGTTCCGCCATCGCAAGGTCGATCCGATGCTGTGGATCAGCCTCGGCGTCGTCACCGTGTTCGGCGGCGCGACGCTCGTGCTGCACAACGACACGTTCATCAAATGGAAGCCGACCGTGCTCTACTGGGCGTTTTCGGTCGTGCTGATCGTGTCGCAATTCGCGTTCAGCAAGAACCTGATCGAAGCGATGATGGGCAAGCAGATCACACTGCCGCATCGGATCTGGGGGCATCTGAATATCGTCTGGGCGGTGTTCTTCGTGCTGCTCGGCATTCTGAATCTGATCGTTGCGTACCACTTCTCGACCGACGCATGGGTGAACTTCAAGCTGTTCGGCGCGACCGGCTGCCTGCTCGTGTTTATTGTCGGACAGAGCCTGTGGCTCGCGAAATATATGAAAGAAGAGTGACATGAGCACCGACGCATTCCTCCATGCCACGCCCGCCGAGCGCGCTGCGTTGATCGAAGCGCGCCTCGCCACGGCGCTCGCGCCGGTCGAATCGATCGCGGTTCGCGACGACAGTGCGCAGCACGCGGGCCACGCCGGCGCGGCCGCCGGCGGTCACTTCAGCGTGACGATCGTCGCCGCCGCGTTCGCGGGCAAGCCGCGGGTGGCCCGCCATCGCATGGTGTATGATGCGCTGGCCGACGCCATGCAGCGCGGCATTCACGCACTGGCAATCACCGCTTACACGCCGGAAGAATTCAGGCGGCTGCCGCGTCAGGCCGGATAAGCGTTGCCGATACGCTCGCAGACAAGCCGCGCAAACACGTCACGCAGATAAGCCACACATAAGCCACGCAGATGAGTTTGTGAGTCGATCCAATTGGCCGCCGCTGCGATTCACCACGTTCGCCCCGTTTTCGACCATCCATTACGTTAGCCCCCCATTTAGCCCGTTAGGAACCTCCATGACCTTGAAAAATGCCCGCTACTGGGTCTTGCTGGCCGCGTGCGCCGCTGCGCCCGCATTTGCGCAGAACGTCGCCGTCGTAAATGGCACGCCGATTCCGAAAGCACGCGCCGATGCGCTGGTTCAGCAACTGGTGGCACAAGGTCAACAGGATTCCCCGCACCTCGAACAAGCGGTGCGCGAAGAACTGATCAACCGCGAGATTCTGATGCAGGAGGCGATCCGCCGCGGCATCCCCGCGCGCCCGGATGTCAAGGCGCAAATCGCGGTCGCGCAGCAGACCGTCGTGCTGCGCGCGCTGATCGAAGACTTCGTGAAGCACAACCAGCCGACCGACGCGGAAGTGAAGGCGAAATACGACGAGCTCGTCAAGGAAGCGGGCAGCGGCAAGGAATATCACCTGCACCATATCCTCGTCGACAACGAGCAGCAGGCGAAGGATCTGATCGCGAAGATCAAGGGCGGCGCGAGCTTCGAAGACCTCGCGAAGCAATATTCGAAGGACCCGGGCTCGGCGAAGAATGGCGGCGACCTCGACTGGTCGGATCCGAAGGCCTATGTGCCGGAATTCGCGGAGGCGGCCGAGAAGCTGCAGAAGGGCCAGATGACCGACACGCCGGTGCACACGCAGTTCGGCTGGCACATCATCCGCGTCGACGATACGCGCGAAACCCCGCCGCCGCCGCTCGACCAGGTGAAGGCGCAGATCGTTCAGCAGATGCAGCAGGAAAAGCTGCAGGCGTTCGAAGAAAGCCTGCGCAAGAACGCGAAGATTCAATAACGCGCGGCTTTCGACGTCTGCGGCAGTCCGGTTGAACCGGGCTGTCAGGGCCGCCCAGGCCTGCAACGAAGACCCCATGCTCCCCGCAGCATGGGGTTTTTTCTTTGCGGTGACGCAACGTCAACCTTACGTTTTTCAAACAACACCAAACAATTTTCTAAAGCTGGTCAACCAGTCGGCCGTTATAACCGTTTGCCTTTTTACTCAATATTTGCACACATGGAACCGGCGACGGGTCCGCTGCGTAATGTCGAAAGGAACACAATGCGGCCGGGCCGGACCCATGCGTATAAAAAGTTTGCAAAGGATTCAATGCACTGCTGCGGAGACAGCGCCTCGATTTCGAGGTCGTAGCGGAACAGTGCGAATCCCCCATTATTCGATCCATGGCTGACACAGTCTCATCCGGCCTCGACCGCGTTCTCGCACGCGTGAGGCGCCTGCCCGGCGCACAGCATTGGCGCCGCTGCGTCGTACCGGCCTGCGCGCTCGGGGTTTGCGCGCTGCTGCTGCTTGTCCTCCAGCATTTGTCGCAAACCGTCGATTACCGGTCGGTGGTGGTCCAGTTGTGCCACCTGTCCGCCCCCGAATGGGCGGGTGCGCTCGGCGCAACCGCGGTTAGCTATGTCGCGCTCGTCGGGCGCGATGCGGTCGGCTTGCGCTATGTCGGCGCGACAGTGCCGCGCATACCGCTTTGGGTCGGCGCGACGGTCGGTTCCGCACTGGGCAACGTCACCGGATTTGGCGCGCTGACCGGCGGCGCGGTGCGCTGCCGGGTGTACGGCGTGGCCGGCGTCACGCCGGTGCAGGTCGGCCAGATGACGGTATTCACCAGCGTCACGCTAGCACTCGCTCTCGCGCTGATGACCGCAGCCGGCATGCTGGCCAGCGCCGGCACACTCTCCGGCATGATCGGGCTCGCGCCGGGCACGCTGCGCATGATCGGCGCGGCGGTGCTCGCGGGTTTCGCGGTGCTGATCGTCGCTTGCCGCGCGACGCCCACGCGCGTGCAGCTGACCCAACGCTTCTCGCTCACGTTCACGGTGCCGGCACGCCGCGATCTGATCGCTCAACTCGCGCTCGCGGTCGCCGACGTGGTGGCCGCGAGCGTCGCGCTGTGGACGCTGTTGCCGCACGGGGGCGCACATGTCGGCTTCGGTCAGTTCCTGACGGTTTATGCGGCCGCGATGCTGCTCGGCCTGATCGGACACACGCCGGGCGGCGTCGGCGTGTTCGAGGCGGCGATGGTCTGCGTGCTCGGCGCGAGCGTGCCGACGCCGCAGATGCTGGCCGCGCTGCTCGCCTATCGCGCGATCTATTTCGGGGTGCCGCTCGTGCTGTCCGCCGGCGTGCTCGCTGCTTTCGAGGGACGCGCGCAGCAGGCGGCGCGTGCATCGGCGCTCGCGCAACGTGGCGCAAAGAGCGTGTCGCAACTGGCGCCGCTGTTTCTCGCGATCTGCACGTTCGTGGTCGGCAGCATGCTCGTCATTTCGGGCGCGACGCCCGCGTTTTCAAAGCGCATCGCAATCCTGCAAACGGTGTTGCCGCTTTGGGTGATGGAAAGCTCACAGATGCTGGCGAGCCTGTTCGGCGTGCTGTTGCTGTTCGTCGCGCGCGGGCTGCTGAGGCGTCTGGATGCCGCGTGGTGGCTCGCGCTGATGATCGCGGCGCTGAACCTCGGCTTGTCGCTGGCGAAGGGGCTCGCGTTCGTTGAAACGGGCGTGCTGTGCGTACTGATCGTGCTGCTGATCGCGACGCGCGAGCGCTTTAACCGCCATTCGTCGCTGTTCGCAGAGCGCTTTACGCCCGGATGGCTCGCATCGGTCGGCATGGTGATCGCGCTCGCGGTCTGGATCTTTCTGTTCGCGTTTCGCGACGTCGAGTATTCGCATCATCTGTGGTGGCAATTTGCGTTCGACGAGCGCGCGCCACGCGCGCTGCGCGCGACGCTCGGCGCAAGCCTGTTTGCGGCGGCGCTCGCGTGCTGGCAGTTGCTGCGCCCGGCTGCCGGGCGCTTCGAAAAACCCGCTGAAGGCGATCTGATCGAAGCGGCCGGCGTCGTGCGCGCGCAGGAACGCAGCGACGCCGTGCTCGCGATGATGGGCGACAAGAGCTTCCTGTTCTCCGAGTCGCGCAACGCTTTCCTGATGTACGCGAAACGCGGACGCACGTGGGCTGCGCTGCACGACCCGGTCGGCCCGCGCAGCGAATGGCCGGCGCTGATTCAACGTTTTGTCGCGCTGGCGCACGCGCATGGCGGCCGCGCGGCGTTCTACCAGGTGCGCGCGGATGCATTGCCGCTCTATCTGGACGCGGGGCTCACGCTGATGAAGCTCGGCGAAGAAGCGCATATCGCGTTGCCCGCGTTCGAACTGAAAGGCTCGCATCGCGCGCATCTTCGCTATGCGCTCAAGCGCGGCGAACGCGACGGCTTCTCGATCGAAGTGATCGAAGCCGCGCGCGTGCCGGACGCGTTGCCCGTGCTGCGCGAGATATCCGACGCGTGGCTCGCAAGCCGCGTCGCGCGCGAGAAAAGCTTTTCGGTTGCGGCGTTCACGGCCAGTTATCTTGCCGCGCAATCGGTGATGCTGTTGCGCCAGCACGGCGAGCCGCTTGCGTTCGTCACGTTCATGACCACGGATCTCAATACCGAAGCGACGGTAGGCGTGATGCGCCACCTGCCGGGCGCTTCGCCCTATGCAATGGAATATCTGTTCACGCAGCTCGCGCTACATCTGAAAAGCGCGGGATTTGGCTCGCTGAGCCTCGGGGTCGCGCCGCTGTCGGGGATGCGTCCGACGCCGCTCGCGTCGCCATGGCATCGCGGCGCGGCGCTCGCGTGGCGCTTCGGCGGCTGGTTCTACAACTTCCGCGGGTTGCGCGGCTTCAAGGACAAGTTCCAGCCGCGCTGGGAGCCGCGCTATCTGGCGGCATCGGGATCGATGAGCGTGTTCCTCACGCTCGCGGATCTGTCGCGGCTTGCCGGAGGGGCGCGGTCGTGAAGGTTATCGTTCTGGCTCGCGCGGCGTGTTGTCGTGCAGCGAAGCTTGTGCGCCGCGCGACGGCGGGCTTCCGCTTTCTTCCCGGTGAATCTATCGCGTCGGGTCTGTCGGGTGCGTGCTTCGCTTCCGGTGCTTCTCCTGTCGCATCCCGCGCGCGCGCCACACTGACCACACTGCTCGCGCTCGCGTCGCTCGGAGCGCTGGTTGCGCCCGCCGCGCACGCGCAAACCGTCGCGTCGGTGTCGGGCGGCCGTTATGGCGACGTCGCGGTGACAAAGCCCGCAGGCGACATGCACGGCTTTGTCGTGCTGTTCTCCGACGCGCGTGGCTGGACGCCGTCCGACCAGCAGGCGGCCGACGCGCTCGCCCGCGACGGTGCGCTCGTCGTCGGTGTGGATACGCGGCTGTACGCAGCGAAGCTCGCCACAGCGAGACACGAAAGCTGCCACAACCTGTATAGCGATGCCGAGGACATCGGGCACCAGCTTGAACGGCAAGTGCAATCGAGCCGCTACTTCTCGCCGATCCTGGCCGGCACCGGCGAAGGCGCGCTGCTTGCCGAACGCGCACTCGCACAGGCGCCGGCGAATACGATCGGCGGCGCGGTGTCGCTCGATCCGAACGGCACACTCGATGCGCGCTTTGCGCCCTGCCCGGCCGATCCGGGCCTGAGCCGCGGCACGGGTCTGCCGGGCTTTCTCGCGCAGGGCGTGACGAGCGCGGAGCGCGGCGTCGGCGCGTCATCGGTCGCGGCGGCTCCCGCCACAGCCGCCACTGCGACTATCCGTGCGAACGCGAACGTCACGCGTCGCACATTTGCGGCCGGCATGACAAAGGCGGCGCGTCTTGCCGCGCTGACCGAACCGCATCTGAGCGCCGGCGCGTCAAGCGAGGAGGACGTGTCGGATTTGCCGCTGATCGAATTGCCCGCGGCTCATCCGACGGACATGCTCGCCATCGTGATCTCGGGTGACGGCGGTTGGCGCGATCTCGACAAGACGATTGCCGAATCGTTGCAGAGACAAGGGGTTTCGGTAATCGGCTGGGACGCGTTGCGCTACTTCTGGAGTGAGAAGACGCCTGCGCAGACAAGCCACGACCTGGCGCGCGTGCTTCAGACTTATGGCTCGCGTTGGCATGCACGTGACATTGCGCTCGTCGGCTATTCGTTCGGCGCGGATGTGATGCCGTTCGCGTACAACCGGTTACCGGCCGCATTGCGCGCGAAGGTCTCGTTCGTGTCGCTGCTTGGCTTCGCGCCTGATGCCGATTTTCAGATCCGCGTGACCGGCTGGCTCGGCATGCCGGCGAGCGATAAAGCGCTGCAGGTAAAACCCGAGCTGGCGAAGATGCCGCCCGCGATCATCCAGTGCGTGTATGGCGAGAAAGAGGAAGATACGCTGTGCCCGTCGCTGACGAAGACGGGCATTGAACTCGTGCGCACGCCGGGAGATCACCATTTCGGCGGAAACTACGATGCGCTCGCGAAGCACATTGTGGAGAGCTGGAAGAAGCAGATTGCGGTGCGCGCCGCGGCAGCGGCAGCGGCAAGCGGTGCAGCGGCAAGCGGGCTAGCGTCGCGCGGCTAGAGCGACGAAGATCGAAGACAGCGCGTGCGCGTCGCGGATAGCGAGCGTGGACCTCCTCGACACCCCACCGGCATCGGAGCGGCGCCACGAGCGTAGCGCCGCTGGCGTCGCGCACACAGCACATTGAGCACATCGGATTCGCGCCGCGTCATACGCCAGACCTGCGGGATCACGCGCCAAGCTCGAGACGCGCGCCGTCGCCCACGCGCGCCCATACCCTCCGCTTACCCCAACCAACGACGCGCGTTCTGGAACACCCGCATCCACGGACTGCCGTCGCCGTGCGCAGCCGACCATTGAGCCGGCGCCCAGCTCATCTGCACCGTGCGATGCACGCGCTCGGTGTGCGGCATCAACACCGTAAAGCGGCCATCCGGCGTTGTCACCGACGTGATGCCGTCCGGCGATCCGTTCGGGTTGAACGGGTACTGCCCGGTCGGCAAACCGCGATGGTCGACGAAACGCATCGCGACCGCCACACGCGACGCGTCGCCTTGCTGCGAAAAGTCCGCAAAGCCTTCGCCGTGCGCGACCGCCACCGGAATGCGCGAGCCTTCCATGCCGGCAAAGAAGATCGACGGCGACGCCTGCACTTCAACTAGCGAGAAACGCGCCTCGAATTTCTCCGACTTGTTGCGTGTGAACTTCGGCCATGCATCGGCACCCGGGATCATCGACGCGAGACTGCTCATCATCTGGCAGCCGTTGCAGATACCCAGCGCAAACGTGTCCTTGCGATCGAAGAACGCGGCGAACATATCCGCCAACTGCGCATTGAAGCGGATCGTCTTCGCCCAGCCCTCGCCTGCGCCCAGCACGTCGCCGTATGAGAAACCACCGCACGCGACCGCGCCCGCGAAGTCGGCGAGCGACGCGCGGCCCGCGAGCAGATCGCTCATATGCACGTCGTGCGCGTCGAAACCGGCGCGATCGAACGCATACGCGGTTTCGAGGTGCGAATTGACGCCCTGCTCGCGCAAAATCGCGACGCGTGGCCGCGTGCCCTTGCTGATAAACGGCGCGGCAACGTCTTCCGACAGATCGAAGCTCAGATGCGGCGTGATGCCCGGATCGGCGGCGTCGAGCAGTGCATCGTATTCGGCGTCCGCGCACGCCGGGTTATCGCGCAAGCGTGAGATGCGCCAGCTCACCTCGCTCCACGCACGCTGCAATTCGACGCGCGGCGCTTCATAGATCTTCTTCGCGTCGCGATAGATTTCGAGCGCGTCGCGCTCGTTCGGCTTGCCGATCACATGCGCGCATGCCGACAGGCCGTATTCGCGCAGCGTCGCGAGCACCGCGTCGCGTTCGCTCGCGAGCACCTGCACGACCGCGCCCAGCTCTTCGCTAAACAGCGCACGCAGTGTGCGGTCTTCGCGCCGGCCGCTGGTCTGCTTCGCCCAGTCTTTCGCATCGCCGTAGTCGAACTCGTGATTCGGGTCGAGCGTCAGCATGTCGACGTTCAGCGACACGCCGACGTGCCCGGCAAACGCCATTTCACACACGGTCGCCCACAGGCCGCCGTCCGAGCGGTCGTGGTACGCGAGCAGCTTGCCTGCGCCGTTCAACGTCTGGATCGCGTCGAAGAATTGCTTCAGGTCTTGTGGCGCATCGACGTCCGGTACCGAGTCGCCGACCTGCTGCGTGACCTGCGCGAGAATGCTGCCGCCCAGCCGGTTCTTGCCGCGGCCGAGGTCGATCGCGATCAGCACGGTATCCAGCGCGCGGCCGGCTTCGTCGGTCGTGCGCAGTTGCGGCGTCAGATGCTTGCGCACGTCGTCGACCGGCGCGAATGCGGAAATGATCAGCGACACCGGCGCGACGACTTCCTTCGCGACGCCATCGTCATTCCACTTGGTGCGCATCGACAGCGAATCCTTGCCGACCGGAATGCCGATGCCAAGCGCCGGGCACAGCTCCATGCCGATTGCCTTCACCGTGTCGTACAGCGCCGCGTCTTCGCCGGGGCTGCCGCACGCGGCCATCCAGTTCGCCGACAGCTTCAGCTTGTCGAGCGATGCAATCGGCGCCGCCGCGATATTCGTCACCGCTTCGCCGACCGCCATGCGGCCCGATGCAGGCGCGTCGATCACCGCGAGCGGCGTACGCTCCGCCATCGTCATCGCTTCGCCGTGGAAGCCCGCGTAGTCCATCGTCGTGATCGCGCAGTCGGCGACGGGCACCTGCCACGGACCGACCATCTGGTCGCGCACGGTCGCGCCACCGACCGAACGGTCGCCGATCGTGATCAGAAACGACTTGCTCGCGACCGTCGGATGACGCAGCACGCTGGTCGCGACTTCGGCCAGCGATACGTGCGTCAGTTCCACCGGGGGCAGCGCGACCGACTCGCGCTTGACATCGCGATGCATGCGCGGCGCCTTGCCGAGCAGCACTTCCATCGGCATATCGACCGGCTGATGCGCGTTCGCGTCGCGTTCTTCGGCGTCGGTCAGCTTTAGCTGACGCTCGACGGTCGCGGTGCCGACCACCGCAAACGGGCACCGTTCGCGATCGCAGATCGCTTCGAACTTCGGCAGATCGGACGGTGCGATCGCGAGCACATAGCGCTCCTGTGCCTCGTTCGACCAGATCTCGCGCGGCGAGAGCCCGCTCTCTTCCAGCGGCACCTTGCGCAATTCGAAATGCGCGCCCTTGTCCGCACCATCGACGAGTTCCGGAAACGCATTCGACAGGCCGCCCGCGCCGACGTCGTGAATGCTCAGGATCGGATTGCGCTCGCCGAGTTGCCAGCATGCGTTGATCACTTCCTGCGCGCGCCGCTCGATTTCCGGGTTGCCGCGCTGGACCGAATCGAAGTCGAGTTCCGCGGTATTCGTGCCGGTCGCCATCGAGCTGGCCGCGCCGCCGCCCATGCCGATGCGCATGCCGGGACCGCCCAGTTGAATCAGCAATGAGCCTTCTGGCAGATCGTGCTTATGCGTATGCGCGTCCGAGATATTGCCGATGCCGCCCGCGATCATGATCGGCTTGTGATACCCGCGCACGCGTCCGGTGACGTTCTGCTCGTACGTACGGAAGTAACCGCCGAGATTCGGGCGGCCGAATTCGTTGTTGAACGCGGCGCCGCCGAGCGGGCCGTCGATCATGATCTGCAACGGCGATGCGATGCGGTCCGGACGGCCGTATGCGCTCGCTTCTGCGGATTGATCCGCGCTGTTGCGGTGCGCGACCGGCTGCGCCGCGTCGCGCGCGTTTTCCCATGCCTCGCGCGCGTCCGGCAGTTCGAGGTTCGATACGGTGAAACCGGTCAGCCCCGCCTTCGGCCGCGCGCCGCGGCCGGTCGCGCCCTCGTCGCGGATTTCGCCGCCCGCGCCAGTCGCAGCGCCCGGGAACGGTGAAATCGCGGTCGGGTGGTTATGCGTCTCGACCTTCATCAGCGTATGCGTGAGCTCGACATGACGCCCGTAGTGCTCCGCGAGTTCGCCATCGCGTTGCGCGGCGCGCGGGAACCAGCGTTCGGCCTGCGCGCCTTGCATGATCGCCGAGTTGTCCGAATACGCGACGATCGTGCCCTGCGGGTTGAGCTTCTCGGTATTGCGGATCATCGCGAACAGCGACATGTCCTGCGCGGCGCCGTCGATCGTCCACTGCGCGTTGAAGATCTTGTGGCGGCAATGCTCGCTGTTGGCCTGCGCGAACATCATCAGTTCGACGTCCGTCGGATTGCGGCCGAGCTTCGTGAACGCGTCGACCAGGTAGTCGATCTCGTCGTCCGCCAGCGCGAGGCCCAGTTCGGCGTTGGCCTGCTCCAGCGCGTGCCGGCCGCGGCCGAGAATATCCACGGTCAGGAGCGGCTTGGCCGGCAGTTCGTCGAACAGATGCATTGCGTGGTCGCGCGACGGCGCGACGCTTTCGGTCATCCGGTCGTGCAACGCGTCGGCGACCGCGGCGCGCGCGCTATCCGACAGTGCCTTCTTGCCGCCGAGCAGGCCGCTTTTCATCACGACCGTGTATTCGATGCCGCGCTCGATCCGGCGCACCTGCGTGAGGCCGCAATGATGCGCGATATCGGTGGCCTTGCTCGCCCATGGCGATACGGTGCCGAAACGCGGCACGACGAGGAACGTCTCGGTAGCGCCCCGCTCGCTGCCCGCGTCGAACGGATCGCCGTAGTGCATCAGTGCTTCGATTTTCGCGCTGTCAACGCTTGTGAGCGGCGTTTGAGCATTGACGAAGTGCAGATACTGGCCACGCACGCCGACAATGTTGGCGTCGATGCGCGTCAGCGTATCGAGCAGGCGGGTTTGACGGAAATCAGAGAGGGCCGAAGCGCCGGGGAAACACGAGAAGTGGGCCATGGACTTGACGTTGTGTGACGTTACGTCGAAGCGCCTGCGGGGACGACGAATCGGGTTGGTCTTCGATCGCGTATCACAGGCGTCGTTGGGGCGAAGGGAAGTCCGGGATTATAACCCGGGACGGCTTGCTGGACCGGGGCTCGGGTGGAGGTTTCAGGGACGCCCGGCGGTCCGTGGTCCGAAGTCCGGTGCGTGGGTCGGTTCGGCCATTGCCCGGAGAATGCCCGGCGGTTCACTCCGCGCGGGTCCCTCGATGGCTCGGTCAGTCGTCCGCAGTGAGTCGTCCGCAATCGGCCGCGCCGTCGTGCCCCCGGTTGATGCCGCCTCAACGGCCACAGTAGCGGCTTCCCCGGTTCACCAGATGCGACGTCCCCCGTTTGACTGCTATCATTCGGCCTTTCATCAGACCGGTGCGGCATCGGACGGCATCGTCCGCCAGCCACGCCGTACACGTCACGCATACGGGGACAGCGGGCGTCTCGCGTCCTGCCGGCAACACGAAACACAATATGGATGTCATTGTCATCGGCGGCGGGATTGTCGGCGTCGCCACCGCCTACCAGTTGCGCGCGGCCGGCCATCGGGTCTGCGTGGTCGAACGGCACGCGACCGTCGCGCAAGGCGCGACCTATGGCCACGGCGGCACCGTGCTGCCAACCCCGCTCGACGTCTGGTTCGGCCCCACCTTCATGCAGCACCGGCAGGCCGCGAAAAGCGGAATCATCCGCAAGACCGGTTTCAATGGCGAGGCACGCGAGTTCGTCAAGCGTCTGTCCGCACTGCACGCGCCCGACGCGTTCACGCAGCAATATGCGCGACTGCGGCCGCTGATCGAATCCGCCCGCGATGCGCTGGCCGATATCGAAGCGCGTTTCGGTCTCGAATTCGAGCAGTCGAGCGGACAACTGTATCTGGTGCGCACCGCGCAGGAGTGGGAGCAGATCAAGCCGGCACTCGAGTTGCTGGCCCAATTCGAAGTGCCGCACCACGTGCTGACGCCGAACGAGTGCGTCGCGCTCGAGCACTCGGTGCCGGCCGACCCGCCGTTCGCCGGCGGCGTGCTGTTTCGCGACGAACGCACGGCGAACTGCCCGCTCTTCGCGAAGCTCGTCAAGCAGACTCTCGATGCGCAAGGCGGCGTGCAATTCCAGTTCGGCCGCGAGGTCACCGCGATTCGTCTCGATAGCCAACGCGCGGCGGTCGAACTCGCGCCGCGGCCAGGCGACCCGGTGCGTTCGCGCGAAGTGGATGTGATCAGCGCCGATGCGATTGTGATCGCGGCGGGCGTCAGCAGTCTGCCGCTGCTCGAGCGGCTTGGCCTGCAGTTGCCGATGCATCCGTTGCGGCTGCACAACCTCGTTGCGCCGATCGCCCGTGAAGAATTCGCACCGCATACGGCGGTGATCGACGCGATCAAACGCATTACGATCACGCGCACCAATCATCGTTTGCGGATTGCCGGCGGCGCGGTGCTGCAAAGCGCGCGCGAAACCGACAAGCCGCTTGGCGAGCCGCTGACGAAAGAAGCGCTCGCGCTGCTTGGGCAGGCGACGCATGACTGGGTGCCGGGCGCCGCGCGCATCTCGCAGGCGCTGCCATGGGAAGGGATCAAACTGCTGTCGCCGGACGGCATGCCGGCGACCGGCAATGCGTTGCATCCGCGGCTTTTCGTCAATATCGGGCATGGGCCGGTTGGCTGGGGACTCGCGTGCGGGTCGGGCAAGCTGATCGCGGACATGATGTCCGGCCGCGCGCCGGATGTGCCGCCGGAGACGGTTGCGGCGCTAGGGCCGGAGCGGTTTCGGCGCTGACGGGAGTGGCTGGCGTAATTGTCGGGACTGGTGGGACCGGTTGGCTGCGTGGCTGGCGTAGCTTCGTCACTGACGTCGCCGCGTCGCTGCGTGGCTGGCGTCGCTGTATGGCCGCATGACTGACGTCGCGCTTGGCGTCGCTAGCGCGATTCACGTGGCGTGCGCCGCCACACGCTTCGCACCGGTTGCATGCCACTGGTACAGGCATACGTGTTGCCACTACCATGGAGGTCGGCGCGAGCGCGGCGCATGTCTTTCAACGTGCCGTCTGTGCGCCGCGTGACATCGCTATCCCGCTACCCGGCTACTCTTTCCCGCGCTCCAACGCCGCCATGACCACTCCGTCCTCCGCGTCTTCGTCGGGTTCCGCTCCCGCCGCCGCGCCGATGCTTGTCCATTCGCATGACCGGCCGCTACCGCTTTTCACCGTCGCCGAACTGCGCGCGCTCGAAACGCAAGCCGCCGCCGCGCTGCCGCCTCACGCGCTGATGGCGCGCGCGGGCGCCGCGGCCGCGCGCTTTCTCACCGAACAGATTGCGCACGACGGCTCAGTGGACGCCGCTCACCCGGTGCTGCTGATTGCCGGCCCCGGCAACAACGGCGGCGACGCGCTTGTCGTGGCCGCTGAGTTGCAGCGCGCGGGCGTGGCCGTCGCCGTGTGCATGCCGTTCGAAGTGAAGCCTGACGATGCACGCTGGGCACTCAACGAAGCGCGCGCGGCCGGTGTCCCGATTTCGCAAACGCCGCCTGCGTCATTCGACAACTATGGCTGGCTGGTCGACGGGATGTTCGGCATCGGCCTCGCGCGGCCACTCGACGGTGTGTTCGCCGAACTCGCGCAGCGGCTCAGCGCGCGCGCGATCGGGACTCGCGGCGATGCGCACGTGCACCATGCTGCGGCACCCTACGCGCTACCCGGCATACCCGTCACGCATGGACGCGTGCTCGCGCTCGATGTGCCGAGCGGCCTCGATAGCGACACCGGCAACGTCGTCGATGGCGGCGCCGCGGTTCGCGCAACCTGCACGGTCACGTTCATCGGCGCGAAGCCTGGCCTCTTCATGGGCGTAGGCCGCGATCTCGCGGGCGCGGTGACGGTCGCGCCGATCGGCATCGACGCAAGCGGTCACGCCGCCGGCGCCGTGCTGAACGCACCGTCGTTGTTCTCGTCGCACTTCCCGGCACGCGATTTCGCGACGCATAAGGGTACGTTCGGCAGCCTCGCCGTGGTCGGCGGCGATACCGGCATGTGCGGCGCGCCGATCCTCGCCGCACGCGCCGCGCTCTATACCGGCGCCGGCAAGGTGCATGTCGCATTGCTCGGCGAAGGCGGCCCGGCCTATGATCCGCCTCACCCCGAACTGATGCTGCACGCGCTCGACGATCTGCCGCTCGACAGCATGGACGCGCTGTCGATCGGCTGCGGGATGGGCCGCCGCGAGCGCGCGGCGCGGGTATTGCGCGACGTGCTGGCGCTCGATGTGCCGAAACTTTTCGATGCGGACGCGCTTAACCTGCTCGCGCGCGACCCGGCACTTGCCGCCGCACTGCAGGCGCGCGGAACACAAGCGCAAGACCCGGCGATCGTCACGCCGCATCCGCTCGAAGCCGCACGCCTGCTCGGCATCGACGCGCCGGCGGTACAGCGCGATCGGCTCGCGGCCGCGCGCGAACTCGCCCGTCGTCTCGCCAGTATCGTCGTGCTGAAAGGCGCCGGCACGGTGATCGCCGCGCCGGACAGCCGTCTCGCGATCAATCCGACCGGCAACGCGGCGCTCGCGACAGGCGGCACCGGCGACGTGCTAGGCGGCATCATCGGCGCGCTGCTCGCGCAGGGCCTGCCGCGCTATGAAGCCGCGCTCGCGGGTGTCTACCTGCATGGGCTCGCGGCGGACGCGCTTACCGCGCGCGGCGACGGTCCAGCCGGCTGCACCGCCGGCGAGCTCGCGCCGATGGTGCGCAAGCTGATCAACCGGCTGTGGTATCCGGCACAGGGGTGAAGCAACGGAACATGCTCCGCAGGAGCACGCGCGCGGGTCACACAGCGTGCGCGCCGGGTTGCAGCATCGGATAGGTGAACAGCAGAAAGTGCGTCGCGTTCAGCGCGAAATGCGCGAGCACCGAAGCCGCGAGACCGCCAAAACGGTACGCGAGCCCGTAGCCAAGTCCGGCAACCGCGGCGAATACGACCAACAGCCAGCCGCCGCCCGGCAGATGCATCAGCCCGAACAGCGCGGCGGCGACAACGACCGCAATCGTCTTGCCGAATCGATGGCCGTCGAGCAGACGTGTAATGCCGCCTTGCAAATAACCGCGAAAAAACGCTTCCTCGACGACCGAAACCAGCAACAGGTTATTGAGCAGGAAAAGCCCGGCGTGCGCCGGCCACTTTGGTTCCCAGACAACCACGCGCAACGCCAGCGCGGTGCCGAGACACACCACCGCCGTCAGCAGCCAGCCGCCGACACCCGCGATCAGCGACATGGTCGCGTTTTGAGGTCCGCGCACCCAGCGGAAGATCAGCAGCAGCCAGAACGCGACGAGTGGCTTGTCGAGATTCAGGTACATCGTGAACGGCAGCGCATCGGGCGTGAAGCGCTCGGCCTGAATCACGCGCGGGTTATGAAAGCCCGGCACCCCGTGAAGAATCAGCGCGACGCCCAGCACGATGAATACTGCATGGGCCGCGCGCCGCACACTCGGCGGGCGCGGCGGCAACACCGCGTAGGCGAGTACCAGCAGCACGGCAATCGCAACGAGCGCCACCGCGTTCAGCATCCCGTCAGCGAGCGCGGCACCGTAGCCGATCACGAGCAGCGTCACTGCGATCGCGCGCCGCTCGATCGTCCACGTCGCAGGTACGGCGAGAAAAATGGCGGCCCATGACAAGACGAACATCGAATCCCCGCAAAGATAGCGTCCGCGCATCCGGGCATTTAGTCTGAACAATGCGCTGAACAAAGCGCGACGATACCGTATCGTTGTGGATCGCGTGCTGAACCCGGCATTCGACGCGTCCCGGTATCTGGGGTCGCCGCGGCTCCCCTGACTGCCGCCATCGACGGCCGTTATACTGAATGACTGCGTTGCCCGACGGCGCGCCGCGACTGCGCCGCCCTCCTTTCGTGCCTCTTCGTTTGACGGACGGTTATGACCAAGATCACTTTCCCCGCCTGGACCTCGCTGCAAGCGCACTACGAGCAGATTCGCGATGCGCGGCTGCGCGACTGGTTCGCCCCTGAGAACGACCCCGCCCCCACCCGTGCCGAACGCTTTACGTACTCGGGTGGCGGTCTCGCGGCCGATTTTTCCAAGAATCGCATTACCGACGAGACGCTGAAGCTGCTCGTCCAGCTCGCGCGTGAAGCGGGCGTCGAGAAGCGCCGCGACGCGATGTTCGCCGGCGAGATCGTCAACCCGACGGAGGGGCGCGCGGTGCTGCATACCGCGTTGCGCGCAAGCGATCCGAAAGCGCCGTTCCACGCGCAGGTGCAAGCCGAGCGCGCGAAGATGGCCGCGTTCGCGACGCAGGTGCGCGACGGCAAGTGGACCGGCTACACCGGCAAGCGCATTCGCCATATCGTCAATATCGGCATCGGCGGCTCGGATCTCGGGCCGAAGATGGTCGTGCATGCGCTAAAGCACATCGCGTCGCCCGATATCTCCGCGCACTTCGTGTCGAATGTCGACGGCGCCGATCTGTACCGTGTGCTCGAGCAGATCGATCCTGAAGAAACGTTGACGATCGTCGTATCGAAAACGTTTACAACGCTTGAGACGATGACCAACGCGCATTCGATGCGCGACTGGTTCCTGCAGAAAGGCTGCCCGGAAAATGCGCTCGCGAAGCATTTCGTCGGCGTGTCCGCGAATCCGACCGAAGTCGTCAAATTCGGCATCGCGAAGGAGAACGTCTTCGAGATGTGGGACTGGGTCGGCGGCCGCTATTCGCTGTGGTCCGCGGTGGGTCTGTCGATCATGATCTCGATCGGACCCGCTCATTTCGACGAGCTGCTCGCCGGCGCGAATGAAATGGACCAGCACTTCCGCACCGCGCCGCTCGAGCGCAATCTGCCGGTGCTGCTCGGCATGATCGGCATCTGGTATCGAAACTTCTTCGGCTCGCAGAGTTACCTTGTCGCGCCGTACTCGGAAGCGCTACATTTCCTGCCGTCGTATCTGCAGCAGCTGGAGATGGAGAGCAACGGCAAGCAGGCGCGCCTCGACGGCACGATGGTCGAGTATGAGACCTCCGCGGTCACATGGGGCGAACCGGGCACGAACGGTCAGCACGCGTTCTTCCAGATGCTGCATCAGGGACCGACGATCGTGCCGATCGATTTCATCGCGGTGCTCACGCCCGAGCATCCGCTCGCGAGCCATCACCCGAAACTGCTCGCGAATTGCTTCGCGCAAAGCGAGGCGATGATGCTCGGCCGCACCGTCGAAGAAGCAAAGAAGGTCGCCGGCCCGAACAAGCCGGAACTCGTGCCGCACATCGTGTTCCCCGGCAACCGGCCGACCACCACGCTGCTCGTCGATGCGCTGACCGCCCGCTCGCTCGGCGCGCTGATCGCGCTTTACGAGCACAAGGTGCTGACGCAGGGAACCGTGTGGGACATCAATTCGTTCGATCAGTGGGGCGTCGAACTGGGCAAGATTCTCGGCAAGGTGGTCGAGGCCGATCTGACCGCCGCGAACGTCGAAGCAGGCAAGCACGATTCGTCGACCTCCGCGTTGATCGCGCGGGCGCGGGCGGCGTTGAAGAAGTAACGCGCTGCGGTTGCTGGGTGCACGCGCGCTGTTGAACAGAACGGGCCGTTGAACTTCAACGGCCCGTTTTTGCGCGGTGTTTGCGCTTTCTTTGGGCTGCGCTTTTTTGCGCGCGTTGTTTGGCCGTTTGCAGGTTTTTCGCGAACGACGCGTGGTCAGACGAGACGGCCCGCTTCGATCGTCACTGTGGTGTCGCAGCGGCGCGCGAGTTCAATATCGTGTGTGACGAGTACAAGCGTCGCGCCATTCGCGCGATTCATCTCGAACATCAGGTCGATCACCGCGTGGCCCGTGGCTGCGTCGAGACTGCCGGTCGGTTCGTCGGCAAAAAGGATCGCCGGATGCGTGACAAATGCGCGCGCCAGCGCGACACGCTGCTGTTCGCCACCCGACAGCAGCTTCGGATAGTGGCGCATCCGCTCACCGAGCCCCACCTGCGTCAGCAGCGTGCGCGCCCGCGCGACGATATCGCGCGCCGCCATGCCACCGCGCAACTCGAGCGGCAACGTGACGTTCTCGAGCGCGGTCAGATGCGGCATCAACTGGAACGACTGGAACACGAAGCCCACCGAGCCGCTGCGCAGCGCCGCACGCCCATCTTCGTCGAGTTCGGATAACTCACGGCCGAGCAGCCGAACCGAGCCCGACGTCGCGCTGTCCAATCCCGCGAGCAGGCCAAGCAGCGTAGACTTGCCCGAGCCTGAAGCGCCGACAATCGCGACACGGCTGCTGGCTTCGATCGACAGGTCGATGTTGTCGAGTATCGTCAGCTCGCCTGTCGCGTCCCTAACCTTCTTCGACAAACCCCGCACTTCGATGACTGGATCGGATTTATTTTGCATGGTGACGCGTAGGTTGAAAGTGCGCTCGTTGTTGCGGGCCGCGCTGATCGCCGCCACCGTGGCGAGCGTCGTGTCGAGCGCGACCTTCGCCACTCATGCCGATGCGGCCGAGGCCGCGTTGGTCAACGTTGCGGCCAACGCAGCGCCGGCTGCCGCAGCCAAACCGGTGATCGTCGTACTTGGCGATAGCCTGTCCGCCGAGTATGGGCTGCCTCGCGATACCGGTTGGGTTCAGCTGATGCGTCAGCGCCTGTCCGATCAGCGGCTCGATTATAGCGTTGCGAATGCAAGCATCAGCGGCGACACCACGAGCGGCGGCCGCGCGCGCCTGCCCGTGCTGCTCGAACGGCTAAAGCCATCGATCGTGATCGTCGAACTGGGCGCCAACGATGCACTCCGCGGCGTACCGCTATCCACGACCGCGGACAACCTGCGCACGATCATCGAACAGGCGCAGCAGGCGCATGCGAAGGTCGTGCTGGTCGGAATGTACGTTCCGCCTAATTACGGCCCCGACTACACGCAGAAGTTCCACCGCATGTACACCACGTTGTCCAACGAACTGCATGTGCCGCTCGTGCCGTTTCTGCTCGCGGGCATCGCGGACAAACCTGACATGTTTCAGGCCGATCAGATCCATCCGACCCGGCAGGCACAGCCCGTGCTACTCGACAACGTGTGGCCCGCGCTGAAGCCTCTGTTACACACAACTTCGACGCGGTGAACAGCACGCCAACATCCTGTTTCCTACTATTGGGGAACGTGCCCGGATGATGTCTATCTTGACACTCGCGCCGGCCCCGCAAACCGGCTCTCTTTGTAAGCGACTATGAAGGAGATGACGTGAAACACTTACCTCTTATCGCTTTAACCGTGGCGATCTCCGCTTGTGCCGCTCAACCGCCTGCTGGTGTGCAGTCCGTTGGAACGAGCCAGCAACCTCCCGCAACCGTCGGCAAGTGCATCGCGCAGAAATGGGCCGACAAGTCGCAACAACAGGTCGTGTCGCAGAACACGCTGGCCTGGGACAGGTCGATGGACGTGTACGTGCCAGGTCAGCAACCGCCCGGCGGCGCCGCCGCAATCGTGCGGCCTTCGTATCAAGGCTCCGGAACCTGGGTTGGGTTCCGTCCGGGTAGCGGCGGTGCAGGTGCGAACGCTACTGCCGATATCAGCGGCTGCCTGTAGACGCGTGCTTGCGCGCATTTCAGGCGCGCTTCTTTTTCAATCGTTTGAAGTTCATGCATTAAACGAAAAGCCCCGCATTTGCGGGGCTTTTTGTTGGTTCTCGCTAAATTGAGGAGACTAGCGCTTCAGGAGCGTTACGCGTTATTCACCATCGTTTGCGGGTTGCGCGCTATCGAGGTTTCCATAGAGCTTGACCTTCGCACGCGAACGCAACGCATCCAGATACGCCTGCATCTGCGCCTGCGCATCAACTTGCGCGACTTGCTGCTGGGCTGCGGCAAGACGCTGCGCATCGATCGGCGCGGGCGGCACGATCGCGTTCACGCGATAGATGGCATATCCTTCGTTACCCAGATCGACGCCGACGTAGGCCGGCAATTTCTGCGCATCGACCTTGTAAATTGCACTCAGTGCGGCAGGCGGCACGCCTTGCGGATCGTTGCGCGATACCTTCAGCGCGGACGAAAAACCCGCAGTCGATTTCGACTTCTGCAACTCGGCGAGCTTCGCGGCGCCTTCTTTCTGCGCGAGTTCCGTGGATTGTTGCGCGACCAACTTCTGCCGCACGGCATCCTTGATCGTGTCGAGTGCAGGCACCGCGGCCGGCTTGAAGTCGGTCACATGCGCGGAGATCAACGTGTTGTTGCCGACGTCGATTGCCTGCGTGTTGTTGCGGTCCTTCACCGAATCGCCGGCGAATACCGCGGCGAGGAACTTTGGATTATTCAGCGGGCTGTCCGCCGGCAACGCGGGATTCGGATGCTCGGTGACGGTGGCCGTCTGCAGTTGCAGCTTGTACTTGTCGGCCGCCGGCTGCAAACCCTTCGCCTTTTCATAGACGATCGACGTGAAGCCGTCCGAATCGTCACTGAACGCTTTCGCGGCCTGTTGGGCCTGCACATCCTTTTCGATCGCCTGCTTGACGTCGTCGAACGGCTTGGTCACCTCCGGCTTGATGTCGGTCACCTTGACGATGTGAAAGCCGAAATCGGTCTGCACGATGTTGCTGATCTCATCCTTCTTCAGGCTGAACACCGCATCGTCGAATGCCTTACCGCCCGCGATCATGCCACGCGTGAAGTAGCCGAGGTCGCCGCCCTTCGATGCCGAGCCCGGGTCCTGCGACTCTTTTTGTGCAATCGCCGCGAACTGATCCGGATGCGCCTTCACTTGCGCGAGGATCGCTTCGGCCTTCTGCTTCGCTTTTTCCTTGTCGGCCGCGCTTGCGTCCTTCGGCGCCGAGATCAGGATGTGGCTCGCGCGCACTTCGCCTTCGGTGCGGTAGTGCGCGATGTTGTCCTGGTAGTACTTCTGCAGATCGGCGTCGGTCGGCTTCGCGGATGCGGCAAGCGTGGCCGGCGACAGCACGACGTATTGAATAGTGGCCGTCGCGGGTGTCGCGAACGCATCCTTATGCGCGTCGTAGTACGCCTGCACTTGCGCATCGGTCGGCTGCACTTTCGATGCGTAGTCCTGCGAGCGGAACGCGAGGCCCTGCACTTCACGCTGCTGCTCGGCGAGTTCGGTCAGATGCTGCGCGAGCGCCTTCGGCACGAACGCGGTGCTCTGGATGGCCGCAGGCAGCTCCTGCATCGCCATTCCGTAGCGGACCTGCTCCTGATACTGGTCAGGCGTGAGGCCCTGCATGGCGAGCAACTGCTTGTAGCGATCCAGATCGATCGAGCCATCGGGCTTTTTCAGCGATGCGATGACCGGGTCGGCCATCAGCGCGCGGCGCAGCGCGTCGTCGGACACGGTCAGATGCAGACGCTGCGTTTCGTCAGCCAGCACGCGCTGCTGGATCAGGCCGTCGAGCATTTCCTTGCGGCGATCCGGCGTGTCGAACAGCTTTGTGTCGAACTGGTTGCCGAGCATCTGGCGCGCGCGATCCAGTTGCATGCGCATCGAGTTGTCGTATTCGGCGCGGGTGATCTTGTGTCCATTGACGCTCGCGACATTCGCGCTGTCGTCAAAGAACCCGCGGAAGCCCTGAATGCCCACGAAGCCCAAACCCGGCACGATAACCAGGACGAGCATGAACATCATCAGACGTTGGTGATTGCGGAAAAAATCGAGCATGCTTTCAGGCGCAAAAACGGTCCAGAGGACAAGGTTGCAAGAACGGGGGTGCCAAACGTGACCCGACGTGACCCAACATGACAAGCGGGATGGCCAGGCGCAGATGCCAAAAATTCAGAACGCCCGATAGTACAACAGCAGACAACAAAAAAGGCGAACCGGAGTTCGCCTCGCAGTTCGCCTTGCTAGGATGCTGGCGGAGTGGACGGGACTCGAACCCGCGACCCCCGGCGTGACAGGCCGGTATTCTAACCGACTGAACTACCACTCCTTGTGTACTTCCCTGTGCTACTCGCGGAGGCTGGAACTGGTGGGTGCTGAGAGGCTCGAACTCCCGACCTACGCCTTGTAAGGGCGCCGCTCTACCAACTGAGCTAAGCACCCGTTCCATGATGCGTCCGCAACCGGCTGAAGGAGGCAAAAGCCTTCACCTCAACCGGCGAGCCCATTAGTTTAACGCATCCTTCAGAGCTTTGCCAGGCCTAAATTTCGGCACCTTGGCTGCCTTGATCTTGATCGCCGCGCCCGTGCGCGGGTTGCGGCCCGTGCGCGCGGTGCGCTTGCCAACCGCAAACGTGCCGAAGCCGACCAGCGTGACCGACCCACCCTTCTTCAATGTGCCTTTGACGCCACCGATCACCGCGTCGAGCGCCCGTCCTGCCGCGGCTTTAGAAATGTCCGCTTGTTCCGCGATGTGGTCGATCAATTCCGTTTTATTCATTCCAGCCCCCGAGAATGTTGTTGGGCAATCGTGAGAGCGCTTAAAGCGCCCGGTTATAAAGAAGCCCGGCATTTTTTGCCGGGCCATTCAATTAGAATGAGCCGAAACCGCCATGTCAACAGGGGTTGCGCCCAATTCCTGGCAGTTTTTTACATGGTTTTCATGACAAGATTTCGCGAACCGGTCGATGCGCGCGCAACTAAACCGATCGCGCGCCGCGCCGGTGTTACATGTCGAACGACGCCGCAGCCGTTTTCTGTCTGTAAGGCAAAATAAAAAACCCGCAGCTTTCGCTGCGGGTTTTTGCGGGGTCTTGCTACTTTAAGTTCGCTCGAACGTTTAGTGCTTCACGACCTCGGTCGCCGTGCCCGACTCCGTGGCCGCTTCGCCCACCGGGGTCGCCGGCTTCGGCTCTTCCTCAGGCAGCGGGGACGGCGAGCGCTCGAGCGCGAGTTCGAGAACCTTGTCGATCCAGCGGACCGGCACGATTTCGATCGCGTTCTTCACGTTGTCGGGGATCTCGGTCAGATCCTTGACGTTCTCTTCCGGAATCAGCACCAGCTTGATGCCACCGCGGTGCGCCGCCAGCAGTTTCTCTTTCAGGCCGCCAATCGGCAGCACTTCGCCGCGCAACGTGATTTCACCCGTCATCGCGACATCCGCGCGCACCGGAATGCCCGTGAGCACCGACACCAGCGCCGTCGTCATCGCGATACCGGCGGACGGACCGTCCTTCGGCGTCGCGCCTTCCGGCACGTGAATGTGGATGTCCTGCTTGTCGAACGCTTCGTCCTTGATACCCAGACGCCGCGAACGCGAACGCACCACTGAACGTGCCGCTTCGACCGATTCCTTCATCACGTCGCCGAGCGAACCGGTACGGATCACGTTGCCCTTGCCGGGCATCACCGCCGCTTCGATCGTCAGCAGATCGCCGCCCACTTCGGTCCACGCGAGGCCCGTGACCTGCCCGATCTGGTTTTCCTTCGCCGCCAGACCGAAGTCGTACTTGCGCACGCCGAGGAACGTGTCGAGGTTGCCGCTATCGACGGTCACCGCGCCATCCGCCTTCTTCAGCAGCAGCATCTTCACGACCTTGCGGCAGATCTTCGACACTTCACGCTCGAGCGAGCGCACGCCCGCTTCACGCGTGTAGTAGCGAATGATGTCGCGGATCGCCTGTTCCGCCACATCGATCTCGCCGGTACGCAGACCATTGTTCTTCTTCTGCTTCGGCAGCAGGTAACGCTGCGCGATGCTGACTTTCTCGTCTTCCGTATAGCCCGACAGACGGATCACTTCCATCCGGTCGAGCAGCGGCGGCGGGATATTCAGCGAGTTCGACGTCGCGACGAACATCACGTCCGACAGGTCGAAGTCGACCTCGACGTAGTGATCGGCAAATGTATGGTTCTGCTCCGGATCCAGCACTTCCAGCAGTGCCGACGACGGATCGCCGCGGAAATCCATGCCCATCTTGTCGACTTCGTCGAGCAGGAAGAGCGGATTGCGCACGCCGACCTTGGTCAGGCTCTGCAGGATCTTGCCCGGCATCGAACCGATATACGTGCGACGGTGGCCGCGGATCTCGGCCTCATCGCGCACGCCCCCCAGCGCCATGCGCACGAACTTGCGATTCGTTGCGCGCGCAATCGACTGCCCGAGCGACGTCTTGCCGACACCCGGAGGCCCGACCAGGCACAGAATCGGCGCCTTCACCTTGTCCACGCGTTGTTGAACCGCGAGGTACTCGAGAATCCGTTCCTTCACCTTCTCGAGGCCGAAGTGATCTTCGTCGAGCACGCGCTCGGCGTTCGACAGGTCGTTGTTGACCTTGCTCTTCTTGCGCCACGGCAAGCCGATCAGCGTGTCGATATAGTTGCGCACGACGGTCGCTTCGGCGGACATCGGCGACATCAGCTTGAGCTTCTTGAGCTCCGCATCGGCCTTCTTCTTCGCTTCCTTCGGCATGCGCGCGGCCGTAATGCGCTTCTCGAGTTCTTCGAGATCCGCACCCTCTTCGCCTTCGCCCAATTCCTTCTGGATCGCCTTCACCTGCTCGTTCAGGTAGTACTCCCGCTGGCTCTTCTCCATCTGACGCTTCACGCGTCCGCGGATGCGCTTTTCGACCTGCAGGATGTCGATTTCGGCTTCGAGTTGCGCGAGCAGATGCTCAAGACGCTCGATGACCGGGAACATCTCGAGAATGTGCTGCTTCTGGTCGAGCTTGAGCGGCAGATGCGCGGCGATGGTATCCGCGAGTCGGCCCGCTTCATCGATGCCCGACAGCGATGTCAAAATTTCCGGCGGGATCTTCTTGTTCAGCTTCACGTACTGGTCGAACTGCGACACGATCGCGCGGCGCAGCGCTTCAGTTTCCGCGCTATCCGCATGATCGGGTTCGAGTGGCATCACCTCGCACGAGAACTGCGTTTCCTGTTCTTCGATCGACAGCGTCTTCGCGCGCTGCAATCCCTCGACCAGCACCTTCACCGTGCCGTCGGGCAACTTGAGCATTTGCAGGATGTTCGCGACGCACCCGACCTCATACATGTCTTTTTCGGTCGGCTCATCCTTGGCCGCTGTCTTCTGCGCGACAAGCATGATGTGCTTGCCGCCTTCCATCGCCGCTTCGAGCGCTTTGATCGACTTTGGACGCCCCACGAAGAGCGGAATCACCATGTGCGGGAAGACGACCACGTCTCGCAGCGGGAGCAGCGGGAGCGTGACGCGTTCCGGCGGGAGGAGTTGGGTTCCTGACATTTCATTTCCCCATGAGTGGAATCAGTTCGTTCGGTAATTAAGGCCGCGGGAAAGGATTGCAAGCCTACGCGTGTGGAGAAAAGTTCAGTGACACCAAGAAACAGTCCATCCTGATCACAAGATAAACGAAAAAAGCCGTTCACGTCGCCATGAACGGCTTTTTCTCAAAAATCGGGAAGCGCCGATCAATTCGAGCCCGCAACCTTCGGTGCGTCTTCATAGATCAACAGCGGCTTACCGTCGCCGTCGATCACGTTATCGTCGATGATGACCTTGCTAACGCCTTTCATCGCCGGTAATTCATACATCACATCGAGCAACGCCTGTTCGAGAATCGAACGCAGTCCGCGTGCGCCCGTCTTGCGACGGATCGCCTTGCGGGCGACAGCCTGCAGTGCCGGCGGCCGGATTTCCAGTTCGACGCGTTCCATGCTGAACAGCTTATGGTATTGCTTGACGAGTGCATTCTTTGGTTCAACAAGAATTTTCATCAATGCCGCTTCATCGAGCTTGCCGAGTGTCGCCACGACCGGCAGGCGGCCGATCAATTCAGGTATCAACCCGAATTTGATCAGATCTTCCGGCTCGACATCGCGCAGCACTTCTCCCGCGTCCCGGTCCTGCTTGCTCTTCACGCTAGCGCCGAAGCCGATGCCGGTCTTCTCGGTGCGATCGACAATCACCTTCTCGAGGCCGTCGAACGCCCCACCGCAGATAAAGAGGATGTTGGTCGTATCAACCTGGATGAAATCCTGGTTCGGGTGCTTACGCCCGCCTTGCGGCGGCACCGACGCCATCGTGCCTTCGACGAGCTTTAGCAGCGCCTGCTGGACGCCTTCGCCGGACACGTCGCGCGTGATCGATGGGTTGTCCGACTTGCGGCTGATCTTGTCGATCTCATCGATATAAACAATGCCGCGCTGCGCCTTATCGACCTCGTAGTTGCAGTTCTGCAGCAGCTTCTGGATGATGTTCTCGACGTCTTCGCCGACATAGCCTGCTTCAGTCAACGTAGTGGCGTCCGCAATCACGAACGGCACATTGAGCAGGCGCGCGAGCGTCTGAGCAAGCAGCGTCTTGCCCGAGCCAGTCGGGCCAATCAGCAGGATGTTGCTCTTCGAGAGTTCGATCTCGTCTTTCTTGTCGAGATGCTTCAGCCGCTTGTAGTGGTTGTACACAGCCACCGCGAGAATTTTCTTCGCGCGTTCCTGGCCGATCACGTACTGATCGAGAATTTCGCGGATTTCCTGCGGGCTCGGCAGATCGGACTTCGACATGCCGGTTTCGACACCTGCGCCCGCCGCCTCGTCGCGGATGATTTCGTTGCACAGGTCGATACATTCATCGCAGATGAACACCGACGGGCCAGCGATCAGCTTTTTGACTTCGTGCTGACTTTTGCCGCAAAACGAGCAATACAACAGCTTTTCGCTGTTTGAACCTTTTTTGTCCGCCATAGATATGTAAGCCTCCGGACACTCCGAGTAACATGATACGCCGTTTGCCGCGCCCTCACCCTCGGCGCGGACCAGTGCAAAAGCTGACGGCGTTTGCCGCAGGCGATCAGACGGGTCTTATTATTTCACAACGTTTTTATCCGACGCTCTTTCCCCAATTACAGGAAAAATGCGCCGGATCAGCGATGCCCGCGTACCACTCAAGGACGCTTGTGCAGCACCTGGTCAACGAGGCCATACGCTTGCGCGTCGTCGCCGGACATAAAATTGTCGCGGTCCGTGTCACGCTGGATGCGATCGACCGGCTGACCCGTGTGATGGGACAGTAATTGATTCAACCGTTCCTTCAAATACAGGATTTCACGGGCCTGGATTTCGATGTCCGACGCCTGACCGCGCGCGCCGCCCAGCGGCTGGTGGATCATCACGCGCGCATTGGGCAATGCGAAACGCTTGCCCTTCGCACCGGCTGCCAGCAGAAATGCGCCCATGCTGGCCGCGAGGCCCATGCACAGCGTCGACACGTCCGGCTTGATGAATTGCATCGTGTCGTAGATGGCCATGCCGGCCGACACCGAACCACCCGGGCTGTTGATATAAAAGCTGATGTCTTTGTCCGGGTTTTCACTCTCAAGGAACAGCAACTGCGCGATCACGAGGTTCGCAGTCTGATCGTTCACTTCGCCGACCAGGAACACCACCCGCTCCTTCAACAGACGCGAGTAGATGTCGTAAGAGCGCTCACCGCGACCGCTCGTCTCCACGACGATCGGCACCAGGCCGAGCGCCTGCGCTTCGAGATCCCGATCCCTCGACTGGGTCGACAACGTCTGGGAGGTCAGCGTGTCCAGCATTTGAGCGCGGAAGGTCATGCAATGGATCCTTGTCTGGAAATAGTCATACTGGACAGGTGAGTGCGGGACAACAGGTATTCAAGGGGCCGTTGATGCATCGTCGCGACGCATATGCAAAAACGGCGTGCGGCCGTCGCTCCGACAGCCGGCACGCCGTAGCAGCAACGCTTAAGCCTGTTGCGCCGTTGCGCTTGCCAGCTCTTCGAAGCTTACTTCCTTGTCCGTCACCTTCGCCTTGCCGAGCACGAAATCGACAACGTTCGATTCGACAACGAACGCTTCCATTTCGGCGAGGCGCTGCTGGTTCGAATAATACCAGCGGACGACTTCCTTCGGGTCTTCATAGCTTTTGGCAAATTCGTCGACTTCGGCGCGAATCTGCTCAGGCTTCGCCTGCAGTTCATTGGCCTTCACCAGCTCGGCCAGCACGAGGCCGAGCTTCACGCGGCGCTCTGCCTGATCCTTGAACATCTCGGCCGGGATCGGCGCGTTCTGCGCATTCGGCACACCGCGCTGCACGAGGTCCTGGCGCGCCATTTCGACGAGACGCTGCTGGTCCTGTTCGATGAGTGCCTTCGGCACATCCAGTTCGGAAATTTTCAGCAGCGCGTCCATCACCTGGTTCTTCACGACAGCCTGCGTGCGACGCTTCGCTTCGCGCTCGAGGTTGTCCTTGATCTCATTGCGCATCTTGGTCAGATCACCGTCTTCGATGCCAAGCGACTTCGCGAATTCGCCGTCGATTTCGGGCAGATGCGGCCACTCGATTTTCTTCATCGTGACCGTGAACTGCGCAGTCTTGCCGGCAACTTCCTTGCCGTGATAGTCGTCCGGGAACTTGAGATCGAATTCGCGTGCTTCGCCGACCTTCAGGCCGAGCGCCGCCTTTTCGAATTCCGGCAGCATGCGGCCTTCCCCGAGCACGAATGCGAAGTCTTCCGCGCTGCCGCCCTGGAACACTTCACCGTCGATCTTGCCGACGAAGTCGACCGTCACGCGGTCGCCTTCCTTGGCCGCCGTATCCGCGCCGCCGTCGCCATGCGCACCGGCTTCGCCGCGCGCGTGGAAGTGCACGCGCTGCTTGCGCAGAATGTCTAGCGTGCGGTCGATTTCAGCATCGCTGATCGTGGTCTTGGTGCGCTCGATTTCGGCGGTCGCGACGTCGCCCAGCTTTACCTCCGGGTAAACCTCGAAGGTCGCATCGAATGCGTATGCGCCTTCCTGCGCATCGATCTTCGGGCTGAAGTTCGGCTGGCCCGCGACGCGCAGATTTTCCGCGCGGCTGATATCGAAGAACTCCTTGCCGACCTTATCGCTCAGCACTTCGGCTTCAACCTGGCCCGCATACTGCTGAGTGACCATCTTGAGCGGCACCTTGCCCGGACGGAAGCCGGGCATGCGCACGTTCTTCGCCAGTTGACGGATGCGCGAGTCCACTTCTTTCTGCACGGCATCCTTCGGCAGGGAAATCGTCACGCGGCGTTCGAGCTTGCCGAGGTTCTCAACAACGTTAGCCATGGCTTCAATCGTCCTAAAATTATTCGAGCGAATCAGTTATCTTTTCTGCGCCTTCCGCCGACGTCTGAATTGCTGACGGCCTCAACGATCGCGTACCACTTCGGTCGCTCCTCGGTCTCGCCGATCGCATGTCTCGTGCCGCAGGCGCAGTTTGGGTCAGAGAGCCGAATATTTTAGCAAACTATTCACGCGGCTCACCGCGAATCGGCGTTTGAGCCGACATCTTCGCATTCGGCGCGGGTTCGCCGCTGTTTTGAGCTAGCAACGGACGCGAGCAGCATCCGGTATCCGGTTACGTGAATGCGCCGCGCAAGCTTCGCGAAATGTCGCCCTCAGCCGACGCCTGGCGCGTTCGAAAATCGATGCGCGCTATGCCATCCGGCATATTCAGTCGCGTGCGCCATGCTGATAAGCTAGCGAACGCGTTCGGACAAGCGGCCTTCGAAGCCATGGCCCGCACGCATTCCGGCAACACCACACCAATCATCAAGAGACATCATGCCTAATCCGTCGTCCGCGCCTGTCGTCGTCATCGCTCCCGATTCGTTCAAAGGCTCGCTTGGCGCCGAAGAAGTTGCGCAGGCAATCGCTTGCGGCATTCAACGCGCGCGCGCCGACGCGACGGTGCGCATCTGTCCGATGGCCGACGGCGGCGAAGGCACACTCGATGCGATGCTCTCGCGCGGCGGCGAGCGCCGCATGCTGACTGTGCGCGGCGCGGCCGGGCCGTCGCGCGATGCGGCCACGGGCCTCGTCGGCGACGGCAGCGCGATCATCGAAACCGCTGAAATCGTCGGCATCACGGACGCGGTCGGCATGGGCGTCGCGGTCGAGGAGCGCAGCACGCGCGGCATGGGCGAGGCGATTCGCGCGCTGCTCGACGAAGGCGTGCGGCGCTTCTATGTCGCGCTCGGCGGCAGTAGCACGAACGATGGCGGCGCTGGCCTGCTGGTCGGCCTCGGCCTGAAGATTCTCGATGCGCAGGGCCGCGAACTCGAACCGACACCGGAGCAACTCGCGCGCGCGGTGCGGGTCGATGTGTCGCAACTCGATCAGCGCCTCATCGAAGCATCGTTCGTCGGGATGTCGGACGTCGACAATCCGCTCACCGGCGAGCACGGTGCGACCGCGGTATTCGGTCCGCAAAAAGGTGTGAAGCCGGATCAGGTCATCGCGATCGACGCGGCGCTCGCTCGCTTCGCCGATCTGCTCGAGCCAGCCCTGTCGCGCAACGCACGCGACTTGCCGGGCGCGGGCGCGGCGGGCGGCCTCGGCTTCGCGCTGCGGATGCTCGGCGCGCAGTTCGAGCCGGGTGCGGAAGTGGTCGCCCGCCAAATCGGTCTCGACGACGCACTGCGAGGCGCGAACTGGCTGATCACCGGCGAAGGTCGTTCGGACGTGCAAACGCTGCACGGCAAGGCGCCATTCATCGCGTGCCAGCATGCCCGCGCCGCCGGTGTGCCCGCGACGCTCTTATCCGGCGCGATCGATCCAGCCGCGCTGCCGCGCCTCACGGAGCACTTCAGTGGCTGCTTTTCGCCTGCCCCGGGACCCATCACGCTTGAAACCGCGATTCGCGACGCGGCCCGCCTGCTCGCGAACGAAGCGGAACAACTGACGCGTCTGCGATACGACGTTCAACACATGCGTTGACCCGCGAAGCGGATGCGGCAACAATCACAGCGCCACGACCGCATCCACTCACAACAGGAAGACCATGAAGGCCTCCGATAAAGCCGGACTCGAACAGTTTCTGACGTATCGTCTGCACATACTCAACAAACTCTCCGAGCGCGGTATCAGTGAACGATATCTGGAGAAGCTGGGCGTGACCTTGCCTGAAGCGCGCGTGATTGCATCGGTAGGGTCGTTCGGACCGTTTTCGATCATGGATCTCGCGCGCCATGCAAACCTGGACAAAAGTCAGGCGAGCCGTGCAGCCGAAGCGCTAATCAAGCAAGGGCTCGTGCAGCGCGAAGCAAGCGATGACGACGGACGGGTCGTGCTCGTTTCGCTAACCACCGAAGGGCGAGCGCTGTATCGCAAAGTAATGCCGATCGCGCGCAAATGGAACAGCGAGCTGTTCGATTGTCTCGACGAGCGTGAGAAGGCCGCGTTAGGCGCGGCACTCGATAAGGTGATCGACGCGGCAAGCGAGCGCGACGCGCAATAGCGCGCGGGCAATGCTCGTCGAGCGGTGCGGCGCGGCGGGTTAAGCTCGCGCTTTGCAGAAATCGTTGCCGCCGCAACGGACGCGCGGAATCTGTCGCGGCCTGCACGTCACCCGATGGCCGCGCAGCGTTCGTTGCCCGCCGTCAAAAACCACCGTGAAAAGCCGCCGCTAAAGCCCGCCTGTTAAAGCCCTCCGCTACAGGCCGCTATTGGCCGCTCGCTGGCGCAGCAACCCAAGCACCGCATCGCAGAACGGTGTCGGCACATTCAGCTTGCGACCCAACTCCGGAAATACACCGAGAATGGGCTCGACCTCGAGCGGCCGCCCCGCTTCGAAATCCTGCAACATCGAAGTCTTGAACGCACCGAGCTTGCGTGTGACCGCGACGCGTTCAGCCGGTTTTGCTCCGGCCGACAATCCGAGCCTCGCGCCGATCGCTGCGGCCTCCTCCATCATCCGCAGCACGAGTGCATGCGTCAGCGGATCATCGAGCAGACGGTCGGCGGTTGAACCGGTCAGCGCGCTAAGCGGATTCATGTTCATGTTGCCCCACAGCTTGGCCCAGATCTCGGTGCGAATCGCATCGGACACCGCGACATCGAAGCCGCCCGCGCGCATCGCTGCGGCAAACGCGTCGGTCTGCGCGGCGAGGTCCGCGCCCGGCGCGCCGACGATCAGTTGATTCCCACGCCCACGCCGTACGACGCCCGGTCCATCGGTCGACGACGACAAGTGCACGACACAACCAATGGAGCGCTCCGGCGGCAACGCCGCCGACACACTGCCGCCGGGATCGACTGCCTCGATCGACTGATCGGCGAGCGGGCCCGAGAAGCGATGCAGGAACCACCACGGCAAACCGTTCATTGCAGCGACGATCACCGTATCCGGACCAATCATCGGTTGCAGGCTCGACGCAATCGCGGGCAATGTCTGCGCCTTCAACGCAATCACCACGTAGTCCTGCACACCGAACGTGGCGGGCACATCGCTCGCGTTGACACACACCACCGACTCGCACCTATCGTCGACCACCTTCAGCCCGTCGATGCGCAACGCGTCAAGCGTTTTGCCACGCGCGAGGACGCTCACCGCATGGCCTGCGCGCACCGCCGCCGCGGCAATCAGGCCGCCGATCGCACCCGCGCCGACAATAGCCGTGCGCACTGGCTGCGCACCTGAATTCATCGCAGGTCACTCCTTGTATGACGGATCGATCCGATCGACCTGTCGCAGCAGCGCACGCAATACATCGGCGCCGGCGCCGTGGCGTGGATCGAACTGGAGCGCGTCACGTGTGCTGCGCGCGGCGACATTGCCTGGAATCTGCCGCGCCGCGCCTAGCGCCGCCGTCGCGAGTTGCACTTCACATGCGCGGTTGAGTGTCCATAGTCTCACGAACGCTTCGGCGATCGTCGAACCGATCGACAGCAACCCGTGATTGCGCAAAATCATCAGCCGCCTGTCGCCGAGATCGGCGACAACGCGCGGTCCTTCGCCCGCATGCACGGTGACACCTTCGAAGTCGTGATACGCGACCATCTCGTGCAGTTGCGCCGAATAGAAGTTCGTATTCTCGAGCCCTGTTCGCGAACACGCGACCGCAAGACCCGCGGTGGTATGCGTATGCATCACGCAGTGTGCGTCGGGCAGCGCGCGATGAATCGCCGCGTGCACGACGAAGCCCGCCGGGTTCACCGGGTATGAAGACGTGCCGACCACGTTCCCGTCGACGTCGATCTTCACCAGATTCGACGCAGTGACTTCCGTGTAGTGCAGTCCGAACGGATTGATCAGAAAGTGTGTGCGCGGTCCGGGCGCCCGCACGGTGATGTGGTTGTAGATCAGTTCAGTCCAGCCGAGCATCGCAAACACGCGATAGACACCGGCAAGCTGGATGCGCAATGCGCGCTCCGCATCGTCGTCGGTCATGCATTCTGTATGCTGTTCGATAGCGGGCGTAACGGTTTGCCGAACATCGACGGTGGACATCGCGGTCTCCTTTTTTTCGGCGCGCGCCATCTCAGCACGGTAGCGCTGCGGCGCGGGACACGGGGGGTGTCAGCGCAGCATAGGACAAGCTCGTTGCGCGCGCAACGAAAAAACGGAAGGCGCGCAGCGCACGCGACGCAGCGCGATAGAGTTTGGCGTCACGAATGCAATGCCACCACACCATGGACTCGTCTGGCACGACACATCAAGCCTATTTTCAGCAAATCGTAATGCGACCTTGTTAACATGGCGGTCCCTTTCGCCTATTTGATTTCGAGGATTGAGAATGAAGAAGGTTTTACTGGTGCTGGTTGCCGTTGCGGCTGGATTGGGCAGCATGTCGTCCGCATTCGCCGACGCACATCACCGCGAGTGCCATCGGGTGTACGATCATCACCATCATCATTGGGTTCGTCACTGCCGCTGATTGGCAATGTGACTCGCGATGCGACCCCGCTGTACGCGGGGTTTTTATTTGCGTAGTGCTTTTATATGCGATGCCTGTGCGCAGCGCACCGTAACGCGCAAAACATCTGGGCCGAACAATGCGTTCAACGCAAGAAAAAGCCCTGCTCAACGCGTACGCCGGCAGGGCTTTATCACGACATCCATTCGGACATCACTTCGATGGTGCGAGGAGGGGGACTCGAACCCCCACACCCTTGCGGGCGTCAGGACCTAAACCTGGTGCGTCTACCAATTTCGCCATCCTCGCCGCCGGGCGCATTGCACCCGATGTCTTGCCGCGGCACTCACGGTGCTTCGTGTTTGCCGCTTCGTGCTGATCCGGTCGTTTATGTGAGCCGCGCGACGCGCGGCGATGCGTGCCGGCCGATCCACTCTGTCAGACACACAGCGTGGTCGAAACCGTGAGCGCGAGATTCTACCCGATCGGCATGCGCTTGTCTGCAACTGGGTCACGCATGCAATGCTACAATTTTTGGCTCGCCGCAAGAAGCGAAGCAGCGCGTCGCGCGTGCGTCCGAATCAACAATGTGGACAATGCGCGGACAACGCGCAAACTACGCAGCAAGCACGGACAACCCGGGACAGCCCCGGCCAACACCCCCGCTCACCCGACATCCCACCCTCGCACGCCGTGAATTTTGACGACTATTGCCAGCAAAAAGCGGCACCTCCCGGATCGAGCACTTACTACGCGCTGCGGCAGGCGCCGGTTGCGCGACAACCGCTGCTGACCGCGCTGTTCGCGCTGCGTCGCGAATTCGAAGAAACGGTCAGGGAGACCAGCGATCCGACCGTCGGCCGCACGAAACTCGCGTGGTGGCAGAAGGAGGCCGCCGCGCTCGCGGCGGGCGAGCCATCGCACCCGGTATCGAAGGCGCTCGCCGCGCACTGGCCGGATGCGCGCACCGAGTATCCGGCGCTGCAGACCTTGCTGGCCGGCTTCGAGATGGATCTCGACCAGGCGCGCTACCTCGACTATCCAAATCTGCGCCGCTATGTGGATAGCGTCGGCGGCACGTTCGCGTCGGTCATCGCGCGCGCCACCGCGAACGACCCGCAAGCGGCGGCAAGCTGGGCCGCGCCGCTCGGGCAGGCGCTGATGCTGGCGCAGATTGTCGTCGAACTGGGCGACGACGCGCGTCATGGCCGCATTTACATTCCGATCGATGAGATGCAACGTTTTAACGTGACCGCCGCGGATCTGATTAACCGCCGCTACACCGACGCGTTCACCGATCTGATGCGCTTCCAGACAACGCGCGCGCGCGACGCGATCGATACCGCGCTGCGTGGCCTGCCGGGCGCGGAGCGCGGCACGCAGCGCACGCTGCGTGCACTGGCCGCGCTGGCACTTGCCCTGCTCGATGAGATCGAACGCGACGGTTATCACGTACTGCATCAGCGCATCGCGCTCACGCCGATCCGCAAGCTATGGGTTGCGTGGCGCGCCGCGCGGCGTCGCTAGATCACCGCGCATTGCCGCCGCACCCCGCGATACGCTTGCACACACGACGGCGACGCGCGGCTAGTGGCACGCAGCACGCACATTCAGATATGCAGCAATGGCAGCGGATCGAAGCACCTCTGCAGCACCGCCGCCGCATCGCACCCCCACCACGACGCCAGCACGGTCGCGTACAGCCGCCTGAAGTCGACCGCCATCGGCAGATTGCCGTTGCCGTCGAGCTGCGACATTGCCGGCGGCGCGCCGTACAGACCACCGCGCACGCTGCCGCCGATCACAAAGTGCGGGGCGCTGCTGCCGTGATCGGTGCCGCCGGTATCGTTTTCACGAGGCCGCCGGCCGAACTCCGAATACGTGACGATCAACGTCTGATCCCATAGACCCAGTTCGCGCAGTGTTGCTTGCAACGCATCGACGCCTTGCGCGAACTGTGCGAGCAGCAGCGCGTGCCGCTCGCGCTGGTTCGCATGCGTGTCGAAGCCGTTCAGCGTCACACGAATCACCGATGCATCGTGATCGGGCCGCGCGTACGCCGCGTCGCGTGGCGGACTCGCTGCGCTCGCAACGATCGCGTGGACCAGCGCTGCGCCGAATGCACCCAGCGGAAAACGCGTAAGCAACGCATGCTCGACGACCCCATCCGCATCCGCGCAATTCGACGACGGCATCAGCGTCGTGACGCCGCGCGCGGCGCCGGTCAACGGCCCCTGCTCTGCGCTGCCAATCACCAGCGCACCGCCAGGCAGCGCGCCAGCAAGCACGCTACCCGGCGTGCGCGGAACCGCTTGCGCGGATGCGAGCGCCCGTGTAACCCACCCATCGCGCAGATACCGGTGCGCGTCGGACGCGGTGTCCCAGATCTCCATCGCGCGAAAGTGCGACAGGTTGAAGTGCGGATAGCCCAGCCCTTGCACAATGGCCAGCTCGCCGCGTTGCCAAAGCGGCATCAGCGGCTGCAGCGCGGGATGCAGCGCGGCGCGCTCATCGAGCGGCAGCACCGCATCGCGAGCGATCGCAACATGTGGACGCAACGAGTAATAGAGCGGATCGGCAAACGGCACGACAGTGTTCAATCCGTCATTGCCACCTTTGAGCTCGATGAGGAACAGCAGCTTTCGACCGCTGGCCCGACCCGTGCTGTCGTACTGAGAAACGCGCTTCGCGCAGCGCGCGTCGCTTTGCGCGAAGCGTGCCGCGCCTTCGCATGCAGCGGCAAACGGCGCGCGCGGCAGCGACAGCGCTGAAAGCGCCGCACCCGCGGCCGCCGCAGTGGACAGGAACACGCGTCGCTTCATGCTGTGTCTCGCTCCGTTGTCGATCCAGGGTCGCGTGCCCTGCTTCGTCTGCGTGTCTAGCGCTTGTACAACTCGCGTACCGCATCTTCGATATGCTGCCTTAACAAACGCCGCTCCTCGGGCGTCATATGTCCGTCACGACGACGCTGATCGAGATCCGGCGGCACCGCCGTGCGCACGATCGCATCGGAGGCCGGTGATGTGTCGACAGCCGGTTTGCGTGGCGTGCGAGGCGCACGGGTATGGGGATGAGAAGCGGGACGAGGGGGAGCGACGCGATCGGCAACAGGCGGAGGGTCGGCCAGCGCGGGCGGGCTCAGCGCGCCCGCGAACGTGCTCGCTGCTGCCAGCGCAATCACGCTCAGGCGCACGTTCGGCCATACCCCTCCCTTCATCTTGTTCCCTTCGTAACGCTGCAACCGGCTACCTCAAATGCGTTTGGTGATTCCGGCAAAAACCGGGCGCGAGAGTGTTGGTCTAGTGAAGTATCTACCGAACTGGCGCGAACAGTAAAGGAGTGTAAGCGCGCCCGCTTTACGCCGCGCCACAGGCCGGGTAAATTTTGTAACTGACTGTTACGCGATAAATGCCGCAAACGCGTTCCCCTTTCTAATCGCGCTAAGATGCCGACCATGGAAACCAAAAACCCTTCGAAAATCCTCGTTGTCGACGACGACCCGCGGTTGCGCGACCTGTTGCGCCGCTATCTCGGCGAGCAAGGCTTTAACGTCTATGTCGCCGAAAACGCGCCGTCGATGAACAAGCTTTGGGTTCGCGAACGTTTCGATCTGCTGGTGCTTGACCTGATGTTGCCGGGAGAGGACGGGCTCTCCATTTGCCGGCGTCTGCGCGGCAGCAACGACCGCACGCCGATCATCATGTTGACCGCGAAAGGCGAAGACGTCGATCGTATCGTCGGCCTTGAAATGGGTGCCGACGACTATCTGCCGAAACCGTTCAACCCACGCGAACTGGTCGCACGCATTCACGCGGTATTGCGCAGACAGTCGCCATCCGAGTTGCCGGGCGCCCCGTCCGAAACGTCGGAGGTGTTCGAGTTCGGCGAGTTCGCGCTGAATCTCGCGACGCGCACATTGACCAAAGCCGGTCAGGAAATTCCGCTCACCACCGGCGAGTTCTCGGTATTGAAAGTGTTCGCCCGCCATCCGCGCCAACCGCTGTCGCGCGAAAAGCTGATGGAACTGGCGCGCGGCCGCGAATACGAAGTCTTCGATCGCAGTCTCGATGTGCAGATCTCGCGTCTTCGCAAACTGATTGAACCCGATCCCGGCAGTCCCCGCTTTATCCAGACCGTCTGGGGTCTCGGATACGTGTTCATTCCTGACGGCGCAGCCTGAGTTGGTTCACTGCGTGGTGTCAGATCTTCAATAAGAAGGCCGCATGCGGATCGACCGGCGCCTCCTGACGCTCGCGTTCGGCGGCCTTTTCTGGCGGACGTTTCTGCTGATCGCGCTGTTGATCGCGGTCAGTCTCGCCGCATGGTTCCAGAGCTTCCGGGTGATCGAACGCGAGCCGCGCGCGCAGCGCGTCGCGTTGCAGCTGGTCGCGATCGTGAAGCTCACGCGCACCGCGCTGCTCTACTCCGATCCGGACTTGCGGCGCGCGCTGCTGCAGGATCTCGAAAGCAACGAAGGCGTGCGCGTGTACCCGCGCGAAACCACCGACAAATACAAGCTGCAGCCGGACGAATCGCTGAACCGGTTGATCGAGCATGACATCCGCGGGCGTCTTGGCGACGACACGATCATCGCGCAATCGGTGAACGACATTCCGGGCGTCTGGATCAGCTTCAAGATCGACGACGACGATTACTGGGTCGCGCTTGATCGCGATCAGCTCGATAACGTAACCGGCCTGCAATGGGCCGGCTGGGGCGTGTTCGCACTTGCGCTTTCGCTATTCGGCGCGGCATTCATCACGAGCCTCGTGAACCGGCCATTCGCACGACTCGCGATGGCCGCGCGCCGGGTCGGCTCCGGGCAATCGCCGGAGCAGTTGCCCGAGCGCGGTCTCGGTGTCGCGGCCGAAACCAACCGAAGCTTCAATCAGATGGTGCGCGATCTCGAGCAACTCGAAGCGGACCGCGCACTGATGCTCGCGGGCATCTCGCACGACCTGCGCACGCCGCTTGCTCGCTTAAGACTCGAGACGGAAATGAGTCCTTCCGACCAGACGACCAAGGACGCGATGATCGACGACATCGAGCAGATGGATATGATCATTGGGCGCTTCCTCGATTACGCGCGGCCGGTGCAGCGGATGCCCGAGCCGGTCGACCTGTCGGTGATCGCCGGCGAACTGGCGGCGCGGATGTCGACCGAAGACGGCATCCGGCTGATTACGCGCCTCGCTCCGTCCGCGGTGATCGAAGCGGATGAAACGGATATCCGGCGCGTGGTCGGCAACCTGATCGAGAACGCGCGCAAGTACGGCTTAAGCGAGGCCGATGGCATTCCGCACGTGATACTCGAGACGCGGGTGTCGCATTCGCGCGTCGAGTTGTCGGTGGTCGATGAGGGTCCGGGCATTCCCGAGGACCAACTCGCGCTTGTCACACGACCGTTTTACCGTGTCAATACGGCACGCACGCAAGCGAACGGCACCGGCCTCGGGATGGCGATCGTGCAGCGCCTGGTCGGCCGGTATCGCGGCGCACTGCGGCTGCGCAACCGGACGCCGGGTCCGGGCCTCGAGGTGACGATAGAGTTCCCGCTCGCGAAGAGCGGCTAATGCAACATCGGCGGCAGCCCGTTCAGGTTGAATAAAACCTGCTTCGTCCCCATAACAACAGGATTGCCTCGGACGAAACCGAAACAATCGTCCCGCCGCCCACTATCGTCGTGTTGAAGAAAATCTATCCGCGTCGTTAGTGAAAAACTATTGCCCGAAAATAGCAATAGAGTTATAGTGTTTGTGCACCGCGTCGAAACCGCTCGAATGAGCGAGGTGCCCGATCAGATCAGTTACGGCGGTTGCCGCGTGGCGAGCAACCCCGCTTTGAAAACCTGTTTGCCACTTTTTACATAGGAGTGTCTGCATGAAAACCGTCGGCGATAAAATCGAAGCTTTCACCGTCACCGCTGCGAAGCCTGGCTTTAACCACCACGAAGAAAACGGCGTGTCGGCGTTCGAAGAAATCACCGAACAGTCGTTCCCGGGCAAGTGGAAAATCATTTACTTCTATCCGAAGGACTTCACGTTCGTTTGCCCGACGGAAATCGTCGAATTCGGCAAGCTGACGAAAGACTTCGCAGAGCGTGACGCCGTTCTGCTCGGCGGCAGCGTCGACAACGAGTTCGTCAAGCTCGCATGGCGCCGTGAACACAAGGACCTCGACAAGCTGAACCACTACGCGTTCGGCGATGTCAAGGGCGAGCTGATCGACCAGCTCGGCGTGCGCGACAAGGAAGCCGGTGTTGCACTGCGCGCGACGTTCATCGTCGACCCGCACAACGTGATCCAACACGTGTCGGTCAACAACCTGAACGTCGGCCGTAACCCGGAAGAAGTGCTGCGCATTCTGGACGGTCTGCAAACGGACGAACTGTGCCCGTGCAACCGCGCAGTCGGCGGCGCAACGCTGTAATTTATTGCAGCAGAAAGCCCGCTAAGCTTGAAAAAGCCGGCGGGCTTTTTTATCGGCAACACGATAGGAGATATCTATGGAATTCTTGTCCGCGATCAAAGAACTTGTGCCTGACTACGCGAAGGATATTCGCTTGAATCTGGACGGCACGATCGCGCGTTCGTCGCTCGAAGGCAACGACGCGGTCGCCGTCGCGCTGGCTGCCGCGTTTGCCGCGCAGAGCCCGGCGCTGGTCGCCGCGATCCGCAATGCCGGCGTGCTGTCGCCCGAGGAAATCAACGGCGCGCTGACCGCAGCGGCGCTGATGGGCATGAACAACGTGTGGTACCCGTACGTTGAAATGACCGGCGACGCGGATCTGAAGTCGCAGCCCGCCGGCCTGCGGATGAACGCATACGCGTCGCACGGCGGCGTCGACAAGCGCCGCTTCGAAATGTACGCGCTCGCGTCGTCGATCATCGGCAAGTGTCACTTCTGCGTGAAGTCGCACTTCGATACGCTGCTCAAGGAAGGCATGAGCTCGACGCAGCTGCGCGACGTCGGCCGCATCGCCGCGGTGATCAATGCCGCCGCGCTGGTGATTGCTGCTGAAGGCAAGTAATACGGCGCTTTAAGCGATACGTCACACAAGTGCGTCACCCCGCGCGGCGATACACGATATCGCCGGGCTCAAGCAAAAACGCCACGCATGATCTGCGTGGCGTTCTGCTTTTGGACGCCGGCAAACGCCGGTCAAGCCCGCGCAAACTACTTGCGCGTCAACAACACCGCGGCCTGCGCCTCGATGCCATCGCCGCGGCCGAGATAGCCGAGCTTTTCATTGGTCTTCGCCTTCACGTTGACACGCTCGAGCGGCAGTTGCAAATCGGCGGCAATATTCGCGCGCATCGCGTCGATATGCGGCGCGAGCTTCGGCGCCTGCGCGATCACGGTACTGTCGACGTTCGCGATCGCAAAACCCGCGCGCGCAATGCGCGCCGCGCATTCGCGCAGCAGCACCCGGCTGTCGGCGCCGGCGAATTCCTTGTCCGTGTCGGGAAAATGACGGCCGATATCGCCGAGTGACGCGGCGCCGAACAGCGCATCGGTAATCGCGTGCAGCAACACGTCCGCGTCCGAATGGCCAAGCAGCCCGCGATCATACGGCACCGTCACGCCGCCGATGATCAACGGCCGGCCCGGCACCAGCGCGTGCACGTCGTAACCTTGTCCGATTCTGAAATCCATAGTGGTGGGGTCCATTGTTATGTGGTGGCCGGCAACCGCGATAGCGCGTTGCCGCGCGCCGCGTCAGGGAGAGAAGCGAACTGTCACGAAGAAGCCGCATTCAGCGTCGCGGCCGGCCGGCTCAGGATCGCGTCCGCCAGATCGAAATCTTCCGGGTAGGTCACCTTGAAATTGCGCAGGCTGCCCTGCACGAGCCGCGGCGCATGCCCGATCCATTCGATCGCGCTCGCCTCGTCGGTCAGATCGTGGCCCTCTTGCTGCGCGCGCAGAATCGCCTCGCGTAGCATGCCGACGCGGAACATCTGCGGCGTCTGTGCCTGCCAGAGTCCGTCGCGGCCTTCGGTGCGCGCAATGCGAGTATCGGTATCCGGCGCAATGCGCTTTAGCGTGTCCGCGACCGGCAGCGCCATAATGCCGCCGATCGCATCGTCCTTGAGCGCGTCGACCAGCGAGCGGATCAGCGTCGGCGTGATACCGGGGCGGGCCGCGTCGTGCACGAGCACCCAGTCGTTGTCGCTTGCCCCGAATTCGGCAAGCGCATGCAGACCGTTCAGCACCGACGCCTGCCGCGACGCACCGCCGCAACGTCGCACCGCAAAGCGCAGACCCGCGAAGCGGCGCGCATCGAAATGCTCGTCGTTCGGCGCGAGCACGACCAGCGTCTGCGCAAACTCGCTGCACGCGTCGAACGCCGCGAGCGAGTAATGCAGCATGTCGCGTCCGGCAACGCTTCGATATTGCTTGGGCATCGGCGCGCCGGAACGGCTGCCGGTACCCGCACCGGGAATCAGGGCAAAAAGACGGGGAGTCACAGAACGGGATGCTGCAAAGTCAAAGTGAAGGTCGGATTTTATAATAGGTCCTTCGCCCGCACGTCCCGACACGCGTAAACTTGCCGTTTCTGCCGACGCTCCGGTCAACTCAACGGCCGTTCTTCCTTATTTATGTCCGACACCGCCGCCACCCCGCCACCGAATCTGTCATCGATCAATCCGCCTGTGGCGGCCGTCAAGGCCGGCCAGCGTTATGCCTTCGATGGCGCGCACGGCTCCGCCGACGCGCTGCTGGTCGCCCGTTATCACCTCGCGTACCACGAACGGCTGCCGCTCATCGCGGTGGTCTGCGCGAGCGCGGTGGATGCGCAGCGCCTCGCGCAGGAAATCCCCTACTTCGCGCCGAATGCGCGCGTGCGGCTGCTGCCGGACTGGGAAACACTGCCGTACGACACGTTCTCGCCGCACCAGGATCTGGTCTCGGAACGGCTCGCGACGCTGCACGATCTCGGCGAAGGCCGCTGCGACATCCTGCTGGTGCCGGCCACCACCGCGCTGTACCGGATGCCGCCCGCTTCGTTCATGGCCGCCTACACGTTCGCGTTCGCGCAGGGCGAGCGGCTTGACGAAGCAAAGCTGAAGTCGCAACTCACGCTGGCCGGCTACGAACACGTGAGCCAGGTGATGCGGCCCGGCGAGTACTGCGTGCGCGGCTCGCTGATCGACCTGTTCCCGATGGGTTCGCCGCTGCCGTACCGGCTCGATCTGTTCGACGATCAGGTCGACTCGATCCGCGCGTTCGATCCGGATACGCAGCGCAGCCTTTACCCGGTCCGCGACGTGCGCCTGCTGCCGGGCCGCGAGTTTCCGTTCGACGAAGCATCGCGCACTGCGTTTCGCAGCCGCTGGCGCGAGGTGTTCGAAGGCGACCCGAGCCGTGCATCCATTTACAAGGACATCGGCAATGGCGTGCCGTCGGCAGGCATCGAGTATTACCTGCCGCTGTTCTTCGAGGAAACCGCCACGCTCTTTCACTATCTGCCCGAAGGCTCGCATCTGGTGTTCGCGGGCGACCTCGACGCGGCGATCAAACGCTTTACCGCCGACACGCGGCAGCGCTTCAGCTTCCTGTCACACGATCGCGACCGGCCGATCCTCGAGCCGCAGCGGCTCTTTCTGTCGGACGAAGACTTCTTCACGCTCGCCAAACCGTTCGCGCGCCTCGTGCTGCCGTCGAAAGCGGAAGGCGGCTGGGCGTTGCCGCTGCCCAATCTCGCGCTCGACCGTCACGCGGACGATCCTGTGACCGCATTACGCGCGTATCTGGATACGACGCCGAATCGCGTGCTGTTCGCGGTCGAATCGGCGGGACGCCGCGAGACCATCGCGCAACTGCTCGCGGAACACGACCTGCGCGCCGGTTCCACCGATAGTTTCGACGCATGGCTTACCGAGGACGCGCGTTTCGCACTGGGCGTCGCGCCGCTCGCGAGCGGCTTCGCGCTGCCGGGCGAAGGCATCGCGATCATCACCGAAACCGAACTTTACGGCCCGCTTGCGCGCCGTGCGGGACGCCGCCGCCAGGAGCAGGCAAGCAACGTCGACTCGATGGTGCGCGATCTGTCGGAGCTCAAGGTCGGCGATCCGGTCGTGCATTCGCAGCACGGCATCGGCCGCTACATGGGCCTGGTCACGATGGATCTCGGCGAAGGCGAAACCGAGTTTCTGCACCTCGAATACGCGGGCGAAAGCAAGCTGTACGTGCCGGTTGCGCAATTGCATGTGATCTCCCGCTATAGCGGCGCGGACCCGGAAAGCGCGCCACTGCATGCGCTCGGCTCCGGCCAATGGGAAAAGGCCAAACGCAAGGCCGCGCAACAGATTCGCGATACGGCCGCCGAACTGCTCAACCTGTACGCACGCCGCGCGGCGCGCGAAGGCCACGCATTCAAGCTCGATCCGCGCGACTACGTGAAATTCGCGGAAAGCTTCGGCTTCGAGGAAACGCCGGACCAGGCCGCCGCAATTGCGTCAGTGATCGGCGATATGACAAGCGGCAAGCCGATGGACCGGCTGGTCTGCGGCGACGTCGGCTTCGGCAAGACCGAAGTCGCGTTGCGCGCGGCCTTTATCGCGGTGATGGGCGGCAAACAGGTCGCACTGCTATCGCCGACCACGCTGCTCGCCGAACAGCATACGCAGACCTTCTCGGACCGCTTCTCCGACTGGCCGGTGCGCATCGTCGAGCTGTCGCGCTTCAGGACCGCGAAGGAAATCAGCAGCGCGATCCAGCAGATCAACGACGGCACTGTCGACATTGTGATCGGCACGCACAAGCTGCTTTCATCGGAAGTGCAATTCAAGCGGCTCGGGCTGGTGATCATCGACGAAGAGCATCGCTTCGGCGTGCGTCAAAAGGAAGCGCTGAAGGCGCTGCGCGCCGAAGTCGACGTGCTGACGCTCACCGCGACGCCGATTCCCCGCACGCTCGGCATGGCGCTCGAAGGCCTGCGCGATTTCTCGGTAATCGCGACCGCGCCGCAGAAGCGGCTCGCGATCAAAACCTTCGTGCGGCGCGAGGAAGACAGTGTGATCCGCGAGGCGATGCTGCGCGAATTGAAGCGCGGCGGCCAGGTGTACTTTCTGCATAACGAAGTGGAGACGATCGAGAATCGCCGCGCGATGCTCGAGGCGCTCGTTCCCGAAGCGCGCATTGCGGTCGCGCATGGACAGATGCACGAGCGCGAGCTGGAACGTGTGATGCGCGATTTCGTCGCGCAACGCGCGAACGTGCTGCTCTGTACGACGATTATCGAAACCGGCATCGACGTGCCGAGCGCGAACACCATTCTGATTCACCGCTCCGACAAGTTCGGCCTCGCGCAATTGCATCAGTTGCGCGGACGGGTCGGCCGTTCGCATCACCAGGCGTACAGCTATCTGCTCGTGCATGATCCACAGGGGCTCACGAAACAGGCGCAGCGCCGGCTCGAGGCGATTCAGCAGATGGAAGAGCTCGGCGCCGGCTTCTATCTCGCGATGCACGACCTCGAAATTCGCGGCACGGGCGAAGTGCTCGGCGACAAGCAGTCCGGCGAGATTCACGAAATCGGCTTCCAGTTGTACACCGACATGCTGAACGACGCGGTGAAAGCGCTGAAAGACGGCAAGGAACCCGATCTCACCGCGCCGCTTGCGGCCACCACCGAAATCAATCTGCACGCGCCGGCGATCCTGCCGGCCGACTACTGCGGCGACGTGCAGGAGCGGCTATCGCTGTACAAGCGTCTGGCCAATTGCGAACACAACGATTCGATCGACGGCATTCAGGAAGAACTGATCGACCGCTTCGGCAAGCTGCCGCCGCAGGCGCACGCACTGGTCGAAACGCATCGGCTGCGCCTCGCCGCAAGGCCGCTTGGCATTTCGAAGATCGACGCCGGCGAAGCGGTGATCGCGCTGCAATTCATTCCGAATCCGCCAGTCGACGCGATGCGCATCATCGAGATGGTGCAAAAGCACAAGCACATCAAACTTGCCGGCCAGGACAAACTGCGCATCGAGACGCGCAGCCCCGACCTCGCCGTGCGCGTCGCGACCGTCAAGGAAACGTTGCGTGCGCTCGGCGCGTCGTCGAAAGGCGCGGCCGGTCAGCGCGTGACCGCGCAGTAAAACGGCGATGAGCGGCCGATCCGCCAGCGGCAAGCGCGCCCAGCGCACAAAGGTTCTGCACGCAACCGCGGATGCGGATGAACCGCTCGCCGCACGGACCGCTTCGATCGTCGATCTGCTGACGCGCCTCGTGCGTATCCCGAGCCGCGGCGGAATCGACCCGACCGCGCCGGTACTCGAATGCATCGAGCAATGGTTTGCGCGGCATGCACCCGCGTTGCCGTGCACGCGCGTGATGTCCGCGCGCGGCGAACCGCTCGGACTGTATGTGCAAGTGTGCGGCACCGCGCCAACGCGGGCGGCAAACAATTCTTCTGACAAAAGCGCGGCCAGCACGCGTTATTACGTGCTAAACGCGACGCTCGACACCGCGGGTTTCGGCGATGAATCGGTCTGGACGCACCCGCCGCTTGCCGCACACATCGTCGACGGCTGGCTATACGGCCGCGGCGCGGCCGATAGCAAAGCTGGCGCCGCGCTCTTTGCGCATCTACTGGCAGCGCTTTCACACCGTACCGCCGAATTCGCCGGACGCATCGGCCTGTTGCTCGATCTCGACGAACATACCGGCCGCTTCGGCGGCGCGCGTGCGTTTTTCGACAACACCGGCAATATTGACAGCACTGGCAATCAAATCATCGGCGCAGGCCGCTGCGACCCACCTCGCCCTGACGGCGTCCTGATCGGCTACCCCGGGCACGCGCGCCTGATGGTCGGCGCCCGCGGCTTTCTGCGTGCGCGGCTCGTCGTGCACGGCATCGCCGCGCATTCGGGCAGCGGCAGTTCGCGCGGCCTCAACGCGGCGGTGCGCGGCGCCGCGCTCGCGAACGCATTACACGATATACCGCTACCCGCGATTGACGATGCGACTTTTAACCGCCAGGCACAATTGACCGTGACCGGCATCCGATCGGGAGACGGTGCGTTCACGGCGGTACCGGACCGGTGCGAAGTCACAATCGATATCCGGCTCACACCCCGTTTCGATGCGCGGCACGCGCGCAGCCTGATCGCCGATGCAGTGCGCGCGCATGACATCGCCTATACGGCTAGTCCTGCAAATAATCTATTGACGGACATCGAATGGATCGATGGTTGGCCCGCTTATCGTGTGCCCGATAGCCATCCGATGATCACCGCGTTGTGCAAAGCGGCACAGCACAGATTCGGTGCGGCGCCATCGTGCGAAGTGGCCGGCCCTTCGAATATCGGCAACTACCTGGCGTCGCTATCAATCCCTGCACTATGCGGCTTCGGCCCGCGCGGCGAACAGTTTCACGCAAACGATGAGCGTGTCGACCTGTCAAGCATCGCGCCCGTCTATCAAATCTACGAAGACACACTGCTCGAATTGCTTCGCGCTTAAGCCGCGCGATGTGTGTTTTATGCTGCGACGCGCAACCGGCCCGCGCAACGCGCGATCAATATGCGGCATTTTGGCTTATTAAGGGTTTTTGGGTATGATCGGGCAGACAATCAAGCCGGAGTCCCCGTCATGTCCCAGGTCGCTGAATCAGCAGCTCAGCCCGCACGAATGTCCTCTCCATCCGCGTCCGACGCTTCTGAATCCGGCCTCTCTTCTCAAGCCAATTCCCGTACTGCACCGCTTTCGCTGCCGTGGGTCGAACGTCTTGTGTCATTCGATACCGTTAGTCGTAATCCGAATCTCAGCCTGATTGAAACCGTGCGCGACGCATTGCGTAAGCAGGGCATCGACGCGACGCTCACGCATGGCGACGGCGGCACATGGGCGAATTTATTCGCAACGATCCCAGCGCACGACGGCGAAACGAACGGCGGCGTCGTATTGTCCGGACATACGGATGTGGTGCCGGTCGATGGCCAGAAGTGGGACAGTGACCCGTTCCGGCCGGAAGTGCGAGACGGCAAGCTATACGGCCGCGGCACCTGCGACATGAAGGGTTTTATCGGAGCAGCGCTGACGGCCGTGCCCGATATGCAACGCGCAAAGCTCGCGCGGCCCATTCATCTCGCCCTCTCGTTCGGCGAAGAAGTGGGCTGCGTCGGCGCGCCGCTGCTGATCGAAGATCTGATCAAACGCGGCATCAAGCCCGAAGGATGTATCGTCGGCGAGCCGACCAGCATGCGGCCGATCATCGCGCACAAGGGCATCAACGTGTACCAGTGTTGCGTGCGCGGCCAGGCCGCGCATTCGTCGCTCACGCCACAGGGCCTGAATGCGATTGAATATGCGGCGCGTCTGATCTGCCATATCCGCGACATCGCGGACCAGTTCCGCGAACAAGGGCCTTTCGACGAACTCTACGACGTACCGTTTACCACCGCGCAAACGAGCACGATCGAAGGCGGCAACGCCGTCAACACGGTGCCGGCCGAATGCCGCTTTGCATTCGAGTTCCGCAATCTGCCGACCCTCAACCCCGAACCGATCTTTGCTCGCATCGAGCAATACGCTCGCGAGACACTGCTGCCAAAAATGAAGCGCGAGCATGAGGCCGCCGCGATCGAATTCACGAAAGTCGCCGCCGCGCCCGGACTCGATGCGGCCGAGCAGGCCGCGATTACGCAACTCGTGCGCGCGCTCACCGCGCATCGCGACAAGCATAAGGTCGCTTACGCGACGGAAGCTGGCCTTTTCTCTCGCGCAGGCATTCCGAGCATCGTCTGCGGGCCGGGCGACATCCAGCAGGCGCACAAGGCCAACGAATTCGTCGCACTCGATCAGCTCGCGCAATGCGAGCGCTTTCTCGGCAAGTTCATTCACAGCATGTCGATCGACGCACACACGCGCTGACTCCGGCTCAAGCCGCAGACGTCTCCACGAACACAACCCAGATACGCTCACGCCATGTCCACCGCCATCCAGCAGCACACCGACCACACGATCGACGGCGAGCCGATTCCGACGCTCGATGCGATCGCCTCGCAGCATTTTGCGTTGACGCCGTGGGTCGTGCGAACGCCGGTGTTCGACCGGATGGACTTCCCGACACTCGAAGGCACGCTCGTCAACTTCAAGTTCGAGTTACTGCAGGCCGGCGGCAGCTTCAAGGCGCGCGGCGCGTTTACGAACCTGCTGGCGCTCGATGAACCGCAACGTAGCGCGGGCGTGACCTGCGTGTCCGGCGGCAATCATGCGATCGCAGTCGCTTATGCGGCGATGCGGCTTGGCATTAGCGCGAAAGTCGTGGTGTTCCGTTCGGCGAATCCGGCGCGCATCGCGTTGTGCCGGCAGTTTCGCGCGGAAGTAGTCGTCGCGGAAAATCCGGTCGAAGCGTTCGAGATCGTGCGCCGCATCGAAGCGGAAGAAGGCCGCTACTTCGTGCACCCGTTCAACGGTTACCGGACCGTGCTCGGCACCGCGACGCTCGGCTACGAATGGGCGACGCAAACGCCGGACCTCGACGCGGTGATCGTGCCGATCGGCGGCGGCGGACTCGCGGCCGGCGTATCGACCGCACTGCGGCTCGCAAATCCGCGCGTCCATGTGTACGGCGTCGAACCCGAAGGCTCCGATGTGATGAGTCGCAGCTTCGCGGCGAACCATACCGTGAAGATGGGCCATATGCATTCGATCGCCGATTCGCTGATGTCGCCGCACACCGAGCAATACAGCTACGAACTGTGCCGCCGGCATATCGACCGGCTCGTGACCGTCTCGGACGACCAGCTGCGCGCGGCGATGCTCACGTTGTTCGCGCAACTGAAACTGGCGGTCGAGCCCGCTTGCGCGGCGGCGACCGCCGCGTTGCTCGGACCGTTGCGCGAAACACTGCAGGGCAAACGCGTCGGCGTCCTGCTATGCGGTACCAACACCGATACCCTCACGTTCGCGACGCATATCGAGCGCGCACGCTCGACGCAGGCATAGGACGCGCGGTAAAAACCGGGGTAAGCGCTCCTACCCCGTTTGCCTGATCGTTCGCTATCATGCGTGCATTGACCACCAGGAGAGATGCCTTATGAGCATGATCAAGGAATTCAAGGAATTCGCCCTCAAGGGCAACGTGATGGATCTGGCAGTCGGGGTGATTATCGGCGGCGCGTTTTCCACCATCGTCAATTCTGTGGTGAAAGATCTGATCATGCCGGTTATCGGCGTCGTAACCGGCGGCCTCGATTTCTCGAACCTGTTTATTCTGCTCGGTCATATTCCCGACAACTACAAGGGCAACCCAAGCTCATACAAGGACTTGCAGACGGCGGGCGTCGCGGTATTCGGCTATGGCTCGTTCATCACGGCCGTGATCAACTTCGCAATTCTCGCGTTCATCATCTTTCTGATGGTGAAATTCATCAACAACCTGCGCAGGCCGGCCGAAGCGGCGCCGCCGCCCGCGCCGCCGGAAGACACGCTGTTGCTGCGGGAAATCCGCGATTCGCTGAAGAGCGCGCCGCGCTAGGCGCTTGCGCCGTCGCTCGCGGTCTTTTGCGCCTTCGCGTCCGCCGCGCTCTCGATCGCCTTCTCGAGCTGCGTGAAATTGACCGGCTTGGTCAGATGCGCGTTAAAGCCCGCGTCGAGGCAACGGCGGATATCCTCGTCGGTACCGAAGCCGGTCAGCGCAATGGCCGGCACATCGGAGCGCTCGCGAAACGCGCGGACGAAATCGATGCCGGTGCCATCCGGCAAACCGACATCGCTGACGATCAGATCGAACGAAGCCGTTTGCGTCGCCGCAAGCGCGTCCGCGACGCGCCCGACGACGGTCACTTCGTGCCCGAGTGTGCGAATCAGCTGCGCCATCACCTCGGCGGTATCTTCGTGGTCTTCGATCATCAGGATCGACAGCGCGCCGGCCGGGTAGCCGATCGATGCGTCCGCAACGACCGGCTTGTCCGCCGGCGGCTCCGCGGTCGGCAGTGTAATCGTGAATGTCGCGCCGCAATGCGCGCCGGGACTATATGCGGTGACCGTGCCGCCGTGCGCATCGGTTAGCGCTTTCGTGATCGCCAGGCCGAGCCCGAGGCCGCCGAACTGCCGCGACATATTCTGGCTGCCCTGCTCGAACGCATTGAACAGCTTGCCTATCTGCGCAGGCTCGATACCGACGCCGGTATCCTCGACTGAAATCTGCAAGTGCATCCGCTCGTCGCGGGTACGCACGTAAATATGGCCGCCGTCCGGCGTGAACTTCGCCGCGTTACGGATCAGATTCCACAGCATCTGCTGCAGCCGCGCGCGGTCGCCGAGCACATAGTGATGACGGGCCGCCTTGTCGACGTGCACGTCCTGCTGCTTCACCTGAATTTCGCTGCGAAAGAGTTCGAGCACGCTGTCGATCACCTCGTGCACGTCGACGGTTTCGTGCGCGAGGCGCAGCTTGCCGTTCGCGACACGCGTCAGATCGAGCAGATCGTCGATCAACCGCGCTTCCAGTTCGACGTTGCGGCGGATCATCGCGATGCCCGAGCGCGCCGATTCGGGTAGCCCCGGAATCATCTCGACCATCCGCGCGCCGGCCAGCACCGGCGTCAGCGGCGTGCGCAGCTCGTGCGACAGCATCGCGAGAAAGCGGTCCTTCGCGCGGTTCGCTTCTTCGGCGAGCTGGCGCGCGGTCTGCTCCGACTCGAGCAGCCGCTCGCGCTCCTCGATCGCCTCGCGCTGCGAATGGACGTCCGTGCAACTGCCGAACCACTTGCTGACCGTGCCGTCCGCATCGCGCATTGCGACGATGCGCGTATCGAACCAGCGCCACGCGCCGTCATGCCGGCGAATGCGCAACTCGTGCCGGTATTCGGAGGTGCCGCTGCGCACGGTTTTCAGCCACGTGCGGCGGACTTCCTCGCGATCGTCCGGATGCACCGCGTCGAGCCATGCGAGCCCGAGCGAAGCGGCGCTATCGAGGCCGGTGTAGTCGAACCACTGCTTCGACACGAAGTCGCATGCGCCGCTCGTGTTGCAGGTCAGCACGAGGTGCGGCAGCGCTTCGGACAGCGTCCTGTAGTGCTCTTCGCGATCGCGCAGCATCAACGCTTCGGCGGAGGCCCGTTGCAGCCGCACCTGCGACAGCACGCGCTCGACCGCTTCCGGCAGATAGTCGAGATAGTCGCCCGCCTTCGGCACGACATCGGACACCCCCGAGCGCAACGCCTCGATCACGCGCGATTCGTCAGTGAAGCCGGTGACGAGAATAGCCGGCACGCGCACGCCCTCGCTGCGCAGCCGGCGGAAGAAGTCGAGGCCTGTTTCCGCGCCGGTCAACTGATAGTCGAGCACGAGCAGGTCAGGCGCGCTCTCGGCGATGCGTGCGCGCGCCGCGCCAACGCCCGCGCACAGCGCGACCTTGCAGCCGGCGCGTTCGAGCGACTTGCGGGCGAGCCGCAGGATACCCTCGTCATCGTCGACGACGAGCACATGCGCCGTGGGCAACGTGGATACGTCTTGTGTCATGCTGGTTCTTCGTTGTGTGTGCTGTCGATGACCGGCGTCGGGTTCAAGCTCAGGTTCGGGTGCAGGTCGCTGTGCGCAGCCCGCGCGCCCAGAAGCGCGGCGCGGACCGTTGTTACCCGAAGGACAGCGCGCGCCGTCATGCGACGATCATCCGGTGCCCCGGCGGCAGCTTAACCACTTGCAGGAAGAAACCGAGCCGGCGCACCGCTTCGATAAACGCATCGTATTCGACCGGCTTCGTGATATAGACATTGCAGCCGAGTTCGTAGCAGCGCTCGATTTCCCGTGGATCATCGGTCGTCGTCAATACGATGACCGGCATCGCCGCAGTCGAAGGCGACTCCTTCAGCCGCCGCAGCACCTCGAAGCCGTCGACGCGCGGCATCTTCAGATCGAGCAGCACGACGTAGTTCGTCAGATCGTCGCGCGGCGGATACTTGCCGATGTGTTCGCCGAGCGGCCGGTCGCCGAAGAAGTAATCGAGCGCCTGCTGGCCGTCCGCGAACCTGACGAAGCCATTCGAAATGCCGGCCCGGCGCAGGTTGCGCTCGACGAGCGTCGCGTGCCCGTCGTCGTCCTCGACTAGCACGATGCCCACCGTCTTGCCGCCCCCTTCCGAACCTGTCATGTTTCCTCCAACGATAGCCGCCTGTTGTTGTGCGTCACTTGCGCGTCACTTGTTGCATCACGATACGCTCAGGTCGAGCGCACCGGCTGGTCCGGCAGCACGACGAAAAACGTCGAGCCCGCGCCTTCCGCCGATTCGACCCACACCCGGCCGCCGTGCCGCTCGACGGTGCGCCTCACGAGCGCAAGGCCGATCCCGTCGCCTTTCGATACATCGCCGTGCAGCCGCTGGAATGCGCGGAACATCTTCGGCATATACGCGGCCGGAATGCCGAGCCCATTGTCTCGCACATAGAAGGTTCGCGTCGTCGGCGCTTGCGGCTGCGCTTGCATCTGGGTCGGGGACCGCACGTCGTCTTCGGGCTCCGCGGCGAGCGCGCCCACTTCGATCCTACCGGGCCGGCCCGGATCGAGAAAGTTCAGCGCATTGCTGATCAAATTGCTGAACACCTGTTCGATCGCGGCCGGATCGCCCCATGCGGACGGCAGATCGCGCACCGTGACCGTCGCAAACCGTTCGCGAATCTGCGACTGCAATGCGTCGACCGCGCGCGCGACCACACGGCCGACGCTGACGCGCTGCCACTGATACTCGAGACGGCCCGCACGCGAGATGCGCAATAGCGCATCGATGATCGCCGCCGCACGCGTGACCGACGAGCGCAGAAACTGCAGCGACTCACGCATATCGCCGTCGAGCACACGCGCGAGACGCCGCTCTTCGGCTTCCGGCAAACCGGCGCCATCGATGGTCGCGCGCACGTCGTCGCACGACACCTGCAACTCTTTCGAGAAGCCCTGCAGGTTGACAAGCGGCGAACGCAGATCATGCGACACGCTATAGATGAACATCTCGTTGTCCTGCGTCTCCTGACGCAGCGCCTCGTTGACGCTCGCCAGTTCGCCCGCGCGCGCCTGCAGCCGCTTTTGCAGGGTCACCTGCTCCTGTTCCGCGACACGCAAGCGGGCACTTGTCTGGTGCAGCGCCGCGTCGAGCGCGGCGATTTCGTCGTTACCGGCCAGCGGCGCACTCAACGGCTGGCCGTTGCCGAGGCGCTCGGCATTGTCGGTCAGCACTTCCAGACGGCGCGCGATATTGCGCGCGAAGACCAGCGCGGTAACCGCCCAGACCAGCATCGACCCGACCACCGCGAAGATCAGCGCATATTGCTGGCGCGCACGCGTCTGCGCGACCGAAGCACTGCGCTGCGCATCCAGACGCGCCGCTTCCGCGATAAACGCATCGAGTTCGTGACGCACGATGCCGATTTGCACGGGCATCGCGTTCGCTTCGAGCGAAATATACGTTTTCACACTGCGCCCTTCGCGCAGCGCCTGCGCGGCATCGAGCGCCTGCGCGTGATAGTGCTCGACAGCGTCGCGCATCGTGTGCACGCGTGCAAGCTGTTGCGGGGTATCGGCAACCAGTTGCTCGAGATGCATCAACCGGTCCGACAGGTCGACCCATGCGGCATGACGATCGATGAACGCCGCATCGCCAACGATCAGCCCCGTGCGCACGCGCGCCGCCTGACGCAACAGCGGGTCGGCGAGCGCGGAAGCTTGATAGAGAATCTGCTTGCTGTCGGCAGCCGAGCGCACCGCTTGCGCGGTTTGCTCCTGCGTGTCGAACACGACCCCCAGCAGCGCGAGCTCGACCAAGCTCGGCAGTGCGATCAGCAGCAGACCCTTTGTGAATAGTTTCATATTCGCCTGGCAAACGTTCCGGCCGCGACGATAAACAGCGACGACGCGCGAAGACACAGCATCGGGAGATGCACGGGTAGGCAACCTCTACGACCTCGAGTAGCCTGAAGACCGGGCAGCACCGGCGCGACGAAGCTGCGCGGCTGGAATCAGGCAATTATCGACGTGAATCGACGATATTTCAACGCGGTCCGGCCACGCGACATACCGCATGCGAAGCGCCGCGGGATGCTGCACGGCGAAATAATGCAGGAGAAGTGCTGGCGCACACAAAAATGCCTTTTTTATCGGTGACGGAATCATTCGCGCGGCCCATGCGTCTATCATGGAGACAGATGCACAGAAAGCGAAAGCGCACGGCGACGCGATTCGGCATGGTTCCGCACGGGCCGGTGTTAGACGGGCACAATGTCGAATCACCGTGAATCCGGCATTTTCGTATGCTATAAAAGATCGACGTGCGGCGCGCGAAGCCGGGAGTGGTCGCATGAGGACGCTGCGTTTCTTGCAATTCTTTTTCAGGCGAATTTTTATGTCCTTCCCGAAAAAGCGTAGACGCGCGAAGGTGGACGGCGACGAGTCGTTCCTCGCGGTACTACGGCATTTCAAGGCATTCGGTCAGCTCGATACGAAAATTGCGCGCGCCCGCGCGCAGGACGAGCCTGTGCTGTATGCGCACGTGCTGCCCGGGCTCGACGTGTTGTTATGCTGCGTGCGCGGTGCGCAGCCGCCGTATCCGGCCACCGCCGAGCTGCGCCGCCGCTGCATCGAATCGATCGCGAACGCACTGGAGCAGCCGCTCGACGGGCTGGAGAACGGCGGTTACTGGTACGAGGCCGACGGCTTCGGCTTCCTGGTATTTGCAAGCCGCGCACGCACGCGCATCCTGCCGGAGTTCGGCGCGTCACGGTCCGCCGCGGGTGTGCGGCGCATGCGGCGGCAAGATGCGGGCGACACCACGCCGCGCTCGTTGCGGTAGGCAATTACACCGGCAAAGAGCGTGAGTCTCTTTCGCCACGATGAAAGGCCGCGCTAGCGAATGCGCGGCCTTCGTCATTTGCGGACCATGTTTTTTGAGCTTTTCGCCGCTCATGCGAACGCGCCGATTCTCATCGATTTATGAGGCGCGGTTTATCGTCGATTCACACACGCGCAACGTTGCAGCTGCATGCGCGAACTCTCTCCTGTCTTTAATCTTCAAACCCACCCGCACGTTCAACTAACTGCCTTTGTACTCCGCCGCATTTTCAGGTGACTTTGTCTTCGGCTTTTGTGAAGCCGGCGCTTTGCCCTTGCTCGCCGAAGCCCCCGACGCCGGCGTGTTGTCGGGCGTCAGCAGTGACCCCTTCGCGCGCTCCTTGTGCCCAGGCGGTGGCGCGCTCGGCTTCGCGCGCATATTCGCGAGCAATTCACCGCAAGGCAGTGGCTTGTTATTGCTGGGCGCGATCAGCGGCAACAATGCGGCGAACGGATTAATCAGGCCGAGGCCCACCATCGCGCCGCCGCGCAGCGCCAGCGCGGCCGCGTTCACACCGACATGCGGATCCTTGAACGTGCCCTTCGCATACAGCGGCGAGCGCAGCGTGAAGATCCGGAAGCCCTTCGTATGCGGGTGGATGCCCAGGTCGAACGTCTCGTCGCGCAGATTCACCTGACCGTCGATATTGATCACCGCATCAGCCGTATCGAGCGCGAATACGCGGGAATCGAGCACGCCGTCGGTCACGACGAAGTCCGCCGCCGCGCAGTTGATCTTCACATCGCGTGTGCCGAACAGCTTTTCGTAGATCACATTCGCGACGTTCAGCCCCGCCGCCTCCATCAGCAGCAGGCTCACGGTGCCGTCGGTGACGAGCAGCTTCACTTCGCCATTCGACGTACTGGCCAGCGCGGCCGGCGAGTTGCCGGTCGCCGACAACGCCGCATCGCCGTTGATCTCGCCGAGCGCGCTTTGCATCGTCTTCACTTTCGGGAACAACTGCTTGAGCTTCACATGTCGAGCCGACGTCGAGAAACGCCCCTTCAGCGGCGTGCTGCTACCATCGAGCGTGATGTTCGACGCGAGCGCGCCGCCCGCGACGCCGAACTTCAGCGGCTCGAGCGTCAGTACTCCGTCCTTCATCACGACATGCGTATAAAGGTCGGTGATCGGCAGGCTCGGATCCTTGATAATGCGCCGGCCGGTCAGCTTGACGTCCGCGTCGATCGCCTTCCAGCGATCGGTGTGAAACGGCTCGACCGGCAACACCTTGTCCGACGGCTGCTTCACCGCGTCGCCGCGTTCGGCCTTGCTCCTGTTGCTATCGGCGCCGATGATCGGAGCGAGGTCGGCGAACCGCAACGTGTTCGAAACCAGTTCGCCCTGCAGCAGCGGACGCGGCTTGCGGCCGACGTAGGTCAGCGTGCCGTTCAGATCGCTGCCGCCGACCCGGCCTGTAAAATTTTCATAGGTGAAGGTGTTTCCGCTCGCGTTGAATTGACCGATCAGGTGGCCCTCGGTCGCATACGGCGGCGTCTGCGGCAGCGTGATGCCGGTGAGTCCATATAGATGATCGAGGCTCGTGCCGCGCAGCCACAGCCGCAGGTCGACCGCCGCGAGATGCGCAGGGTCGGTCAGCGTGCCGACCAGCGCAACGTGGAGGTCGCCGGCCTGCACGTCCGCCTGCACCGGGAACGGCCGGTCCGGATCCTGCAGCGCAAGCACGCCGCCGACCTTGCCATCGCCCGACACGGGCGTTTTGTTATACGTACCCTTCACCGACCAGCCGATCGCGTATGGCGCGATCACCTGTCGTCGCGGACCTGTTGCTGAAGGCGCGCCGCTTGCACCGCTTGTGCCGCTCGCCACCCCGCCCGCACCCGCCCGTTCATTCGCGACCGCGCCGCTCCCGGCACTGGCCGGGCCCGGCGCGACCACCACCGTCGACGCGCCCGACGCGACTGCGTCTGCGCCACCCTGTGCGCGCGGCAGCAAAGCCGCGCCCGTACCCGACGCAGTGGACGCAGCCGATGCTTCGGCCGGTTCCGCCTGCCGCTCGAACTGGTGCGCACCCGCCTTGCCGACCTCCCGCGCGGACGCGCTGCGCGATTTCGCCTGCTGCTGCTGCAGCGCTTCACCGATCGGAATCGGCTTGCCGAGCGTATCGACGATGATCTGCATATCGACCTTCTTCTGCTCGTCGCTCACTGAGATGCGCCCTCTGTCGAACGCGATATCGTGCAGATCGAGCCTCCATTCGGTCGGTCCGGCGGACGACTTGAGCTTGAACGTCCAGTTGTTGCGGCCATCGATAAGCCGCTCGACATCGACCGACGGGTTCACCAGGTGGATGGCCGGAATCACGATGTCGTGTGCGATCAATGGCAGCACCTTCACCTGAAAGTTGATCTCGTCGAGCGTCGCGAAGTGCGGCTGTTTGGTCCAGTCCGGATTCGCAATCGTGATATTCGATGCGGAAAACCGCGGCCACGGCACCCATGCGCGCCATCCGGTCTCACCCGTCGAATGCCGCAAACCGACCTTCAGATCGCCCTCGATCGCAAACGGCCGGCCGATTGCTTCGCTAACCTTTTCGTTGACCCACGGACGCGCGCGATTCCAGTCGAACGTCAGAATGAAGACCGTCAGTATTGCGATCAGGATCGCCAGCACGGCGACGAACCATGCGACGATCCTGCCGATGCGCCGCGAGAACGATGGGTGGGTCTTCTTCGAGACATTCATGAGGGCTCCGGTCCTGTTCCCTGCACTGTCGTTATCCGGGCAGCAGATGCCGTGCCCGGTTTGCCCGAACCCGCGGCACGGCTTACCATGGCAGCCGCGCCGCAACGTTGCGCAATGCATGGCGGCGAACCCTTCGCTTGCAACCCCGCTGGCGGCCCGCCGGCCCCCTCACAGACAGAACAACATGACGGCTACTCCGATCGTGCAAGCCGAGCGCATCGTGCGGCGCGATGCGTTGCGCGACAACAGGACGCTGCTGCAGCCGACCGACTTCGCACTCGTGGGCGGCGACCGCGTCGCGATCAGCGGCCCGTCCGGCTCGGGCAAAAGCGTGCTGCTGCGCGCGCTTGCGCTGCTCGACCCGCTCGATGGCGGGCGCGTGCGCTGGCACGGCAACCCGGTATCGCGCAGCGCGATGCCCCGCTATCGCCGCGCGATTGCGTATATCCGGCAGCGGCCCGCGCTGCTGGATGGCACCGTCGAAGACAACCTGCGTTATCCGTTCTCGCTCGCCGTCTATCGCGACGTGCGCTTCGAGCCGGCCTACGTCGAAGCGCTCGCGACACACGCCGGGCGTGGCGCGGGCTTTCTCGAGCGTCAGGCAAGCGAGCTGTCGGGCGGCGAAGCGCAGATCGTCGCGCTGATCCGCGTGCTGCAGCTCGCGCCCGAAGTGCTACTGCTCGACGAACCGACCGCATCGCTCGACCCCGAATCGACAGACGCAACCGAGGCGCTGATCGATGCATGGTTCGAAGACGCGCCCGCGGCGCGCGCATGCGTCTGGGTATCGCACGACAGGGCTCAAGCCGCGCGCGTCGGCAGGCGTCAGTTGACGATGCGTGCGGGCGTGTTGAGCGAACCCGCGGCCGACGCGCCGGACCCGGTAGCGGCCGCGCTCACGCGCAAACCTGAAAGCAACCAGACCATCGGCAAGGAGTCGACCCGATGACATTGCGCGACCTGCACCTGTGGGAAGTCGGCATCGCCGCGCTGCTGATTCTCGTGAACGGCGCGTTGTCGGTGCTGCTCAAGCTCGACCTCGAACGCAAGCTTGCGTGGGCAGCCGCGCGCACGATCGTCCAGCTGCTGGCGGTCGGCTACGTGCTCGGCTGGGTATTCAGCCATGCGCACTGGTTCATCGTGCTGCCGCTGATGATCGTGATGACGCTGATTGCCGGCTTCGCGGGCGCGCAACGCGGTAAACGGACCTATGCAGGCCAGCGCGCGGACAGCGTGCTGTCGATCTGGGTCAGCTCGTGGCTGGTGGCCGCGGTCGGGCTATTCGTCGTGATCCGCATTCATCCGTGGTACGAGCCGCAGTACGCGATCCCGATTCTCGGCATGATCCTCGGCAATACGCTGACCGGCGTATCGCTCGGCATCGAACGGATGACCGAAGAATTGACCGCGCACCGCGATCGCGTTGAAATGGCGCTGGCGCTTGGCGCGACCCGGTGGGAAGCCGCGCAGGGCCCCGCGCGCGACGCGGTGCGCGCCGGCATGATCCCCACGCTCAATCAGATGGCGGTGGTCGGCGTGGTCAGTCTGCCGGGGATGATGACGGGCCAGGTACTCGCAGGCCAGTCACCGCTGCAGGCGGTCCGCTACCAGATCGTGATCATGTTTCTGATCGCGGCCGCGTCGGCGCTCGGCACCGTCGGCGCCGTGCTGCTGACGTATCGCCGGCTCTTTTCCGCCGAACACCGGTTTCTGGCGTCACGGCTGATCGAACGAACTCAACGGTCGCGCGCCGCGCAATAAACTGGCTTGATGCGGCGGCGCCGAAGTGGACCGCCATTGTCACGCGAGTGTCACGCAATCACACCCGAGTGCATCGCTCGCCGCATCACATTCCGCATCACATTCCGCATGACGCCCGATTGGCACGGCTGCAAACGCAGCGATACGCTCAACGCTTCGCGGACACCGCCACCTGCGAGCCATCGCTCAACGTGATGGTTTTCGTGCTGCCATTGGTCGGCATCGTGAAGCGCACCACCTGGCTCACCGCGGTGTAATTCGGACATTTGATCGTTTTGCCTGCGCTCGTCACGTCTTTCGTGCCGTGCGGCGTTTGCGCCTGGAAGTTCATCTGCACGGTCGCCATGCCGTCCTTCGCGACGACCGGCGCGAAACGGATCTGCGTCTGACGGATCATCGCGCCGTTCGAGTCGATCGGCAGCGATGCGTAGCTCGGACATTCGCTCGTCGCCGGCACCGCGCCGCCCGGCGGCACGGTCTTCCACGTAAAGTCGTCGGTCTCGCCGGAGCGGATCGTTCGGGTTTCCTGCGCATTGCCGAACTGTTTCGATGTGACCTTCACCGTGTAGCGGATCGGTCCATCGGTGGCCGCCTTCGATGTCACCGTGATCGGTGTTGCGGCGAAGCTGGCGGCGGGCAGCGCAGCAAGTGCGCAGACGAAGGAAGCAGCAACCGGAACGGCGCAGAGACTCAAGCTGATGCGCATGCTTTTGCTCATACTGTCACCTCGTTATTGTGCTGGCGGGCAGCGCGACTCGCGATCCGTCGACCTGTCGCGCAACGCCCTGCCAGTCAGTCTAACGCGGCGCGCGGCGCATGCGTGCATCGTGGGGATCGGGTATTACCCCGCCCGGGCGGGCGCCCGCGCTACACGCCCAGCCAGTGTTGCAGCGCGCATCGCCGCTCCATGCATCGGTTAATGCTGGCGGCGGCCGCGCGATCGATCGCCCTTATGCTGCGAATTCCGGTTTGCGTGCGCGTCGTTCTGCGTGCGTTCCTGGTACTCGCCGCCGCCGCGCCGGTCGGTGTCCTCAAGACCGTGCTCGATATCCTGATGCGCCTGTTTTCCGACACCGCGCGGATCATCCTCATGCTGCGACTCAGGGCTCTGATCGGTCTCGTGCGGTAGCGGCGCCGACGCTTCGTGCGAGGCGTGCTGCTTGCCGGCGTGTTGCTTGTCGCGCTCAGCCGGCGGCTTCTGGTCGCCCGTGGCGCGTTCAGTTGAAGTTTTCATCATGCGTCCTCCGTACTGTTTCTCCGTCGTTTCCGGATCGTTTCGATTGCCATCGCCTACCTGCGCTAGCCCGCGAGCCGTTTTTTCATCGCCGCGGTAATGCGCTGCCGTGTCTTCGCGTAAGCGGCCCACGGGTCGTCGCGCAACGTCTGCAGCCGTTCGTGCAGATTGGCCACGTTCCACTGATCGCCGGCCGTCGTTTCGCTCACTTCGTCCCAGCCGATCGGCACCGATACGCCAAGACCCGGCCGTGCCCGCACCGAATACGCGGCGACCGTGCTCGAACCGCGGTTGTTACGCAGGTAGTCGACAAAAATCTTGCCCTTGCGATTCTGCGCGCCCATCTTCGCGGCGAACTGCTTCGGCAGCGTCGCGGCCATGTGCTGCGCGACCGCCTGCGAAAAATCCTTCACTTCGTCCCAGCCGGCATGCTTCGCGAGCGGCACCACCAGATGCAGGCCTTTACCGCCGCTCGTCTTGCAGAACGACACGAGCCCGAGTTCGTCGAGTAGCATGCGCGTCAGTTGCGCGGCCTCGATCATCCGTTCCCAGCCAAGCGATGCGTCCGGGTCGAGATCGAACACGACGCGGTCCGGCTTCTCGATGTTCGACGCCACCGCGTTCCACGTATGCAGTTCGATCGTGCCCATTTGCGCGGCGCCGACGAGCGCCTGGACGGTCTCGATCGTGATCAGCGGCGGGTGCCCCGGGTCGACCCCTTCGTGCTGCGTCACATGGGGTATCGATAGCTTCTGCGCGTGCTTCTGGAAGAACAGTTCGCCGCCGATATCCTCCGGCGCGCGCACCAGCGCAACCGGCCGGTCGCGCAGATGCGGCAGCATCCAGTCGGCGACTGATTCGTAGTAACGGACCAGATCGATCTTGCGCGCATCGGTGTGCTTGTCGATCACGCGGTCCGGGTGCGAGATGCGTACGCCTGCGACGGTTTCGGTTGTCGAGCGTTTTGCTTTCGATGCGCGCGGCGTCGCCACTTTCTGTTGCTCCGCATCCTGCGATTTCGTCGCGCGCGTGTTCTTGCGCGATGGCGATGCCGATACGGCACGCTCTTCGTCGGTGGACTGTTGCACGTCGACTCCTTTTCGCGCTGCCTCGATCACGATCTGTCGCGCGGGTTTATCGCGGCGCAGGCTGACAAACGATGCCTGACGGACGATGCCTTCATCGGTCCATTCCGCGAAGTTGCACTCGGCGACCAGTTCCGGCTTGACCCAATGCACCGGCGTGCGGCTGCGTTCGCTCGGCGCGCTCGCAAATGGCATCCGCGAAGTTTCGAGTGCGTCGAGTTCCTTTTTCAGCGAGCGCAGCCGCGCCGCATCGAAACCGGTACCGACGCGGCCGGCATAACGGAGCTTGCCGTGCGCGTCGTGGACGCCGAGCAGCAGCGCGCCGAAGTCCGTGCGACTGCCGCCCGGCTCCGTATAGCCGCCGATCACAAACTCCTGGCGGCGCCGACACTTGAGTTTGATCCATGCGGACGTGCGGCCCGACGTGTAGCGGCTGTCGCAGCGCTTGCCGATGATCCCTTCGAGCGACATCTCGCATGCGCTTTTGAGCAGCGCCTGGGCGTCGGTGCCGAAATCGGCGGAATAACGCAGCGAATCATCGCCGAGCGGTTCGAGTAGCGCGCGCAGCAGCGCACGGCGCTGCTCGAGCGGCACGCCGCGTAGGTCATAGCCGTTCAGATACGGCACGTCGAACAGGAACAACGTGATGTCACGCTCGCGATGGCTGTCGAACGCGTTTTGCAACGCCTGGAAGTTCGGGATGCCGTCGTTGTTGAGCACCACAGCCTCGCCATCGAGCCACGCGGTATCGACGCCGACCGCGGCGAGTGCTTGCGCCTGCTTGCTGAATTTATCGGTCCAGTCGTTGCCGGCGCGCGTATAGATTCGCACCGGGTCCTTCGCATTGCGATGATCGATTCGGGCAAGCACCCGATAGCCGTCGAATTTGATCTCGTAGCGCCACGTGTCGCCCGCGGGTGGCGAATCGACCAGCGTCGCGAGTTGTGGCTTGAATGTCGTGGGCAATGCGATTTTGACCGCGCCTTCAATCGACGGATTTCCGGCAAGCTCGCGCAGCGATTCGCTGTTGCGGGTCGCCACGATGTCAGGGTGTGAGCTGACGGCGGCGCGCTTTGTGCGTCCGGTTGTTTTCGGCTTTGCAATCACCGCGCGCGTGTGATGTGAATCCGCTGCTACGCGCTTTGCACCGCCGCGAGCGTCGCCTTTGCCGGCTTCGCCGCCGCGGCTGCCTGTGCGGGTGTTCTCGCCGGTACCGCGCGCGCCGCGCGCGTCGGACAGCACACTGCCCGGAAACGCATCGAGCACATCGAATTCGCTTTCGCTATGCGCGTCGCTATCGCGTTCCTTGATGAGCAGCCATTGTTCCTTGTCGCCGCTGCCGCGCATGTGGCTGCGCACCAGCGTCCAGCCGCCGTGCAACTTGTCGCCGTGCAGATGGAACTTGAGCTTGCCGGCCGCGTACGCCGCGCGCGCGTCGTCTTCGCCGCCGGCGGGCTCCCACGTGCCGCGGTCCCAGACGATCACCTCGCCCGCGCCGTAGTGCCCCTGCGGAATCGTTCCTTCGAATGAACCGTACTCGAGCGGATGGTCCTCGACGTGCACCGCGAGCCGCTTGACCGACGGGTCGAGGCTCGGCCCCTTCGGCACCGCCCATGATTTCAGCGTGCCATCGAGTTCGAGCCGGAAGTCGTAGTGAAGCCGCCGTGCGTCGTGTTCCTGGATCACGTACGCGAGCGCGTGCGCGGACTTGCGCGCAGCGGTCCCGCTCGTCGAGCGGCGTTGTGCCGTTGCGCCCGAAGGCTCCGGTGTCTTATCGAAGCGTCGTTTGCGGTGATAGGTCTCGAGTTTGTCGGCCATGATTCATCGTGACGGTCTGCTTCGTTGTATCGCGATGCGGCGCGTGCGTGGCGCGCGTCCGCACTTTCGCCCCTACAGTCATGCGGCGCGCCGTTTGCGCGGCGCCGAACTGCTCGCGGTGCGCCGCGCGGATGGCTTGCTCTTCGTGCGGCGCGACGTGGCGCGCTTGCCGGCCTCTGTACCGGCCTCTGTGCCGGCCTCTGTGTCGGCCTCTGTGTCGGTGTCGGCCTCGGCGTCGGCGTCCTCGCCTTTGCCGCTGGCCTTGGCGGGCGCTGCTTTGCGCGGTGGCTTCCGCCTATCGCGGCCGAGACTGCGTTTGAGCAGATCGCTCAAGTCCAGGATATCCGCGCTGCGCCGCGTTTCGCGCGGTTCCTCGACCTCGCCGATTTCCTCGGTCTTGCCCGCGCGCACCTTGCGATCGACCAGCGCCATGATGTCGTCGTGGAACGTGTCGTGATACGTGGACGGGTCCCACCTGTCGCTCATATCGTCGATCAGCCTCTTGGCCATATCGAGCTCGCGCGCGGTAATGCCTGCCTTTTTCGGACTTTCGGGCGGTAGCTTCAGTTCGTCGTACGAACGCACTTCGGCTGCCCAGCGCAACGTATTGAGCGCAAGAACCGGTCCGAGCGGAATCAGCACGGCGAGATGTTGCTTGTTGTGCATCACGACATTGGCGATACCGACCTTGCCGCTGTCTTTAAGCGCATCGCGCAGCAGTGCATACACTTTCTCGCCCTTGCGATCGGGCGCGAGATAGTAAGGCGTATCGAGGTACAGAAACGAAATCTCGGGCGCTTCGACAAAGGCGAGAATATCGACGGTTTGCGTCGACTCGGGGTTCGCCGAGCGAATCTCCGCATCGGACATCACGACGTACTTGCCCTTCTCGTATTCAAAGCCGCGCACGATGTTCTCGCGCGCTACTTCCTTGCCGGTGCGCTTGTTGATCTGCCGATATCCGATCGGATCGACCGAACGCTTGTCGAGCAGATTGAAGCCGACCTTCTCCGACTGCGTCGCCGGATACAACTGTACCGGCACGTGCACCAGACCGAAGCTGATCGCGCCCTTCCAGATCATGTGTGCCATCCCGCGCTCCCCAGGTTCAGACTTCAGCAGAAGCAGCAAACATGCCACGCAGCCGCATGCGCGCGGCTGCGTTCGCGCGTGCGCACTTCGGACGCGACCCGACTGTGAGCGGGCTGTAACTCTTGCGTCGCGCGCGGCAAAAGATACGGGCGCCGCCGTCACCCGCTCGCGCCTGTCAACGGTACACCGGGAAACGGGCCGCGTAGCCGGTTCGGCGACGCATCGCGGACCCGTTACAATACCGGGGTTTTGCGCGCCCTTTCCGCTTCTGCGCCTGTGGTTACGTCTGTTGTTGCGTCCGCCACGGCATCCATTACCACGCCTTCTTCAGCGCCCATTCGCGTCGACATGAACCTCGTTATCCAAAGCCTTGCGCCGCTTTCCGCCGATCATCGCAAACCGCTCACCGCGCTCGCGCACGGCTCATCCGCGACCGTGCTCGATGAGCACGCGATCCGTGTCGAAAACGCGAATCCGGCGCAGCGCGCGGACCTCGATGTGTACTGCGGCACGCACGAACTCGACTACGCGTTTGTCGCGCCGGGCATGCGCATCACCGATTTTGGCCTCGTCGCGATGGATATGGATTCGACGCTGATCACGATCGAATGCATCGACGAAATCGCGGACTTCTGCGGACTCAAGGCCGAAGTGGCCGCGATTACCGAGGCGTCGATGCGTGGCGAGATCAAGGACTTCAATGAAAGTCTGACACGCCGCGTCGCGTTGCTGAAGGGACTCGATGCGAGCGCACTGGAACGTGTCTATGAAGAGCGTCTGCAGTTGTCGCCGGGTGCCGAACGCATGCTCGGGGGCGCGAAGGCAGCCGGGCTCAAAACGCTGCTCGTGTCGGGCGGCTTCACGTTCTTCACAGAAAAATTGCAGGCGCGGCTGAACCTCGATTTTACGCGTGCCAATACGCTGGAAATCGTCGACGGCAAGCTGACCGGGCGTGTGCTCGGCGAGATCGTCAATGCGGATGTGAAAGCGCGTATGCTGCGCGACGCGTGCGCGAAGCTCGGCATCGAACCGCGCCGCGCGATCGCGCTCGGCGACGGCTCAAACGACCTGAAGATGATGGAAGCCGCAGGGCTGTCGGTCGCGTTTCGCGCAAAGCCCGTGGTGCGCGAAGCAGCGAGCGTCGCGTTCAATTTCGTCGGGCTGGATGGATTACTGCGGCTTTTTTCGGCGTGAGTAACCGGTCGGGCTGCCCGGGTTGAACCTCGGTCCGCGGTATCGGCCTGCAGGCTCAGCGTGAACACGCACAGCGCGACGACCGCCGGTCAGCCCGACGGTCGCAGTCCTTGCCCGCACAATGAAGCGCCGGGCGCGCCTTAGCCCGCCAGCGCGTTGAGGCAGCGTTCGAGATCCGCGCGCAGATCCGCCTCGTCCTCAAGCCCCATATAGAAACGCACCAGTGTGCCGCCGTGCGGCCAGTCGGACACGCTGCGCATCGACGCGATATCGTACGGCATCACGAGGCTCGCGGCGCCGCCCCAACTCCAGCCGATCGCAAAGAGTTCGAGCGCCTCGCAGAAGGTGTCGATCTGCGCAGCGCTGTAGCGCTTGTCGAACACCACCGAAAAGAGCCCGCCGGCGCCGGTGAAATCGCGCTGATAGAACGCGTGACCCGGGCAGTCCGGCAGCGCGGGATGCAGCACGGCCGCGATTTCGGGCCGCGTCTTCAACCATTTCGCGAGCGCGAGCGCGGTGCGGTCATGCTGCTGGAAGCGCACCTGCATCGTCGGCAAGCTGCGCAGCACGAGCGAGCAGTCGTCCGACGACACGCCAATACCCATGCGCATCCGCGCGAGTTTCAGCTTGTGGTGCAGCGCCTGATCGGCTGTGATGGTCGCGCCCATCAGTACATCGGCGCCGCCCGATTGATACTTCGTGAGCGCCTGCACCGAGATATCGACACCGTGCTCGAATGGCCGGAACGCAATACCAGCCGACCATGTATTGTCGATCGCGGTGACGACCTGGCGCGAGCGCGCGACTGCCGTAATCGCGGGAATGTCCGGCACTTCCATCGTCACCGAGCCCGGCGCTTCGAGCCAGATCAAGCGGGTATTCGGCTGGATCAGATCGGCGATGCCCGCGCCGATCATCGGGTCGTAATAGCGCGCGCTGACACCGAAGTCGCGTGCCAGCCACTCGCCGTGGTCGCGGTTCGGCGAATACGCGTTATCCGGAATCAGCACGTCGTCGCCCGATTTGACGAACGCGAAGTAGACGTTGGAAATCGACGAAAGTCCGGACGGTTGCAGCAACGCATGGTGACCGCCTTCGAGCGCGGCGAGACGCTGCGCAAGCGCGATCGACGTCGGCGTCGCGTGCAGGCCATAACGCCATTGCGCGTCGTTGCGCCAGTCGAGCGCGCGCATCGTCGCGAGATCCGGAAAGATCACGGTCGACGCTCGCGCAACCGGCACGGAGAACGAGTCGAAACCCGGCGTCAGGTCGTCCTGCGGATGAACGATGCGCGTTTGCAGACCGTATTTCGGAGCGGATTGGGTCATATCGGTTTCCCGTTGTCGTGTGCGTTAGTGGGGAAAGTTGAAGGACGGCGGGTTGAACGACGGCGCGCGGCTCGACGTCGTCGCGCGATGCGATGCAATGCAATGCGCGACGTCACTCGCCAGTGCGCAGATTGCTCACGCCATTGACGGCCTGGTCGCCGCTGTTGCCACTACTTTGCCCGTTTGCCGGCGTGGCGGCCGCCGGCGCCGGCGTAGCCGCGGCCGGCTGGCTTCCAGGCGCCGCGCCCGCCGCCGACTCGCTTCTCGCCACTGCGGGAGCGCCCGGCGGCGGCACCGGCGCGCCTGCCGCCAACGGACGCAGATCGAACTCCTGCGGATTCGAATCGTCGACGTTCATCCGTTCGCCCGACAGCGTCCCATCGGCCGCGAATTTGCCGACCCAGTTGCCCGTGATATGCGTTCCGTCGTTCGACTCTTCGACTTCGAGTGTCGTGTCCATCCGATCGCCCGCGATCAGGATCACTTCGCCGGTGTCGGTGAACTGATATTCACCATGCACGCCGGACGGATCGTCGGTTTTCGGGCCAAGCCGCAATACGATTTGCCGGGAGCCGAGCATGCCCGCATAGCGCGGAAATTTCGCGAACCCGGCGTTCGGCTTGAGCGGCAACTGGATCGGCGGCGGCGCTGCCAGTTGCTTCACCGCGTCGCTTTGCGCGTGCGCGGCGGGCATGATCGACGCGAACGCCATGATCGCTGTGGTCGCGATCACGCGCAGCGCACGGCGCTTGCGCGCGTGGATTCCGTTCGGCCTGGTATGGTGCATTCGATGTTCCTTGTCGTGCCTGGTAGGGCGTGCGAAGCCGCGAAATCATACGGCGGCGCACTGCTCAGTGCGCTCGCGTCGCGATTATTTTTGCGGCTTGATTTGCATTTACACGCGCTCGAAAATCGCCGCAATGCCCTGGCCGCCGCCGATGCACATCGTCACAAGCGCATAGCGGCCGCCCGTGCGCCGCAGCTCATACAGCGCCTTCACGGTCAGCAACGCGCCGGTCGCGCCGATCGGATGGCCAAGCGAAATGCCCGAGCCGTTCGGGTTGACCTTCGCGGAGTCGAGCCCGAGTTCGTTGCTGACCGCGCACGCCTGCGCTGCGAACGCTTCGTTCGCCTCGATCACGTCGAGGTCCGCGACCGACAGGCCTGCGCGCTCGAGCACCTTGCGCGTGGCCGGCACCGGTCCGATACCCATATAGGCCGGATCGACACCGGCATGCGCGTACGCGACCAGCCGCCCAAGCGGCTCGACGCCGCGTTTGTCCGCGACATCGCGTTCCATCAGCACGAGCGCCGCCGCGGCGTCGTTCAACCCCGACGCGTTGCCGGCCGTGACCGTGCCATTCTCTTTGGCGAACACCGGCTTCAGCTTCGCGAAGTCTTCCGGTTTCGGGTCGGCGCGCACGTGCTCGTCGGTGTCGAACACGGTCTCGCCTTTCTTCGATGCGATCTTGACCGGCAGGATCTGTTCGCTGAAGTAACCGCCGGCAATCGCGCGCGCCGCGCGTCGGTGCGATTCCAGCGCGAGCGCATCCTGCGCATCGCGCGTGATGCCGTATTGGCGCGCGACGTTTTCCGCGGTAATGCCCATGTGAATCGTCTGGAACGGATCGTTCAGCGCGCCGAGCATCATATCGACGACGCGCGCGTCGCCCATCCGCTGGCCGAAACGCGCGGCCGGCAGGATGTACGGCGCACGGCTCATGCTTTCAGCACCGCCGGCGATCGCGATGTCGGCGTCGCCGAGCAGCACGCTTTGCGCCGCCGAAACGACCGCCTGCAGGCCCGACCCGCATAGCCGGTTCACGGTCAGCGCGGGTGCATGCTGTGACACGCCGCCGTCGAGTGCCGCGACGCGCGCGAGATACATGTCCTTCGGCTCCGTATGGATCACGTTGCCAAAGACGACGTGCCCCACTTCGTCGCCGCTGACGCTCGCGCGCGACAATGCTTCCCGCACAACGCGCGCCGCGAGGTCGGTCGGCGCGAAGTCTTTCAGACTGCCGCCGAAATCGCCGATTGCCGTGCGTACGCCGCTTGCCACTATCACTTCACGTTGCATCGCTTGCTCCTCCGTCGTAGGTCTTCAGTATGCGCCGGCGCACTCCACGGGCGATGCCGATGTCGCGCCGCCCGATTCGGTTATGCGAGACGCGCCGATGTTCCGCCGATGCCCCGCCGCCCTGCTATGCGGCGAGTAGCCGCTCGACGGTCGCGCGAAATGGAACCGGTGCGACCGCGCCGTAACCTTGTGTCGACAGCGCGGCCGCCGTGTTCGCGTAACGCGCGGCGGTAAATGGATCGTCGCCGGCGACGACGCGTGCGACGAACGCGCCGCCGAAGCAGTCTCCCGCGCCGGTCGCATCGACTGCATTCACCTCGAGCGCGGGCACGACACGCCGTTCATCGCGCGTCGCCACGTAAGCGCCGTCGCGACCGAGCTTCAATGCGACCACGCGCGGGCCCTGCTCGAGAATAAAATCGACGATTTCATCGCGCTGCGCGAGGCCCGTGAGCACGGTGACATCATCCCAGCTCGGCAGGCAGATGTCGCACTGGCGTATCGCCTCGAGCATCACGGCGCGGGCGCGTGCGAGCGGCCACAGCTTGAGCCGCAGGTTCGTATCGAAGCTGACGCGCACACCATGCATGCGCGCATGGGCGATCGCCGCGAACGCCGCATCGCACGCTGTGACGCTGATTGCCAGACTGATGCCCGATAGGTGCACGACCTTCGCGGCAGCAATGGTGTCCAGCGGCAGATCGTACGGCGCATAGCGGCTCGCGGCGGACCCGGCACGCAGATAATCGAACTGATGGCCGGCGCAACCGTGCGATACGAAATACACACCGGTCGGCGCGCTTTCATCGACACGCACGCACGATGTATCGACCCGCTCGCTACGCCACAGCTCGAGCAGCAACTCGCCGAACCGGTCGCGGCCAACGGCCGATACGAAACCCGCCGACGCGCCCTGGCGCGCGGCGGCAATGCAGAAGTTCGACGTGTCACCGCCGAAACCTTGCAGCCAGTTGGGCTCCCCGGGCTGCGCCTGGTTGAATTCGACCATCGCCTCGCCGAGCGCGAGAATCTCCGGCGCATCGGCTTGCGTGTGATTCACCATGGGTCAGACCTCGCCCCACAGGTCGTGTCCATCCGCGCCGGAAATCTTCACCGACACGAAATCGCCGACCTTATAGCGCTTCGACGCCTTTGTCGCCGGTGAGATATAGACGACGCCGTCGATTTCCGGCGCATCGGCCGCAGTGCGGCCGATGCCGCCGTCCGCATTGATTTCGTCGATCAGCACTTTCAGTGTCTTGCCTACCTTGCGCGCGATCCGCTTCGCGGACACCTGTTCAGCCACTTCCATAAAGCGCGCGCGACGCGCTTCGCGTATGTCATCGGGCAGCGCGCCGTCGAGTTCGTTCGCGCTTGCGCCCTCGACCGGCGAATACGCAAAGCAGCCGACGCGGTCCAATTCCGCCTCGCGGATAAAGTCGAGCAGCGTTTCGAACTGCTCTTCGGTCTCGCCGGGAAAGCCTGCGATAAACGTGCTGCGGATGGTCAGATCCGGGCAGATCTCACGCCATGCGCGCACGCGCTCGAGTACCTTCTCCGCATTGGCCGGCCGCTTCATCCGCTTGAGCACCTCCGGGTGCGCATGCTGGAACGGCACGTCGAGGTACGGCAGCACGTGACCCTTGAACGGCCCTTCGGCCATCATCGGAATGACTTCGTCGACGCTCGGATACGGATAAACATAGTGCAGCCGCACCCATGCGCCATATTGCGCGGCCAGTTCGCCAAGCGCGGCGACGAGGTCGGTCATGCGCGTCTTGATCGGCTTGCCGTTCCAGAACCCGGTGCGGTATTTGACATCGACACCGTACGCGCTCGTGTCCTGCGAAATCACGAGCAGTTCCTTCACGCCGGACTTGAACAGATTCTCCGCTTCGAGCATCACTTCGGCGACCGGCCGCGACACGAGGTCGCCGCGCATCGACGGAATGATGCAGAACGTGCAGCGGTGGTTGCATCCCTCGGAGATCTTCAGGTACGCGTAATGACGCGGCGTGAGCTTCACCCCGGCCGCGGGAACGAGATCGACGAATGGATCGTGCGGCTTCGGCAAGTGGCTATGCACCGCCTGCATCACTTCGCCGACCGCGTGCGGGCCGGTTACCGCGAGCACCTTCGGATGCACTTCTTCGATCAGGCCGGAGCCGCTCGCGCTCTTTTTCGCGCCGAGACAGCCGGTGACGATCACCTTGCCGTTTTCGGTTAGCGCTTCGCCGATTGCATCGAGGCTTTCCTGCACCGCTTCGTCGATAAACCCGCAGGTATTGACGACGACGAGGTCAGCGCCGTCGTAAGTGCCGGAGATTTCGTAACCTTCGGCGCGCAACTGCGTGATGATCTGTTCGGAATCGACCAGGGCTTTCGGGCACCCGAGTGAGACGAATCCTACCTTCGGCGTCGCCGACGGCTTATTGCTGGGATGAGAGTTGGTATTCAACTTAGTACTTCCGGACGAGGGGCGCAAAAATCGCCCCGAAGATAGACTGGCTGACCGCATTTTACTCGCAGCCGAAGCTGCCAAAGGACAGAGTTCGAATGAGTCAGCCTGCTTTCCTTATCTGCCTGCTCCGCGCGCGATGCTTGCACGCGATTAGCAAATTTGCTAATATACGCCGATGACGTGGACCGTTGCTTACTACAACGACCGGGTCAAACGTGAAGTCTTCGAACTGCCTGACGGTATCCTCGCAAGCTATCTGCGGCTCGTCGAAGTGATGGAAGAGCACGGCGCGGACTTGCGTATGCCGCATTCTCGCGCAATGGGCGACGGCCTGTTCGAGTTGCGTCCGCGTGGCCACGAGGGCATCGGGCGCGTGTTTTACTGTATGCATGTGGACCGGCAAGTCATCGTTCTGCATTCCTTCGTCAAGAAAACGGAGGAAACACCGCAGGACGAACTACGCACGGCTCGCAAGCGTTTGAAGGAGGTCCGCAATGGCCAAGGCAATTGCAAAGGCAAGCACTAAGGCAACCATACCGCGCGGCACGAGCGATCCCGGTGGATTCGCCCCGGTCGCTCATACGAAGGCCGACACCGCGCAGTTGCTCGAGAAGCCCGGCGTGCGCGCCGCCTACGATGCGCTCGATGACGAATATCGGGCGCTGCGCGTGATCCTGTCGGCGCGCCGTGAGGCTGGGCTCACGCAGGCGCAAATCGCCGAACGCATGGGTACGACGGCGTCCGCGGTGTCGCGGCTCGAAGCGTCGCTTACCAGTGAAAAGCATTCGCCGTCATTCGCGACGCTGCGCAAGTATGCGGCGGCTTGCGGCAAGAAACTCGTCATTTCGTTCGCCTAGCCGCTGCGCGCGATTGTGTCGTGGATGCCGCGCGCAGGTCGCGAGCGGCGGCCGCACAAAAGACCGGCTGCGGCCGCGGTGCACTTTACTTCTTCTCCGGCTCCGGATTCGGCGTGGCCTGCGTAAACGGAAACGAGCTGAACATCGTCTTCGCCTGATTCTGCATCTGCTCCTGCATCTGCACGAACATGTTCTTCGATTGCTCGATGTAGCTCGTCATCATCCCCTGCATCATCGGCGCCTGCATGTTCATGAACTGCGACCAGACCTCGGGGTTCATCGTCTTGCCTTCGTAAAGGCCCTTCGACTGGTCCGCGAGCTTGTTCTGGATGTCGATGAACGCCTGGATGTTCTTTTCCAGGTACGTGCCCATCATTCCCTGCATCGCATGGCCGTAGAAGCGGATGATCTGCGACAGCATCAGCGATGAGAACATCGGCAAGCCGCCGCTCTCCTCTTCAAGAATGATCTGCAGCAGAATGCTGCGCGTCAGGTCCTCGTTGCTCTTGGCATCGATGACCTTGAAGTCCTCCTGATCCAGCACCAGCTGCTTGACGTCGGTCAGCGTGATATAGGTGCTAGTCTCCGTATCGTACAGTCGACGGTTCGGATATTTCTTGATGAGTCGTTCGGCTGTTTTCTTTGTAGTAGTGGTCATGTAACGCCTTTGAGCGCCAGTGCAGCGCGGAAACGGCGTCCCTCGAAAGCAATGCAACTGCCCGCGCGAAACGCCGTCAGACACACCTGAACCATGCAGTCATCCACTCGTACGAGTGGACGTCCGCGCGGATCAGCCCATATGCAGGCCGCCGTTCAACGAGAAGTCGGCGCCTGTTGCAAAGCCGGATTCTTCCGAAGCCAGCCACGCGACGATCGACGCGATTTCATCCGGCGAGCCGAGCCGGCGCACCGGAATCGTCGCGACGATCTTCTCCAGCACGTCGGGGCGAATCGACTTCACCATGTCCGTGCCGATGTAGCCGGGCGAAACGGTATTGACCGTCACGCCCTTGGTGGCCACTTCCTGCGCGAGCGACATCGTGAAGCCGTGGATGCCGGCCTTTGCGGTCGAGTAGTTCGTTTGACCGAACTGACCTTTCTGGCCATTCACCGACGAAATATTGATGATGCGGCCCCAACCGCGCTCGACCATGCCGTCGATCACCTGCTTCGTGACATTGAAGAGGCTGGTCAGGTTCGTGTCGATCACCGCGGTCCAGTCTTCATGCGTCATCTTGCGGAACACGACGTCGCGCGTAATGCCCGCATTGTTGACCAGCACGTCGATCTCGCCGCACTCGGCCTTGACCTTGTCGAATGCACCCTTGGTCGACTCCCAGTCGCCGACATTGCCTTCCGACGCGACGAAATCGAACCCGAGCGCCTTCTGGTCTTCGAGCCATTTAATGCGGCGCGGCGAGTTCGGGCCACAGCCGGCGATCACCTTGAAGCCTTGCTTATGGAGGCGTTGGCAGATAGCCGTGCCAATGCCGCCCATGCCGCCTGTTACGTACGCAATTCGCTGTGACATAAATCTGACTCCATTATCGTTTGCGGAAGCACCGTCCGGCCGCTTCCTGCCTGACCACTCCCTGTTCGCCTTCGACAAACCGGCGAGCTGACCGGCCTGCCGCGGCGATCCGCACCGGCGGCCACGCGTATCGCATGCCGCCGTCGGCGCTTACAGCATCACGGACGCTCGAGTGCGAGCGCCACCCCCATCCCGCCGCCGATGCACAGCGACGCAAGACCGCGCTTCGCATCGCGCTTCTGCATTTCATGCAACAGAGTGACGAGCACCCGGCAGCCCGATGCGCCGATCGGGTGGCCGATTGCGATCGCACCGCCATTCACGTTGATCTTCGACGTGTCCCAACCCATCTGCTTGTGCACGGCCAGCGCCTGCGCCGCAAATGCCTCGTTGATTTCCGCGAGATCCAGATCGTTGATGCTCCAGCCCGCGCGCTCGAGGCAGCGGCGCGACGCCGGCACCGGGCCCATGCCCATCACTTTCGGATCGACACCGGCGTTCGCATAGGCCTTGATCCGCGCGAGCGGCTTGAGGCCCAGCGCCTCGGCCTTCTTCGCCGACATCACGACCACCGCCGCGGCGCCGTCATTGATGCCCGATGCGTTTGCGGCCGTCACCGTGCCTTCCTTCGAAAACGCCGGCTTCAGCCCCGCCAGCGCCTCGGCGGTCACGCCATGGCGCACGAATTCATCGGACGCAAAAGAGAGCGGATCGCCCTTCTTTTGCGGAATCAGGATCGGCACGATCTCATCATTGAAACGCCCGGACTTCTGTGCGGCTTCCGCCTTATTCTGCGAAAGCGCGGCGAACGCGTCCTGCTGCTCGCGCGTGATGCCGTACTCCTTCGCGACGTTTTCGGCGGTCACGCCCATGTGATATTGGTTGTACACGTCCCACAGGCCGTCGTAGATCATGCTGTCGATCATCTTCACGTCGCCCATGCGGAACCCGTCACGCGAATTCGGCAGCACGTGCGGCGCCGCGCTCATGTTCTCCTGGCCGCCCGCGACGATGATCTCCGCGTCACCCGCGATAATCGCGTTGGCCGCGAGCATCACGGCCTTCAGGCCCGAGCCGCACACCTTGTTAATGGTCATGCCCGGCACTGCCGTCGGCAAGCCCGCCTTGATCAATGCCTGGCGAGCCGGGTTCTGGCCGGAACCGGCCGTCAGCACCTGACCCATGATGACTTCGCTCACCTGGTCGGGCTTCACGCCCGAGCGTTCGAGTACCGCGCGAATCACCGTGGCGCCGAGCTCAGGCGCGGGAATCTTCGCGAGCGAACCGCCGAATTTGCCGACGCCCGTGCGGGCCGCCGATACGATCACTACGTCAGTCATTTCGATTTCCTCCGGTACCGCGGCTGCATGCGCCCCGATGTGCCGTCAAGTTAAAGATCCGCTCTGTCGTCAACTGCTTCTGCTGCCCGACGTGATGCACACGCAAGCGCATCGGGCACTACCCGGTCATTCGCGCTACTCGCGCTGTTGCACGTAGCGCCCCGGCGCGGGTTCGATCACCGGAAACCCGGCCGAACCGGCTTGCGCGCGCGGCTTGACTTTCTTGCCCGCGTACTGATCGAGCCATGTCGTCCATTCCGGCCACCAGCTGCCGGGCGTTTCAGTGGCACGCCCGAACCATTCGTCCGCACCGGCGGGCAACGTTTTTTCGTCGCCGTTCACTACCCAATAGCTGCGCTTTTTCTTCGCCGGCGGATTGATGACGCCCGCGATATGCCCTGACGCGCCGAGCACAAACTTCAGCGGCCCGGTGAGCAGCGGCACCGATGCATACGCGGTTTGCCACGGCACGATATGGTCTTCGCGCGAACCGTAGATAAACGTCGGTACATCGATGCGCGACAGATCCACCGGCTCGCCGCACACCGTCAGCTTGCCCGGCTCGCGCAGGCTGTTCTCGAGATACGTGTTGCGCAGATACCAGACGTACATCGGGCCCGGCAGACTGGTCGAATCGCTGTTCCAGTACAGCAGGTCGAACGGCACCGGCGTGCGGCCCTTCAGATAGTTATCGACCACGTAGTTCCACACCAGATCGTTCGGACGCAGGAACGAGAACGTGTTCGCAAACTCGATGCCGCGCATCAGCCCCGGCGGCGTGCCGTTCTTGCCGCCGATGGTCTGCTCGCGCATCTGCACATGGGCGTCGTCGACGAACACATCGAGCACGCCTGTGTCGCAAAAGTCGAGCATCGCGGTGAGCAGCGTCATCGATGCGCACGGATGTTCGCCCCGCGCCGCGGCCACTGCAAGCGCCGTGGCGAGCATCGTGCCGCCGACGCAAAAGCCGAGCGTGTTGATCTGCTCGCGCTCGCTGATCTGCTGCACGGCATCGATCGCGGCAAGCACGCCCTCTTCGACGTAGTCGTCCCACGTCTTGTGCGCAATCGACGCATCGGCATTGCGCCATGAAATCAGAAACACCTGATGCCCCGCTTCGAGCGCATGCGCGACCAGCGAGTTCTCCGGTTGCAGATCGAGAATGTAGAACTTGTTGATGCAAGGCGGCACGATCAGCAGCGGCCGCTCGCGCACCGACGCGGCAAGCGGCTTGTACTGGATCAACTGCATCAGATCGTTCTCGAACACGACCGAGCCTTCGGTCGTCGCGAGATTCTTGCCGACCACGAAACGGGATTCGTCCGTCTGCGATATCTTGCCGCGTTGCATGTCGCCGAGCAGATTCAACACCCCCTGGCGCAAGCTTTCACCGTGGCTCTCGAGCAGCGTCTTTTGCGCCTCGGGGTTCAGCGCGAAGAAGTTGCTAGGCGACGCGGCCGCAGTCCATTGCTGAACCGCAAAGCGAATCCGCTCGCGCGTCTTCGGATCGGTATCGAGCGCATCGACCAGCTCCTGCAGATAACGGGCATTCAGCAGATACCACGCCGCCATGTACGCATAGATCGGCGTCGTCTTCCACGCGTCCGCGCTGAAGCGCCGGTCCTTCAGGTCCGGCGTGGCGCTCGTCGCCTGCGTGGCCTGCTGGAACAACTGCATCGCGTCGCGCGAATAGTCGGCCTGCAACCGCTGAAGACGCTCCGGCGGAATCGCGGCGCTCGGCAGCTTCATACCAGCCAATGCGGCGAACGGTTGGGCAAATGGCTGCGCAAACGGCTGCGCGAGCCCCGGCGCAAACGGCTGTTGCGCGGCTTGCGCGAATGGCTGGGTGAACTGCCTCGAAAACTGTTCGGCCATTTGCGGCATGCCTGCCGCCGCCTGCGTGAAATCAGGCATGCCCGGCACCGAAAACGGATTGCCGTTTGCCGCGGCCTGAGCGCCGATTGAACGCCATGCGTTCAACCATGCGTCAAATAACTGATGAACTCCGGCGGCATTCGCGCCCGACTGCTGTTGCGTGCGATCCGATGAAGTGTGCGTGCGTGAGGAAGTCGACGAGTGTTGAGCTGCCACCATACCTGCGCTTTTGACCGGTGAGTCCTCGCGGACGGGTTGAGAGGCAGGTGCCTTCGCGCACGGGCGGCGAAAAAAAGCTCGCAGCCACTAACGCCCTGTCCCATTGTTGGGGAACATTTTTGCGCCCCACTGCAAGGCATGTCAATGCTTGATCCCGATTTTGCCGCAGTGCGATATCTTTTTCATTATCGTTTTCCCCATGTAAGGGAACGAGTCTTCGCGAGCGCACCATGCGAACCGTCCTTATCGGACAATCAGCCCGTCGCATCAGGGTTTTCCGGGGGGGTGCGGCGCTCCGGCGCCCCGCCTCGCGCGCGCGACGTGGGTGGCTGCATCGTCAGGAGAAAGCGTTTTCGCGGTGCAGCAATTTTGCCGCCCGCCGCGCGTTGCACGCGGCGACTGGCGGTGCCGGACAGTACCCGCCGATGCCGGCCATACCGCCCGAAAACGCCCGCCGCGGCACAGCATAGGCTCAATGCGCGAGCCAGATCAGCGCGGCCATCCGGCCCGTCACCCGATCGCGTCGATACGAGTAATACCGCTCGCGCTGCGTGAACGTGCATTGGTCGCCGCCCGTGACTTGCGTCACCCCGAGTTGCGCGAGCCGCTCGCGCGCGAGTGCCGGCAAGTCCGCGAGATACTTGCCGGTAGCCTGCGCGCGTGGCGCGAACGCGCGGGCGACCGCATCGCGTCGCGCGACATCGGCCGCATCGACAAACGCGCTGCGCACGTCGTCACCGACCTCGAACGCGGCGGGCCCGATGCAAGGTCCCAGATATGCATGCAATGCCGACGGTGCGACACCAGCCAGCGCGGCGACACGGCGCGCGGTGTTCTCGACGACACCGGCGGCGAGCCCCCGCCAGCCCGCATGCGCGGCGCCGACCGCACGGCCGGCAGCGTCGCAAAGCAGGACCGGCATGCAGTCGGCGATCATCACGATCGATACGGTGCCCGGCCGGTCGGTCACGCTTGCGTCGGCTTGTACAGGCGCGCCACCTGCGCGGGCGTTATCGAGCACGTCGTCGGCGTTGACGACGTGTGCGCCGTGCACCTGGGAAAGCCATGCCGGCTCGGCAATCCCCGCGAGCGCGCGAAGCCGCGCGCGGTTCTCTTCGACATGCACAGGATCGTCGCCGGCGCGCCGACCGAGATTGAGGCCGCCCGGCCGCTCGGCGCCGTCACGCCATGCGCCGTACGGCGGCAGGCTCACGCCGCCATTGCGGGTCGTGACGAGCGCGCGCACGCGCGGGGCGATATGCCAGTTGGGTTGCAGCACGTCGGCCGACGTCAGAGCCGGGAGTGTCATCGGTGGGGATCCTTGTTCTTGCCGCGCGGGGCGCCGCGCACCTGCCGAGTGTCCGCGGCATCAGGCTCGCGATCGTCGCCATCGTCGGAAGCACCCGCGTGGCCGGTGTCGTCACCTTCATCGCCTTCCTCACGGTCGTCACCGGACCCGTCTTCGGACTCGCCGTCGCGTTCGATCGCATCGTCATCGTCGAACATCGGATCGTCCGCTTCGTCGTAGACGTCGTCGAAATCGTCTGCTTCTTCGCGGTCAAAGCCGAGCGCCGCGCACAGTTCGGCCAGATCCGCCGGCACATCCGCGCGCCATTGCATCGTGCGGCGCGTTTCAGGATGGACCAGCCCAAGACGCCACGCGTGCAAAGCCTGGCGTGCGAAGCCACCGGGCAGCGGCGTCACCGAACGTTTGCCGCGCGCGCGCCCGTACACCGGATCGCCGAGCAGCGGATGGCCGGTATGCGCGCAATGCACGCGAATCTGATGCGTGCGGCCGGTTTCGAGATCGCAGTGAATCGCCGATACCGGCTGCCGTTCCCACACGACCGTCGCGACCCGCCGGAAATGCGTGCGCGCTGGCTTCCCCGCCGCGCCGGTGACGACCGCCATACGCGTGCGCTCACGTGAGTCGCGCCCAATCGGCGCGTCGATCGTGCCTTCGTCGGGCATGCCGCCCCAGACTAGCGCGAGATAACGGCGCTTCACCGTGCGCGCCTGCAACTGCCGCACGAGATCCGTCTGCGCGGCGAGCGTGCGCGCGACGACCATCAGGCCCGACGTGTCCTTGTCGAGCCGATGCACGATGCCCGCGCGCGGCAGGCCGGCGGCCGCCTCGCCATAGCGATGCAGCAGGCCGTTCAATATCGTGCCGCTCCAGTTACCCGCCGCCGGATGCACGACAAGCCCCGCCGGCTTGTTGATCACAACGATCGTGTCGTCTTCATAGACGATGTCGAGCGGCACCGCTTCCGGCGCGAACGCAAGCTGTTCGGGCAGCAGATCCGGCACGAGTTCGATCGTCGCGTTCAGCGGCACGGGCTGCCGCACTTTCGCCGGCAGGCTGTCGACGTGCACGCGCTGCGCCTCGATCCAGCTCTGCAGACGGCTGCGCGAGAACTCGGGAAATAGCTTCGCGAGCACCTTGTCGAGACGCTCGCCCGCGAGTTCGAGCGGCACCACGGCGACGCGCAGCGTGGCCAGGTCTGACGTAGCGACACCCGACGCTTCGCCAGCCGGCGCGCCACGCGCACCGTCCGGCGTGGCGGGAGTTGTCAGTGACGGGGAAAGTGCGTCGTCCGCGACGAGATCGTCGTCGAGCGCATCGGTGGCATCGGGCGCCGCCGCGTTGGAGCGCGCTTCGCATCGGCTATAATCTTTGTCGCTATTCCGCGCGCCGGCTGTGGCACCCGGAGTATGAGAACGGGTCATCGAGACTGTTTACCTGACGTAAAGCGCTTGACGTAAAGCTTGACTGGACAATGCGAGCCTTGAATATGATTACCCAAATGGCCCAAAAAGCGGCAGCGCAACCGGCCCTGCGTATCGCGCGATACGCGCGCTATATCGCGTGTATCTGCGCGGTCGCACTGGTCGCAGCGTGCCACGGCCTGCCCGAGAAGACCGATGAAACGGCCACGTGGACGAACAACAAATTATATACGGAGGCGCAGGACGCCTTGAGCGGCAGCGACTGGGGCAAGTGCGCGAAGTACTTCGAAGCGCTCGAGGGTCGTGACCCGTTTGGCCATTTCGCCCAGCAGGCGCAGATCAACGTCGCGTATTGCAACTGGAAGGACAGCGAAACCGCCGCGGCCGACCAGGCCGTCGACCGCTTTATCCAGCTTCACCCGGATCACCCCGATATCGCCTATGCGTACTATCTGAAGGGCATGATCCACTTCAACGACGATCTCGGCCTGTTCGGCCGCTTCTCGGGTCAGGACATGAGCGAGCGCGACCCGAAGTCGCTGCGCGAGTCGTACGACGCGTTCAAGGTTGTCGTCGACAAGTACCCGCAGAGCAAATACGCGCCGGATGCGGCGCAGCGCATGCGCTATATCGTGAACGCGCTCGCGTCACACGAGGTGCACGCCGCTGATTACTACTACCGTCGCGGCGCGTATGTGGCCGCGATCAACCGCGCGCAGCTGGCGATCAAGGAGTACAAGAACGCGCCGGCAATCGAAGATGCGCTGCATATCATGTGGCTGTCGTACGACAAGCTCGGCCAGCCGCAACTGGCTGACGATACGAAGCGCGTGCTTGCCGGCACCTTCCCGGATAGCCCGTACATTACCGGGCACGCGCGCCCGGGCAAGGAAAAGTCGTGGTGGCAGTTCTGACGCAGCCACGCTGACCTCTGCGCTGCGCACCAACAAAAACGCCACGGCCCAGGCCGTGGCGTTTTTGTTGGCAGACCGCTGTAACGCGCCGTCAGTCGGCCCGACATCCGCCGTTGCGTGCAAAGAACGCGCGCGCGGTGGCGTCGCGGGTACGGCAGGTTACGTCGCGTTTGCGTTCTCATCGCGCTCGAAAAGCGCAATCGATTCGACATGCGATGTATGCGGGAACATGTTCACGACGCCCGCGCCCTTCAATCGATAACCCGCTTCATGCACGAGCAGACCTGCGTCGCGGGCCAGCGTCGCCGGATTGCACGACACGTAGACGATACGCTGCGGCAACGGGCCGTCCCCGCTTTGCGCGATATCGGCCAGCGCCTTCGAGACGGCGAGCGCGCCCTCACGCGGCGGGTCGATCAGGAATTTGTCGAAGTGCCCCAGTGCGCGCAGATCGTCAGCGCCGACTTCAAACAGATTGCGGCACGCAAACGACGTATGCCCATCGACGCCGTTTTCCTTCGCATTCGCCAGGGCTCGCGCGGTCAACGTGTCGCTCCCTTCAATGCCGACCACTTCCCGCGCGAGTTTCGCGAGCGGCAGCGTGAAGTTGCCGATGCCGCAGAACAGATCGAGCACACGATCGGACTTCGCGGGCGCCAGCAGCCGCAACGCGCGGCCGACCAGCACACGGTTGATCTGGTGATTGACCTGCGTGAAATCGGTCGGCAGAAACGGCATGCGGATACCGAACTCCGGCAGCGTGTAGTCGAGCTGCACGTCCAGCGGATAGAACGGCGTGACGGAATCCGGTCCCTTCGGCTGCAGCCAGAACTGCACGTGGTGCGCGTCGGCGAATTCACGCAGCAGCTGTTCGTCCGCGTCGTTGATCGGCTCGAGCACACGCAGCACGAGCGCCGTGACCGACGCCCCGACCGCGAGTTCGATTTGCGGCATGCGATCGCGAATCGACAGGCCTTCGACCAGTCTGCGCAGCGGCACGAGCATGTCGGAAACATGCGCAGGCAACACTTCACAGCTCGTCATGTCGGCGACGTAGCTGCTCTTGCGTTCATGGAAACCGACCAGCACGCCGCCCTTCTTCACGACGTTGCGCACCGTCAGACGCGCGCGGTAGCGGTAGCCCCACGACGGCCCATGGATCGGCCGGAAAACCGTCTCCGCACGCAGTTTCGCCAGATGCGCGAGGCTATCTTCGAGCACGCGCTGCTTGACCGCGATCTGCGCGCGCATATCCAGATGCTGCATCGAACAGCCGCCACAGGTGCCGAAGAAGCGGCACTGCGGCCTGGTACGGATCACGCTTTCGCGCAGGATATCGACGACAAGCGCCTGCTCGAAACTTGGCTTCCTTCTATAACTCGAATAGGTGACGCGCTCGCCGGGCAGCGCGCCCTCGACGAAGATGACTTTGCCCGGCGTGCCGTCTTCGGTCGCGGTGCGGCCGACGCCGCGCGCTTCCATATCGAGCGAGTCGATATCGAGCACCGGCAGCGAGACGGGCGCAAGCGGCAGCGCGGTGACGCCCGCTTTGGCGGGTTTGCGTTTTGCTGCCTTGTTCGCAGGGGTTTGTGACGCTTGGCGAGGGGTGGTTTCAGACACCAGCAACTTCCTGACAGACTGTGAAGTAAAGGCGAGATTGTAGACGAACGGCAACCTCCGACGGAGATTTGACGATGCGACTGATTAGCTGGAATGTCCAGTGGGGACGTGGCGCGCGCGGTGACGTCAGCCTGCCGCGTATGCTGAACGAGGCGCGCCACCTCGCCGACTTCGACGTGCTGTGCATGCAGGAAGTCACGCGCGGCTTCAACGTGCTGGCCGGCCATCCGGGCGACGACCAGTTCGCCGAGCTGGCGGACGAACTGCCGGGCTTCACGGTGCTCGACGCGATCGGCGCGGACCTTGCCCCGTTAAAGCTCGATGGGCCAGGCGCGCCGCGCCGGCAGTTCGGCAATGCGCTCGCGACGCGGCTGCCGGTCGAGCGTGTGATCCGCCATTCGCTGCCATGGCCCGCCGATGCACAGGCGCCGTCGATGCAGCGGGTTGCGCTCGAAGCCGTGCTGCGTGCGCCGAACGGGCCGCTACGCGTGATCGTCACGCATCTTGAGTTTTATTCGCTGCCGCAGCGGCTCGCGCAGGTTGACGCGTTGCGCCGCATCCAGCAGGAAGCGGCCGCCCACGCCGCGCGTCCGGCGCCGGCGGAAAATGCGATCGGGCCATTCGTCGATACCGCGCGGCCGGTGAGCGCGATCGTCTGCGGCGATTTCAACAGTGCGTACGACAGCGACGCCTATCGGCGCATGCTCGCTCCGCTCGACGGCAGCCCGTCGTTTATCGACGCATGGACGACACTGCACCCGGGCGCGACACCGCCGCCGAGCGCCGGCGTGTACGACACCGAGCAATGGCAGGACGGGCCGCTCACCTGCGACTTCCTGTTCGTTACTGAGGATCTGCGCGGCAGGCTGCGCAGTTGCGAGATCGACGGCGCGACGCGCGCGTCGGATCACCAGCCGATCGTGCTGGAGATCGATTGAGCGGTTGAGCGGGAGTAACTGGCTGGAATAGCTGCGGCAACTGCAGCAGCCGCGCCGGATGGACACGACACTGGGCCGGCAACGACAGGAATGGCATCGCAAACGCGAGACGCCAGCGCAACATTAGCTGTCGAACGCCGCGAGATACTCGGCCCAGTGCGGCGCGGGTTCCTGCACGAGTGAATTCTTCACGAGCGCGATTTCGTCCGCGTACTCTTCCGGTGAAAAACCGCCGCGCATCAACTGAAACCGGCAATACAACAAATAGGTATTGACGACGTCCGTTTCGCAATAATTTCGTATTTCCTCGATACGCCCTTGCTGAAAGGCGTTCCACACCTGGCCGCCATCCATCCCGAGCTTGCCCGGAAAGCCGCACAGCTTCGCAAGCGCATCGAGCGGCGCGTTCGCGCGCGCCTGATACATCGCGAGCACGTCCATCAGGTCCGTGTGACGCGCGTGGTAGCGGCTGATGTAGTTATTCCATTTGAACTCGCGGTCGTCTTCGCCGAGGTCCCAGTAACGGGCCGCTGCGACGCCGTTGACCAGCGCGCGGTAATGCAGCACCGGCAGGTCGAATCCGCCGCCGTTCCACGATACGAGTTGCGGCGTGTACTTCTCGATCACGCGGAAAAACGATTGCACAAGCACCGTTTCGCCGTCGTCCGGCGAGCCGAGCGAGCGCACGCGAAAGCCGTTGTTGTCGCGGAATACGCAGGAAATGGCCGCGATACGCTGCAAATGATGCGGCAGGAAATCGCTGCCGGTCTTTTCGCGGCGTGCCGCGAACGCAAATTCCGCGACTTCGGCGTCGGATAACGTCGCGGGCAACGCTTCAAGCCGACGAATGCCGGCGACATCGGGAATGGTCTCGATGTCGAATACGAGAATCGGAGTCATCAGGTTAGAGAACCGCGTCCTTGCGTACGCCGTTGGACGCGAAGAAGCGCTTCAGCCGCACCAGCGCCTCCTGCTGGATCTGCCGCACGCGTTCGCGCGTCAGCCCCATTTCATCGGCCAGTTCTTCGAGGGTGGCCGGCTCGATATGGTTGAGGCCGAAGCGCCGTTCTATCACATGACGGTGCTTGTCGGACAACCTCGCGAGCCATGCGCGCGTCAGCGTTTCCAGTTCGCGATGCTGCACTTCGGCATCCGGCGACTGGCTTTGATCATCGGACAGCAGATCGAGCAGGCTGCTCGCCGGATCGAGATCGAGCGGCGCGTCGAGCGACGCGGTGTGCTCGTTCAGCGCAAGGATATCGGTGACTTCATCGCTGGTTTTGCCGGTCAGGTACGCGATGTCGTCGATGCTCGCGTCGCGCCGGTCCGCCGCTTCACCGGAATTCATCGAGTTCTTTTCCAGATGACGCTTCGCACGCAGCACCTGGTTCAGTTCGCGAATCACGTGCACTGGCAGCCGCACGGTGCGCGCCTGGTTCATGATCGCGCGCTCAATGCTCTGGCGAATCCACCAGGTTGCATACGTCGAAAAACGGAAGCCGCGCGTCGGATCGAATTTTTCGATCGCGTGCATCAGGCCGAGGTTGCCTTCCTCGATCAGATCGAGCAACGGCACGCCGCGGTTCAGGTACCCCTTCGCAATGCTCACCACGAGCCGCAGGTTGCGCTCGATCATGACCTGCCGCGCCTCGAACTCGCCGGCCTTCGCCAGCCGCGAAAAACGCTGCTCTTCCTCGACAGTCAACAGCGGCTTCACGCTGATCCGGTTCAGATAGTGCTGGATCGTATCGGCGGTCAGCTCGGCCTGCAGCAACGCGCGGAAATCGTCCGCGTCGGACGGGGAATCGTTTGCGCCTTCGCGCGCGTCCGAGCCACCTTCGCCGTCGTCGGCTGCACGCCGCTCATCGGCATCGGCGGCATTGTTATCGAGTTCGTCGATGTTTTCGTCGTCCAGATCCGAAGCGCCAGCCTCCTCCACCGATACATGCGTGGCACGGCTGATCGTCTCAGTCTCGGCTTGCGGTGGGCGGCGCTTCGATTTCGGCATGGTCGTAATCGCTTATTGCGGCGGCAAGTACTTCAGTGGGTCGACAGGTTTGCCCTGCCGGCGAACTTCGAAATGCAACATCACACGATCGGAATCGCTGTTTCCCATTTCGGCGATCTTCTGCCCCTTCGTGACCGCGTCCCCCTCTTTTACCATCAAAGCACTGTTATGTGCATAGGCGGTAAGGTACGTTGCATCATGTTTGATGATAATGAGATTGCCGTATCCGCGCAGCCCATTTCCCGCATAAACGACCCTTCCATCCGCAGAAGCCTTGACCGGCTCACCCAGGCTTCCGCCAATATTCAAACCTTTGTTTTTCGAATCGTCAAACGTGTTGAGCAGCGGACCGCGCACCGGCCAGGCGAATGTCACCGCGCCGGAAGCGGCGGCGGCGTCGCTGGTGGCGGCCGGCGGCTGCGGCGGAATGGTCGTGGCCGTCGCACCCGGCGCGTTGCTGGTCGCGCCATAGACCGGTGGCTGCGCCCCGCCCGGCAAGGTCGAAGGCGAACCACCCGCCGGCAGCTGGCCGATCGGCGCGCTTTGCACCGCACCGCCCGCGATCGGCGCGGTCGCGACGCCCGGCGTCGCCGCCGTCGGATTCGCGCCTGGCGGCGCAACGCGCAGCAACTGGTCAACTTCGATCTGATTCGGGTTCGTCAGATTGTTCCACGCGGCGATATCGCGATAATTCTGCCCGTTTTCGAGCGCAATTCGATACAGCGTATCGCCTGGTTTTACCCGGTAATAACCCGGAGGCGGCGGGCCGAGCGGCACCGGAGGCTGCGCCGGCTGTTGCGTGGCCGCCGTGCCGAGCGTACCGGAACGATCGACGACCGGTGCAGTGTCAAGACGCGACGCGCAGGCCGCGAGCAGCGACACCGCGAGTACGCACACCCCCCGTTGAGCCACGGTCAGACAGACATTTGTGCTGGTTCTTTGCATCGTGCGCAGCTTGCTGATAGTCATCGGATTCAAATCACTCCGGATTTTAAGGGTACAAAGAAAACGCGATCAAGCCGCGACTCCCGCCACTGCGCGGGCCCGGTGCGCTCGACGAGCGTCAGCACCTGGGTCTGACCGTCCTGCGTGCCGACCGGCGCGACCAGACGCGCACCGATCGCCAGTTGTTCGAGCAGCGCCTGCGGCACGTCGAGCCCCGCGGCGGCAATCACGATCGCATCGAACGGCGCGGCCGCCGGCAAGCCGATGCGGCCGTCGCCGTAATGCAAGCGAATATTCGGAATGCGCAACGGCCGCAGATTCGTCTTCGCGCGCTCGTATAACGGCTTGATGCGCTCAATCGAATACACGTCGCGCGCGACCTGGCTCAATACCGCCGCCTGATACCCGCAGCCGGTGCCAATCTCGAGCACGTTATTCAGCTGCCGGCCCGCCGCGGCCAGTTCGATCATCCGCGCGACCACCGACGGCTTCGAGATGGTCTGGTGATGACCGATCGGCAGCGCCGCGTCTTCGTAAGCCTGCGTCGCGAGGCCAGGATCGACGAACATGTGGCGCGGCACGGTCGCCATCGCATTCAATACGCGCGGGTCGGCAACCCCATTCGCTCGCAGCCGTTCGACCATCCGCTCGCGCACCCGTTCCGACGTCAACGCATGCGCGCTGTTCAACGGAACGTTCGGCGCACCGGCACGCTCGAGCGTCGCGGGCAACCTCAGCGCGGGTTGCCGCGCAGCATCGTTGCGCCTGCCGGCGTTCACGGCACGCGCCGTTTGCGACGCTGCGATGCCTGATGGTTCGGACGTTCGGCCTTCGAGCGGCGCAACCTTTGAGACGCGCGCGTCACCCGAACGCGCTTCGCTTCGGCGCGGTTCGCGCACCAGGTCTTCGAGGCCCAGCGGGAAGCGCTTCGCGCGCTCGCCCGTCATGAAGCGCCGCTCCCGGCGCGTGCCCAGTCGCGTGCCGCGGACAGCATCGCGTTGTGGGTCAGATCGAGTTGCAACGGCGTGATCGATACATGACCGTGCGCGACGGCGTGAAAGTCAGTGCCTTCACTCGCGTCGCGCGCGGTACCCGACGGCCCGATCCAGTAGATCGGCTCGCCGCGCGGGTTAGTCTGGCGGATCACCGGCTGCGACGGATGCCGCTTGCCAAGACGCGTGATACGCCATGCCCCCAACTCGTCGTAAGGCAGGTTTGGAATGTTGACGTTCAGCAGCGGATGTCCCGGCAAAGGCGCATCGAGATAATGTTTGACTATTTCGGCGGCGACACGCGCGGCCGATTCGAGATGCGCCCAGTCCTTGTCGACCAGTGAGAATGCAATCGCGGGCACGTTGAACATCACGCCTTCGGTCGCGGCGGCGACCGTTCCCGAGTACAGCGTGTCTTCACCCATGTTCTGGCCGTTGTTGATGCCCGACACCACGAGGTCGGGCTTATGGTCGAGCATGCCGGTCAACGCGATGTGAACCGAATCGGTGGGCGTGCCGTTCACGTAGTAGAAGCCATTCGCCGAGCGCAGCACCGACAGCGGCCGCCACAGCGTCAACGAATTCGATGCGCCGCTGCAGTTCTGCTCGGGCGCCATCACGGTGACGTCGGCGAGCGGTTTCAGTGCTTCGTGCAGCGCCGCGAGACCGGGCGCGAGATAACCGTCGTCGTTGCTGAGTAGGATTCGCATGCGGCGATTGTAACCGAGGAAAGAAGGCACGCGGACGACACCGCATGCGTGTGCGCGCGCTCGTGCGCACTGCGATGCGCGACGCTCTCGCGCACGCGCTCGGGTGTCACGCGCGAGCGCCGGTTACCGCGTCCCGCCTGTCGTGCGAGCCATGTGAGCGCGATGCGCGCGGCACACGAGCGCGCCGCTAAGCAATGCCAATTCGCTGCAGCACGCAATGACGGAGCAAAACGAAAGGCGACGAAACCTGACGCAACGAAGCGCACGGTCGTTCGACCATGCTTTACACTCGACGGCCTGTCTGTGAACACCGTTAGGAGGAGACGCCATGCGCGCCATCCGTTGTCACCAGTTCGGACCACCCGATACGCTCACGCTCGACGAACTGCCTGATCTGCTGCCGCAAGCCGGCGAGGTCGTCATCGACGTGAAGGCCGCCGCGGTCAACTTTCCGGATGTGTTGATCATCGAGAACAAGTATCAGCTGAAGCCGCCGCTGCCCTTCACGCCAGGCGCCGAAGTCGCGGGCGTGGTGCGCGCGGTGGGCGAAGGCGTCACGCAGTTGCGAGGCGGCATGCGGGTCGTCGCCTACGTCGCGCATGGCGGTTATGCGGAACAGGCGCGCGCGGCGGCGCACGCGTGCGTGCCGCTGCCCGACGACGCGCCGTTCGATATCGCGGCTGCGTTCACACTCGCCTATGGCACATCGCATCACGCGGTAGTCGATCGCGCCGGGCTGCAGGCCGGCGAGACGATGCTCGTGCTCGGCGCGGCGGGCGGCGTCGGCCTCGCCGCGGTCGAGATCGGCAAGGCGCTCGGCGCGCGCGTGATTGCCGCGGCGTCGAGCGATGCGAAGCTCGACGTGTGCGTCGCGCACGGCGCCGACGCGACGATCAATTACGCGACCGAAGACTTGCGCGAGCGTATTAAAGCGCTCACCGACGGACGCGGTCCCGACGTGATCTACGATCCGGTCGGCGGCATTTATACCGAACCCGCATTTCGCAGTATCGGCTGGCGCGGCCGCTATCTGGTGGTCGGCTTTGCAAACGGCGAAATACCGAAGCTGCCGCTCAATCTCGCGTTGCTCAAGGGCGCGAGTCTGATCGGCGTGTTCTGGGGAGAGTTCGCGAAGCGCGAGGCGGACCGCAACACCGCGGCGTTCGCCGAAATGACCGGCTGGATCAGAAGCGGCAAGCTGCGGCCGTATGTGTCGGCCCACTACCCGCTGGAGCAGGCCGCGCAGGCGCTCAACGATATCGCACAGCGTCGCGTGGTCGGCAAGGTGGTTATCACGCCGTGAGCGCGTGCCGATCGCCGGTCGCACTTGCGTCAATCGCGTCCAAGGCGGCTGAGCGGCGGCGGATTCAGAGCCGCTCGGTCTCGCCGCTCTTTGGCTGCCACTTCATGAAGCGCCGCTCGATCATGCCGACCAGCGCATCGAGAATCAGCGCGAACGCGGTCAACACGAGAATGCCGGCAAATACAGTGTTGATATCGAACGTGCCTTCGGCCTGCAGGATCAGGTAACCGACGCCGCGCGCCGAGCCGAGATACTCGCCGACCACGGAGCCGACAAACGCGAGTCCGACCGAGGTATGCAGGCTCGAAAACACCCAGCTCATCGCGCTCGGCAGATACACGCTGCGCAACAGCTGCCGGCGATTCGCGCCGAGCATCCGCGCGTTCGCGAGCACGACCGGGCTCACTTCCTTCACGCCCTGATAGACGTTGAAGAACACGATAAAAAACACCAGCGTGACGCCAAGCGCAACCTTCGATCCGATGCCCAGACCGAACCAGACGCCGAAGATCGGCGCGAGAATCACGCGCGGCATCGAGTTCGCCGCCTTCACATAAGGATCGAACAGCGCGCTCGCAATCGGCGCGAGCGCAAGCCACAAGCCGACCGCAAGACCGAGCACCGTGCCGATCACGAACGCGAGCACCGTCTCGACCAGCGTGATCCACAGATGGATATAGATCTCGCCCGACGTGAACCATTGCCAGATCCGCACCACCACTTTCTGCGGCTCGCCGAACAGGAACGCGGCCTTGTTCGGGTCATCGAAATAGAACGCGGGCAACAGCGTCGGGCTCGTTAGCGCGTACCACCCGACGAAGCACAGCACGAGCAGCAGCCATTGCCAGATCACGAGGTTCGCCCGGTTCGGACGTAGCGTTTTCCACATCGGTTGTCAGGTCCTTTCGCGAGGCACGCGCAACGTCATGCGCTCTTTATGCCCTGTTCATGTGCGTGCGGCTTACACGGCCTTCAGTTGTTGCTGATAGCCTTTCAACACTTCGTCGCGCAGCACGCTCCAGATCTGCGCATGCAGTTCGACAAAGCGCGGATCCGAACGGATTTCGGCGACATCGCGCGGGCGCGGCAAATCGATCGTGAACTCGCCGATCGGTCGCGTCGCCGGCCCGGCCGACAGCACGACCACTCGATCGGACATCGCGATCGCTTCATCGAGATCGTGTGTGATGAACAGCACCGCCTTGCGTTTCGCGGCCCAAAGATCGAGCAGTTCGTTTTCCATCAGCTGGCGCGTCTGGATATCGAGCGCGGAGAACGGCTCGTCCATCAGCACGATATCCGGGTCGAGAATCAGCGTCTGCGCCATCGCGACACGCTTGCGCATGCCGCCCGACAGCTGATGCGGATAACGATCGCCGAAGCCGCCGAGACCGACGCGCTTCAACCATGTGTCGGCCCGCTCGCGCGCCTCAGCTCGACTAACCTTGCGAAACGACAGTCCGGCCATCACGTTGTCGAGCGCGGAGCGCCACGGCATTAGCGCATCGGCCTGGAACATATAGCCCGCGCGCCGGTTGATCCCCGTCAACGGTTCGCCGAACACGCTGACCGAACCGGTCGACGGCGCCAGCAGCCCCGCGCCGACATTCAGCAAAGTCGACTTGCCGCAGCCCGTCGGGCCGACCACCGATACGAACTCGCCCGGCGCCACGCGCAGCGTCGCGTCCTTGATCGCGGTGTAGCGCGCTTCACGTTCGTCGCGCGATGCGAATGTGCAGGTGATGTTGTCGAGCGCGAGTGCGGGCACCGTCATCGTCGCTCACCTAGCCCTTCACCGTCGCGAGCGCTTTCTTGACGAACTCGTTGGTCCACGTCTTCGACAGGTCGATCGGCTTGCCCTGCACGGTTGCGTCGAACGCCTGCAGCGTTTTCAGCGACGTGGCCGGACCGTCGGCCGGCATCAGTCCGTCGGGCGACATCGCCGGCTTCACGTGTTGCCATGCGGCGATATACAGCGCGCGGTCGCCGAGCAGGTACGACTCGGGCACCGCGTTGGCCACGTCGTCGTCGCTGGCGGTTTGCAGCCATTTGAGCGCGCGCACCATCGCATTGGTCAGCGCTTGCGTCGTATTCGGATTTTTGTCGATAAAGCTTTGCGACGCGTACAGGCAACCGGCCGGCATATCGCCGCCGAACACGTTATGCGTATCGGCCAGCGTGCGCGTATCGGCAATCACGCGAATCTGGCCCGCGCGTTCGAGCTTCGTCATCACCGGATCGAGATTCGCGAGCGCATCGATCTGCCCGGACTCCATCGCGGCGAGCGCGCCCGCGCCGGCGCCAACGCCGATAAACGACACGTCCTTCGCGGTCAGGCCACCCTTCGCGAGCACGAAGCCCGCCATGATCGACGTCGACGAACCGGGCGCCGTCACGCCGATCTTCTTGCCTTTCAGATCCGCAATCGACTTGTAGTTCGGCATCGTTTTCTTCGACACGGCCAGCACGATTTGCGGCGCGCGCCCTTGCAGCACGAATTCGCGGAACATCTGATGTTGCGCCTGCAACAGCAGCGTATGTTCGAACGCGCCGGACACGACATCCGCGCTGCCGCCGACCGCCGCCTTCAACGCCTGCGAGCCGCCCGCGAAATCGGAAATCTCGACGTCGAGACCTTCGTCCTTGAAGTAGTTGCGTCGCTCGGCAATCGTCAACGGCAAGTAGTAAAAGAGATTCTTGCCGCCCACTGCGATCGCGACCTTGCGCGTTTCGAGCTTCGCCTGCCCCGATGCCAGCGGCGCTTGCGCAGCGAGAGCCGCGCCCGCGAGCGCCGCGGCGCCGGTCAGAAAGGTTCTACGTTGCATCGTTGCTGTCTCCGGTTCTCGTTGTATTTGTGGGTTGCTTTTGATTTGCTCGCGGTGTGCCTGCGGTGCGCGTGAGCTCGTGCCGCTCACACAATTTGTTGCGCATGCAACCTTGCGATATGGTCCGCATCATAACCTAGCGATCGCAGGACTTCATCGGTATGCGCACCGAGTTCCGGGCCCAGCCAGCGCGTCTCGCCAGGCGTCACCGACATTTTCGGCGACACCGCGGGCAACGCGATCTCGCGGCCGTCCTGCCATTTGAAGGTCTGGATCATCTGACGCGCGATGTATTGCGGATCGGCGAACATGTCCGCGACGCTGAAGATGCGGCCCGCCGGCACATCGGCGGCGTTCAGCACCGCTAGCGCGTCGTCGATCGTGCGCGTCGATAGCCACGCGGCGATCGCATCATCGATTTCCTGCGTGCGCGGCACGCGGCCATCGTTATGCGCGAGCCCGGGGTCGTTCGCAAGATCGTCACGCTCGATCGCACTCATCAGCCGCTTGAAAATCGGATCGCTATTGCCGCCGATCACAATGCTTCCGTCGCGGCACGGATAGGTATTCGACGGCACGATGCCCGGCAGCGACGCGCCGGTGCGCTCGCGCACCATCCCGTACACGCCGTACTCGGGCACCACGCTTTCCATCATGTTGAACACGGCCTCGTATAACGCGACATCGACGACCTGCCCTTTGCCGCCGTTCACCTGCCGATGATGCAGCGCCATCAGCGCACCGATCACGCCGTGCAGCGCCGCGATCGAATCGCCAATCGAAATGCCGATGCGCGGCGGTGGCAGATCGGGATAGCCAGTGATATGCCGCAATCCGCCCATCGCTTCGGCGATCGCGCCGAACCCGGGACGATCGCGATACGGACCGGTCTGACCGTAACCAGAGAGCCGCACCATCACGAGGCCGGGGTTTTCAGCGGCGAGCACGTCGTAGCCGAGTTCAAGCTTTTCGAGCAAGCCGGGGCGAAAATTTTCGATCACGATGTCCGCTCCCTTCGCGAGACGCCGCACGATCTCCTTGCCCTCGTCGGCTTTCAGGTTCACGGTCACCGATTTCTTGTTGCGCGCCTGCACCGCCCACCACAGCGACGTACCGCCGGTTTCCGGATACAGCTTGCGCCATTTGCGCAACGGATCGCCACCTTTCGGGTCTTCGATCTTGATCACGTCCGCGCCGAACTCGCCGAGAAAGCGCGCGGCAAACGGGCCCGCGATCAGCGTGCCGAGCTCGAGCACTTTCACGCCGGCAAGCGGGCCGGCGGACTGGTTCGTGTGGGTCGGGTTCGTTGCGCTCATGTGTCTCCTCCGGTCTTTTTCTATTTGCTGCGTTTTCGGTCGCGGTTGCGGCTATTGCGGCTATTGCGGCGCTGGCGGTGATGGTGCGCCAGCGCCGACACCGGCATGGCGACATGCATTCGCGCGATAGCAAGCTACATCGAACGCCGGTCGAGCATCGCACGCGCGATCGTGCCCGCATCGACATACTCGAGTTCGCCGCCAACCGGAACGCCGCGCGCCAGACGCGTCACCGTCAAGCCACGCGACTTCAGCGTCTGCCCGAGATAATGCGCGGTCGCTTCGCCTTCATTCGTGAAATTGGTCGCGAGCACCACTTCCTTCACGACGCCATCGGACGCGCGCCTGACGAGGCGGTCGAAATGGATTTCCTTCGGACCGATGCCGTCGAGTGGACTCAAACGTCCCATCAGCACGAAATACAGGCCGCGATAGGTCATCGTCTGCTCGAGCATGATCTGATCGGCCGGCGTTTCGACGACGCACAACAGCGTTGGGTCGCGTTGCGGGTCGCTGCAGACTTCGCAGATCTGCGCTTCGGTGAACGTGTTGCACTTCTCGCAATGCTGCAGATGCTCGGTCGCATAGAGCAACGAGCGGCCGAGCTTCTGCGCGCCGTCGCGGTCATGCTGCATCAGGTGATACGCGATGCGCTGCGCGGACTTCGGCCCGACGCCGGGCAACGCGCGCAGCGCTTCGACGAGCGCCGACAAGGCGGAGGGTTGTTTCATGCGGGTCCCGGGCGCGCAAGCCCGGCTCGGATAACGTAGCTGCGACGTAGCTGCGACGAAGCTACGTGGCCGGCCGCGGAAAAAGCCGCGGCCGCTGGCTGTTTAGAAAGGCAGCTTGAAGCCCGGCGGCAATGGCAGACCCGACGTCATGCTGCCCATCTTCTCCTGGGCGGTCGCTTCTGCCTTGCGCACCGCATCGTTGAACGCGGCGGCGACCAGGTCTTCGAGCATGTCCTTGTCGTCGGCAAGCAGCGATGGATCGATCGACACGCGGCGCACGTCGTTCTTGCAGGTCATCGTCACTTTCACGAGACCGGCGCCTGACTGGCCCTCGACCTCGATGTTCGCGAGTTCTTCCTGCATCTTCTTCATGTTTTCCTGCATCTGCTGGGCCTGCTTCATCAGCCCGGCGAGTTGGCCTTTCATCATGGACATGCTCCTTCTTGATCGTATGGATTGCGCAAAACGCTATGGCCTTGTGTCGGGTCTGCTTTCTCGAAGCGGACCCGAGGCCGGCCAGGCGTGGTGAATCAATGGGCGGCGCCCGCGCCCGGCGCGCCCGGCATCAACGGACGAACGGAGCCCGGCACGATGCTCGCGCCGAACTCGCGTATCAGCGATTGCACGAACGGGTCCGCACCGATCTCGCGCTCGGCCTCCTGTTGCCGTTGCGCGCGCTCGGCCGCATCGAGCGCGGCCGCAGTGCGGCGCGCCGGCCCGACCTCGACGATGACGTCCACCGGCTGCGCAAGGCGCTCGGCAAGCGCCGTCTTCAATTTGGCGACCTGCGCGGCGTCCGCGTACTGCGGCACCGGCACGTTCAGCTTCAACGTGGCGCCATCGAGCGCCATCAGTTCGCTGTTAAACGCAAGCTGATACGAGATGCCCTTTAACGGCAGGCTAGCCGCGAGTGCCGGCCAGTCACCTTCAAAACCGACTGCATCGAGCGGCACCGCGGGCGGCAACGCACGCGTGTCGACCACGGTCGCGGGCGCGGCAGCGGGACTTACGCGCACATCGTTATACCCGCTGTCGAAAACTGGCGCGAAGCCGTCGTCCGGCGGTGCGAAGAACGCATCGTCCGCCGATGCCGGTACGTAGTCGTCGAGCGCGCCAGGTGCGTCCGGTGGAATCTCTTCCCAGGGCGGCACGCTGGTGCCGCCTGAACTCGTGCGCGCCGCTGTGTTGCGGGCTGGCGCGGCAGGTTGCTGCGGCGCGCGGCGCGCGGGGTTCGGCGTCGGCACCGCCACGCGCGGCGCGGCGGGCTTCGCCGGTGCATCGGGCGCGGCTTTCGCGGACACGCCTGACGTCGGGCGGCTACGCTCGCCCGACAGTTTCATTCCAGCATTGCGTAGCACGTCGAGCGCCGCGCTCGCGCCGCTCGCGCGGCGCTGTGGCTCGTCAGCCTGCTGCATCGACGATGGTGCGCGCGGCACGTCGGCGGCAGGCTGCAGTTGCGACACCTCGGGCGACTCGGGTGAAGCCTGCGCTACTGAAGATTCGACTGCGTGGCCGGCAGCATCGGCCGAGGATGCGCGGCTTGCAGTCACATTGCCCGCGGCGTCATCAAGCGTCGTGTCATCGGACGCCGAGGCGTTCTCGTCGGTACCCTGCTGTGACATCGATCGCGGCATCGCAGCTGACGCATCTCCCGCTGCGAGCGAGTCCCCTCCGGCCGCCGGTTCGCCCGAATCCGCGCTAGCAGCAACGGAACGCGCGCCACCGGCAGCGGATGACGCGCGCTCATGATTTTCCTGTTCTTTGTGCGCCGGTTCGCTCGACGCGTCGCGCGCGGAAGCGTTAACGGTCAACGGCGCGGTCAACGGCGCACTCGGCGCGCCGTCGGCGGACGCATCGACGGCCGACGGCGCACTCGTCCGATCAGTCGATTCCGCAGCGTGCGACACCGACGCACGGCCTGCGTCCAGCGCGCGCACCGGTTGCGGCACGGGTTCTTGCGCGTCGACACGGCGTGGCGCGCCCGCCCGCTGTGGCATCCCACCTTGCTGCGCTGTCACAGCTGCCGCGCCGGAGCGCTGGCCACCCGCCGCCGCGCCCTGCGTAGCCGGCCGCGCCGCCGGAACCGGCCCGCCGCCCGCGGCGCCGTTCAATGACGGCTCGAACGCGAGCATGCGCAGCAGCGTCATTGTGAAGCCCGCATATTCGTCAGGCGCGAGGCCCAGTTCGCCTCGACCAATTGTCGCGATCTGGTAGAACAGTTGCACCTGCTCGGCGCTCAACGTGTCGGCAAAGCGCCGCAGATCGCCTGCTTCGGGCCATTCGTCGAGCACCGACGAAGGCGCGAACTGCGCCCATGCAATACGGTGCAGCAAGCTCGCGAGATCCTGCAACGCGGTGGAAAACGACAGGCTGCGCAGCGCCATTTCGTCAGCCACGGCCAGCACCGCGGCGCCGTCGCCCGCCGCGAGCGCGTCGAGCAGCCGGATCAGATAGCTCTGATCGAGCGCGCCCAGCATGCCGCGCACGGCCTCTTCCGTCACCTGGTTCGCCGAGTACGCGATCGCCTGATCGGTCAACGACAACGCATCGCGCATCGAACCATCGGCAGCGCGCGCGAGCAGGCGCAGCGCTTGCGCTTCGAACGGAATCTGCTCGTCGCCGAGAATCCGCTCGAGATGCGACACGATGTGCCCGGCGGGCATCTGCTTCAGATTGAACTGCAGGCAGCGCGACAGCACCGTCACCGGAATTTTCTGCGGATCGGTGGTCGCCAGAATGAATTTGACATGCGGCGGCGGCTCTTCGAGCGTCTTGAGCATCGCATTGAACGCGTGGTTCGTCAGCATGTGCACTTCATCGATCATATAGACCTTGAAGCGCGCATCGACCGGCGCATACACCGCGCGCTCGAGCAGCGCGGCCATTTCGTCGACCCCGCGATTGCTCGCCGCATCCATTTCGACATAGTCGACGAAGCGCCCTTCGTCGATCTCCCGGCACGCGCGACACACGCCGCATGGCGTCGCGGTCACACCCGTCTCACAGTTGAGCGCCTTCGCGAAGATCCGCGATAACGTGGTCTTGCCGACGCCGCGTGTTCCGGTAAACAGATAGGCGTGATGCAGACGGCCACCGTCGAGCGCATGCGTGAGCGCGCGCACGACGTGCTCCTGTCCGACGAGCGACGCGAAATCTTTCGGCCGCCACTTGCGTGCGAGAACTTGATAGGTCATCGGGAAATTGTATCAGCAACGCATCGGCGCAAAGCCGGTTCAGGCGGGCGCCATAAAGGGTTTGCGAAAAACGGCTGCCGGGCTTGCAAAAAGCGGATCGTGTCGTCCGTTATTGAAACCTCACGCTCAACCGCCGCGCGCTCTATTGTATTTGGCTAACGCGTCGATAGAGAAAGACTTCGCGCGAGACCGTCAAATGAAATGCGCGGAGAAAGTGACGCGTGACGAACACGACGTAGAAAAAAGCGCGAGGAAAAATGCAACGGAAGAAAGAGGAAGGTGACGAGCCCGACCCTCGGCACTGGTGGAAAACGGCTGTGGCTGCTTCGTTCCCGACCTGACCAGGTTGACCGCACCTCCATGCGAGGAGGCCCGTCACGAAGCATTCTATCATCGCCGGGCCAGGCGCGCGACTGGAAAATCGGCCACACCGCTTGCGCGCATCGCGTAGCGTGCGCCCGGATCGCGCAGCGCGAGCTCCGCGAACGCGCCGCGACAATGCGCGTCGCAGGCCCTTGTGTTCGACGACCACCATCTCCAGATAGCCCACAGAAAGGACCGATGCAGGATGCGGCGAAGCATCGATCCTGCTGCCGGAATGGGTACTATCACCACGGGCAGCACATAGCGAATTAGGCTAAACTGCGTGCAAGTGACCCGTAAAGTCAAGCGCCGAGCGCCTTCGCAGGTTCTTCGCAGCTGGTCCCCACAGACCTCGAAAGTGATTCGGTTGAGGCTTTCTTTGCGGTAAAGCGAACGGAGATTTTCTTCAGTTTTGATGTATCGTGGCGAGCATTCAGGCAGGCCTCGAACCGAATGAGGTATTCAGACAATGAGCGAACAAATCAAGCACATCAGCGACGCGTCGTTCGAACAGGACGTCGTCAAATCCGATAAACCGGTTCTGCTGGATTTCTGGGCAGAGTGGTGCGGTCCGTGCAAGATGATTGCACCGATTCTCGACGAAGTCGCGAAAGACTATGCAGACCGCCTGCAGATCGCGAAGATCAACGTCGACGAGCACCAGTCGACGCCGGTGAAGTTCGGCGTGCGCGGCATCCCGACGTTGATCCTCTTCAAGAATGGCGCTGTTGCCGCGCAGAAGGTTGGCGCACTGTCGAAATCGCAGCTCACCGCGTTCCTCGACGGCAATCTGTAATTGCCCGGACTCACTGCCGAGCCTCACTGATTAACCGGCGCATAGCCGCGGCTCATCGCGTTGTTATAGCCGGTTAATCTTCGCCTTCAGTTTGTTTGCGCGACAAGCGGCCGCATCCGGCCGATCCAGCCGGTAACAAGCGCGCGAACGATCATCTCCGGGGCGGTTGCATGGCCCTGGTTTGTTGTCGGTTGACAACACGGGCAAAGCAAAGCTGCCGGTCCGCCACGCAGGCTGGATCAGGCGTGTGCTATGCTAGAATCCATAAAGCGTCGATAAGACGAGTACGTCCCTGAGCGGTCCCGCTCAACCCTCCTCCCAGATTCATTTCAGGTCGCACCTTCTCCCTGCGGGTTCTCCGTATGCATTTATCCGAGCTTAAGACTCTGCACGTCTCACAGTTGATCGAAATGGCCAATGGCCTTGAGATCGAAAGTGCAAACCGCCTGCGCAAGCAGGAGTTAATGTTTGCCATTCTCAAAAAGCGCGCGAAGACGGGCGAAACGATCTTCGGTGACGGCACGCTCGAAGTGCTGCCGGACGGCTTTGGTTTCCTGCGCTCGCCGGAAACCTCCTATCTCGCGAGTACGGACGATATTTACATCAGTCCGTCGCAAATCCGCCGTTTCAATTTGCATACGGGCGACACGATCGAAGGCGAAGTGCGCACGCCGAAAGACGGCGAACGCTATTTCGCGCTGGTGAAAGTCGATAAGGTCAACGGCCAGCCGCCGGAGGCATCGAAGCACAAGATCATGTTCGAGAATCTGACGCCGCTGCACCCGAACAAGGTGCTGCTGCTCGAACGTGAAATGCGCGGTGAGGAAAACGTCACCGGCCGTATCATCGATATGATCGCGCCGATCGGCAAAGGCCAGCGCGGCCTGCTGGTCGCGTCGCCGAAGTCCGGCAAGACCGTGATGCTTCAGCACATCGCGCATGCGATCAAGCAGAACCATCCGGACGTCGTGCTGTTCGTGCTGCTGATCGACGAACGCCCTGAAGAAGTGACGGAAATGCAGCGCTCGGTCGCGGGCGAAGTGATTGCGTCGACCTTCGACGAACCGGCCGCGCGTCACGTGCAGGTCGCCGAGATGGTGATCGAAAAGGCCAAGCGCCTCGTCGAAATGAAGAACGACGTCGTGATTCTGCTCGACTCGATCACGCGCCTCGCACGCGCGTACAACACGGTCGTGCCGGCCTCGGGCAAGGTGCTCACCGGCGGTGTCGATGCGAACGCGCTACAGCGTCCGAAGCGCTTCTTCGGCGCGGCACGCAATATCGAGGAAGGCGGTTCGCTGACCATCATCGGCACCGCGCTGATCGAAACCGGCAGCCGCATGGACGACGTGATCTACGAAGAATTCAAGGGCACCGGCAATATGGAAGTGCACCTCGAGCGCCGTCTTGCGGAAAAGCGCGTCTATCCGTCGATCAATCTGAACAAGTCCGGCACGCGCCGCGAAGAGCTGCTGATCAAGCCCGAGATCCTGCAAAAGATCTGGGTGCTGCGCAAGTTCATTCACGACATGGACGAAGTCGAAGCCATGGAATTCCTGCTCGACAAGATTCGCCAGACGAAGAACAACTCCGAGTTCTTCGATATGATGCGCCGCGGCGGCTAAGGCCCGAGCGCCGTGCATCGCGCGTGCTTTCGCGCGCGCGTCGCAATGACAAACGCCCGCAGTCGCGGGCGTTTGTCATCGAACTGCGCACTAGCTGCACTTACGGCACTCGCTGCACTCACACCGCTTACGGCATGATTCGCGCTCCGCGCGCAGCGCGATTAAAATCGTCGCAGTCCGCAAACCTGTGTCCGTGCGATCTGTCGGTCAAGCCACCTCTAGCGATGCTCTCGAAACTCACTCACTGGATCGGCACGCGTCGTCGCGAGCGCGCACTGCGCACGCACGCGATTTCCGATGCGCTGTGGCAAACAACGCTCGCCGGTCTGCCGTTCCTCGCGTGGCTTGACGCATCGGATCAGGCGCGTCTGCGCGACATGACCAGCCTCTTTCTCGCGCAAAAGGAATTCTCAACCGCGCATGAGCTTGAACTCACCGACGAAATCAGCGTAGCGATCGCCACGCAGGCCTGCCTGCCGGTGCTCAATCTCGGGCTCGACCTGTATCGCGGCTGGGTAGGCGTGATCGTCTATCCGGGGGAGTTCGTGATTCGCAAGACGGTCGAAGATGAAGACGGCATCGTCCATGAAGTCGAACACGATGCGAGCGGCGAAGCATGGGAAGGCGGGCCCGTCGTGCTGTCGTGGGAAGACGCGCAGATGACCGATGGCAGTGACGCATACAACGTCGTCATCCACGAATTCGCGCACAAGATCGATATGGTGACGGGCGCCGCCGACGGCCACCCGCCGCTGTTCCGGCGGCTGCACGCGCCACTCGACAGCGCCGCGTGGGCGGACGTATTCGATCACGCATATGACCAGTTCTGCGCGAAGGTCGACGCGATACCGGATCGCCGTTGGGCGCGTTTCGAACGCGAGTCGCTGATCGACCCTTACGCAGCGGACCATCCGTCAGAGTTTTTCGCGGTATGCAGCGAGGCACTTTTCGTGAAGCCGCGCGAATTCGAGGCGGAATATCCGCAGTTGTACCGGCTGCTCGCCCGCTACTACCGGCAGGATCCCGCACAAACCGGCGTATTGCACGGCAACTCGGCGGACTGACAACCGGGTTTGCCGGCACCCACCGGGTTGTTGCATCGGCCATCGCGCGACAAAACGTCGAATGTCGGCTTTAGGCGCGTCGCGACAAGCCAGCCCGCGCTACCGTTGGCCGCGAAAAAACTGATGAAATTCTCGCCAAGCGACTGATTTTCTGGCATAATTGCCGCTTTTCGACCTTAGGCAAGTGGCTTGCGAATCCGTCGGATACCGCTGGCTGGCTACCGCCCGCTCAAAGGAAAGACCATGAAAGAAGGCATTCACCCGAATTATCGCGAAGTCGTGTTCCAGGACATGTCGAACGACTTCAAGTTCATCACGCGCTCAACCATCCAGACGCGTGAAACCATCGAATTCAACGGCCAGACCTACCCGCTCGCGAAAATCGAAGTGTCGTCGGAGTCACATCCGTTCTACACCGGCCAGCAAAAGATCATGGACACGGCCGGCCGCGTCGAGAAGTTCAACAAGAAGTTCGGCGCCCGCGCAAACGGCAAGGCGGCCAAGTAACGCATCACGAGTTGCACCGCGCGAGGGCTGGCCGCTGTGCTCGCCCCGCGCAGTCCTCCCCGAGAAAGGGCAGCATTGGCTGCCCTTTTTTGTCTCTGTCGGTTTTGTCTTTTGTATCGCCGCGGCACACGCGTCACACGGTTGCGTTCGTCATTCGCGCGGCGGCCGACCGGACGCGCCAGTTGCGCGGCGCAGAGCCTGGCGTGAAGACACAGCAAGCCGACCGCAGGATCACAATCAGCCACGCGCCGTTGTCAACACCCAGTTGTCAGCACGCCATGCTGCCTGTCACATGCTTATGACGCACAGCGCCGCGCACGTCTACAATGCCGGATGCTCAATCGGCCGGGTTTCCGTGCTGCACGCGTCGTTGGCCCACTCGCGGGCCGCCTGGTCGGCCACCGCGTGCGCATCGCGTCACGGAAAAACGCATCATCACGATCAATAACACCGCATGAGACCCGTTGTCCGCCTCACCGCCTCCGCAACCAGCGCGCTGCCGCGCTCGTTGCTGCTCGCCATCTGCGTGATCTATGCATCGTTCGGTCTGTTCGGCCGCGATCCATGGAAGAACGAGGATGCCGCCGGCTTCGGCGTGATGTGGACAATGGCGAACGGCACCCTGCACGACTGGCTGCTACCGAACCTCGTCGGCAAATACATTACATCGGACGCACCGCTCGGCTACTGGTTCGGCGCCGCCGCGATCCGGTTGCTCGCGCCGTGGGTCGACGCGAGCAACGCGTCGCGCGTATTCACCGGTCTGCTGTTCTGCGCGGCGTGCGCGTTCGTCTGGTACGGCGCCTATCTGCTCGGCCGGCGCCCCGAAGTACAGCCGTTCAAGTATGCGTTCGGCGGCGAACCGGAACCGCGCGACTACGGCCGCACACTGGCCGATGGTGCACTGCTGATCCTGCTCGCGTGCTTCGGTCTCGCGGAGCGAGGCCACGAAACCACGCCCGCGCTTGCGCAGTTTTTCTGCATTTCGATGCTCGTCTACGGGCTCGTGCGGCTGCTCGACAAACCGATCCAGGGCACGCTGATCTGGGGCGCCGGCCTCGGCCTCGTGATGCTCACCGCGAGCCCGGTGCTGGTCGGCGCGCTGCTGATCGGCACGCTGGTGATGATGCTGATCGTGCGCGAAGCATGCACGCGCTGGCTGCTGCTGGCGGGTCTGCCGGTCGCGCTCGTGCTATCGGCATCGTGGCCGATCGCGGCACTGATCTTCTTCCCGTCGGATGCGGTCTGGTTCCTGAATCAATGGGTGCGCGGTAGCCTGCACTCGTTCGCGGGCCCGTTCGGACCGGTACTGCTGTATGCGCTGAAAAACCTGCCGCTCTTCACGTGGCCCGCGTGGCCGCTCGCGATCTGGGCGTGGTTCAGCTGGTCCGGGCTGCGTCGCGCACCCCACATTGCGATTCCGCTGGCAGTGATCGGGCCGCTCTTCGCGCTCGTCATTCTGCAAGGCTCGGAAACGAACCGGCTATATATGCTGCCGCTGCCCGCGCTATCGGTGCTCGCCGCTTTTGCGCTGCCGACGTTGAAACGCGGCGCAATCAACGCGTTCGACTGGTTCGCCGTGTTGAGTTTCACGGTGCTCGGCTCGTTCGTGTGGCTGGTATGGCTCGCATCGATGACCGGCTTCCCGTACTTCCTCGCGCGCAACCTGTCGCGGCTCGTGCCGGGCTACGTGCCGCAATTCAGGATCGTGTCGTTGCTGTGCGCGATCGCGGTCACGGTCTGCTGGATGGCGCTGGTGCAATGGCGCGTCGCGCGGCATCCAAAGGTGTTGTGGCGCAGCGTCGTGCTGTCGAGTGCGGGCACCACGCTGATGTGGGTGCTGCTGATGACCTTGTGGCTGCCGATCGTCAACTACAGCCGGACCTATAAGGACGTCGCCCAGCAGATCGCCGCGCATCTGCCGGAAGACTACTCGTGCATCTCGCCGGTGCGTCTGGGCAACGCGCAGATCGCGACCTTCGCGTATTTCGGCGGCATGCATTTTTCGTTCGACGATGACGATTGCGACGTGATTTTGCGCCAGGATACGCAGGACTTCGGCGAACCGAGCCCGATGTCGAACTTTGTCTGGAAGCTCGTATGGGAAGGCCGGCGGGCAGCCGACCGCGACGAGCGGTTCCGCCTGTATGTGCGAATCGACCGTCCGAAGCCGCCGGTCAAGCGACGCAACGTGCGCCCTGCAAGGCCGCAATGAAGCAACACGATGAAGTAACGCAATAAGCACCGCACCGAGCGCCACACGAAGCGCCGCAGTAAGGCACCGCAGTAAGCGACACATCAAGCGGCATGTCCAGCACATGCCGATCAACCCAGCGGGCCGCACGCGGCCCGTGACCCACCGCACCCCAAGCGCAAACGAATCGTCATGACGCAAACCGGTCAACCGCCGCCCACCGATCCCCTGTTCGCCGACGTGCGAAAGATTGCGGTGCTCGCATGGCCGGTGCTGATCGGCCAGCTCGCGATCATTGCGTTCGGCGTGATCGATACCGCGATGGTCGGCCGCTACTCGGCCACCGATCTCGCCGCGCTCGGGCTCGGCGCATCGATCTACATCTCGGTCTACATCGCGCTCACCGGCATTCTGACCGCATTGCAGCCGATCGTCGGGCTGTCGTACGGCGCGGGCCGTCATGAGGAAATCGGCGAGGATGTGCGGCAGGGATTGTGGCTGACGGCGGCGCTCACCGTGATCGGCTTTCTGATCCTGTACTTCCCTGCCCCGCTGCTACAACTCGCGCACGCACCGGACGCACTGCGTGAACGCACGATCGACTATCTGCAGATTCTTGCGTTCGGTCTGCCCGCCAGCCTCGTGTTTCGCGTCTACTCGGCGCTCACCACCGCGGTCGGCCAGCCACGACTCGTGATGTTTCTGCAGGTCGGCGCGCTCGCGCTGAAAATTCCGCTGAACCTGTGGCTGATCTTCGGCGGGTTCGGCGTGCCGCCGGCCGGCGGACCCGGCTGCGCGCTCGCGAGCACCGTGCTGAACTGGCTGCTGGGTGTCATCTCGCTGCTGCTGATGATGAAACTCGACGTGTTCCGGCCATTCGCGATTTTCTCGCGCTTGTGCTGGCCGGTCTGGCAGCGCCAGCTCGCACTGTTGAAGCTCGGCATTCCGATGGGGGTGTCGTACCTGATCGAAGTGACGTCGTACACGTTTATGGCGCTGTTTATCGCGCGCTTCGGCACGACGACGCTCGCCGGTCACCAGATCGCCGCGAATCTCGGCGCGGTGCTGTACATGACGCCGCTATCGATTGGCATCGCGACGTCGACTCTCGTCGCCCGCGCGCTCGGCGCGCAGCACATCGAAGCGGCGCGCACGCTCGCGCGGCACGGCATTCTGATGGCCTGCGCGATCGCGTGCTGCTTCTGCGTGATGGTGCTCGCGCTGCGGCCGCTGATCATCGCCGGCTATACGACCGACGCGCGCGTTGCTCAGGCCGCGATGCCGCTCGTGCTGATCGTTGCGTTCTATCACATCTGCGACGCGCTACAGATCACATCGGCGTTCGTGTTGCGTGCGTACCGGATCGTGCTGGTGCCGACCGCGATCTACGCGTTCGCGCTGTGGGGCGTCGGGCTCGGCGGCGGGTATCTGCTCGGCTTCAACGTCGGCGGCGCCGTGCCGGCGTGGCTAACCGGTGCGCGCGGCTTCTGGGTGGCCAATACCGCGAGTCTGGCGGTTGCGGGCGTCGGCCTGCTGTTTTACTGGCGCAGCATGGGCGGTCGCAATGCCGGCACGACCGGCGTACCGCACGACGAAGCGCGGACCTGAACGCAATCCGCTGTTGCGCACGTATGGTCTGTCGCACGCGCGCGTCGCTCATGCACGGCATCACCCAGCTTGCCGTTCACGACATTCGCGCGACGCCTGAGCGACACCTGAGCGACACCCGCACCACATCGAGCGTCACACCGCGTCGACTTGCGCGTGTCCGACCCGCTCAAACACTTCGCGTGCCGCGAACAACGCATTCAATGCGGCCGGAAAACCCGCATACACCGCCATCTGAATAAACACTTCGACAATCTCGTCGCGCGTGCAGCCGACGTTCAACGCTGCTTCGATATGCACCTTCAATTGCGGTTGCGCATTGCCCAGCGCAGCAAGCGCGGCAATCGTCGCGATCTCGCGTGCACGCAAGTCGAGCTTCGGGCGGGTGTAAATGTCGCCGAATGGAAACTCGATCAGCAGGCGGGCGAAATCCGGTGCGATCGGCGCCAATGCGGCGAGCACCTGCTCTCCGGCCGAACCGTCGATTTCCTTCAGCTTGCTCCAGCCCCGTGTGTAACGTTCGTTTCGTTCGTCCTGAATGTGTTCCATCGTGAAACCTCGCTCCGTTCAGTGTTAGTCGACATGTCATGTCTCACTGCACCTCGTCGTTCGAGTCACCACGCTCGATCGCTTCATAGTGCACGATCTTGTCGCTGATCGCCGCGAGGCTGGTCTGCAACTCCGCGATGCGCGCCAATACCGCGTCGCGATGCGTAACCAGCATCTCGCGGCGCGCGCGGATCGTCGCGTCGCCCTGCGCGCGCAGAGCGGCGAACGCCTGCATGCCGGAAATCGGCATACCGGTGGCCTTGAGCCGCATCACAAACTGCAGCCAGTCGAGGTCGGCCGGCGCGTACAGACGATGCCCCGCATCGCTGCGGCCGACCGCCCGCAGCAGGCCGGCCTGCTCGTAGTAACGCAGCGTATGCGTGGAGACGCCGCTGGTCGCGGCGACCTGACCGATCGTAAGTGCTTTGGACATGACGGAACTCAGGTTAGGACTTAGAGTGCACTCTAAGTCAAGCGCGCTGTTTCGTGAACCGCGCACGCACAGGAATATTTCGCGCGCCCCATACGACCACGGCTACACCACCTGAAGCTTGGGAAGCCGCATTGCGCTCGGTTAGAATCGCCAGCGTTCTGCAAGTATTCAGGAGCGCGAGCGATGCGACTGTCGATGCAACGCGGCACCCGTCAACGGACATGGCATTCGGCATGCATCGTGGCGCTTGTACTTTGCGCTCTCGGTGCACTCGCGCGGCACGCCGATGCAGCCCGCATCACGCAGGTGTCGCCACAGGGCAAGGTCGCTCAGGTGCGCCAGGTTGTCGTCAAGTTCGACGAAGCGATGATCGCGTTCGGCGCCGCGAACGCCGCGGCGCCGGCACGCGTACATTGCGACGACGCATCGGCCAGCGCCGGCTCGGGCCGCTGGATCGATGCCAAGACATGGGGATGGGACTTCAACGCGGACCTGCCACCCGGCATGCGTTGTTCGATCGAACTGGACGACGCGTTGAAATCGGCATCCGGTCAGACATTGAGCGGCCCGCGCCACTTTGCGTTCGAAACCGGCGGCCCGTTCGTGCAAAGCGTGATGCCGTACAGCGGCGGCGAGATCGACGAAGACCAGGCGTTTATCCTGCGGTTAAACGGGCCAGCCACCGACGCATCGGTGCACGACCATATCTGGTGCGAATCGAGCGCGCTGGGCAATCGCATTCCAGTCAAGGCGGTCGACGCATCCGTGCGAAACACGCTGCTGTCGCACTTCCGCTTGCAGAAAGACGCCGCGCGCGTACTCACGCTGCAATGCCAGCAGACGCTGCCGTCCGGCGCGAAGATGCAGCTGGTCTACGGCGCCGGCGTGGCGAGTCCAAGCGGCCTCGCGAACGACGTCGAGCGGCGCTTCGATTTCACGGTGCGCGCGCCATTCGCCGCGAGCTTCTCCTGCGAACGCGAAAACGCGCAGGCGCCTTGCACGCCACTGCGTCCACTGCGCGTGCAGTTCAACGCGCCGATCGCACGCGCCGATGCGGAAAAGATCCAGCTCAAAGGACCGAACGGCAACGCCGCACCCACCTTCCCGCCTGGCGACAAAAATCCGCAGATCGATGCAGTCGAATTCGCCGCGCCGTTGCCCGAGCACGCCGAACTGACAATCGATGTACCCGCGTCCTTGAAAGACGCGAGCGGCCGCGCGTTGTCGAACGCCGATCTGTTCCCGCTGAAAGTCACCACCGCGCCACTGCCGCCACTCGCGAAGTTTTCATCGGGCACATTCGGCATCATCGAGCGCTTCGCGGAACCGGATACGCCCGCGCTCGTGCCGGTCACGCTGCGCAACGTCGAAGCGGATCTGCATATCGAAGGACTCAACGCGGGTAGCGCGCAGTTCAACCAGTTGCGCGTCGACGCGGACACCGACATCCGGCGCTGGATGCGCATGGTCGAGCGCTTCGACCAGTTTGCGATGACACGCGAGTCGATTGCGAAGCTGATGCCGGATGTACTCGCTCACAATCCGCATCCGGTTTTTGTGCCGCGCGCGCCGCAGCAGACGCCGGCAAGCGGTAACGAAGGCGAACCGAACCGCCTGATCGACGTGCGCTCGCTGTCGTTGCTCGCCGGGCAGCAACGCGTGCAGACGCTGACGTTGCCGAAGGCCGACCCGAAGGGACTGCGGCCGTTCGAAGTGGTTGGCGTGCCGATCAGAAAGCCGGGCTTCTATGTGATCGAACTCGCGTCGCCGGCGCTCGGTGCATCGCTGCTCGGCAAGCCCACATCGATGTACGTGCGCACGGCGGTGCTCGTGACGAACCTGGGCGTCCACTTCAAACAGGGGCGTGAAAACAGCGTCGTCTGGGTGACGACGCTCGATAAAGGTCAACCGGTGCCGAACGCCGACATCCATGTCAGCGACTGCAACGGCACCGGGCTCGCGTCCGGCAAAACCGACGCGCGCGGCCTGCTGACCATCAACAAGCCGTTGCACGCGCCCGACCGGTGCAACGACGACAACTACGAAGGGCTGTTCGTCTCGGCCCGCATCGACGATCCGAAAAACGGCGCCGACATGGCGTTCGTGCGCTCGGAATGGAACCGCGGCATCGAGTCGTGGCGCTTTAACGTGCCGACCGATATGAGCCGCGAACAGACGGTGCGTGCTCATACTATTTTCGATCGCACGCTGCTGCGCGCAGGTGAAACCGTATCGATGAAACATCTGCTGCGGGTCCAGACGCTGAACGGCTTCGCACTGCCGCAACGCTATCCGGCGCGCGTGACGATCCGCCACCTCGGTAGCGGACAAACGTGGCATCTGCCGCTGCATTGGGCCGCCGATCACACCGCGGATTCGACCTTCCCGATACCGGCAGCCGCGAAGCTTGGCGAGTACACCGTGTCGCTCGACGATGGCGATCCGGATGCAACGGGCGACACTGAAAACACGGATAACGCCGGTGACGGCATCAACGACGACGCCAACGGTAACGCCGCGCGTCAAGTCAGCTACGAGTCGGGCAGCTTTCGCGTCGAAGCATTCCGTCTGCCGGTCTTCAAGGGGTCAATCGCCGTGCGCGATGAAAAGACCCATCCGCTGATCGCCGCGCAGCAAGCACCGCTTGCGTTGCAGATCGACTATGTGTCGGGCGGCGCGGCATCGGGCTTGCCGGTGCAGGTATCCGCGTTGATGAAACGCGCGTCGCCCGCGTTCGCCGGTACGTACCCGGACTTCAGCTTCACGCCGTACCGCAGACCGGCTAGCGACGACGCGGCGTCGCCCGATACCGGAGACAGCGAAGACGGCGGAGCATCGTCATCGAGCGAAGACACGTCGAAGCTGGTCGCCGACAAGGAACCGGTGACGCTCGATCGCAACGGCTCCGGCACGCTGACGCTGAAAAACCTTCCATCGATCGATGCGCCGAAACGTCTCGTGCTCGAAGCGACCTTCGCCGATCCGAACGGCGAAGTGCAAACGATCAGCGGCGGCGCGATGCTGTGGCCGGCCGCGGTCGTTGCGGGCATCAAGTCCGGGCAATGGGTATCGGTCGGTCAAACCGTGCCGGTCAAAGCGCTCGCGCTCGATCTGCAAGGCAAGCCGCGCGCCGGCATCGCACTCGACGTACGCGGCATCGCGCGCATCATGACCAGCTCGCGCAAACGGATGGTCGGCGGTTTCTACGCGTACGACAACCATACGGAGATTCGCGACCTCGGCACGCTGTGCAGCGGCACGAGCGATGCGCACGGACTGCTATCGTGCGATGCGAAGTTGCGCGAAGCGGGCAATATCGATCTCGTCGTCACCGCAAAAGATAGCGACGGCCGGCAATCGACCGCTACCACGTCGGTCTGGGTCACGCGTGCCGACCCGCTATGGTTCGGCGGCGACAACACCGATCGCATCGACGTGTTGCCCGAAAAGACCACGTACGAACCCGGCGAGACCGCGCGCTTCCAGGTGCGCATGCCGTTTCGCTCCGCGACCGCGCTCGTCGCGATCGAACGCGAAGGCATTATCGATACGCGCGTCGTGCAACTGAACGGCACCGATCCGACTGTCGAACTGAAAGTCGATCAGACATGGGGGCCGAACGTCTATGTATCGGTGCTCGCGCTACGCGGGCGGATTCGCGAAGTGCCGTGGTACTCGTTCTTCACGTGGGGCTGGAAGGCGCCGCTCGAATGGGCTCGCGCGTTCTGGTACGAAGGCCGCCAGTACGAAGCGCCGAGCCCGCTCGTCGATCTGTCGAAGCCTGCGTTCCGCTACGGCCTCGCGCAGATCAAGGTCGGCACGGCCGCCCACCGGCTCGCGGTCAGCGTAATGCCCGACGCGCAGACCTATACGGTGCGCGGCAAAGCGCACGTAAAGCTGCGCGTGCAGATGCCAGGCGGCCAGCCTGCGCCGGCCGGCACGCAGATCGCCGTCGCCGCGGTCGACGAAGCGTTGCTCGAACTGATGCCGAACCGCAGCTGGGACCTGCTCGATGCGATGTTGCAGCAACGCGCGTACGGCGTCGAAACGGCGACCGCGCAAATGGAGATTGTCGGCCGCCGGCATTTCGGCCGCAAAGCAGTGCCGGCGGGTGGCGGCGGCGGACACGCGGCAACGCGCGAGCTGTTCGATACGCTGTTGCTGTGGAACCCGCGTGTGACGCTCGACGCGCAAGGCGCCGCGTCGCTCGATGTACCGCTCAACGATTCGCTGACGAGCTTCAGGATCGTCGCGATCGCCGCGGTCGGCACCGGCACGTTCGGCAGCGGCAGCGCGTTGATTCGCAGCACGCAGGATTTGCAGCTCATCTCCGGCCTGCCGCCGCTCGTGCGCGAAGGCGACCTGTTCCGCGCGCAATTCACCGTACGCAACACGACTTCGCGCGCGATGAAGGTGCGGGTGAGCGCAAATGCGCCAGGTCTCGCGTTGCCCGCGCAAACGGTCGATCTCGCGCCAGACTCCGCGCGCGAAATCGCGTGGACCGTTAGCACGCCGGACAACCTCGACGACGCGCCGGCGCCGGCATTGACGTGGTACCTCAGCGCGCTCGAGCAATCGGGCGCGACATCGGCCGGACCGCGTGCGAGCGACGCGCTGAAAGTCACCCAGCGCGTCGCCGCGGCGGTCCCGATCACGGTTCAGCAGGCAACGCTCGCGCAAGTCGATCACACGCTGTCGATACCGGTTGCCGCACCACCCGATGCGAGCGCAGGCAGCAACGGCGCATTGCGCGGCGGCATCGCGGTGTCATTGCAGCCGAAGCTCGCGGACGGCCTGCCGGGCGTGCGTCGCTGGCTGGAACGCTATCCGTTCACCTGCCTCGAACAGCTGAGCTCCCGCGCGATCGGGCTGCGCGATGCGCAGCAATGGCAGGCGGTCATCGCGAAGATGCCGGTCTATCTGGACCGCGACGGGCTCGCGAATTACTTCCCGCCAGGCGACGACAGCCGCAATACCGGTAGCACAACCCTCAGCGCCTATCTGTTGTCGGTCGCCGACGAAGCATCGAAACTCGATGCGCGTTTTGCGTTACCCGACGATCTGCGTGGCAAGCTGACATCGGGCTTGAGTGCGTTCGTCGAAGGACGCATCGAACGCAATCCGTGGGCGCCGCGCAACGATCTCGATCTGCGCAAGCTCGCGGCGCTTGAAGCGTTGTCGCGTTTTGGGATGGTTCAACCACGCATGCTCGATTCGATCGAAATCGCGCCGAACCAGTGGCCGACATCGGCGGTGCTCGACTACTACGCGGTGCTGTCGCGCGTGAAAGGCATCGCGCAGCGCGATGAAAAACTCGCGCAAGTCGAACAGATCGTGCGCGCGCGGCTCACGTATCAGGGCACCCGCCTGACCTTCTCGACCGAGTCCGGAGACGACCTGTGGTGGTTGATGACCAGTCCCGAAACGAACGCGGCGCGTGTCGCGCTGACTTTCGTCGATGCGCCTGAATGGAAAGATGACATGCCGCGCATCGTCGGCGGGCTGCTCGCGATGCAACGCAATGGCACATGGCAGACGACGCCATCGAACGCATGGGGCTCGCTCGCGGTCGAGCGGTTCTCGCGCACGTTCGAAAGCGAACCGGTCACTGGCCGCACGCTGCTGCGGCTCGGGACGATCGACAAGACGATGGTGTGGGGTGCCACCGGTGCCGCCGCTTCGGCGGATGCCAACGCATCGGTTGCATCTGCAACGAAAGCGAACACCGCCAACACCGCGAACGGTACGCACCGCGCGATGCTGCCGTGGCCGCCGGCCACGCGTGATGGTCCGCTGCCGCTGACGCTCACGCACGAAGGCACCGGCAAACCCTGGGCAACGCTCGAAAGCCTCGCCGCCGTGCCGCTGAAAGCGCCGTTCGCCGCAGGTTATCGGATCACGAAGACGGTCACACCGCTCGATCCGGCCGTCAAAGGCGTGCATACGCGTGGCGACGTGGTGCGCGTGCATCTGGATGTCGATGCGCAAAGCGACATGACGTGGGTCGTGGTCAACGATCCCGTGCCGGCCGGTGCGTCGATTCTCGGCTCCGGGCTTGGCCGGGATTCGCAAGTCGCCGTGCAACACGAAAACCAGCCCGACAACGCGCGACGCGACGTGTGGCCCACGTTTGTCGAACGCGGCTTCGACGGCTATCGCGCGTATTACGAGTTTGTGCCGAAAGGCCGCTTCTCGATCGAGTACACGGCCCGGCTCAACAATGCGGGGACCTTCGGTCTGCCGCCGACGCGCGTTGAAGCGCTATATGCGCCGTCGGATTACGGCGCGTTGCCGAATGCACCGGTGGTGGTGCGGCCGGCGGTGGCCGCGCCGGCGGCATCGGCATCGGCATCGGCATCGGCTTCGGCGGCTTCAGGTTCCGGCGCTCAGGGTTCCAGCGCTTCAGGTTCCGTCGCGCAGTAACCTCGAACGAGATCCGCATGAACCGCCCGCCCACCTCGCCACCAACCCACCCCGCGCGCACACGCGCATTCGCGGGCACGGCGGTTGTATGCGCAACCTTGCTGGCCGCGCCGCTCTACGCTCAGGCGCTGCCAACCTTCGACGACGTGCGCTCGCAGTGGCGCAGTTCCGACTGGCTGCTGCTGTCGCGCAGCGGCGAAACACTGCAGCGCACTCGCGTCGACCATACCGAGCGGCGCGGCGAATGGGTCGCGCTCGCCGACGTATCGCCGGCGCTGCGCGAAGCGATCGTCGTGTCGGAAGACAAGCGCTTCTATGCGCACAGCGGCGTCGACTGGCGCGGCGCCGCGGCGGCCGCATGGGGCAACCTGTGGAATACACGCACACGCGGCGCATCGACGGTGACGATGCAATTGTCGGGCCTTCTCGATAACGACCATCAACGCTCAGGGCAACGTTCGATCGTGCAGAAGGCCGGCCAGGCATTCGACGCACTGCGTGTCGAGCGCAGCTGGCGCAAGGATCAGATCCTCGAGGCCTATCTGAACCTGGTGCCGCTGCGCGGCGAGACCATCGGGCTGGCGGCGCTATCGCTGACGCTATTCGGCAAGGCGCCGTCCGGCCTCGACGATCGCGAGGCGGCGGTCGCGGCCGCGCTGGTGCGCGCGCCGAACGCGCCGTATCCGAAAGTCGCTGCGCGCGCGTGCCGGATCCTGCGCGATATGCATGCCGCCGCACAATGCACGAACCTCGACAGCTTCGTGCAACTGGCGTTTGCGCGCCCAGCGCCCGTTCTGCTGACCACGTCGCCCGCTAGCGAATCGCTTGCGCCACACTTCGCGCGACGTATCGCCAATGATGTGCATCCGGTTGCGGGCGCGCGTATCCGCTCGACACTCGACGCGAACTTGCAGCGCTTCGCCCATGACACGCTTACACGCACGCTCACCGAACTGAATGCGCGTGCGCATCCGCGCAATGTGCACGACGGCGCGCTCGTTGTGCTCGACAACGCGAGCGGCGATGTGCTCGCATGGGTCGGCTCGTCGGGCAACCTGTCGGCCGCGCCCGACGTCGATGCGGTGCTCGCACGCCGCCAGGCCGGCTCGACGCTCAAGCCGTTTCTGTATGCGCAGGCAATCGAAGAACGGCGTGTAACCACCGCGACCCTCGTTGACGACGCCCCGCTCGATCTGCCCGCGGGCGGCGGTCTCTACATGCCGCAAAACTACGACAAAGGGTTCAAGGGCTGGGTCAGCGTGCGCACTGCGCTCGGTTCGTCATTGAACGTGCCGGCGGTGCGCACGCTGGTGATGGTCACACCGCATCGCTTCGCGGACACGCTCGTCGCGCTCGGACTGCCGCTCGAACAAAGCGGCGACTACTACGGTTACAGTCTCGCGCTCGGCAGCGCAGACGTCACACTGCTATCGCTGACCAACGCGTATCGCGCGCTGGCGAACGGCGGGATCGCCTCGCCGACCTGCGAGCTCGCGCAGCCGCCGGCCGCTGCGCGCTGTGCTCACACTGCGTCGAATGCGCACCGCGTATTCAGTACCGATGCGAGCTTTATCGTAACGTCGGTGCTGTCCGACAACAATGCGCGCACGCGCACGTTCGGCTTCGACAGTCCGCTCGCGACGCGCTTCTTCGCCGCGGTCAAGACCGGCACCAGCAAGGATATGCGCGATAACTGGACGATCGGTTTCACGTCGCGCTACACGGTCGGCGTCTGGATCGGCAACGCGGACGGCACGCCGATGTGGGACGTGTCGGGCGTAACGGGCGCAGCGCCGATCTGGGCTGCGCTCGTCGGCTATCTGCATCGGCAGGTGACCAGCACACCGCCCGCCGCGCCTGGCGGTGTGATTCGCACGCATGTGACGTTCGAGCAGGCGCTCGAACCGGCGCGCGACGAGTGGTTTCTGAGCGGCACGCAAACGCCAGTCGTTGCGCTCTCCGCGAGTGCGCGCGGCGACGAAGCCGCCACCACGGCACCGCGGCGCGCGACGACGACCGACGCGTCCCGGTCACTTGCGGCGCCGCGCATCGGCGCGCCGGCCGACGGCACCCTTTTTGCGCTCGATCCCGACATCCCGCCGGTCAACCAGCGCATTGCATTCGAACGCGCGAGTGGCACGTCCACGCGAAGCATATGGCGGCTCGACGGCAAGCAACTGGGTAATGCGCAGCGCGTAATGTGGCCGCCGTGGCCCGGCCGCCATGTGCTCGAACTGGTCGACACCAGCGGTCGCGCCGCCGACACCGTGCGCTTCGAAGTACGCGGCGCGACCGCACGCGCGCTCGCCGCGGATGTCGCTTCGCGACGAGCCGTCTCGTCGCCCGTCGCCGCTGACAACATTTCCGTTGCTGCTCCAGGCAGCTCCGCGGCACAGCCCGCACCCGACCCTTTGCGCAGATGATTCGAAGCATCGCCAGCATCTGAACACGCAGCCAACCCGCGAATAGCACGGTAAATCAACGGTTTTCGCAATAATGCCGCACAAAGTGGACTATGCTTGAGTCGCAGTGCTTGCTGACTGGATGCGCGGTCCGTTCCCGGCCTGTTCCGCCCTCGATGGAGTGCTTACCATGTTGAAGAAGCTCTGGATGCTATGCGTCGCGCTGATTCTCGTGCTGTGCGCCGGCCTTGCAGCAGCGGTCGAAGTCAATACTGCCGATCAGGCGGCGCTTGAATCGGTAAAAGGCATTGGCCCGGTCCATGCAAAGGCGATCATCGACGAACGCACAAAAAACGGCCCGTTCAAGGATGCGGACGATCTCGCCGCGCGTGTAAAAGGCATCGGCCCGAAGTCGGTGAAGAATCTCGAAGCGGCGGGCTTGACGATCAACGGATCGGGTGCGCCGCCATCGGGCGCGGCGAAGTCAACATCGAAGTCGACGAAGGCCGCACCGCAGACCACCGCAACCACGACGCAAGCGCCCGCGGCAACCACGCCGGCGGCCGCTTCCGAAACCAAAGCATCGAAATCGAAGAAGAAGAGCAAGGCGGCCGCGTCCGCACCGGCCGGCTGATGGCGGGGGTCGGCTGAGCCGCGCAGGTCGGTCACGCGTGAGCCAGCGCATCGCGTTGCGTACCGGCGCAATTATCGTCGTCCCGGGCGACGCCACTGCATACGGTGTCCTCTGTGGTTCCTTGACGTTCCTTTTACGTCCGCTACTGCCGCAGTCGTTCGTTGCATCTGCAACGAACGACTGCGGCGATCCGATGCCGCGCATTGCTCGCGGCGTTTTCCCCAACCGATGCGCATCGCGCGCACGGCCTTCAGGAGAGACAGTCATGAGCCTACTCGACACGATCGGTTCGATGTTCGGCAATGCGCCGCAAGGCGGAGGAGGTCAGCAGGCGCTCGTCGCCAGCGCGCTCGAATTCATCAACAACCAGCCAGGCGGGCTGAACGGTCTGATCCAGCGCTTCCATGAGAACGGCGCCGGCGACATCATCAGCTCGTGGATTGGCACCGGCGAAAACAAGGCGATCAGCCCCGATACGCTGCAAAACGTGCTGGGTTCGGAGACGGTCACGAATATGGCGTCGAAAGTGGGCATTGAACCGGAACAGGTGACGGGACTGCTGTCGCAGGTGCTGCCGCACGTGGTCGACGCGGCAACACCGAACGGCCAGGTGCCCGCCGACGGCAAGGTCGATGCGTCGAGCCTGTCGGGCGCAATGGGCGCATTGAGCGCGCTGTCGGGGCTGTTTGGCAGCAAGAAGGCCTAGCGGCAACAACCCGTCCCCCGATGACCGCGGGCGGTCGCGCGAACCCTTCGCGCGCCGCCCGATTGATTTGCCGTTGGGACGCGTCGACCATTCGTTCCGTTTATCGAGCGCGCGACGGGATGACGCGCTCACAACTGCTGCAACTGCCGATCGGCATCCACCCGCTCGCGCTCCACACGTTCCAGATCCGCAGTCAACGTGCGCAGCATATCTTCCAGTCGCGTAAATGTTTGCTGGTGTCGATCGACCTCTCGCTGCGCTCGCTGCAATTCCGCATCCCAACCCTGCACCTCATCAGTCTGCGTATCGACGGTACGCTGAAGGTCGGACTCGCCGTGTTGCTGTTTGCGCTTTAAATCTTCGAGCAACCGCTGCGCGAGGCGTTTTCCGGTTTCTCGAGCGGACACCGCCAAGTGTGCGTCATCCTTTTGCCGCCTCGCCTCGTCGATCTCTCTTTCCAAAGACGTTTTCACGCCCGACAACTCGGCGACTTTCTGTTCCCTTTCCGCTTTACGCTGTTCCAGTTGCCGGCGCCGCGCCGACGGGTCCGTGTCGCCGCCTCCTTTGAGCCCGATCGAGCCGCGATGCTCGAGATTCGGCGTATGCACAACCGGGTAGGCATCGACACCCTGAACAATGAAATGCCTCCCGGTGCGCTGATCGACGAAAACACCCGCAACTTCCGACGACCTGTATTCCGATGGAATCGCGTCCAACGGTTGCGCGCCGGACCACGGCGGCCGCTGTGCACTGGACGGCGAATGCACATGCGCTGCTGCGGCGGGCAGCGCCGTCACCTCCGGCGCTTTCACACGCTGCGCATGCCCGACTGTCGTCGCGTGCGTATTGCCCGCCTCCGCGGGCGGCATTTCCTTCAATTCGACTGCAACCTCATGTATTCGCATTGGACACATCGCTTTTCCCGGTTCGTCACGTCAATGGAATGCTAGAGAGGCGCAGGCATCCGCGTGCAATGCGTAATCAATGGGCGCAAAAAAAAGCGGACAACGAATCACTCGTTGCCCGCCTCTTTGCGAACCGAAGTTCGAGCCTCGGCCCGAACTTCGTTCCGCCTTAATGCACGACCCGCTCGAACACCAGCTTGCCGTTCTTCACATCGACCGGAATCACATCCTTCGGCCCGAACTTGCCCGCGAGAATCAGCTTCGCAACCGGATTCTCGATTTCCTGCTGGATCGCGCGCTTCAACGGCCGCGCGCCGAACAGCGGGTCGTAACCGACCTTGCCGATCAGTTCCAGCGCGTCGTCCGACACGACCAGCTGCATATCGAGCTTCGCGAGCCGCTCGTGCACCCGATCAAGCTGGATCTTCGCAATCGACTCGATGTTCGACCGGTCGAGCGCATGGAACACGACGACATCGTCGATCCGGTTCAGGAACTCAGGCCGGAAATGCAGCTTCACTTCTTCCCACACTGCGTCCTTCACCGCGTCCTGCGACTCTCCCACCATCGACTGGATCACCTGCGAGGCGAGGTTCGACGTCATCACGATCACCGTGTTCTTGAAGTCGACCGTGCGGCCCTGGCCATCGGTCATGCGGCCGTCGTCGAGCACTTGCAGCAGCACGTTGAACACGTCCGGATGCGCCTTCTCGATCTCGTCGAGCAGGATCACGCTATACGGCTTGCGGCGCACCGCTTCAGTCAGATAACCGCCCTCTTCGTAGCCGACGTAGCCCGGCGGCGCGCCGATCAGCCGTGCGACGCTGTGCTTCTCCATGAACTCGCTCATGTCGATACGGATCAGATGGTCTTCCGAATCGAACAGGAAAGACGCCAGCGCCTTGCACAACTCGGTCTTGCCCACGCCAGTCGGCCCAAGGAACAGGAACGAACCATACGGACGATTCGGATCCGACAGGCCCGCGCGCGAACGGCGGATCGCATCGGCGACCGCATTGATCGCTTCATCCTGGCCGACCACCCGCTGATGCAGCTTTTCTTCGATTTGCAACAGTTTCTCGCGTTCGCCTTGCATCATCCGCGAGACCGGAATGCCGGTCGCGCGCGACACCACTTCGGCGATTTCCTCCGCGCCGACCTGCGTGCGCAGCAAGCGCGGCCGCGTCGGGTTGTTCTGCTCCTGTGCTTCGGCCTGCGTGACCTGCTTCAGACGCGCCTCGATCTGCGGCAGCTTGCCGTACTGCAATTCCGCAACCTTTTCGAGCTTGCCTTCGCGCTGCAGCCGCGCGATTTCCGCGCGCGTCTTTTCGATCTCTTCCTTCAGTTGCGCACTACCCTGCACCGCGGCCTTTTCCGCGGTCCAGATTTCTTCGAGATCCGAATATTCGCGGTCGAGGCGCTCGATCTCTTCCTCGATCAGTTGCAGGCGCTTCTGCGACGCTTCATCCTTCTCCTTCTTCACCGCTTCGCGTTCGATCTTCAACTGGATGCGGCGACGATCGAGCCGGTCCATTTCCTCCGGCTTCGAATCGATTTCCATCTTGATCTTCGACGCGGCTTCATCGATCAGGTCGATCGCCTTGTCCGGCAGGAAACGGTCGGTGATATACCGGTGCGATAGCTCCGCCGCGGCGACGATCGCCGGGTCGGTGATATCGACGCCGTGGTGCAGTTCATAGCGCTCCTGCAAGCCGCGCAGAATCGCGATCGTCGCTTCGACGCTCGGTTCATCGACCAGCACTTTCTGGAAGCGCCGCTCGAGCGCCGCATCCTTCTCGATGTACTTGCGGTATTCGTCGAGCGTGGTCGCGCCGACGCAATGCAGTTCGCCGCGCGAGAGCGCCGGCTTCAGCATGTTGCCCGCGTCCATCGCGCCTTCGGCCTTACCGGCGCCGACCATCGTATGGATCTCGTCGATAAAGACGATAGTCTGGCCTTCGTCTTTCGCGATATCGTTGAGCACCGCTTTCAGGCGTTCCTCGAATTCACCGCGATACTTCGCGCCGGCGAGCAGCGCCGCCATATCGAGCGACAGCACGCGCTTGCCCTTGAGCGTCTCCGGCACTTCGCCGTTGACGATGCGCTGCGCGAGCCCTTCGACAATCGCGGTCTTGCCGACACCCGGCTCGCCGATCAGCACCGGGTTGTTCTTCGTGCGTCGCTGCAGGATCTGAATCGAGCGGCGGATTTCGTCGTCGCGGCCGATCACCGGATCGAGCTTGCCGGCACGCGCGCGTTCGGTCAGGTCGATCGTGTACTTCTTCAGCGCTTCGCGCTGGCTTTCGGCGTCCTGGCTGTGCACCTGCGAACCGCCGCGCACCGCGGCGATCGCCGCTTCCAGCGACTTGCGCGTGAGGCCGTGCTCGCGCGCGAGACGTCCCGCTTCGCCCTTGTCGTCGGCGACGGCGAGCAGGAACATTTCGCTCGCGATATACGTATCGTTGAGCTTCTGCGCTTCCTTGTCCGCCTGGTTCAGCAAGCCCGTCAGCTCGCGGCCGATCTGCACGTTGCCGTCGGTGCCTCGCACCTGCGGCAGCCGCGTAATCGCATCGTTCAACGCGGTTTGCAGCGCCTGCGTATGCACGCCCGCCCGCGACAGCAGCGAGCGCGCGGAACCGTCCGGTTGCGCGGCGAGCGCCGCCAGCAGGTGGACAGGCTCGATGTATTGATTGTCATGGCCGACCGCGAGGCTTTGCGCGTCCGCCAGTGCTTCCTGGAATTTGGTGGTGAGTTTGTCGATTCTCATCAAGAGACCTCCAGTTTCGAATGTCACCAAAATGAGGCGGATTCCACTCGTTTCAAGCGGTTATTTGCATCTGGAGATAACAATTCGCGCGATTGGCGACGCCCGCCGCGCTAATCCGCCGTCGGCGGCCGTGGCCACGGCCGTGACGACGCGTGCGGTATCAGTATGCCTGGGTGGCCGCGGCGACGCTCACGCGTCCGGGGAGATCGGGACGATCGACGCGACCGGCACCGCGGCGGGCATCAGGCCAAGCAGCGTCAGCAGCGGGTCGCTCGGCTTCGCAATATCCCCGATCGTATGGCGATCGAGCTCGGCGAAAAAAGCATCGCGCGCACTTTCGAGGACGCTCTTCAAGCGGCATTGCGGACGGATCGCGCATTCGCGATGCGCGCCGTCCGCATCCGGAAGGCAGGCGACCAGCGCGAAGTCGCTCTCGGCCGCGCGCACTACTTCGCCGACCGTCAGCGCCGATGAATGCTCGTACAGCCGCAGGCCACCGTTGCGTCCGCGAACCGTCTCTACCCAGCCGAGTTCAGCGAGCCGCTGGACGACTTTCATCAGATGATTCTTTGAAATTCCGTACGAGTCGGAAATATCCTGGATCGTTGCTAGCCCCTCAGGACGTACGGCGAGGTAGAGCAGCACACGCAACGAGTAGTCGGTATAGTCTGTCAGTCTCATGTATGCCAAGTCGCGATCGGCGAAGGCGTGGCCGCAAAAAAGCCGGGCCGCGTCCTTTCCAAGGTTGCCGTGAACGCTTTTATCGCGTGCTGTATCGCACGCCTGATTGTAATAAGATGCTTGTATTACGCATCTTATTGGCGCGTTTATCGTGTTATTTCGCGTAACTATAAACGCTATGCTTTGTTCGCATGCGGTCTTTTTTACCAGAATCGCGAAGTTCTTTTGCAATTGACCGCAAAAAGCTATCGCCCGCCTTACTTGTGACGAATGATGAACCCGTCTTTTGAACCCGCCGCGGCAGTTGCGCGGCATTCCGAACCAACTGAAGCGAATATTCGCGAGCTGGTCTACGCGTTTTACGACCGCGTGCGTGCCGATGCGCTGCTCGGCCCGGTTTTCGAGCAGACCATCGCGGGCCGCTGGGACGAGCATCTGCCGAAAATGTGCACGTTCTGGGGCAGCCTCGTGCTCGGCTCGAAGCAGTACCGCGGCAATGTGCAGCAGACCCATCAGCCGTTGCCGGGCATCGAGCCGCGGCATTTCAGCCGCTGGCTTTATCTGTTTCTCGATACCGTCGAAGCGCGTTATGAACCGGCCGCGGCCGTGCGTTTCATGGAACCCGCGCTGCGTATCGCGCAGAGTCTGCAATTAAGCCGCTTCGGCTGGGACTACGTGATTCCCGACGAGCAGAAGGCGCTACTCGAGCGGGTTGCGCCGCGCCGGCGTAAATCGGACGCGGATGAAGAGGCACACGACCTGCCATCGAGGCCGCGCGGAGAACCGTTTCCGGCAAAGATCATCGGGCGCGGAAGCGACGACGCTTAACGCAGTGGCGGTCCGCGACTGCTCCCGCTCGTCGTCCCCGCTCGCCGCCCGAATCGCTACTCCGCTTTCGCGGCGTTGCCGGACCTCAAGCCCCACCGCTCCAGCGCCGCATCGTCGGTGACACGCGCATCCACCCAGCGCTCGCCGTTTTCCGTCTTTTCCTTCTTCCAGAACGGCGCGTGGGACTTCAGGTAATCCATCACGAACTCGCACGACGCGAACGCATTGCCGCGATGCGCGGACGTCGTCGCGACGAGCACGATCTGATCGAGCGGATACAGCTTGCCGACCCGATGCACGATCAGCACGTCGGTGCCGGGCCAGCGTTCGCGCGCCGCATCGACGATGTGTTCGAGCGACTTCTCGGTCATGCCCGGGTAGTGTTCGAGTTCCATCGTCTCGACGGCGCTACCTTCGTTCAGGTCGCGCACCGTGCCCACGAAGCATGCGACCGCGCCGACTTTCGGATTGTGTGCGCGCAGCGCGGCTACCTCAGTGCTGAGGTCGAAGTCTTCGAGTTGAACGCGCACCGTCATCGCCTGCTCCTCAGCCGCCGGTAACCGGCGGAAAAAACGCGACTTCGCAGCCGTCGGTAATCCTCGTACCGGCATCGGTCATCACGTGATTGCACGCCATACGCAGCGCGCGCCCTTCAGCGAGCGTGTCGGCCCAGATGCCGCCGCGTACGCGCAGCCACGTGCGCAAGTCGCCGACGGTGGCCACTTCCGCGGGCACATCGACCGCTTCGTCGGCCACGCCGAGCGCCTCACGCACGCTCGCGAAGTATTTGAGCTGTATCTTCATTGCAGTGTTGATTCAGTGTCAGTCCTAGTTCAGCAATTCGGAAAACGGAATGAAACGTACGGTCTCACCGGCGCTAATCGCGTGGTTCGGCGGATTGTCGATCAGTCCGTCACCCCAGACCGTCGATGTCAGCACCGCCGAACTCTGGTTCGGGAACAGATCGAGTCCGCCTGCGGCATTCACGCGCGCGCGCAGAAATTCGTTGCGACGGTCGGCCTTCTGCTGCGTAAAGTCCGCGCGTAGCGACAGCGCGCGCGGCGTGACAGTGCGCACGCCCGCAAGCCGCAACACGAACGGCCGCACGAACAGTACGAAGGTCGCAAAGCTCGAAACCGGATTGCCCGGCAAGCCGATAAAGAATGTTTCGGCCCGCGCGGTTGCGTGGCCCGTTGCGCTCGCGGCACTCGCCGGGCTTTCGGTGCCGACAGGCGCGCGGCGCACCGCGCCGAATGCAAGCGGCTTGCCCGGCTTCATCGCGATCTGCCACATCGACAGCCGCCCTTCGGCCTCGACGGCCGGCTTCACGTGGTCTTCCTCGCCGACCGACACACCGCCGCATGTGAGGATCAGATCGTGCTCGCGCGCCGCGTCGCGCAGCGTCGCCCGGGTCGCGTCGAGCTTGTCGGCGACGATGCCGTAGTCGGTCACGTCGCAGCCAAGCTTTTCGAGCAGCCCGCGCAGTGTGAAACGGTTCGAGTTGTAGATTGCGCCGGGCTTCAGCGGCTCGCCGGGCATCGTCAGTTCGTCGCCCGTGAAGAATACGGCGACCTTCACACGACGCATCACGTGCAGTTCCGCGCAACCGACCGATGCCGCCAGCCCCAGCGCCTGCGGCGTCAGGCGTGTGCCGGCCGGCAGGATCACCGCGCCGCGCCGGATATCCGCGCCTTGCTGCGTGATCCATTCGCCGGCCTTCGGCGTATGCAGCAGCGTCACTTCGTTGCCGGCGGACTCGGTTTGCTCCTGCATCACGATCGCATCCGCGCCGGGCGGCACGGTCGCGCCCGTAAAGATGCGCGCCGCGGTGCCAGCCGCGAGCGGCTGTGGCGCATGACCCGCCGGCACGCGCTGCGACACCGGCAAGCGGCGGTCGCCATGCGCGAGATCGGCGAGGCGCACCGCGTAGCCGTCCATCGAGCTGGTGTTCATCGGCGGCACGTCGAGCGGCGAGATCACATCCGCGGCAAGCACGCGGTTCAGTGCGTCGAGAGTCGGCAGCGTTTGTTCGCCGTCGATCTGCACGGCCGCGCCGAGCAAGGTCGCGAGGGCGTCGGCAGTCGACAGCATGGGGGCGCGTGGTGCGGCAGGCGTGGGTATGGACATCGGGTGACGATGGCGCGAGCGGAAAAAGACATTGTAACGGCGAACGGTGCGATTCACGGTCGGCGCCCGCACCGGATTTTCCGGTGCGCCTGCCTTCGCGCGCCGGCCCGTGCCACGCGGGCATGACACGGATAGTGTCCAGACGGGGACGCAGGGAAACCCGCTTACCGCGCCGTGAACTTACGATTCCGCACACTCCATTTGTAGGGGAAAGTCGTCCATGAAATGCCTTGTGCTATCGCCGTGTCTTCTGCTGTGCGTTGCCGCATGCACGCCCGCTCTCTCCGTGAGCGACACGGTCGTTATCTGCGACGAGCGCGGTTGCGCTCGCAGTGCGACAAAAGAGCAGTCACGCGACGCTCAGATAGAACGCGCACCCGCCGCCGAAGACGCCCGTATCGGCGCGCTCAGCAAGCGTGCCATGTCCGAACCCAAAGCGGCATACGACCTCGGTCTACGTTACCTTCGCGGCGACGGCGTGCGGCAAGACAGCTACCAGGCGCTGGCCTGGATGCGCGACGCCGCGACACGCGGCGACCTGCATGCGCAAAAGGCGCTGGGCAGCTTTTACCTGTTCGGTTTCGAGGAAATGGGCGCCGATCCGCGCGAGGCCGAGAAATGGCTGTCGATCGCCGCGAGCCGCGGCGACGATGAAGCGCAGACGCTACTCCAACAGGCACGCGCCGCGAAAGAGCTGGACCAGAACGACTACCGGGCGCGCACAGCCTGGCGCGACGTTAACTACCGCAACTGGTACTCGGGCTATCCGTATCTGGGAACGTGGCGACAGAACGCCTGGTACTACTAGCCGGATCGATTCCGCCCGTGAGTTTCATGGGCAAACCTTCACTACCTGTCCCGGACGTCGTTCCTGCGATCGCATCGACGACTGCACACTGCTTTGATCACTCACTCTGTTCGCAACGCCATGAAGCCCCCCTTTTTCCGCTATTTCGTTATCAATTGCTCACTCTGCGCCGCCTCGGCGGCGACACTCACTGCGTGCGGCGGCATGGTCTCGCCAGGCGGCCAGAATCTGGGCGCGACCGGTGCGGCAGCTGGCGCAACAAGCGCCGGTGCCGATTCGGCTTTGCAGCACTGCAGTTCGCCGCTCGGCACGATCGCGGTTGACGACGGACGCAACGCGGACTGGTTCGGCCCATTCGGCAGCGCAACCAGGGTGACCACGATCGAACCGCTGTTGCGCCTTGCAGTTCAGCAATCCAACTGCTTCGTGATTACGTCGATCGGCAACCAGAAAACCGATGCGCGCTTGTCGCAGATCACGAACCAGCAACGCAGCTCAGGTGAATACCGTGCCGGTTCGAAACAGGAAAAGGGCCAGCGAGTCGCCGCCGACTATTTCATGGAGCCGAAGATCATCGTCAGCGATTCGGCCATTGGCAGTGTCAGCGGCCTGCTCGGTGGCGTCGTGGGCAACATGCTCGGCAGCGGGGCCGTGGCGGGACTGGCTGGCAACCTGAAGGCCAAAGCATCGGTCGTCACGTTGACACTCTTCGACGTGCGCTCGACTGTACAGATCGCGGCCGCCGAAGGCAGTTCGACTGCGACCAACTACGGCGCCGCACTCGCCGGCTTCGGAGGTGGAATGGGCGGTGCGCTCGGCGGCTTCTCGTCGACGCCGGAAGGCAAGGCGACCGTGGTCGCATTCATCGACGCATGGAACAAGATCGTCGTCGCGCTGCGCCATTACAAAGCGCAAGACGTCGAGGGCGGACTGGGCCGTGGAGGCCGGTTGAAGGTCAACTGAATATCAACTGAAGGTCCTGACGCAAGACGCCCTGTGTGCCCGGGAAAATCGAGCTTCGATGCGCGACGCAGGACCCGTGACCCGGCACGGCCAGTCGCTCGCGCCGCTTGAATCACGTGGCGACCGCGCGCATCCATGCGCTGAAGGTCGAATGGCCGACGGCCGGCACGCTTGATCCACGCGCGCGCGCTGTCGCATTGTCCCGGCTTTGCGCGGCCATTTCGCCTGGCGTGCAGCCGAACTTCGCCTTGAATAGCCGGCTGAAGTGCTTTTCGTTGACGAAGCCGTGCCGCCACGCGACATCCGACACCCGCGAGCGATGCGAGACGGGACTGTCCAACGCACTGCGCGCGCGTAGCAGCCGTTTGTTCTGCACGGTGCGCATCACACCTCCGGCCGGCTCGAAAAGGCGGTAAAGCCTCGATCGCGAGATGCCGATGTCCTTGCAGATCTGGTCCGGGCTCAGGTCCGGCGACAGCAGATGCTTTTCGATGTAGCGCCTGATGCGATTGACAAGCAGGTCGTCCAGTTCGGATTGCGCTTGCCGCACGGTGTCGGGCCCCGGAGCCAGACAGGCCTGCAAGATGTTCCTGGTCGACTCGACCGCGTATGGCCATTCGCTGCTCTTCAACTGCGGAAGATTCCTGCGCAACGAGCGCAGATAGTCGGCGAGCAGGTTCCCCATCCCCGTTGTCAGGCAGCGTCCGTGCAAGTTGCCGACCTCGACTGACAACGCGTCACGCGGTATGACCATGCACAGGGTATCGCCGGCGGTCACACGCAGATCGAAAGGGAAGGCCAGATCCAGCACACATAGACTGCCCGGGACGCCATGTACCGCAGTTTGCGCCGCGTGCCCGTGCAGTGTTTCGCTCATCTGAAGCTGCAGATAGTACGCATCGAGACCATCAGCGCGAATCCTGCGCGACGAGCGGCTCATCGTATGAACAACCGGGCGTGACGGTTGCAACCAGCTACGCCCGCCGAACATCATCGGTCCGAGCAGCGTGAAGTCGACCCGTGAGTCGTACTGCTTATTCGTTTTGTCGAGAAGCGACAGATCGAACAACGGACTGGCGTCCTCGCGCCATGCGTCGAATTGCTCGGCGGGCGGTACATGTTCGGTCGAAAACTGGTATGTCGATGCGTTGTGTGACGCGCTCATCTGTTGAATGGAATAACTTGAGCGATGAACCCGACACGCGGTGAATCACCGCCGCCGGGGCTTTATCCGATGCATAGAATGTTTGGCGTACTATACATCGCCATTCTGAACGAACCTCGTCTATCGAGACGAGAAACGGGCAAAGATGAATTTTCCGACCCTATCGTCAGCGTGCGGTCATGCTTGCGCTGCGCACAAAGCAAAACGGCGCACCCAAGGGTGCGCCGTCACAGCAAACGAAACCGCCTTGCGGTTCTAACTCACGCTCCAGTCTTCGACGCGACAAACGCCTTCACGTGCTGCGCATCCGCCGGTAGCACCTCGAAACGCTGCGGCAACGCTTCAAGCCCGACAAACGCCGCCGGCCGCTCCGGCTCGCGCAGCAGCGCTTCACGGATCGTCTCGCCGAACTTGATCGGCTGCGCGGTCTCCAGCACGATCATCGGAATCCCGGCCTGCAGATGCTCGCGCGCCACTTTCAAACCATCGGCTGTGTGCGTATCGATCATCGTGTCGTATTGCTCGAACACGTCGCGAATTGCGTCGACACGGTCCGCGTGCGTGCTGCTGCCCGACACGAAACCGAATTCCTTCACGCGTGCGAAATCGCCGCTCGCAGCCAGATCGAAACCACCCTTTTCCTCGACATCGCGGAACAACTGCAGCACGCGCGCCGGATCGCGGCCAAGCAGATCGAACACGAAACGCTCGAAGTTCGACGCCTTCGAGATATCCATGCTCGGGCTGCTCGTGTGATATGTCTCCGCCGATTTGCGCACACGGTAAATGCCGGTGCGGAAGAATTCGTCGAGCACATCGTTTTCGTTGGTCGCCACGACCAGCTTCTCGATCGGCAAGCCCATCATCCGCGCGATATGGCCCGCGCACACATTGCCGAAGTTGCCCGACGGCACCGTAAACGACACGCGCTCGTCGTTGGACTTCGTCGCGGCAAAGTAGCCCTTGAAGTAATAGACGACCTGCGCGACCACGCGCGCCCAGTTGATCGAATTGACCGTGCCGATCTTGTGCGCGGCCTTGAACGCGTGATCGTTGGACACCGCCTTCACGATGTCCTGGCAATCGTCGAACACGCCTTCGATCGCGATATTGAAGATGTTCGGGTCCTGCAGGCTGTACATCTGCGCAGTCTGGAACGCGCTCATTTTCTTGTGCGGCGACAGCATGAACACACGAATGCCGCGCTTGCCGCGCATCGCATATTCGGCCGCGCTGCCGGTGTCGCCCGACGTCGCGCCGAGAATATTCAGCGTTTGGCCATGCTTCGCGAGCGTGTACTCGAACAGGTTGCCGAGCAGTTGCATCGCCATGTCCTTGAACGCGAGCGTCGGCCCGTTCGACAGTTCGAGCAGCGACAGCGGCGCGCCGTTTTCGACGCCGAGCGTCTTCAACGGCGTAATCTGCGCGGCCTGTTCGTCGTCGCGCACGTTGCAGTAAGTTTGCGGCGTGTACGTGCGGCGCGTGAGGTCGCGCAGGTCGTCCGCGGGGATGTCGTCGCTGAACTTCGACAGGATTTCGTAGGCGAGGTCCGCATATGACAGTGCGCGCCAGCGCGCGAGCTCGTCCGCCGACACGCGCGGGTACGCGGCCGGCAGGTACAGGCCGCCATCTTTCGCGAGACCGCCGAGCAGGATGTCGGAAAACGTATGTCGCTCGCCTGCTCCGGCGCCGCGCGTGGAAATGTAGTTCATCAGAAAAGTCCGCTCAGTGTGCTTGCGATGTGCCCAGCTTGCGCACGCGCCGCCGGGTTCATGCCTAGTTCAGGGTTTCCATGCGCAGCTTCGTCACCTTCGAAACGACGGTGCGCAACGCCTCGATGTCCGCGATCGCCGCATTCACGTTCTTTTCGACCGTCTCGTGCGTGATCAGAATGATGTCGGTTTCGCCCTTGCCGTGATCGTCGACCTGTTCCGACTCCTTCTGCAGCAGCGCGTCGATCGAGATGCCGGTATTCGCGAGAATGCGCGTGATATCGGCCAGCACACCGGTCACATCCGCTACACGCAGACGCAGGTAATAACCGCTCGTCACTTCGTCGATCGGCAGGATCGGCGTGTCCGACAGCCGGTCGCGCTGGAACGCCAGATGCGGCACGCGATGCTCCGGATCGGCGGTATGCAGCCGTGTCACATCGACCAGGTCGGCGACCACCGCCGACGCGGTCGGCTCCGCGCCCGCGCCCTTGCCGTAGTAAAGCGTCGCGCCGACCGCGTCGCCGTGCACGACGACTGCGTTCATCGGGCCTTCGACGTTCGCGAGCAGGCGCTTGGCCGGAATCAGCGTCGGATGCACGCGCAGTTCGATGCCCTTGCCGGCGCGGCGCGTAATGCCGAGCAGTTTGATCCGGTAGCCGAGCTCTTCCGCGTAGCGGATATCGATCGCCGCGAGCTGGCTGATGCCTTCGACGTACGCCTTGTCGAACTGCACCGGCACGCCGAATGCGATCGCGCTCATGATGGTCGCCTTGTGCGCGGCATCGACACCTTCGATATCGAAGGTCGGGTCGGCTTCCGCATAGCCGAGTTCCTGCGCGCCTTTGAGCGCGGTCGCGAAATCGACGCCGCGATCGCGCATTTCCGACAGGATGTAGTTCGTCGTGCCGTTGATGATGCCCGCGATGTACTCGATGCGGTTCGCGGTCAGCCCCTCGCGCAGCGCCTTGATGATCGGAATGCCGCCGGCGACCGCTGCTTCGAACGCGACCATCACGCCATTCGCGTGCGCAGCCTCAAAAATCTCGGTGCCGTGCACCGCGAGCAACGCCTTGTTCGCGGTCACCACGTGCTTGCGATTCACAATCGCGCGCAGCACCAGTTCACGCGCGATGCCGGTGCCGCCGATCATTTCCGCGACGATATCGATCGACGGATCGTCGACGACCGCATTGAAGTCATCGGTCACGGCCGGGCTGCCCGCATCGGCGACGCCGATGTCGTTCAGCGCTTTGGCCGCCTTCGCCGGATTGCGCACGGCGATGCGCGCAATTTCGATACCGCGGCCCGCACGCCGTTTGATTTCTTCCTGATTGCGGCGCAGCACCGTGTAGGTCCCACTGCCGACTGTGCCGAAGCCCAGCAATCCAACTTTGATCGGTTCCATGCAGCGTGTGTATTTCTAGTGAAAGTTTGAGGGAACGGGTAAGCGCGGGATACGTATATCAGACTGCGTGCCGCTTGCGATAGCCGTCGAGAAAACGCGCGATCCGGTTGATCGAATCCGCGAGGTCGTCGACGTTCGGCAGGAACACGACGCGGAAGTGATCCGGCGCTTTCCAGTTGAAGCCCGTGCCTTGCACAAGCAGCACGCGCTCTTCGAGCAGCAGATCGAGGATGAATTGCTGGTCGTTCTGGATCGGATACAGCTTCGGATCGAGCCGCGGAAACATATACAGCGCCGCTTCCGGCTTCACGCAGGTGACGCCCGGAATGGCGGTGAGCATGTCATACGCGAGATCGCGCTGCCGGAACAACCGGCCGCCGGGCGCGATCAGTTCATTGATGCTCTGATAGCCGCCGAGCGCGGTCTGGATCGCATATTGTCCCGGCACGTTCGGACAGAGCCGCATCGACGCGAGAATGCCCAAACCCTCGAAATAGTCTTTCGCGCGGCGCCGGTTTTCGCCGGTCAGCCCCGACACCCACATCCAGCCGGCGCGGTAGCCGCACGACCGGTAGCTCTTTGACAAACTGTTGAACGTGACCGTCAGCACGTCCTCCGACAGCGATGCGATGGCCGTGTGCTGGCGTCCGTCATAGACGATCTTGTCATACACCTCGTCCGCGAAAATGACGAGGCCGTGCTCGCGCGCGATCGCGATCAGTTCAAGCAGCAGTTCGTTCGAATACAGTGCGCCGGTCGGGTTGTTCGGGTTGATCACGACGAGCGCACGCGTGTTCGGCGTGATCTTGCGGCGAATGTCGTCGGGGTCGGGCATCCAGCGGTTCGACTCGTCGCAGATGTAGTGCACCGGCGTGCCGCCGGACAGGCTCACGCCGGCAGTCCACAGCGGATAGTCGGGCGCCGGCAGCAGCACTTCGTCGCCATCGTTCAGCAACGCCTGCAGCGCCATCACGATCAGTTCGGACGCGCCGTTGCCGATGTAGATATCGTCCAGTTCGACGCCGTGCACGCCCTTTTGCTGCGCGTAATGCATGATCGCCTTGCGCGCCGCGAACACCCCTTTCGAATCGGAGTAACCCGACGACGTCGGCAGATTCAGGATCATGTCCTGGATGATTTCGTCGGGGGCATCGAAGCCGAACGGCGCGAGGTTGCCGATGTTCAGCTTGATGATGCGATGGCCTTCCTCTTCGAGCCGCTTCGCGTGTTCAAGAACGGGCCCGCGAATGTCATAGCAGACATTCAACAGCTTGTTGGATTTGAGTATCGGTTTCACGGCGGGCACTTCGTCCTGGATAGGGATGCTGCCCCGGACCGCGCTGCTTTCTTCCCGGTGGCGGGCTGCACCGCGCGGGGCAATCCTGGCGCTGGCGCGGCCCGGCACGCGTGGTGAAACGCAGCGAAATCGCGGGATTAAACGCGCGGAACTGACCACGCGCGGAACAAAAAGTCGGGCAATCAGCCAAACCGGTCATCAGGAAACGGTTCAGCGAGCGCGGGCGCTGCGCCTTCGATCGGGCTGAATCGGCCAGTGATGGGGCTGACTGATCGGACCGGCTCAATTGACCTGATAAGTAGGATCTGCCGAGCGGCTTGCGACGCTTATGGCGACGCGCGCAGCGCAAGGCACCGCCGGGCGGCTAAAAAGTTATAATTTAGCGGATTTTGCCCCACTTCCGCAATGCACCACAGCGCCGGCATTGCTCACGGCACCGACAACTTCGCAACCTATTTCGTCGCACCCCATTGGCGACCACCACGGAACACCGGTTTGAAACTACATCAGGATTCGAGCGGCGCGCTCAATACCGTCACGGCTTACGGCGCCGACTATGTCGAAATCAATCTCCAACGTCACACGGGCAGCATCATCGTCATGCCGCAAGAACCGGTTATCGCATGGCCGGTTTCGTCGTTCGACGCGCTGGCGCCCGAGCACTTCGCGCTGTTGATCGAACCCGCGCCCGAAGTCGTGATCTTCGGTAGCGGCGAGCGGCTGCGCTTTCCTCATCCGCGCCTGACGTCGGCGCTCGCCGCGCAGCGCATCGGCGTCGAGACAATGGACTTCAAGGCCGCCTGCCGGACCTACAACATCCTGATGGCCGAGGGGCGCAAAGTCGCCGCCGCGCTGCTGATCGAGGCATAACCCGGCGCATCGGTCGGCATAGCCACGCCGATCGAGTAAACTGCGCGGCATTTACGCAAAACACTCACGCGTGCACGGCGCATACGGGCGGTCAGCGCGTGCGCCCGGATGCGCGGCCCGATGCATCGGGCGAAGCGGACGTGACCCCTGGACGTACCCCGCGGACGCACCCCGTCGTACCGGTCGTACCCTAAGGCCCCGTTAAGCTTCGCTCAGGCATCTTCGCGGCGCACGTCCGTGCGTCACCGGCCGCCGTTGGCCGTTGCCCGAAAAAAGAACGATGCCGCCCGTCGGCACAGAAAAAGGTTGAAATCAATGAACGATACGCCGTCCCGGCTACCGCTCAATCGCACCGCTGTCCTGCTGTTGCTGATCGCGCTCGCGCTGATCTGGTTCGTGCCGCTTGGCTGGCGCCATCTGCTGCCCAGCGATGAGGGGCGCTATGCCGAAATGGCGCGGGAGATGTTTGTCACCGGCGACTGGATCACGCCGCGCTATAACGGCTACAAGTATTTCGAGAAGCCGCCGCTGCAGACCTGGGCGAACGCGCTGACGTTCGCGTGGTTTGGAATCGGCGAGTGGCAGGCGCGCCTCTATACCGCGCTGACCGGCTTCGCCGGCGTGCTGCTGGTCGGCTTCACCGGCGCGCGCGTGTTCAATGCGGCGACCGGCGTGTTCGCGGCAATCGTGCTCGCGTGCTCGCCGTACTGGAACCTGATGGGCCACTTCAACACGCTCGACATGGCCCTGTCGTTCTGGATGGCGCTGTCGCTGTGCGCGCTGCTGCTCGCGCAGCGCCCGAACCTGCCGGCCGGCGCGGTGCGCGGCTGGATGTGGGTATGTTGGGCATCGATGGCGCTCGCGGTGCTGTCGAAGGGCCTGATCGGCGTGATCCTGCCCGGCGCGGTGCTCGTGCTGTACACGCTGATCGCACGCGATTGGGCGCTCTGGAGGCGCCTTTATCTGGTGAGCGGGCTGATTGTCTTCTTCGCGATCGCCACGCCGTGGTTCGTGCTGGTGCAGCAGCGCAACCCCGAGTTCTTCAATTTCTTCTTCATCGTGCAGCAGTTCAGGCGTTATCTGACGCCCGAGCAGAACCGCCCCGGCGCGTTCTACTACTTCGTGCCGGTGCTGATCGTCGGCTTTCTGCCATGGTTATCGGTGAGCGTGCAGAGCATCCGCCGTGCGTTGCAAACGCCGCGCCAGGCGAACGGCTTTGCGCCGGTCATCATGTTGCTGGTCTGGTCGGCGTTTATTTTTCTGTTCTTCAGCGCGTCGCATTCGAAGCTGCTGTCGTACACGCTGCCGATCGCGCCGGCGCTCGCGCTGCTGATCGGCATGTATCTGCCGCTCGTCACGAAAGAGCGGTTTCATCGGCATCTGACCGGTTATGCGGTGTTCCTCGTCGTGGCGGCGTTCGGCGCGATCTTTCTCAGCCGCTTCGGCGACGCGCGCAATCCGACCGCGCTGTACGTCGAATTCCGCACATGGGTGTTCGCCGCGCTCGCCGTGGCGTTCGTACTGACCTTACTGGCAATCTGGCTCAACCGGAAGAGCCGCGGCGGCATCGTCGGCGCGACCGTCGCATTCGGCGCCGCGTGGCTGCTGCTCGGCACGATCGCGGGCACCGGTCACGATGCGTTCGGCCGCCTCAGCTCCGGCGCGCCGCTTGCGCCCGCGGTGCGGGCCGCGCTCGCGAAGCTGCCGCCCGACACGCCGTTCTACTCGGTCGGCGTACTCGACCATACGCTGCCGTTCTACGTCGGCCATACGATGATCATGGTCGAGCATGCGGATGAATTGACTTTCGGCGTGAGCGTCGAGCCGCAGAAGTGGATACCGACCGTCGACGAATGGATCGAGCGCTGGAAGTCCGATCGCTATGCGCTCGCGCTATTGCCGCCGGACCGTTATGCCGCTCTTGCGGCGCAGCATCTGCCGATGCAGGTCATCGCACGCGATGCGCGACGGGTGATCGTGCAAAAACCGCTCGACGAAACCCCGCCGGCCGATCAACCGGCGGATCCGCAACACGCGTCGCCAAGCCCCGCCGCGCCGGGCTCCGACGCCGAACCGGCCTCCTCCTCAAAAACGACGCCCTGACCTCCTTGATCCCACGTTAGATGAACCCGATCTCCCTTGTCTGCATCCTCGCCGGCGTTACGCTGAATGCATGCGCGCAACTGTTGCTGAAGGCCGGCACGAATGCCGTTGGACACTTCGAATTCACCCGTGCGAACATCCTGCCCATTGGCATCAAGCTCGCGACGCAATGGCCGATCATCGGCGGGCTGGCCTGCTATGTGGTGAGCGTTGCGGTTTGGGTCGTCGGCTTGTCGCGCGTGGATGTTTCGATCGCCTATCCGATGCTGTCGCTCGGCTATGTGCTCAATGCGATCGCCGCGTGGTACCTGTTCGGCGAAGTGCTGTCGATGCAGCGCCTGATCGGCATCGGCATCATTCTGATCGGCGTGTTCGTGCTCGCGCGCAGCTAGCCGCATCGCACCGTCGCCGGTCGGCCGGCGCGATGCGACGCATCGCCTGAACACGCGCGTCAACTGATTGAAAGTATTCTTATGCTGTCAGCATCGGCCCGTCATCCTTATCGCTCAAGGCTCTTATGACCCAGTCATCCGCCCCGTTCTTGCCGTTCGTTCGCCCGGATATCGACGAAGAAACGATCCGCGGCGTCGCCGACGTGCTGCGCTCCGGCTGGATCACGACCGGCCCACAGAACCAGGCGTTCGAAACGGCGCTGTCCGGGTTCTGCGGCGGACGTCCAGTGCGTACGTTCAACTCCGGCACGGCGACGCTCGAAATCGGCTTGCGGATCGCGGGCGTGGGTCCCGGCGACGAAGTGATCACCACACCTGCATCGTGGGTCGCGACGGCCAACGTTATTCTCGAATGCGGCGCGACACCGGTGTTCGCGGACATCGACCCGGCCACGCGCAATATCGATCTCGATCTGCTCGAAAAAGCGATCACACCGCGTACCAAGGCGCTGATTCCGGTGTACCTCGCGGGCCTGCCGGTCGACATGGACCGGCTCTACGCAATTGCGCGCGAACACAAGCTGCGTGTGATTGAAGACGCCGCGCAAGCGCTGGGTTCGACGTGGAAAGGCGAGCGCATCGGCAAGCTCGGCGATATCGTGTCGTTCAGCTTCCATGCGAACAAGAACCTGACGTCGATCGAAGGCGGCGCGCTGGTGCTGAACAATGAAGAGGAAGCGGTGCTGGCGCAGAAATACCGTCTGCAAGGCATCACGCGTACCGGTTTCGACGGAATGGATTGCGACGTGCTCGGCGGCAAATACAACCTGACGGATGTCGCCGCGCGCGTCGGCCTCGGGCAGTTGCCGCATCTCGAGCGTTTCAACACGCAGCGCAAGAAGCTCGCGCGCGCGTACTTCGCAGGGCTCGCGGGCGGCGTTGCGGAGCGACTCGGCGTTGGCCTGCCACTCGCCGATTTCGAGAACAGCAACTGGCATATGTTCCAGATCACGCTGCCGCTCGAGAAGCTGTCGATCGACCGCGCCGGCTTCATGGGCGCACTGAAGGAGCGCGGCATCGGTTCGGGCGTGCACTATCCGGCGATCCATCTGTTCTCGCTGTATCGCGCGCGCGGGTTCAAGGAAGGCATGTTCCCGCATGCGGAACGCCTTGGCGCGACCACCGTCACGCTGCCGCTTTTCACGCAGATGAACGAAGGCGATGTCGCACGCGTCTGCCGCGCGGTCGACGAGATCTGCGAGCAGTACGGGCGTTAAGCTTCCGCTCAACGTCGCACACGGCAACACGCAAAAGCACAACCAGGCATACCCGGGCACACCCAGGGACCACTGAGCGGAACATAAGCGGACATGAGCCAAACGGAACATCGCCGGGCACGGCCGGAAGTCTCGGTCATCATCCCGGTCTATAACGAGGAAGCCGGGCTGCGCGCGCTCTTTGAGCGCCTCTACCCGGCGCTCGATGCGCTCGGCGCGGACTACGAAGTGATCTTCATCAACGACGGCAGCCGCGACAAATCGGCGGCGCTGCTCGCCGAACAGTTCCGCACGCGCCCCGATACGACGCGCGTGATTCTGCTGAACGGCAACTACGGCCAGCACATGGCGATTCTCGCGGGCTTCGAGCAGTCGCGCGGCGACATTGTGCTCACGCTCGACGCCGATCTGCAGAACCCGCCCGAGGAAATCGGCAAGCTCGTCAACAAGATGCGCGAAGGCTTCGACTACGTCGGCACGATCCGCATGCAGCGCCGCGACAGCCTGTGGCGCCGCAAGGCGTCGCGCGCGATGAACCGGCTGCGCGAGCGCATCACGCGCATCAAGATGACCGACCAGGGCTGCATGTTGCGCGCATACAGCCGGCACATCATCGATACGATCAATCGCTGCGGCGAGATCAACACGTTCATTCCGGCGCTCGCGTACACGTTCTCGCAGAACCCGGTTGAAATCGAGGTCGCGCACGAAGAACGCTTTGCCGGTGAATCGAAGTATTCGCTGTATAGCCTGATTCGCCTGAACTTCGATCTGGTCACGGGCTTTTCGGTCGTGCCGCTGCAATGGCTGTCGTTTATCGGCGTGATACTGTCGATGGGCTCCGCGGGCCTGTTCGTACTGTTGCTGATTCGCCGCTTTATCATCGGCGCGGAAGTGCAAGGTGTGTTCACGCTGTTTGCCATCACGTTCTTCCTGCTCGGCGTGATCATCTTCGCACTCGGCCTGCTCGGCGAATATATCGGCCGCATTTATCAGCAGGTGCGTGCGCGGCCGCGTTACCTCGTGCAGACCATTCTCGAGCAGCGCGACGGCGAAACCGTTGCGGGCGCGCCGCGGCAGTCGGTCGTGCAGGCGGTGCAGCCCGCGCAGACCATCGATCAGGGGCCCACCCGATGAAGCCGCGCGCGGTTGTCTTCGCATATCACAATGTCGGCGTGCGCTGCCTGCAGGTGCTGCTCGCACGCGGCGTCGACGTCGCGCTGGTCGTCACGCACGAGGACAACCCGAATGAAAACATCTGGTTCGGCAGCGTTGCCCGGGTCGCGGCCGAGCACGGCCTTCCGGTCGTCACGCCGGCTGACCCGCGCAGCGCCGAACTGCGCGACGCGGTCGGCCACGCACAGCCGGACTTCATCTTCTCGTTTTACTACCGGCATATGCTGCCGGTCGATCTGCTCGCGCTCGCCGCGCGCGGCGCGTACAACATGCACGGCTCGCTGCTGCCGAAATACCGCGGCCGCGTGCCGACCAACTGGGCGGTGCTGAACGGCGAAACAGAAACCGGCGCAACGCTGCACGAAATGGCCGCGAAGCCCGACGCCGGCGCCATCGTTGCGCAGACACCGGTGCCGATCCTGCCCGACGACACCGCCGCGCAAGTGTTCGACAAGGTGACGGTGGCCGCCGAGCAGACGCTATGGCGCGTGCTGCCCGCGCTGCTCGCCGGCGAAGCGCCGCATCTGCCGAACGATCTCGCGCATGGCAGCTATTTCGGCGGGCGCAAGCCGGAAGAAGGCCGCATCGACTGGACGCAGCCGGCGCAGCGTGTCTACAACCTGATCCGCGCGGTCGCGCCGCCGTACCCGGGCGCGTTTTCCGACATTGGCGACGAACGCTTTGTCGTTGCCCGCGCGCGGCTGATGGCGCCCGGCAGCGCCCCCGCCGATTTGCCGCCGGGCCTCCACGTAAGCGATAATGTCATTTTTGCGATATGCGGCGACGGCCGTGCGATCGCGATTCACGAACTTTGGCACGTAGGCCGGCCAATGAGCGGCGGCATCAGCGCCGGTGGCGGTGCACCTGTTCCCGCTACGGCAGCGATGTCCGCTACGGCCAATACGCCAGTTACGCCCATGACGCCGATTACGCCCGCCGAATTCACACGGCTCACCCAACCTCCCCATCACTGATGAAAAAAGTCCTGATTCTGGGCGTGAACGGCTTTATCGGCCATCACCTGTCCAAGCGCATTCTCGAAACGACCGACTGGGAAGTGTTCGGGATGGACATGCAGACCGAGCGCCTCGGCGATCTGGTCAAGCATGAGCGGATGCACTTCTTCGAAGGTGACATCACGATCAACAAGGAGTGGGTCGAGTATCACGTGAAGAAGTGCGACGTGATCCTGCCGCTGGTCGCGATCGCCACGCCCGCCACCTATGTGCAACAGCCGCTGCGCGTGTTCGAACTCGACTTCGAGGCGAACCTGCCGATCGTGCGTTCGGCGGTGAAGTACCGCAAGCACCTGGTGTTTCCGTCGACCTCCGAGGTGTACGGGATGTGCGCCGACGACGAATTCGATCCGGACGCGTCCGCCCTCACCTACGGCCCGATCAACAAGCCGCGCTGGATCTACGCGTGCTCGAAGCAGTTGATGGACCGCGTGATCTGGGGCTACGGGATGCAGGAAGGCCTGAACTTCACGCTGTTCCGTCCGTTCAACTGGATCGGCCCGGGCCTCGATTCGATCTATACGCCGAAGGAAGGCAGCTCGCGCGTGGTCACGCAGTTCCTCGGCCATATCGTGCGCGGCGAGAACATCAGCCTCGTCGACGGCGGCGCGCAAAAGCGCGCGTTCACCGATATCGATGACGGCATCGGCGCGTTGATGAAGATCATCGAGAATGCGAACGGCGTCGCGTCGGGCAAGATCTATAACATCGGCAACCCGAAGAACAACTACTCGGTGCGCGAACTCGCGCACAAGATGCTCGCGCTCGCCGCCGAATTCCCCGAGTACGCGGATAACGCAAAGAAGGTACAACTCGTCGAGACGTCGTCGAACGCGTACTACGGCGCCGGTTATCAGGACGTGCAAAACCGCGTGCCGAAGATCGACAACACGATGCAGGAACTCGGCTGGGCGCCGAAGTCGACTTTCGACGAAGCGCTGCGCAAGATCTTCGAAGCGTATCGCGGTCACGTCGCCGACGCCCGCGCGCTCGTCGAATAACGCGCCGTCTTGAACCTGCTCTGAAGCAAGGCCGCTTCCTTGGCTCGCATCGTACTCAAGATCGACGTCGACACGCTGCGCGGTACCCGCGAAGGCGTGCCGAACCTCGCACGCATGTTCGACCGCTTCAAGGCACGCGCGACGTTCCTGTTCAGTCTCGGTCCCGACCACACCGGCTGGGCGATGCGCCGCGTGCTGCGACCGGGCTTCCTGAAGAAGGTGTCGCGCACATCGGTGGTCGAGCACTACGGCATCCGGCAACTGATGTACGGCGTGCTGCTTCCCGGACCCGACATCGGCGTGCGCGCCGCCGCCGAGATGCGGGCAATTCACGAAGCGGGCTTCGAGTGCGGCATCCACACGTGGGACCACGTGTACTGGCAAGACAATGTGCGCCAGCGCGAGCGTGCATGGACCACCGCGCAGATGGAAAAGAGCTACGCGCGCTTTCACGACGTGTTCGGCGCGCCGCCCGCGACGCACGGCGCCGCCGGCTGGCAGATGAACGGCCACGCGTTCGAGCAGATCGATGCGTGGGGAATGCGCTACGCGTCCGATGGGCGCGGACACACGCCCTACTTTCCGGTAGTGGGCGGTAAGACGCTCGCCCATGTGCAGATGCCCACCACGCTGCCGACGCTCGACGAAGTGCTCGGCGTCGACGGCATTGACGAACGCAACGTCGCCGAATGGCTGCTGAAACAGACCGCCACGAACCCGCGCGACCAGGTCTTTACGCTACACGCGGAACTCGAAGGACAAAAGCTCGCGCCGGTGTTCGAGCAACTGCTCGATGGCTGGCGCGCGCAAGGCCACACGTTTGCAACGATGGGCGATTATCACGCGGCGCTAGACCGTGACACGCTGCCATCGTACCCTGTCGCGTGGGGCGAAATTCCAGGCCGCTCCGGCGAGCTGATTGTCCAGCCCGACTGACGCGCGCTCACAGAGGTGAGCCGGCCGGTGAACCGAGCGCACATGCGTGTGGTTCGCACTGCACGGTGCCGCTCGCCGGCCTGTTCGCCTCTCAGCCCCGCCAAGCCATAACAATCGGAGAAACCCGTGCCCATCGCAGTCGACCAGCCCGTCCCCGACTTCACCGCCCCCGCAACCGGCGGCGACTTCACGCTATCCAGTCTTCGGGGCAAGAAGGTGGTGCTGTATTTTTATCCGAAGGACAACACACCGGGCTGCACGACCGAAGGTCTGCAGTTCCGCGACCTCTATCCGAAGTTCAAGGCGGCCGGCGCCGACATCGTCGGCGTGTCGCGCGATAGCGTACGTTCGCACGAAAACTTCAAGTCCAAGCTGGAACTGCCGTTTACGTTGGTATCGGACCCTGAAGAAACGCTGTGCACGCTATTCGGCGTCATGAAACTGAAGAAAATGTATGGCAAGGAAGTACGTGGGATCGAACGCTCGACGTTCGTCATCGATGCGAAAGGCGTGCTGCGTCTCGAGTGGCGTGGCGTGAAAGTGCCGGGTCACGTCGATGAGATTCTGGAGGCTGTACAAGCGCTTTGAGGCGCGTTATATTGGGCCGCAATGAGTGCCTGTTCACACTATTTTTTTCGCAGCTGCGCCCGTCGTCATCACGTTCGTCACACGCTTGACACTTACGCAAGCCGCAGCGACGTGAGAGCCGGAAGGCTTATCAGGCGCAACGCGACGACTCAAGTCGAGCCGCTTGCCCCGTTCACCGGGGCGGCGGCTTTTTTAATTGCGCGCGACTGTTCTAGCGAAGCATCGCGCGCTTTCGTCAAGGAGCCGATCGAAAACCAGGCGAACCGGCATCACTAAAGAAGCGCGCCTGCCGGCGCAAACTGCGTGCGCAAGATCGGCACGTTCAGGATGCGGTAGCCGGCGCACACGACATGTTGCACTGATCGTCGCACCGATCGCCGCATCGATCACCCGCGATCCGTGCCCCGACCCCGAGGGAAACCATGCCTTTGCCTACTCCGCCCAGCAAGCTCGGAAATCTGTTGTCGCCTGACGAATACAAGGCCAAAGCTCATCCGACACGGCCTGCCCGAAAACAGGCGCACGAAGGGGAGCAAGCAGAGTCGCCCGAATATGGGCGTGCCAACGTCGCCGTACCGATGACGGATGCGGCGAACGCGGCGACCACGCTGCGGCCGGTGCCGGTCGCCGCCGCGAGCCTCGCCGGTATCGACGCGCCCGCCGTGACACCCGATCTGCCCGGCGCAAGCGGGCCGGCGCGCGGCCGCAAGACGAAGCAGACCGCTGCGCTGCTGCAACCGGTCGCGCCGCTGCCCGTTAGCGCGGACGAAGAAGACGCGCGCCCGGTCGCGCGCCGCGGCAAGGCGCCGGCCGGCGCCGACACCGACGTCGCGGCAACCTCGTCCGCGACCCGCGGCGGCACGAAGAAGCGCGACACGCGCGGCGCGGCCGCCGAGGTTCGCAAGCTGTTCGTGCTCGACACGAACGTGCTGATGCACGACCCGACGTGTCTGTTCCGCTTCGAGGAGCACGACGTCTATCTGCCGATGATGACGCTCGAGGAACTCGACAACCACAAGAAGGGGATGTCGGAAGTCGCGCGCAACGCCCGCCAGGTGAGCCGCACGCTGGACGCGCTGGTCGCGAACGCGGGCGCGATGACCGAGGGCATTCCGCTCGCGCGGCTGGGTAGCCGCGAAGCGCTCGGGCACCTGTACTTCCAGACCAAGCTGACCGACATCGAGCCGGTCGAGGGCCTGCCGCAAGGCAAGGCCGATAACCAGATTCTCGGCGTCGTACGCGCGTTGCAGCGCGACCGCGCGGACCGCCAGGTCGTGCTGGTGTCGAAAGACATCAACATGCGGATCAAGGCGCACGCGCTCGGCCTGCCCGCGGAAGACTATTTCAACGATCAGGTTCTCGAAGACAAGGACCTGCTCTATTCCGGCATTCGCGCGTTGCCGCAGGACTTCTGGACTCGCCACGCGAAGGGCATGGAAAGCTGGCAGGACACGAAGACCGGCACAACCTATTACCGCGTGACCGGGCCGCTGTGCGCGTCGATGCTGGTCAACGAGTTTGTCTATCTGGAGCCGCAGAACGGCGAACCGGCGTTCCACGCGCTCGTGCGCGAGATCAACGGTAAGACTGCGCTACTGCAGACGCTGCGCGATTACGGCCACCACAAGAACAACGTGTGGGGCATCACCGCGCGCAACCGCGAGCAGAACTTCGCGCTGAATCTGCTGATGAACCCGGAAATCGACTTTGTCACGCTACTCGGCCAGGCGGGCACCGGCAAGACGCTCGTCGCGCTCGCGGCGGGCCTCGCGCAGGTGCTCGATGACAAGCGCTATAACGAGATCATCGTCACGCGGGCAACGGTGCCGGTCGGTGAGGACATCGGCTTTCTGCCGGGCACCGAAGAGGAGAAGATGCAGCCGTGGATGGGCGCCTTCGACGACAACCTCGAAGTGCTGCAAAAGACCGACGACGCGGCCGGCGAATGGGGCCGCGCGGCCACGCAGGAACTGATCCGTTCGCGCCTGAAGGTCAAGAGCATGAACTTCATGCGCGGTCGAACCTTCGTCGACAAGTATCTGATCATCGACGAAGCGCAGAACCTGACGCCGAAGCAGATGAAAACGCTGGTCACGCGCGCGGGTCCGGGCACGAAGATCATTTGCCTCGGCAATATCGCGCAGATCGATACGCCGTATCTGACCGAAGGCAGTTCGGGGCTCACGTACGTGGTCGACCGGTTCAAGGGCTGGGCGCACAGCGGACATGTGACGCTGGCGCGCGGCGAGCGCTCGCGGCTGGCCGATTATGCGTCGGAGATTCTGTAGGCGTCGCGTACCCTGCTGCGTTTGCTATGACGAGCCGCTTCCGGTCGATGCCGGAAGCGGCTTTTTTCTTTGCGGCCGACGCGCCCATCGATCCGTCCCCTGGTTCACACACTCAAGAAAGCTCAAAAGCAACATTTAGCGCGTAAACTTCAAGTAACTCTTCAGCTTTTCTTGCGAGAGCCCCGCCGGACGGGCTACTATCGGGCATCGTCCGCTATGGGCGAGCTTGGCGCTCGCCTCGCCATTCATGCGCCGTGCCAGTTCTCCGCCTTTGGGTTACGTGTCACCGGGTTTTTTAGCCCCGGGGCTGACACCCGTCCTGCGGCTACTGACGCTGTTGCTCGCGGTACTGCTCGCCGCCTGTTCGAGCGCGCCGCAGCGGAGCGTACGCAACTCCAGTAGCCCCGCGACAACAGGCGCGTACCGCACACCGCCGGGTTTCCCTGATTTCGTCGATCACAGCGTCGGCCGCGAAGAAATATCGATCCAGGCGATGAGCCTCGTCGGCGTGCCGTACCGCTGGGGCGGCAATACGCCGGACAGCGGTTTCGACTGCAGCGGACTGGTGCACTACGTCGTGCAGCGCGCGGCGTCGGTCAATCTGCCGCGCACCACCGCCGATATGAGCTCGCGTGGCACGTCGATCGAGCCGGACGAGATCGCAGCCGGTGACCTCGTGTTCTTCAATACGACCGGCCGGCCGCATTCGCATGTCGGCATCTATGTCGGCAAGCTGCGCTTCGTGAATGCGCCGTCGACCGGCGGCACCGTGCGGCTCGATTACTTGACCAATCCGTATTGGGCCAAACGCTTCGACGGCATCCGGCGCGTCGCGCCGCCGCTCGCGCCGTCGAAGCCGACGCCGTTCGATGGACCGACGTACGAGGCGTCGGCGCCACCCGCAGGCAGCGATTCGGTCACAGTGTCACCGGCGGCGCCAGCGGCGACGGCACAGATTCCGGCAAACGGGCAGGCAGTGTCGACCGTCGGGCCGTTGCGCAACGACCGCGCATCGGTCTTCTCGTCTCCCGCCCTGCCCGATGCTTTCGAGCCACCACCGCCTACGATGAACGCCGCGCAAGCGCAGGCACGTGCCGCCGCACAGGCGCCCGATCCGATCGACGCAGCGGCGGACGCCTACGAACCTCCGCCGCCCGCGGCGGTCGCCGTCCTGCAAGCTCAGCGGCCTCAGCAGATGCCGCAAGTCCAACGGACAAGCGGCGGTGGCCGACCGATAACGCGTTCGCCACAGACGTCGAAGGCCACTTTCCGCGCCGATCAAACTGATGACGATCCGATCGCAAACTTTGCGAATCAAGGCTACTGAATGGATTGCTGAGCCTGCGGCTCAGGCTCAATGCGGATTCCTGCCGCGATGACTACGTGGGAGTGAATGTCATCGCCTTCGGAAACCAAGGGTATCCAAAGGCCGAGATACTGGCTTGCATAGCGGGTTCCCAAAACGGGCGGGTCACGCGGGCGGCGTCACGACCATGCGTGACGACTGTCGCGGATGGAAACGCTATCACGGACCTTTGCGTATATTGGGCTAGCGTTTGCGCGTTATTTATTGCGCCCTGTCTGGTGCCACCACAGGACATGAGAAAAATGGCCCCGTCCGCATCGTCGAATAAGTTGATAAAGGTTTGATGCAAGTAACGCGCGGCATACTCTACCCGGAACCCCAGATCGTCGGAATACTGGATGACTCCGTCGACAATTCCGCTTATGGTCGGCACAAAGAATTGACCGACATTGCCGTGATGCGTCGCCGTCACCGCAGAGACTCCCGCTGCTGCCCCACCGCCCACGATGGGAGCTCGTCGCCCGTACGCAGCTCCTGTTCCCGGAAAGATCGCATATTCGGTGTTTGCTGTCAGCACTCTCCCAGACGAATATTTCGCGATGATTTTCCAGCCGCCCAAGCGCGGCAGGAAATGCATCACGGCAGACACTCCATCGAGCACAGAGCCAAGCGCGAAAAACGCACTGCTGGCTATTTCGAGATTCGCCGCATGCGTTTCGTCTTCAACCAGCGCTGCGGCGAGGCCCATCGATCCACCCGCAAGTCCGACGACGCCTCCGGCAAACGAAAGCGCAATTAACCCTGATACCCCGCCTCCCACCGCTGCGAACGCGCCAATACCGAATCCGGCCGCGCCCAGCAGGAAGCCGATCACGGCAAAAAACGTTCGCGTATAAGGAAACGCTTCATTTTTCGCATACCCGGAAGGATCAGAAAACGTGATCGGATCACCGTCACAAAAGCCGTAAGGGTTCAGGCCGCCCTCACCAAACGGGCTGAGCGGATCGTACTGAAGAAAACGCAGCAACCCGGCGCCGTCGTAAGCACGCACGCCATCGCCCAGATGGTACAAACCGGTCAGCTGATCAAAACGCGCGCCTTTGAAACCAATCGGGTCGTACGACGTGTCCGATACCGGTGAACCCTGATAGCCGTACGGACTGTAGATGGCCGGTGTGATTGCCGGGCTCGCGCCGGCCGACGGATCCGCGTTGCCAAACACGCTGCCGAACGCATCACTGAACAGCATCGACTGCGTCTTCGTGAACCCGTCGGTCGGATTGCCGCTCGCGCAGCCCATTGCATCGACACCCCCCACACCACGCAGGTAGCTCGCCAGTTGCACGCTGGTGTCGCCCGCGGCCTGCTTACGCAGCGACGCGTCGAGCACGCCATCGCAGTAGCCGAACGCCGTCGGCCGACTGGTCGTGGTCGTTTCCGCGACGGTGACCGTTTGCTTTTCCGATCCGATCGTCCCCTGCGGATTGGTGGTGAAAATCGCTCTCGTGGTGGGTTGGCCGGACTTCATCAACTGCCGTGCACGCAGCTTTTCGTAACAGTCGTACAGGTTGATGACGACGGTCCCAGCGGGACCCGTGACGCTCGCGACATTGCCCGATGCGTCGTGTGCGAGGGCGATCTCGCTGGAGGTCCCGTCCGCTCTGGTGATCGTCTGCTGCTGCAGTTCGAACACATTCTTGCCACCCGCGTACGAATAGGCGACGGTTGTCGTGGAACCCGATTCCTTCGCCGTGGTCCCCGCCGACGTGAGGTTGTCATACTGGTCGTAGCTGAAGGTGTATTCGCGCACGTCATTGCCGGCCGGGTCCTTCGGATAGGCCGTTGTCGTATCGGCCAGCGTCGACTTTGTCAGGCGGCCCAGATAGTCGCGCTCGTGGTTGATGGCCGTCGTCTCGGCAGCCCCGCCGAAATGTTGCCCGGTGATCCGGTCCAGACCGTCGTAGGTGACCGCGCTGCTGGCACAGGTTGTATATGTATAACTGTTATCGGCGTTTTCGACTACCCATTCATACTCCTTCGTCGTCACCCGCATCTTGCGGTCGTACGACAGCGTCAGCCGGAAAGTCTGCGTGGCAGGGGTGGACCCGGCAGGCAGGGTAAAGGTGTAGTCAACCTGGTTGACCAGTTCGCCACCGCTGTAGGAGATCGCCATCGCAAGTACGGCCGCATCCCCGCTCAAAAATGAGATGCCATCCACCCGCCCGGCCTGATCGTAGGTGTATTTCACGTCGCCTCTGGGATAACTGACTGTTGTGCTGCTGGTCAGTGTGCGGCTCACCGATTTGAGCCTGCCCAGGACAGTGCGCGAAAAGGCATTCCTGTAATCGACCGAGATGCCCTCGGACGGCGTTAGCGTGTACTGTTCGGAAATCAACAGTGCGTTCATGTCGTACTGCAGATCCCGCTGCTGCATCACCGTGCCAACCTTGTAGATCTGGCTGGTCAGCTTGACGAGCGCGCTGTCGTACCGGTATTCGAACGTACCGCCCTTATCCGCGGGTGGAGTGATGAACGTCGGCACCCCGCCCAGTTCGGGGCACCAGGTATAGACAATGTCGATGAGGCGCGGCGTGGTGATTTTCTTTGGCGTCACGTACCCCGCGTCGTATTCGTATTTCGTCAGGTACTCAGAGGTGTACGCGGGGTTGCGGTTGATCTGCGTCAGGCGCCCGACGCCGTCATAGGCTTGGGTCGCAACGGAAACGCTGTCTACCACCAGGTCGGCGATCCTGCTGGAGTCGAGGCCATAGGCCCAGTAGCGGAACTCCTTCGTCCGTCCAGCGGCGTCGCCGTCATATTCCACCGCCTTGCTGACCCGGTCGAAGAAGTCATATTCCATTTTCACGTACGACTGCGCCTTCGTTGCGCTGTCGACCACCTTGATGCTCTCGACGCGAAAGAACGCATCGTAGGTTGTCGTCGTCTCGGTTCTGAGCGTTCTATCGTCAAGATCGAATTCCCTGATCTTCAGCGGCAACATCGTCTTTTGGTCGTACACGGTCACCGTGCTGCAATACACCTTGACGACATCGGTCTTACTTTTCCTCACGGGTACATTGATGCTTTCGGTGAGCTTCGCGTTGCCGATGTTGAAATGCCTGACCTGCTCGTGATTGTCGTGGTAGACCGCGCGCGCCAGGTTGCCGAACGCGTCGTAGGTGTATGTGTTGACCAGATCGAGATTCGCGGTTGTACCGTCAGCTGCGGGCACGTCGTAGTCGAACGTGTGCTCCGTGACCAGCCACCCTCGCGTGTTGTACTCCCAGGTGCGGGAGATCTTGTCACCGATTTCTTCCTTCACCACGTTGCCCAGTGCGTCCATCGTGGTCTTCACCACGTTGACCGATGGCTCGGTCGTCGTCGACGTATGCAGTTTCGTGGACGCATCCACTGCATAGCTGTAGGTCACCGTGCGCTCGTACGCGGTGCCCGTTGCACTCGTATACGAGGTCACGCGTCCGAGCGCGTCGTACACGAGGTTGCTCTTGACGCCAAGGTTGTCCGTCAGTTCGAGCGGCGCACCGGTCAGGCATGAAATGGTTCTGGATTCGGTGAGCGTGGTGCCGTCGACACCGGTTTGCGTCGTGCCGATCGTCAGTTGGCTCCCGGAAAGCGTGTAGGTGTAACGGGTCGCCATGCCCGTTTCACTGCTCAGCAGCAGCGTCGTCGATTTCAGCCGCCCCAGACTGGCAGGATCTGTTGCATCGGTGAAGTATTCATACGTCGTCTTGCGGTAGTCGCTGCTATCCGCGCCGGCGATTTTCCGCGTCTCCTTCTGGTCCTGGATGACCGTGTAGTTGACCGCCGTGTCGGCGCCGCCGTCAGGATCAGGAATACTTTTGCTTTGCGTCGACACATAAGTGCAGGTGGTCGTACTCGAATCCGATGCCACATCCGCTTTGTATTTCGTCATGGTTTTCGGGTAACGGATAAACCCGTTCGGTTCGGCCGGGCAGTTACCCGCTTCACCGGCCGCCGGATAATACGCGTAATCGACCGTGAATCCGCCATCCTCCGTGGTTTGCAGGACGTTGCCGTATTCGTCATAAGACATCGTATGCGTTGTGGTGCGAGTGTGATCAACCGGGGGCTTGCCCCTGGTCTGTTTCGTTTCTGAAAATGTGGAAACGATCTCGTCTGGCAATCTGTATTGCGCCGGCAGTGAGACATACTCGGTTTCAGTGTCGCCGGGATAGTAATACATCCGCTGTTCACTGCGGTTGACCGCGGATCCGACGTTGGGAATGGTGAGTATTGCCGAAACCATCCTGTGATACTTGTCGTAAGTCCGCGTTACCGTCTGCAATTCAACGCCGTCCGCCGTTACCTTTTCCGATGTCGTGTACCGGTAATCCCACCCGCGGCGGTAGCAATTGTCGACCGCCGTGGCACTCCAGGTCGCGCCTTCCTCATATCCCAGAAAGTTGTTCGTTGCAGCCGGGCCGGTACCGGTTCCATAAGTGAATCCGTGCACTTCGGTGTGGGTGACGCCTGTCCCCGCCGACGTCATCGAAAACGTGTAGTACGTCACGGCCGGAATCGAGGTCCATGGCGCGCCATCCGGTATTGAAAGCTGGGGGCCATACTGGATGGCTTCGGTCGCCGGCCCGGCAAAATCGCTGGTGACCTGCGAAATGACACGGAACCCCACAGCGGAGTCCGCCGGGATATAACTAAATGCATACGTCTCGACGGTGTTGGTGCCGTCCAGATTCACTTCGCACGACCGCAAGGTGAGTCCGGATACCCCGTCATCACTGACCTTGAAGGTCACCTTGCTCGCGCAATCCGCGTTGTCCTTGAACAGTTCGACCACGCAGTCCCGCGCGGTCACCTTGCCCGAGTCGTCCTCGGTGTCGGTATAACTAATGTCCAGAAGGTTTGTGTTCGCTTCGTCAGTGATCCGGGTCAGCCGGTTCGCACTATCGTAGGTCAGTGACAGCGTGTAGCCGTTTTCGTGCGCGATTTTGGTCACGTAGCGCACGATGCCGGACTTGCTGAGCGTTTCGGTTATGCCATCCTTGTAGATGATCAGGTAATCTTCCGCGCTTCCTTTCTTGAGAATGAAATCCTTGATATCCACCGTATTAATCGTATACGTCGACGTGCTCTCGTCGTAGTCAACATTGACGACCCGGCCGTCCCGTAATATCACCTGCCTGCGTTCGTTGGTGAATAAGAACTTGCTCAACCCGAGCGACCAGCCACCGCCAAACCCTTCATCGTCGTCAGTGAAATGGTTGTAACTCAGATACAACTCGACGGAAGGCCCGAGTTTCTGGTTTCCGGTTAATCGTGCAACCGGAATCCGGTAATTGAATGAACCGGTGCGCGGATCGATCTCGCCCCGCCGGAATGTATAAAATGAAAATGAGTCAGACTGATTAAACGTTGCTCCGTCACCACTACCTGGCGCCTGTGTTGATTTGTCGGTCGTGGCCGGTTTCACAGCTTTCTGATTGCCTGAAGCATTGGAAACATCGTTAGGGATGCTCATCGCTAACTCCAGTTCGACGCCAGGTTTGAAAAACGATTCGTTAAATAACCGCTACTAATCGACCAGCCCGCTTTACTGACCAGACTTCAATATAGAAGACCAACGCTATAAATCCATGTTAATTTTCAATCAGACAGACACTACACCAATGCATCCGTTGCAATCGTCTCGATATAATTCATATTCGCGATAAATTGAACCAGATTAAAGCGTGCTGACAATTTCGACTCGAAACGAAGCATCGAACGTTACTTTTTGCATTTCGAATTCGCCAACGAGCAAAGGAGGCTGAGCTTCCGCCACGTCACCTGAGTGGATACTTTGCAAGCACAGCGAATGCTGCGTCTGCTATCGTGTCCGATATTTCCAGACAGGCAGGTGAAACAAGATGGATCTCGGACTCAAAGGCAAAGTCGTGCTGATCACGGGCGGCAGCAAGGGTATCGGCCTCGCGTGCGCACGCGCATTCGCGGTCGAAGGCGCGAAAGTCGCGATCGTATCGCGCGACCCGGCCAATCTCGCGCGAGCTCGCGAGCAGTTGAAAGGCGAAGGCTTGCAGGTTCACCTCGCGCGTGCCGATCTGCATGATCCGCACAGCGCCGCGGACGTCGTCGAAGAAGCGACTCAGGCGCTTGGCCCGATCGATATCCTCGTCAACAGTGCCGGCGCCGCGCGCCGCTACGATCCGGAAGCGCTCGACGCGGATGCGTTCAAGGCGACGATGGAGGCGAAGTACTTCCCGTATATCTACCCGCAGCAGGAAGTGCTGCGCCGGATGGTCGCGCGCGTGAAGTCGGGCGAGGCGGCCGAGCCTGGCACGATCGTCAACATCATCGGCATGGGCGGCAAGTACGCGACTGACATTCACATTGCGGGTGGCGCGGCGAACGCAGCGCTGATGCTGGCGACCGTCGGCCTCGCGCATTATCACGCGCGCTATGGCATCCGGATCAACGCGATCAATCCGGGCGCGACGCTGACCGAGCGCGTCGAAGAGGCGCTCGCGCTCGAGGCTCAGCAGCAAGGCGTCGATATCGACGAGGCGCGTTCGCGCGGTGAAGCGAAGGTGCCGCTCGGTCGTTTTGCGAAGCCCGAAGAGATTGCGGATGTCGCGCTGTTCCTCGCAAGCCGCCGCGCGAGCTATGTGTCAGGCGCGATCATTCCGATGGATGGCGTGAGTTCGCCGTTGATCTGATGGTAAGCGGGCACGGGAAGCGGGTGCTTCCCGCCTCGCACCGCTACAGAAACCGGTGCCCGAGCCACCAACCCGCGCCCGCGAGCACCGCGGACGCCGGGATAGTCAGAATCCACGCCCAAACGATATTGCCGGCGACGCCCCATCGCACCGCGGACAACTTCCGCGTGGCGCCGACGCCGACAATCGCGCCGGTGATCGTATGCGTCGTCGACACCGGAATGCCAAGCCAAGACGCGAAAAAGAGCGTCAGCGCACCGCCTGTTTCCGCGCAGAAACCGCCGACCGGCTTTAACTTCGTGATCTTCTGCCCCATTGTGCGCACGATGCGCCAGCCGCCGAATAGCGTGCCCAGCCCCATCGACAGATAGCAGCCGCCGATCACCCAGATCGGCGGCGCATCGGCGCTCGCCGATACGTAGCCTGTCGCGATCAGCAGCATCCAGATGATACCGATCGTCTTCTGCGCGTCGTTGCCGCCGTGACCGAGACTATAGAGGCCAGCCGACAGCAATTGCAGCCGCCGGAAGCGCCGGTCGACCTTGCTCGGCGGCGTGCGGAAATACAGCCACGACACGTTCAGCATGAAAAACGAACCAAGCACGAAACCGAGCAACGGCGAGATGAAGATAAACGCAATCGTCTTGACCAGCCCGTCGAGATTCAGCGCGCCCCATCCCGATTTCGCGAGCGCGGCGCCGACCAGGCCGCCGATCAGCGCATGCGACGAACTCGACGGAATGCCGTAATACCACGTGACGATATTCCACCCGATCGCGCCGACCAGCGCGCCGAACACCACGTAGTGATCGACGATATTCGGATCGATCGTGCCTCTGCCGACGGTCTCCGCGACCTTCAGGTGAAAGATGAAATACGCGATGACATTGAACAACGCAGCAAACGCGACCGCCTGTTGCGGCTTGAGCACACCAGTCGACACGACCGTCGCGATCGAGTTGGCCGCGTCGTGAAAGCCGTTCATGAAGTCGAACACCAGCGCAACCGCAACCAGCGTTGCGACGACCCAGATAGCGAGTTGTACCGATTGCATCAGGCGTTTTCCAGCACGATGCCTTCGATGATGTTCGCGACATCCTCGCACTTGTCGGTGATCGCCTCGAGCAGCTCGTAAATGGCCTTCAGTTTGATCAGCGTCTTCACATCGTCTTCTTCGCGAAAGAGCTTGGACATCGCGGCACGCAGCACGCCGTCCGCGTCGGACTCGAGACGATCGATGTCTTCGCAGGCCTTCAGGATCGCGCGCGCCTGCTTCATGTCGGGCAGCAGCTGGACCGCCGCCTGCACGCGTTCGCAGCACGACGTGCAGATATGCGCGAGCTGGCTCGCCTCGGACGTCACCGCCTGCACGTCGTACAACGAAATGGCAGTGGCGACGTCCTCCATCAGGTCGAGGATGTCGTCCATCGTGCCGATCAGCTTGTGGATTTCGTCGCGGTCGAGCGGCGTGATGAAGGTTTTGTGCAGCAGGTCGATCGTTTCGTGCGTGAGCTTGTCGGCCGCCTTTTCGGCGGCCTGCACGTTACGTTTGTGAATTTCCGCGTCAGCGAGATTGTCGATCAGCAGCTCAAGCTCGTGGCTGGCCGAGACGATGTATTTCGCATGCGCGTTGAAGATCTCGAAGAATTTGCCCTCGGTGGGCATGAAACGACCGAACATTGGGTTCCTGAAGGGAGGCTATCGGACCAGGTGACGAGCGGATGGCACAACAGTATGACAGCGCATCTGTCATAAATCGTACATATTGTACCGCTCGATGCAGCCGAAGACACCGCCTCAGGACGCCCTTTTCGTCAACTATTCGCTGCCGTAGAACGACTGCGCGCCCGCAAAATTGTCGAACTTCGTGTATTGCCCGATGAACGTCAGCCGAACGGGACCGATCGGCCCGTTACGCTGCTTGCCGATGATAATTTCGGCCGTGCCCTTGTCCGGGCTGTCCGGGTTATAGACTTCGTCGCGATAGATAAACAGGATCACGTCCGCGTCCTGCTCGATAGCGCCGGATTCGCGCAAATCCGACATCACCGGCCGCTTGTTCGGACGCTGTTCGAGACCGCGGTTCAGCTGCGACAGCGCGATGACCGGCACGTCGAGTTCTTTTGCGAGGCTCTTAAGCGAACGCGAGATTTCGGAGATTTCGGTCGCGCGGTTCTCGCCCGCCGACGACCCGCTCATCAGCTGCAGGTAATCGACGATGATCAACCCCAGCTTGCCGCATTGCCGCGCAAGACGCCGTGCGCGCGAGCGCAATTCCATTGGGTTCAGACCACCGGTTTCGTCGATGAAGATCTGCGCTTCGCTCATCTTTTGCACCGCGTGCGTGAGCTTCGGCCAGTCTTCGTCGGTCAGGCGTCCGGTACGCATCCGGTGCTGATCGAGGCGCCCGACCGAGCCGAGCATACGCATCGTCAGTTGCGTGCCCGGCATTTCCATTGAGAACACCGCGACCGGCAAGCCGTACTCGACCGCGACGTATTCGCCGATGTTCATCGAAAACGCGGTGTTATGCGTGACCACGTAATCGTCGGTGATGTACAGGCGCGACGGGTGTGACACGGAAATGCACTGGGTAGCGGTCTGCCGGGTCGGCTCGATCGACGCGATAACCGGCAGCTTGCGACGCGTGCGCCCTGCCGTCAGCCGCGCGCGCTTCCCTTCGAACAGGAACAGGCTCTGCGGGTCCGGATGACTGATCGTGCATTGATACGCAGTTGCACCGTCCTTGCGTACGCCGTCGCTTGTGAAACTGCACCGCTTCTCCGAAATCGTGCACCAGCCGCCGAGCGAGCGGACCAGTTCGCACACGTCGCGCGCCAGATCCGGACTGGCCGTCGAGTAGCGCACCGTGCCCCACGATTCGACCCAGCCATCGGTATCGAGTAACCCACGAAGCAAATCGAGCCGCACCGATTTGCTCGCGTCGAGGTACGCGCGCGGAATGAACTTGTCGTAACTGGTTCGCCCCCAAAGTCCCATGTGCTCGAGCGCCTGCTTGAGCGAATTGACGGGCGGGCGGGCCGTTCCATCTTCCGCGGAGGACCGCTTGAGCCGCTTGATGCGCCAATCGTACTGGCCGCCCCAGCTGAGTTCGAGCGCGGCGCCGACGCGGCTGAGCATGCGTTCCAGTGTCTCTTCCGCCTTCACGCTGAAGCGCACGGCGGTGCCATCCAGCGCACCATCGCCGAGCAATGCGCCGAGCACCCACGCGTCGACCGCCAACGCCTCCTGGTGGCCGAAATCACCGCTCGCCATATCGATCCACAAGCGGTTGCGATAGCGCTCGCGCGCCAGCAGCGCGCGGATTTCCGCCGTGTTCAGAATGCGGGGCGTGGGCCAGTCGCGATAATGGACAGTCCACAGGTGTTCGTCGCAGCACTCGGCCGATCGCCCATCCGAGAAGCGCATCCGATACACCTGACGCTCGCCCTGCGGATAGCATCCGGTGACGATCGACGGCGCGCCGTCGACCGAAGCCAGCGCGTCGCCGACCGCGAGCTCGCCCATGCGCTTCCAGCCGGTCAGCGTCTTCACGCGGGCATCGAGCGGCTGCGCCTTGCCCATCGACGGTCTTCCCGCGACGATAATCAGCTCGCCGCCATGCATGCCGGACGTCATCCGGTCGAGGTCGACAAAACCAGTCGGCGTGCCGGTCACATCGCTCGGGTTAGCGGTGTGATAAAGCGTGTCGATACGCTCGACCACCTGCGTCAGCAGCGGACCAATCTCAAGGAAGCCCTGCGTACCGCGCGCGCCGTCTTCGGCGATCGAAAACACTTTCGATTCAGCCTCGTCGAGCAGCTGACGGACTTCCTTGCCCTGAGGGTTAAACGCATCGGCCGAAATTTCATCGGCCACCGACACGAGCCGCCGCAGCACCGCGCGATCGCGCACGATTTCGGCATAACGACGGATATTCGCGGCGCTCGGCGTGTTCTGCGCGAGCGCGTTCAAATATGCGAGCCCGCCGACCTCCTCCGCCTTGCCCGATGTGCTGAGCGCCTCGAACACCGTGACCACGTCCGCCGGACGCGTGGCCGCGATCAGCCGGCCGATGTGCTCGTAGATAATCCGGTGGTCATATCGGTAGAAGTCGCTTTGCGACAGAAAATCCGCAATGCGGTCCCATGCTGCATTGTCGAGCAGCAGCCCGCCGAGCACCGATTGCTCGGCCTCGATCGAATGCGGCGGGACTTTCAGCGACTCGAGTTGGGGATCTTTCGACGGTGCGTTCATGGGGTGGGATTATCGGGCAAATAAACGCGCGCGCAAAGGTTCACCGGCAGGCGCGGCGCGATTTGAAACGCGATAAAAAAAGCAGGGGCCGGTTTCCCGGCCCCTGCCCTTGCGCCAGCAACTGCCCGGCGACTTTTTTCTAGCGATGCGTCGCTTAGACGTGCTCGCCGAGCACCGACACCGTCACGTCGACGTGAACGTCGGTGTGCAGCGAAACCTGCACCGGATGGTCGCCGACCATCTTCAGCGGGCCTTCCGGCATGCGCACTTGCGCCTTTTCCACTGCGAAGCCTTGCTTGGTCAGCGTGCCGGCGATGTCCGCGTTCGTCACCGAGCCGAACAGGCGGCCGTCGACGCCAGCCTTCTGGCTGATCTGAACCGTCAGGCCGGCCATCTTTTCGCCGAGCGCCTGAGCGGCTGCCAGCTTTTCAGCGGCGACCTTTTCGAGTTCCGCGCGGCGGACTTCGAATTCGGCGATCGCGTCCTTCGTGGCGCGGCGCGCCTGCTTGTTCGGGATCAGGTAGTTACGTGCGTAGCCGTCCTTCACCTTGACGATATCGCCGAGGTTGCCCAGGTTGACGACTTTTTCGAGAAGAATGATCTGCATTCAATTGCTCCTTGTGGCGCCGTCGGGTTTAGGCCTTGTGCTGGTCGGTGTACGGCATCAGCGCGAGGAAACGCGCGCGCTTGATTGCCGTGTCCAGCTGGCGTTGATAGTGCGACTTCGTACCCGTAAGGCGCGCCGGCGTGATCTTGCCGTTTTCGCCGATGAAGTCCTTCAGCGTTTCGATGTCTTTGTAGTCGATCTGATCGACGCCGGCAGCCGTAAAGCGGCAGAACTTCTTGCGCTTGAAGAGCGGGTTTTGTTGCTGGCGACGCTTGTCGAATTTCTTACCAGTCGGGCGGGGCATGTTCAGTCCTTTCCTATGTCCTGCAAATCTGTGATGTGAAACACCAGAGTTCTCGCGTTGCGGCTTTTCTTCGCCAGGAAGCCGGTGAAGAGCGTTTCGACGCCCATCGCACAGCGCTCCAGCCTGCCGCTCGCTTCGCCGGCGGCCACCGCGGGCATCGTCAGTTCAACTTGCCGGGCAATGCCCGCTTCGACGACTTCGGTGCGGTGTTGCAACAGGCAGCCTGCAATCGGAACGCCGGCGGGGGTGTACCGCACCGGTTCGCGCTCGACGACGCTGGCTGTGAGTTGCAGCCGGTTCACTCTGATGGCTTGGTGTCTTAAGCCTGCGCTTCGGACGGTTGCGTAGCAGCCGCCTTCTTGGCTTCTTCGCGCTGCACTTCCTTCATCATCGGCGACGGGCCGGTTTCGGCCTTCTTCATCTTGACGATCAGGTGGCGCAGCACGGCGTCATTGAACTTGAATGCGTGCTCGAGTTCTTCGAGCGTGGTCTGGTCGCATTCGATGTTCATGCAGACGTAGTGGGCCTTCGCGAGTTTCTCGATCATGTAGGCCAGCTGGCGACGGCCCCAGTCTTCGATACGGTGGATCTGGCCACCGTGCGACGTGATCGTGGACTTATACCGGTCGATCATCGCGGGCACTTGCTCGCTTTGATCGGGGTGCACGATAAAGACGATTTCATAATGACGCATACACACTCCTTAAGTCGCTTTTGGATATAAAGCCACCCGGGCGTCGAACCGGTGTGGCAAGTGAGAAGCCCGAGAGTGTAACCCGAATGGGGCCGGACTGCAAGCGGGGATGCGCCTCACACTCGCACGATTACGCTTTGATTTTCAACGATTTACCGCGCGCCCTCAGCCCCCGCCGTCAGCTCCCGTCGCCTGTTTCCGTGCCGTTTTGCAGCCGTGCGCGCATCGCTGCTTCGAGCTGCGTCAACGATTCCGGCGCCGCGTCGGTAACGGCCCACCACATCATCCCGGCGTCGCGCCAGCGTGCCAGCGAGTAGCCGTCGCTCGACAGCGACGGGCCGGGCTTGCCGGCTGCCGGATCGTTATCGGGAAACACGTAGACGTCGATCACGTGCTTGGCATGCATGTAAGTCAGCACCGCGACCCGGCGATGGCCGACATAGTCGAGCCGCCCGCCCGCCAGCGCAAAGCCGCTCGACTTCAGGTCGACCACCGGCGGCGCATAGTCGATGCGGCCGTTGAACCAGGGCTTCACCGTATGCTGATCCGACGAGATCACGTCGATATCGCGCCCCGAAATCTGCGCGCGCACGTGACTCGACACCAGTTCGTCGACGAGACCGGACGGCGCGACCACGCGCTGCTGCGTATAAAGCACGCCGGCCGCCACCGCCGCGCACACCGCGAGCGCGAGTGCGCCGCCACGCCACGCGGCGCCGAACGGCAGCGCGACCGGCGCGCCGCCGCGAACCGGCCCCCAGCCACTCTCGCGCGCTTCGCCGGAAGCCGGCCGCTTGCCGCGCAGAAAATCGAGCCAGCGCCGGCTCGACGGTGAATCACGCCGACCGCCGCGCGGCGTCTGCGCAGTTTCGCCCCTCGTCGCGCCTCGGCTTGTCCCCTGATACTCGCCATCATTCCGCTCTGCGGCGGATCGGCTGGTCTCCTCGCGCTGCAAACCGGCGCCAGTCGCCGGCAGCGCCCCGATGATCCGCGCACGCAGTGCCTGCGGCGCGCGATGATATTGAGCCGCGGTGCGTACCGCGGCACTCAGCGCGCGCACTGCATCGCTTTCGCGCTGGCAGGCCGCGCAACGATCGATATGCTGCTGCAGCGCGTGCGCATCGGGCGGCGAGAGTTCCCGGTCGACGTTCGCGTCGATCAGCGGGCGTGCGTCGTTACAGTCCATCTGGGTTCTCCTGAGCGATACCGCCCGGCGTTGCGCCGGGATTACGTGGCGAGGGTCCGGAAGAGTGGCCGGGCGTCCGGTCGCCGGCCGATGACGGGTCCCCCGCCCGGTTGGCAAGCGCGCCCGGCGGCATCGTCCCCGGCGCCGCTGCGGGGGCTGCCGCGGCCCCGCCTACCGCACTGCCCCCGCAGCGCTTATCACGCGCGCCGCCGCGCCCGCCTGTCGCCGTGGCCGCCGCCCCCGCCGCGGCGCCACGCGATGGCGCCGGCTTGCCGGCCGCACGCGCCTGCAGCGACGCAAGCGACTCCGCGAGCCGCCGCCGTCCGCGCGCGAGACGCGACATCACCGTGCCCACCGGCAAATCGGCGATCGTCGCAATCTCGCGGTAACTGAGCTCCTCCAGTTCGCGCAGCACCATCACCTCGCGATATTCGGCCGGCAGCTGCTCGAGCGCCGCATGCACGAGACGCGCGTCCTGATCGCGGATCATCAGCGTCTCGGGGTCGGCGTTCGGTTCGCTCCAGCCCTCGAAGGTCGCATCGTCGAGGTTCTCGTCGAACTCGACCGAATGGCGCGACATCTCGCGCTTCTGCCATTCGGTGTACCAGGTGCGCCGCACAATGGTTAGCAGCCACGGTCGCGCGTTGTCGCCGTGGAACATGTCGAAGTAGCGGAACGCCCGGATATACGCGTCCTGCACGATGTCTTCGGCATCGTTCGGATTGCCGCATAACCAGCGCGCAAGGTTAAAAGCCGCATCGAGATGCGGCAGCGCCATCTGCTGGAAGCGGGCGCTGCGCTGTGCGGCATCACTGTCGGTTTCGATCACCGGAACCCTCCGAACGTTACCGCTGCCATACCGGCCACGCGCCGAGTTTATTCCCGCCGCGTGCGTCGTTCATCAGAAATAAAACGGGAATAAAAGACGCACGTTCAAGGTTCGACAGGCAGACCCCACCCTGCGAGGAGAGACCATGCAATCCACCCTTCGTCATCTGAAACGGCGCGATTTCCTGAAGCTGGCCGCGGTCGGCGGCGCGGCGTTCGCGTCGGCGCTGCCCGGCTTCACGTATGGGCGCGATCAGGAGTTTTACTTCGTGCAGCTGTCGGACGCGCACTGGGGGTTCGAAGGCCCGGCCGTCAATCCGGATGCGAAAGGCACGCTGCCCAAGGCAGTCGCGGCGGTCAACGCGCTGCCGGAGATGCCGGACTTCGTGATCTTCACTGGCGACCTCACGCATACGACCGACGATCCGCAGTTGCGCCGCGAGCGGATGAAACAGTTCGCGTCGATCGTCAGCGGGCTGAACGTGAAGCCGCTCTACCTGATGCCCGGCGAACACGATGCGAGTCTCGACGCGGGCGCCGCGTTCAAGGAGCACTTCGGCCCGACGCACTACACGTTCGATCACAAGGGCGTGCATTTCATCACACTCGACAATGTGTCGGATCCGGCGGGCCGCGTCGGCGCCGAGCAGATCGAATGGCTTGCCACCGATATCGACAAGCAGCCGAAGGACGCGCGCATCGTCGTCTTCACGCACCGGCCGCTGTTCGATCTGGCGCCGCAATGGGACTGGGCGACGCGCGACGGCGCGCAGGTGATCGACGTGCTGACGCGTCGACAGAACGTGACCGTGTTCTACGGACATATCCACCAGGAACATCACACGATGACCGGCAACATCGCGCACCACGCGGCGCGCTCGTTGATGTTCCCGCTGCCCGCGCCCGGCTCGCAGGAAAAGCGGCTGCCGGTCACGTGGGATGCGGCCGCGCCGTATCGCGGGCTGGGCTGGCGGCAGGTCGAAGTGAGCGCGCAGCCACGCACGTTCGCGCTGAATGAAATGCCGATTCGCAACATTTCCTGAGGACGCGCGATGCCAACCGCACTCCACCGCTTGCCGCAAAACGCCGCGCGACGCAGATGGCTGGGCTTCGCCGGCACGGCTGCCGCGCTCGCGGCGCTGTCGCGCATCCCGGCGCGCGCCGCCGAGCCGCGTGTGATTCGCGTGCACGCGAAGCGCTTCGTGTTCACGCCGAATCAGATCAAGCTCGCGCCGCATGAATCCGTGGTGTTCGAGCTGGTGTCGGAAGACGTCATGATGGGCTTTTCGATTCCGCAGTACGGCGTGCGCGTCGATGTGCCGCCGGGCGCGCCGGTGCGCCTGGCCGCGCAAGCGGGCGACGCCGGCACGGTCGAATTCCTGTGCGACATCTTTTGCGGATCGGGACACGAGACGATGAACGGCACGTTGATCGTCGGATGAAAGCGCGGGGCGGCGCGCGCGGGAACGTGTGCGCGCCGCCCCGCGTGCAACGGCCGTCCACTGATCACTCACCGCGGGCGAGCGGCATCGGGCAGTCGCGCTCTTGCGCGTCATTCGCGTGCTACGAGTCCCCCGTCCAGTATCCGGGCCGCGCGTACACCACCTTCAGATAATCGATGAAATATCGCACCTTGGCCGGCACGAAGCGTTGCTGCGGATACACCGCAAGAATGTCGTAGTCGGGCAGCGCGTAGTCGTCGAGCACGGTTTCGAGTTCGCCACGCGCGATCTGCTGCTGCACTTCCCACGTCGAACGCCAGCCGAGCCCGAGCCCTTCGGAGACCCAGCGGTGTAAAAGCTCGCCATCGTTGCAATCGAGCGTGCCGCCGACGCGCACCGTCACCAGCTTGCCGTTGCGCCGGAAATACCAGCCGCGGTTCTGCCCGCCTTGCAGATTGAATGCGAGGCAGTTGTGCGCGGGCAGGTCTTCGAGCGTCTTCGGCCGGCCGTGCTTTCTGAAATACGCGGGCGTGCCGCATACGACGCGCGAATTCGACGCGAGCTTGACCGCGACGAAGTTCGGATCGACCGCGCCGCCGATTCGAATCGACAGGTCGTAGCCTTCGCGCACGAGGTCGACGACGCGGTCGGTCAGATTGAACGACACCTGCAATTCCGGCTTGTCGGCGACAAAGGCCGGCGCGAGCGGCGCCACGTGCTTGCGGCCGAACGCGGCGGGCGCCGATACGATCAGATGGCCGCTCACCGCGCGGTGCCCGGCGCTCAGTTCGTTTTCCGCCTGATCCCATTCGGCCAGCATCCCGCGGCAGCGTTCGAGAAACGACGCGCCCTCCTCGCTGACGACCAGACGCCGAGTCGACCGGTACATCAGCTTCACGCCGAGCCGCTTTTCGAGCGCATCGATGCGCCGCCCGAGAATGACCGGCGACACGCCCTCCTCGAGCGCCGCGGCAGCCAGGCTGCCGGCATCCGCGACACGCACGAACGTTTCGATCTGTTTGAAGCGATCCATCTTCGTCTCCATCGCTAAATCGGCTTGGGGCAGGTGACTTCATGCCAACCGCGCGCCAACCGCACGCCAACCGCACGCCAACCGATTCGATACTTTTTGTATCGGAATAAACGACCCGGACTGATCTTATCAAACCTTTGGTGCAGGCCTACAGTGCGAAGAACGCCCCATTTCCCACATTGGCAGCACACCCCAGGAGACATTCATGGCCAAGATGAGAGCCGTCGACGCAGCCGTTCTGGTGCTCGAAAAGGAAGGTATCGACACCGCGTTCGGTGTGCCAGGCGCCGCGATCAATCCGTTCTATTCGGCCATGCGCAAAGCGGGCAACATCAGCCATGTGCTCGCTCGCCACGTCGAAGGCGCATCGCATATGGCCGAAGGCTACACACGCGCGTCCCCCGGCAATATCGGCGTGTGTATCGGCACGTCCGGCCCGGCCGGCACCGACATGATCACCGGCCTTTACTCCGCGTCCGCCGACTCGATTCCGATTCTCGCGATCACCGGCCAGGCGCCGCGCGCCCGGCTCTACAAGGAAGACTTTCAGGCGGTCGACATCGAATCGATCGCGAAGCCGGTCACCAAGTGGGCGGTCACGGTGCGCGAGCCGGCACTGGTGCCGCGCGTGTTCCAGCAGGCGTTCCACCTGATGCGCTCGGGCCGCCCGGGTCCGGTGCTGATCGACCTGCCGATCGACGTGCAACTGGCTGAAATCGAATTCGACATCGCGACCTACGAACCGCTGCCGATCTACAAGCCGAAAGCAAGCCGCGCACAGATCGAAGCCGCGCTGACGATGCTGAACAACGCGGAAAAGCCGCTGATCGTATCGGGCGGCGGCGTGATCAATGCCGCAGCCGAAGACCTGCTCGTGCAATTCGCCGAAACGCTGGGCGTGCCGGTGATTCCGACGCTGATGTCGTGGGGCGCGATTGCCGACGACCATCCGCTGATGGCCGGCATGGTCGGCCTGCAAACGTCGCACCGCTACGGCAACGCGACGATGCTCGCATCGGACTTCGTGCTCGGCATCGGCAACCGCTGGGCAAACCGCCACACCGGCAGCATCGAGGTGTACACGAAGGGCCGCAAGTTCGTGCACGTCGATATCGAACCGACGCAGATCGGCCGCGTGTTCGGCCCGGATCTGGGCATCGTGTCCGACGCGAAAGCCGCGCTCGAACTGTTCGTCGAAGTCGCGAAGGAATGGAAAGCGGCCGGCAAGCTGAAGAACCGCGGCGCGTGGGTCGAAGAATGCCAGGAGCGCAAGCGCACGATGCTGCGCAAGACGCACTTCGACAACGTGCCGGTCAAGCCGCAACGCGTGTACGAAGAGATGAACAAGGTGTTCGGCCGCGATACCTGCTACGTGAGCACGATCGGCCTGTCGCAGATCGCCGCCGCGCAGTTCCTGCATGTGTTCAAGGCGCGCAACTGGATCAATTGCGGTCAGGCCGGCCCGCTCGGCTGGACCATTCCGGCTGCGCTCGGCGTACGCGCCGCGGACCCGCAACGGCCGATCGTCGCGCTGTCCGGCGACTATGACTTCCAGTTCATGATCGAGGAATTGGCCGCCGGTGCGCAGTTCAAGCTGCCGTATGTGCACGTGGTGGTGAACAACTCGTACCTGGGTCTGATTCGCCAGGCGCAGCGCGCATTCGACATGGACTACTGCGTGCAGCTCGCATTCGACAACATCAACGCGCCGGAAATCGAAGGGTATGGCGTCGATCACGTTGCGGTCGCCGAAGGCCTCGGCTGCAAGGCGCTGCGCGTGTTCAAGCCGGAAGAAATCGCCCCGGCGCTGAAGAAGGCGCAGTCGATGCTCTCCGAGTTCAACGTGCCGGTGGTGGTCGAAGTGATTCTGGAACGCGTGACCAACATTTCGATGGGCACCGAAATCGATGCGGTCAACGAGTTCGAAGAGCTCGCGGCATCGCACCAGGATGCGCCGACTTCGATCAGCGCCCTTAGCGCGCTCGATTAAGCGCGACCTCGCACGATCGACACGGAAGACGGCGCGGCCCGCCCGGCTGCCGCCGCGCCGCGCTTATCCGTCGCTTCTGTTTTTTGCAGGGCCTGTCCGCGCGATTTGCGAAAACCGCGCGGACAGCACGCTGTTCATCTGACCGACCAGAGAGAAACAATGCCAAAGTTCGCTGCCAATCTGACGATGCTATTCAACGATGTCCCGTTCCTCGAGCGCTTTGCCGCTGCGGCGAACGCGGGTTTCGATGCTGTCGAGTTCCTGTTTCCTTATCCGTATCAGGCTGCCGAGCTGGCCGAGCGTTTGCAGCAAAACCGCCTGACGCTGGTGCTGCACAACCTGCCGGCCGGCAATTGGGAAGCCGGTGAACGCGGGATCGCGTGCCTGCCGGATCGCGTCGGCGAGTTCCAGGAAGGCGTCGGTCGCGCGATCGAATACGCGAAGGCGCTAAAGGTGCCGCAACTGAATTGCCTGGTCGGCATTCCGACCGCGGGAGTCGACGCGGACAAAGCACGCGCGACGATCGTCGACAACCTGCGCTTTGCCGCCGGCGCATTGAAAAGCGAAGGCATCCGGCTGCTGGTCGAGCCGTGCAACTCATACGACATTCCGGGCTTCGCGCTGAATCGGTCGGCCGAAGGGCTCGATGTAATCCGCGCGGTCGGCTCCGACAATCTGTTCCTGCAATACGACATCTATCACATGCAGCGGATGGAAGGCGAACTCGCGGCGACCATCAAAAAGAACTTCGCGTCGATCGCGCACATCCAGCTGGCCGACAACCCCGGTCGCAACGAACCCGGCACCGGCGAAATCAACTATCCGTTCCTGTTCGATCTGCTCGACTCGCTTGGCTATGCAGGCTATATCGGCTGCGAGTACAAGCCGCGTACGACGACAACCGAAGGTCTCGGCTGGCTTAAGGACGCCAGGACCCGACCAGTTGCGCACGCAACTGCATAAGCGCGGCGGCGCCCGGCGCGCCCCGTATGTCGAAAGAACAGGCACTTCAATTTATTACCGAATTCCAGGAGAGTACGCAAATGGCAAAGATCGGTTTCATCGGCCTCGGCATCATGGGCTCACATATGGCGCGCAACCTGCTGAAAGGCGGCCACACGCTGTTCGTGAACGGCGCATACCCGGTGCCCGACGATCTGACCAAAACGACGACTGTCGTTAAGAATTCGACGGCCGTCGCGCAAGCGGCGGACATCGTCGTGGTCATGGTGCCGGATACGCCCGACGTCGCCAACGTGCTGTTTGCCGATGACGGCGTGGCCGCGGGTCTTACCAAAGGCAAACTCGTGATCGACATGAGCTCGATCTCGCCGCTCGAAACGCAGGCCTTCGCGAAGAAGATCAACGAGCTCGGCTGCGATTATCTCGACGCGCCGGTGTCCGGCGGCGAAGTCGGTGCACGCGACGCCACGCTGACGATCATGGTCGGTGGCCCGCAAAAGGCGTTCGATCTCGCGAAGCCGCTGTTCGATCTGATGGGCAAGAACATCACGCTGATTGGCGACAACGGCGCGGGCCAGACCTGCAAGGTCGCGAACCAGATCATCGTTGCACTGAATATCGAAGCGGTGGCTGAAGCGTTGCTGTTCGCCGCGCGCTCGGGCGCCGATCCGGAACGCGTGCGCCGCGCGCTGATGGGCGGCTTTGCCGCATCGCGCATTCTCGAAGTGCATGGCGAACGGATGACGAAGCGCACGTTCAATCCGGGCTTCCGGATCGAACTGCATCAGAAGGACCTGAACCTCGCACTCGACGGCGCGCGCAAGCTCGGCATCGCGCTGCCGCATACCGCCAGCGCCCAGCAGCTGTTCAGTGTGTGCGCGGCGAACGGCGGCAAGGCGTGGGATCACTCGGCAATGGTCCGTGCACTCGAAATCATGGCGAACTTCGAGGTTGCGCAGGCGCCCACCAGCGACGCGAAGGCCGCCTGACGACGCAACCGTCAACTTCAACGAAGCAGAACTCGGGCTGCCGCGGAAACATCGCAGCGGCCCTCCTGTGGGGCGTCCGGTTCGACGCGCGCGACGCGTCGGACCGGACAATCAGGCCGCTCTGGGCTGAGGGCGGCTAGTGGGGTCCGCAGCGGCACCCGGCGTCGACGGGGAAGCCTTGGTCGGTCAGACGCCGTCGTCGGGTGTCCGCCTGTCGGATTTCATCGAGCGCGCGCGATGCGCGCCGCCCGTGCGCGGTGTGCGTTATAACAGGCCACGCGCAATTAGCACGGCGCAAAGCGTCCCGGCTGAAAAATCCTCAACAGATAGTCCTTCAACGACGCATCGAAGTCCGGCCGCTCAATCGTATTGAGCAGTTGGGTCAGCGATGTGAAGCTGAATTCGACCGGGTACGTCTGGTCGACATAGTCCTGCAACGCCTTGCGTGTCTGGAACGGCGTGAAGTCGACGACGCACGACCTCGCGTGCAGACTCGCGATATGCGACTTCAGATCGGTCACCGTGTCCGGAATACCGTAAGGCGCCGACGAAATCTCGACGATAGACTTGCCCGTCGGATAGTAGAGGTCGTGAAACCCGTCCACCGTGGGTGACACATCGGGCAACTTCAACGTCACGATGACGTCCGCATGCGTGCCTTCGCTGTGATAGCGGGTTATCGCCTGCGACGGAAAGACATAGTTGCCCGACAGTGCGTCTTTCAACATCAGCGGCAACAACAGGTCTTGCGCGACAAGCAGCGAAAACATCCCATAGAGTGCCAGCGGCACAGCCGGATACGTACGCGCCCTCACGCGGGTCAGCATACCGATCGATGCGGCCGCAACGAACGTCAGGCCGTAGCTGACGGTACGCGGCGAATACAGGTCGTACTGCGTTTGCGTGCGCAGAAAGAACGCCAGCAGCAGGAAGCCGACGCCCGATACCATCAGCAACCCGCATGCGCGTGCGTCGTTATCGCCGCGCGCGGCGCTGCCCAGCTGCGGTGACCATGACCATTGTTTTCTCGCGAGCCACAGGAACAGGATGGCCGCCACGCCAAACCAGACGCCCTCTTTCGCGAACTGGAGAATGAACTTGAGCGTCAGGAATCCGAACGTTTCAGGCGCCGGAATGCGTGCAATGCCGGTTCCGAAGCCGGTCATGTGGACATTGAATTGCTGATAGGCAACGAAGACGACTGCTGACGCGACAAAACCCGGTAAAGCACGCAGTGCCGTGTATCGGCCATAGGCAAGCCACGCGCCGATAAAGATAAACGCGGCGAACGGCGCAAAGAAGTAACGGGCCGAGCAGCCGATCATCAGAAACATCGCCAGTAGCGCGACATTCCGGTAGCGCTTTTCGCTTCGTTGGATGCGCGAAATCGCGTACACCGCGCCGCAGAACGCGAACAGAAACAGATTCTCCGACCAGGTGAACTGATACAGCCCGATCGACAGCGGGTTGACGATGATCAGCGCCGGGACCAGCACATTGCGGAAGGTCTTCATCAGCAAGCGGAACCCGCCGAGCGCGAGGATCAGGTTGGTTGCCTTGCTACTCAGCAGCAGACTCGCGATCTCGTGCGACGGCGCGGTCAGCGCGATCGCAAGCGGGTAGCCGCACGGGAAGGTCGCGAAATACGCGCCGTCGACGGTGCAGCCGTTGCCCTGCAGAATCGATTGCGCGAGATACAGATAATTCCACGAATCGACCGTCATGAAACCGAACGCGCAGGCGGCCAGCGTCCCCATCAATAGCACAACGAACATCGCCAGAAAGTACGCAACGCGCGTCGACATCCAGTTGCGCGTGGTCGCGCGCTGCCGTTCCGGTTGCCCCTGCATCGAACCAGTACGCTCCATTCCGGCGGATGGCGGCGGCATGACAGGCAATCCGCGTAATGTCCCTGTCACCCATCGATAGATCTGAGCCGCCAGCATTTGCCTGTCCTTTGACCGCGTTATAAGCGTCGCGCTACGGCTAAAAAGACCGTTGCATCGATCGATATAGCCGCAGAAGCGGCGGATTGCCAGTCATGGGGATACACCGCCGAACGAGGTTTCGAACGGGCGATATCGAATCGCCGCGGCCATCGCCGGTTTTGCTCCGGCGCCGCGACTCCCCCTGTCGCTATGGCGGGCGCTGTGCGCTCCGCATTGTCACCGCGGTCCAGCCGCGGTCAACCCTTGCTGACCTGCTTGCTAGATCGCCAGCATCACGCTAATCGCACACAAGCCGATCACCGCACCGCTCACGCGGTCCTTGAACGTGAACACGATCGGGTCGTCATGCATCTGGCCGCGAAACGCGAACAACCAGATCCGGCTGACCCAGTACAGTGTCAGCGCGAACACAGCCCACAGCATTTGAGGATGCCGGTATAGCGCCGACATTTCCGGCGAATTCAGATAGAGCGCCAGCACCAGCACCGCGAGATACGCGGACGACGTGCCGAACGAGCGCAGAATCGACATATCCTGCGTGATATAGCCGCGCCCGGCCGCTTCCATCTTGCCTTGACGCAGGATGCTTTCTAGCTCGACGTAGCGCTTCACCATCGCGAGGCTCAGGAAGATCGGCACGCAGAAAAGGATCAGCCAGTACGACAGCACGATGTCGGTGGCCGCACCACCGGCGATCACGCGCACCGTGTACAGGCACGCGAGCATAAACACGTCGATCAACGCCATCCGCTTCAGGCTGAACGAATACGCGACGGTTGCCGCCATATACGCGGCCAGCACCGCGCCGAAATGCCACGGCAGCAGCAATGCGAGCGCCGCGCCCGAGGCGAGCAGCAGCACGGTCATCACAATGCCGAACGACAGCGACAGATTCCCCGACGCGAATGGACGGTTACGCTTTCTTTCGTGGCGGCGATCCGCATCGAGGTCAAGCATATCGTTGAGCAGATACACCGACGACGCGCACAGACTGAACGATGCGAATGCGATACACGCGGCGAGCACCGCATGCCAATCGGTGAAACGGTGCGCGGTCAGCATCGGCACAAAGATCAGCACGTTCTTGACCCACTGATGCACGCGCATCTCTTTCAGCACGAGCGGCACAATCTGGCGCTTGCTTTCGAAAAAGACGATCGCTTCATTCACCTTGCGGGCCGCCGCGGCGATATGCCGGTCGCCGACCACGATCGCCCGGCGCGCGCGCCGCCACACCGGCACGTCGGCAAGCGCATCGCCGCAGTAATCGAAACCGTGGTCGCCGAATTCCGCGACCAGCGCGTCGGCCTTGTTGCGTCCCAGCAGGTTATGTTCGGCCGTGCTCGCCAGCACGCCCTTGAACAGGCCGAAGTGTTCGGCCACCTGGCTCGCAAAACGGTGATTCGACGCGGTGCACAGGTATAACGACCGTCCGGTGGAATGCTCGTCGCGCAGGTAGTCGACCAGCTGGTTGTTGTATGGGAGTACGCCGACATCGAGAGTCACGCGCTTTGCGATCTGATCCTTCAGATAGGCCTTGCCATGCAGCATCCAGCCGATGCACAGGAAAATCGCCCAGGGGTTTTGCTTGATCAGCACCAGCAGACCTTCGAGCAGGAAGTCCGTGCGCGTCAGCGTGCCGTCCAGATCGACGCATAACGGAATTGTCGTGTTCGCCATGTGCTACCTCGCGGGCTGACTGCTTTTTTCGATGCACCGCGTGCCCCTCATCGCCCGGGTCCCACACCCCATCGATCCGGAAGGCCTGCAACCGCGGAATCTGCCATTCACGCACAATCGGCATACGCAGCCTTGCGTGACCTGATCATGCTATCGACGCGCGATTCACCGCTCTGTACGGCACCGCACCACCGGTTCAAGCGAACACGAATCGCTTATCGAGGTGGTACTTCGCGAAATAGCCGAGCGTGAGTCCGAGTGCGCCGCCCGCGAGACGGGCCGGCTCGGTATGGAACATCGCTTCCGCACTGAATTCGACGGCCCAGAACAGTGCGGTCGTGCCGACACCCATCACCACGTACATCGTGAACGTCTGCAGACCGTGCGCGACGCTGCGATGCGGATAGCGGAATATCCAGACCTTATCGAGCATGTACTTGACGACGAGGCCGACACCCGTGCCGACGCAAACCGACAGCGGCACCGCGAGCCATCCGCTGTACACCCAGAACGAAAACTTCTGGCTGGCGAGGTTCGCGACAATCGACAAGCCCGCGAACACCGCGTACCAGACGACCAGTTGCGAACGCCCGAGCGGCGCCGCCGCCACCGCCGGGCCGCTCACAGCGACACCCGCTTGAACACGAAGCCCGGCAGCGAGCGGATGATCAGCATGATTGCGCTCCAGAACCATGGGGTATACAGCGCATCCTTGCCGCGTTCGATCGCGCGGACGATGTCGGCCGCGACGCGATCCGGTGACGCCACCAGCGGCCCCGGCAGAGACAGACCGGCGGTCATCGGCGTATCGACAAAGCCGGGCTTGATCGTCAGCACGTTCACGCCGTGTTTGAAGAGCCGCGCGCGCAGCCCTTCGCAGAAGGTCGCCACCGCCGCTTTCGCGGCACCGTAGACGTAATTGGATGGGCGGCCACGGTCGCCCGCGACCGACGCGATCACCGCAAGCGTGCCGCTGCGCTGGCTTTCGAACACGCCGGCGAGCAAGGTCAGCAACGCGATCGTCGAGATCGCGTTGGTCGATAGCTCGTGCAGCGCAGTGCCGACTTCGCGCTCGCATTGCGTCTGGTCAGGCAGCGACCCATGCGCGATCAGCACGATGTCGATCTGCCCGAGATCGCGGCGACACGCCTCGAGCATGGCCGGATGCTGCAAATGGTCGTTCATGTCGAGCACGTGCGTGAATACGTTGCCCGCGCCGCGCGCGCGCAGATCCTGCGCGACCGCTTCGAGCCGCAGCGGGTGACGTCCGCTCAGGAACAGGTTCGCGCCCTGCTGCGCCCAGCGCCGCGCGCACGCGGCCGCGATCGCGGACGAGCCGCCGATGATCAGAACGTTTTTCATAGCTGTGTGGTCCGTTGCCAGAAGCGCGACATCAACGCCGGGTCGCGGTTTCGTTCGAGTTGTTGCCACGCCGGATACGCAGCACGAAAGCACGCGCCGCTCATATGCGCGTCTTTTGCCGGATACTGCCGCCCGCCCGCATCGCAGACGATCGCGTCGAGTTGCGCAAAGAGCGCGTCATTGCGGCGCGCATGCTGCGGGAAATCCAGCGCGAGCGACACGCCCGGCATCGGAAACGACAGCAACCCTGGCGATTCGAGCGTTCCGCAGCGTTTGAGCACCGCGAGAAACGAGCCCGAGCCGCTGCGCGCGATCGCCGAAAGAATCGCTCGCAGCGCATCGCGCGCGGCGCTTTCGGGAATCACACATTGGTGTTGCTGAAAGCCGCGTCGTCCGTAGATACGGTTCCAGTGCAGGATGCTGTCGAGCGGATACAGGAAACGCAGCAGATCGACATCCGCGTGCGCGGTCCGATGCAGTTGACGGCGGTAGTAAAGCGCGTTGAACGGTCTGAGCGTATAGCGGTTGATCAGCGAAAGCGGCAGCGCGAAAGGCACGGTGCGCACGCGCGCGGCCGGCATCGACAGGTCGCCGTCGGTCGCGTGATCGCCGCACATATAGATGCCGCGCCCGAGCGACGCGCCGCTCGCCAGACAATCGACCCACGCGACCGCATATTCGTGCTGCGAATCGAGTTCGTTCGACAGCGCGAAAAAGCCATCGAGATTGTCGAAGCGGATCGACGTGGTCGAAATGCGGCTCGATTGCACCGGCATCAACTGGATTTCGACCCACTCGATCACGCCGGTCAGTCCGAGGCCGCCGATCGTCGCGCGGAACAGTTCATCGTTTTCGCCCGGCGCGCATTCGCTCGGCGACCGGTCGGAGCGCAGCAGCGAAAAGCGCCTGACATGCCGGCCAAACGTGCCGCGCAGATGATGGTTTTTGCCGTGCACATCGTTCGCGACCGCGCCGGCGAGCGTGACGAACTGCGTGCCGGGCGTGACCGGCAGCATCCAGCCGCGCGGCACGGCCAGCGCGAGCACGTCGCCGAGCGTGACGCCCGCTTCGGCGCGCAGAATGCCGGCCGTCCAGTCCGCGCTGATGAAACGGCCGACGCCGCGCATATGCAGCACATGGTCGGTCGCCGCGAGACAACTGTCGCCATAGCTGCGGCCATTGCCGAACGCGAGCGTCGTGCCGAAGCGGGTGCTGACGCGCTCCAGTTCGGTCTGGATCGCGTCGCGCCACGCTAGCGGATGACTCGATTGGGGCGCGTGAGGATAGTGTCCCCACGATTGCAGCTTCGACACGCTCATTCGCTCCCGCACTGGTACGGATGAGCGCGATGTTAGCGACGTGGGGCTGGCGTGACCGTGGGTTGCCTCACAAAGGCGGGTGAAAGTCTTGTGCGCGCAGGCCGGCGCGGGCTAGTACAGATCGAAAGCCTGCTGTAACGCGGCTGGGCCTGTGCCGCCGGCGGCAAGCGCCAGCATCAGCAGCACGCGTGCCTTGTAAGGATTGAGCGAGTTCGCGGTAATAAAGCCGAGCGCATCGTCCGACGCCGCGCCGTTGTGCATCACATGCCCCGAGCCGACCCGCGATGCGCGCACCACCGCGACACCCCGCGCAACCGCGTCGGCCAGGCCCTGTTGCAACGCTGCGTGAATCGAGCCATTGCCGGTGCCGGCCACGACGATACCGCGCACGCCCGCCTGTACGAGCGCATCGACGATCACGCGGGTGGCGCCCGCGTAACTCGTGACGATCTCGACCGCGGGCCACGCGCCGGTGGACGCGGCGTCGATCGCGAATTCGCAGGCAACCGTGTGCGGCCGCACGACGCCGCGCTGGAACTCGACGCGGCCATCCTGCACCCAGCCCAGCGCGCCGACTTCCGGCGACTGAAACGCATCGACGGCGAACGTGCTGGTCTTCACGACGTCGCGCGCACTATGAATCCGGTTATTGAACGCGACCAGCACGCCCTGCCCGTGCGCCGCGCGATTCGCGGCGACGCTGACCGCATTGAGCAGGTTCAGCGGTCCGTCGGCCGACAGCGCGCTCGACGGCCGCATCGCGGCGGTCAGCACGACCGGTTTCGTGCTCTTGACGGTCAGGTGCAGCAGGTACGCGGTTTCTTCGAGCGTATCGGTGCCGTGCGTGATCACGACACCTTCGATATCGCCGGTGGCGAGCAGTGCATTCACCCGCAGCGCCAGTTTCGCCCACAGCGCGAACGACATGTCCTTGCTGTCGATGCTCGCGATCTGCTCCGCCTGGATGTGCGCGAGCGTCGACAACGCCGGCACGGCCGCGAGCAGTTGCCCGACACCAACGACACCCGCCTGGTAGCCGGCGGTGCTGGTCGCATCCTGCGCGGAGCCGGCGATCGTGCCGCCGGTCGCAAGCACGGCGATGCGCGGCAGCGCGCTCAAAGGGATGGCAGAAGACGACGAGGAAGGAGAGGTATTCATGGCGGCGATTGTAAGCGATGCTCGACGCGCCGCCGCGCAACACGACGGATGCATCGGGCGTGTCGCGTAGCTCGCCGTTCAGGCCGCTTCGCGCAGTTGCGCGGCGATTTCCGCCTCGCTCAGTTGCGGCGCGAACATCTCGATCAGACGATACGCGTACGCGCGCAGAAACGCGCCTTTGCGCAAACCGACGCGCGTCGTGCTCGCTTCGAACAGATGCTGCGTATCGAGCGCGACGAGTTCGCTATCGCGCTTCGGATCGAATGCCATCGCCGCGACGATGCCCACGCCCATGCCGAGTTCGACGTACGTCTTGATCACGTCCGCATCGATTGCGGTCAATACGACGTCGGGCATCGCGCCGACCTTCGAGAATGCCTGGTCGACATGTGAGCGGCCGGTAAAGTCCTGCTCATACGTGACGATCGGATACTCGGCGATCTCTTCGAGCGTCAGATTCTTGCGGCCGACCAGCGGATGATCCTTCGGCACAACGACCACGTGATGCCACGAATAGCACGCAAACGTGACGATATCCGGGTAGCGGTCGAGCGCCTCGGTCGAAATGCCGATATCCGCTTCGCCATTGATAATCATCTGCGCGATCTGCTGCGGGTTGCCCTGGCGCAGCGCCAGATGCACTTTCGGAAACACGTCGGTGAACTGGCGAATCACTTTCGGCAGCGCGTAGCGCGCCTGCGTGTGCGTGGTTGCGACGACAAGGTGGCCGTTGTCCTGGTCCGCGTATTGGCGCGCGACGCGGCGCAGGTTCTCCGCGTCGAGCAGCATCCGTTCGATCAGCTGATGCACCGCCTTGCCCGGCTCGGTAAGTCCGGTGAGCCGCTTGCCGCGGCGAATAAAGATATCGACGCCGAGTTCGTCTTCGAGGTCCTTGATCTGTTTCGATACGCCGGATTGCGACGTGTACAGCACATTCGCGACCTCGGTCAGGTTCATGTTCTGGCGCACGGCCTCGCGCACGAAGCGCAACTGCTGGAAGTTCATGGTTGTCTCCGGTCTCGCCGCGACAAAGCGCGCAAAGTGGCATTGGTATCGGTTGATCGCATTTTCAAGCCTGATGTCGTTCTTCGGCGCGCTCGCTCGCTAGCACGGCGCCGAGCATTACAGCGCGCGCGCGGGAAATACGCGCAGCACGCGCGGCACCGCCGTGACCGGGTCGCCGACCGCGAGCCGCAGTTCGCGCCAGGCTTCGCGGTCGAGCTCCGCTTCCAGCACGGCGGCGCCGCGTCCGTCCGCAGCCGCCGAAGGTCCGTCGAGCCCTTCAAGCTCGACGCGCACCGAACCGCCGAGCGTCACGACGCGCCGCACGCCAAGCGTAATGCCGTCGCGATGACCGTCCGCTGCGCGCGGGTACAGCACGAGGTCGTGTGGACGCACATAGGCGAGCGCCGGGCCTTCGAAGTCCGCCTCGGTCGCAATCGGCTGCGCGGCGCCGTCGGCGACGAAACCACGCCGGTCGACCGTGCCGCGCAGACGGTTCGCCGCGCCAAGGAATTCGTAAACGAACGACGTCTGCGGATGATCGTACACATCCTGCGGGCTGCCGACCTGCTCGACATGCCCGTGGTTCATCACAACGATGCGGTCCGCGACTTCAAGCGCTTCTTCCTGGTCATGCGTGACGAAGATCGTCGAAATATGCAGATCGTCGTGCAGGCGGCGCAGCCAGCTGCGCAGTTCCTTGCGCACCTTCGCGTCGAGCGCGCCGAACGGCTCGTCGAGTAGCAGCACCTTCGGCTCGACTGCGAGCGCGCGCGCGAGCGCAATGCGCTGGCGCTGTCCGCCCGACAACTCCGACGGATAGCGCGGCGCAAGCCAGTCGAGTTGCACAAGTTTCAATAGCTCAAGCACCTTTTCGCGAATCACCGCTTCCGACGGCCGCTCGCCGCGCGGCTTCACGCGCAGCCCGAATGCGACGTTCTCGAACACGGTCATATGCTGGAACAGCGCGTAGTGCTGAAACACAAAGCCGACCTGGCGCTCGCGTGCGCGCACATCGGCGACGTCCTGGCCTTGCAGCACGACCTGCCCGTCGTCCGCGAATTCGAGCCCCGCGATCACGCGCAGCAACGTGGTTTTGCCGCAGCCGGACGGCCCGAGCAGCGCGACCAGTTCGCCAGGAGGAAAGTCCAGCGACACGTTGTCGAGCGCGGTGAAGTTGCCGAAGCGTTTGTGCAGGTTACGAACGGTGATACCCATCTTTAGCGACTCCTTATTGGACCTTTCGGGCGGCGGCCGCGCCGGACGGCGCCGGCGTACCCAACGTGCCCAACGTACCCGACGTGCCCGTCATGGCGGATGCGGCGGACCCCGCCGCCGGCGCGTGCGCGCCACTGCGCTGCGCGCGCGCGTCCGCCGACATGTGACGCTCGGCAAGCAGCTTGAGGCCAAGCGTCACCAGCGCGAGCAAAGCGAGCAGCGACGCGACGGCGAACGCCGCCGAGAAGTTGTATTCGTTATAGAGAATTTCGACATGCAGCGGCATCGTATCGGTCTGACCACGGATATGCCCCGACACCACCGATACCGCGCCGAACTCGCCCATCGCACGCGCGTTACACAGAATCACGCCGTACAGCAGGCCCCACTTCACGTTCGGCAACGTCACGCGGCGGAAGATCTGCCAGCCCGATGCGCCGAGCACATGCGCGGCTTCTTCTTCGTCGGTGCCCTGCGCCTGCATCAGCGGAATGAGCTCACGCGCGACAAACGGGAACGTGACGAACACCGTCGCAAGCACGATACCGGGCACCGCGAAGACGATCTGCACATCGTGCGCCTGCAGCCACGGACCGAACCAGCCCTGCGCGCCGAACAGCAGCACATAGATCAAACCGGAAATAACCGGCGACACCGAAAACGGCAGATCGATCAGCGTCGTCAGCAGCGCCTTGCCGCGGAACTCGAACTTCGCGATACACCACGACGCGACGAGGCCGAATACCAGATTGAGCGGCACCGCGATCGCCGCGGTCAGCAGCGTCAGCTTGATCGCGGACAACGCGTCGGGGTCCGCGAGCGATTCGAAGTAGAACGCCAGTCCCTTGCTGAGCGCCTGATAGAACACCGCGGCAAGCGGCACCACCAGAAACAGCACCAGAAACAGCAGTGCGATGCCGGTCAGGATCCAGCGCACCGCGCGCGGCTCGGTAACCGGATCGTCGCGGCGCGCGGCGCTGGAAGCGGCACGCCGCGTATTCGACAGCGCGACGGATTCGCTGCTCATCGCGCACCTCCGTCCTGGATGCCGGCCAGTGCCTGCGCGGGTGCCGCGGGCGCGGCGGCGCTACGGCTCGTGCGTCGCTGCAAATACCACTGCAGCGTATTGACGAACAGCAGCATCAGGAACGACACGATCAACATCACCACCGCAATCGCCGTCGCGCCTGCATAGTCATATTGCTCGAGCTTCGTGATGATCAGCAGCGACGTGATTTCCGACTTCATCGGCACGTTGCCGGCGATGAAAATCACCGACCCGTATTCGCCGAGCGCGCGCGCAAACGCCAGCGCGAAGCCGGTTAGCAGCGCGGGGAACACCGCCGGCAACACGACGCGCCGGAAGGTCAGCCAGCGCGATGCGCCAAGGCACGCCGCCGCTTCCTCCTGTTCACGCTCGAATTCCTCGAGCACCGGTTGCACGGTGCGCACGACGAATGGCAAGCCGATAAACGTCAGCGCGACCAGCACGCCAAGCGGCGTGAACGCGATTTTCAAACCGAGCGGTTCGAGAAACTGCCCGATCCAGCCGTTACCCGCATAGACCGCGGCGAGCGAAATGCCGGCCACCGAGGTCGGCAGCGCGAACGGCAGATCGACGATCGCATCGACAATGCGCTTGAACGGGAACGTGTAGCGCGTCAGCACCCACGCGACCAGAAAGCCGAACACCGCATTGATCAGCGCGCCGCCCAGCGCCGCGGTAAACGTCAGCCGGTATGACGCGAGCACGCGCGGCGACGCGACCGCGCGCACGAACTGGCTCCAGTCGAGCGTCGCGGTCTTCAGAAAGGTGGATGCGAGCGGAATCAGCACCACGAGGCTCAGATACGCCACCGTGATACCGAGCGTGAGGCCGAAACCAGGTAATGCGCTCGGCTTGCGGAAGGTCAACGTCGTCATGCGAAATATTCTTTCCAGGTTGGGCGTGGCGGGTCATCGGCAACCTGTCGCCACGCGAGCCTTCGATCACAACACAAACTCAAAAGCGCGCCCGAAGGCGCGCGCCTGCCCTGCTGCATCCGCCGGATGCAGTGCGGGACTACTGCGGCTGGTAAATCGAGTCGAACACGCCGCCATCGGCAAAGTGAGTCTTCTGCGCATTCGTCCAGCCGCCGAACGTGTCGTCGACCGTGTACAGCTTGAGCTTCGGGAACTTCTCGGTCAGCGCGGCAGGCACCTTGTCCGAACGCGGACGGTAGAAGTTCTTCGCCGCGATCTCCTGCCCTTCCTCGCTATACAGAAACTTCAGGTACGCTTCGGCGAGCTTGCGCGTGCCATGACGATCGACCACCTTGTCGACCACCGCGACCGGCGGCTCCGCGAGAATGCTCACCGACGGCACCACAATCTCGAACTTGTCTGGCCCGAACTCCTTCAGCGACAGGAACGCCTCGTTTTCCCACGCAATCAGCACGTCGCCGATGCCGCGCTGCACGAAGCTCGTCGTCGCGCCGCGCGCACCGGAATCGAGCACGCCCGCGTTCCTGTACAGCTTCGCGACGAATTCCTTTGCCTTCTGCTCGTTGCCGCCCGGCTGATGCAGCGCGTACGACCATGCCGCCAGATAGTTCCAGCGCGCGCCGCCCGAGGTTTTCGGGTTCGGCGTGACGATCGATACACCCGGTTTGATCAGGTCGTCCCAGTCCTTGATGTGCTTCGGGTTGCCCTTGCGCACCAGAAACACGATCGTCGACGTATACGGCGACGCGTTGTCGGGCAAACGCTTCTGCCAGTTGCGGTCGATTAACCCTTTGTTCGCAAGCGCGTCGATGTCGTACGCGAGCGCCAACGTGACGACGTCGGCCTGCAGGCCGTCGAGCACCGAGCGCGCCTGTGCGCCCGACCCGCCGTGCGACTGCTTGAACGTGACCGACTCGCCGGTCTGTGCCTTCCATTCCTTGCCGAACGCCGCGTTGATGTCCTGGTAGAGCTCGCGCGTCGGGTCATACGACACGTTCAGCAAAGTGGTATCAGCATGCGCCTGTGCCGCGACACCGAGCGTCGCAGCCGCACTGACGGCGAGCAAAGCGAAGAATTTTTTCGCGCGTCCTGCAAACCCCGTATTCCGATCGACCATTTCTGCTCTCCGCTTGTCGGTTGTTCACAGGCCGGGCGCTGCGGCGTCGCCGCGTTGTCTGCCGTGCCTGTCATCGATTTGCGGCCAGTCTATCCGTGGGGCTTCATCATTAAAAATAATGTTTCTTCATTCTTTAATACGCAAAAGTGGTAATGACGGCTGGAAGCGGCGTTAGCACGTGAAATCCGCTGTCGGAGCGCCGCCAATCGGCGGTCTGGCGGCGGGGGTTGGGCCGGTATCCGAACCTGGCCGAACCAGGCCTAACGATGGCCGCACGATGGCTGACCGCGTTCGAAAGGTTGCGCGACGGGCATGCGTCGCGGGCATGCGTCGCGTGGCATGCGTCGATTACCAGGTTTCGGGGATTGCTGGCGTGTGAGCGGCCGGGTAGTTTCGCGCGTGGCCAGCGACCGACGCGCGAAACAGGCGACATTGCTGGCGACATTCGCATCCCTACGGTCAAAGGCGCCATGTCGAACGAACTGAAGCTGCTGTTTTTCTATTTGCTGCGCCGTCAAAGCGCGGGCGACGGCGCTCCCGCGACCGTGGCCGGATTCAACGCCGGCAAATGGCAGGTCTGTCGTATCGGCAAGCGCGGCGTTCGACTGTACGAGAGCGCCGCCGCAAACATCTTTTGCAGTGGGACCGCGCTTCCGAAGAACAAGGACAATCTCGCGCTTGTGATGATCGGAGCGCCGACGGAATGGGAACTGGGGCTGTGCGTCGCGAACCAGATCAGCACCGTCTACTACCTGGATGCGGCGAACAATGTGTGCTGCAAGGACCTGTCCCAGGCGCTGTCGCATGGACTCTTTCCGGAGCGCGAGGTGCTCGGCGCGCTCGGCGTCGTGCCCCGCTACGACGTCAACTTCAATGCCTGGCGAACCTGGTATATGCAGCAGATTCGAAGCGGCCCCCGCCTCGCGTGGAATCCTCGCCAGGCATTCGACGCGTTCAAGAGCGCAGTCAATAAGGCTCAGGCAACCGTCGCGTCAGCCGACCCGCTGAATTTCGACAGGTTGCCGTTCTTCGAAGGACTTCCCCGCGCCGGCATCAACCGCCTTTCGATGGTGCATCGGGACGCGATATTGATGAAGCTCGCGTGCGCGCTGGTTGGCGTCGGGTGGTCGTCGAAAGAGCCCGATCTGCATCTGCGCGCGGGCACGCTCGGCAGCGGCAATAACATCGGCGCGGTGCTGACCGATGAACAAAGCCGCATCATCTGCTGGAGCCTGAACGTGGCCGGCGACGGAAACGGCCCCACGTGCCACGCGGAATGCGCGCTGGTGCGCGCGCTGATCAACAAGCTCGGCCGCGTGCCGGACAATTGCCGTTTGTATACATCGCTTGAGCCGTGCTACATGTGCGGCGGCATTCTCGCGACGTTCTGTCCGACGTGGAAGGTCTATTTCGGCCAGTCCGACAAGACGATCAAGAACAATGCATTGAAGCGAGAGGTGAATCGCTCGTCGCAACATCAGGTGAAGGCGACCTCCGCGGTTGCGATCGAAAAGCTTTATGTCGACAAGAAATGGGGTAGCGGCCAGACGCTGAAGTTCCTGCGCCACAACGACACGCGTGACGCGTTCCTTCGGCTCGCGCTGGTTCCCGACACCATGCAGCAACGTTACACGGAGTTGAATACGCCGCAATTCGTCGATGTGACGCCGGACCGGTCGACCTGGGTCGGCCGGCTCGGGCTGGACCTGCCGAAAACACGCGCCGTGTCTGTCGCGCCGATCGCGGCGGCTCACGCGCGGCGCCTGTCGCTGTCGCGAGACGCGCTCGATCTGGCCACGAGCCCACGTACGCTTGCCAGGCCGCGCCAGATATACGTGACGGGCGGCGGTGGGTTGGATGAGGAACTGGCGCTCGTCACCGACTGCGTGGGCTTGCTGAGCGATCTGTTGAAGAAGGGCTATATCCGCAAGCCGGTCGTGTCGACTGCGACTTGACGACGCCGTGGCCGGCGCGGCCACCGCGTCGCGCACCGCCCGGTGCGTGGCGGCCACCAAACGAGCTGACCGGCGCGCGATGGCGGAACCCCTCTGTTCGCTGCGCGCGAAACCGGGCTCGCGACCCCCGCCTCGCTTCTTGCGCGCCGGCGCTGCCCGGACGCCGACGTAGCGCAAACCCGCCAACCTCAGACGCCCGCCGAGCGTTCGCGATCAGCGAAAATTTCCCCGTCGTTTGCGAGCAACTTAAAGTAAAACTTGAATTGCGCCGGATACTGTATAAAAATACAGGCACCTGTTTATCTATACAGTGTCGCCATGACCAAACTCACCGCACGACAGCAGCAGGTTTTCGATCTGATCCGCCGCGCGATCGAGCGCACCGGCTTTCCGCCCACGCGCGCCGAAATCGCGGCCGAGCTGGGCTTTAGCTCGGCCAACTCGGCGGAAGAGCATCTCCGGGCACTGGCCCGCAAAGGCGTGATCGAGCTTGCGGCCGGCGCGTCGCGCGGTATCCGGCTGCTCGCCGGGCAGGACGACGCGCCCCATCAGTTCACACTGCCGCACGCGGGGCTGATGCAGCTATCGCTGCCGCTGGTCGGCCGGGTCGCGGCCGGCAGCCCGATCCTCGCGCAGGAGCATATCGCGCAGCACTACGCGTGCGACCCGGCGCTGTTCTCGAGCAAGCCCGATTACCTGCTGAAGGTGCGCGGCCTGTCGATGCGCGATGCGGGCATTCTCGACGGCGACCTGCTCGCGGTGCAAAAGCGCACCGAAGCGAAAGACGGCCAGATCATCATTGCGCGCCTTGGCGACGACGTCACCGTCAAACGGTTGAAGCGCCGGCCAAACGGCATCGAGCTGATCGCCGAGAACCCCGATTACGAAAACATCTTCGTCGAGGCCGGCAGCGCGGATTTCGCGCTCGAAGGCATCGCGGTCGGTTTGATCCGGCCGAGTGAATTCTGATAACTCGCGTTGTTTTTGCGGCTGTTGTTTTCGGCACTGACTTGCGGCTTTCTGACTCGCGGCTTTTGACTCACAGCTTTCACTCGCGGCTGTGACCTGATGTTGCCCGCCAGCATCGCCCGCTCTGTTACCCGCAGTCGCCCACTTATGCCGCGGAACCCTTTTGCATTGGAGAGATTCATGGAACGCCTTGCCCGCCTGCTGCCCTTCCGCCAGTTCGGCCGTTTGCGCCATCTGCGCAAGCTCGCGCCGTGCGCGTCGCTCGACGCTGTCAATGCACCGCGCACGGGCTCGCTGTTCGATTTCGACGAGCATGAGCGGGGCACGGCTGCGTCATCGCTTCCGTCATCCATGCCTGCGTTCGCTCGCGTGTCGCTGAATGCGGGACTCAACGCGGAACCCGCCCGGCGCGCGCCGGTGCGGGTGTATCACGGGCCGTCGCGGCTGATCATGGTGGGCACGGTCGACGCGGTATGCCGGATGATCGACCGCGCAATCGCGGAAGAACACGCGGCCGCGCAACCGGCCTGATCGGACCAGCATCGCGTCGCCGGCTTGCGCAAACGCATTGCTCGGGATCGTTTTTGCGAGAATGGGGTCCACGTTAACCACCCCATTTGAAGGAATGTCCCGCACGATGAAGGTTCGTCCCTGCCGCGCCAAGCGCGCGATGCATCACAGCAGCAACGGCAGTATCAAACGGTCGATGCTGGCCGCGCTGGTCGCCCTTGTCGTTCTGGTTGCGTTGGCATTTGTCTATGCATCGCCGTATATCGCGCTTAACCGTCTGAAACGCGCGGCCGACGCGCGCGACGCGGAAACGGTCAATCAGTATGTCGACTTTCCCGCCTTTCGCGACAGCCTCAAGCAGCAGCTTGTGATACTGCTCAAACACAGGCTCAGCGATGAAAGTCACGGCAATCCGCTTGCCGCGCTGGGCGCGATGATCGGTGTCGCATTGGTAGGACCGCTGGTCGATGCCTATGCAACGCCGGACGGCGTCGCCGCATTGCTGAACGGCATGCCGCCGCGCGGCGAGCCCGGCGAGCGGCCGCCCGCGCCGCCCGATGCGCGTGCGCCCGCCGACGCGCAGAATGGACAGACCGGCGCTGCACCGCCGCCAGCGCCGCCGACGCCACCGGCGAACAACCCGTCAGAACCGCCGCAGCCGCCGCAAACCACGGCCGGATACCGCGGTCTCAACGAATTCGTCGTCACCTATCAGCATGGCGTCGGCGATACGCGCTATGCAGCGATCTTCCATCGCGACGGACTCTTCACGTGGAAGCTCGTCGGCGTCGATCTGAACGGTTGACGTTTGTCGTTGCTTCGATGCGGCCGCTAACGTTGCCGTTACGCTTACGCCGTTGCCCTTACGCCGTTGTCCCTACGCCGCAGCCGGTTGCTGGTCGTCCGAACACGCGACCAGAATGCTGCACGACACGCGATCGAGCAGCGGCGTGTTGCCCGCGCCCATCCACCAGCGCGACAAGCCATGGCGGCAGCGATGGCCGACGACGACCAGATCGACCTTCAGTTCATCGGCAAGCGCCGCGATTTCATCAATCGGATGACCAAACGCGAAATGCCCATGCGCGGTGACGCCGCGCTCGGTCAACCAGTCGACGCCTTCTTGCAGGATGTCGCGCGCAGTCTTCTCGAAGCTGCCGCACGCGACATCGGTTAGCAGGCCCGCGCTTTGCGCAATGCTCGAACGCATGTCGACCACCGACAGCAAATGCGTCTCGGCCTTCAGGTCCAACGCGAGATCCGCGCCGCAACGCAATGCCTTGCGGCCTTCGCGCGAGCCGTCGTAGCACAGCAGAATTTTCTGGTAGCTCGCCATCCTGGTTCTCCCTTCCGCGCCGATCGCGGACGTCGAGTCAATCATGGTGCGCCGCAATTGCGCTTGCAAGGGATGGAAAACGCTAACTGTGCGCAGCGCGTCAGAAGCGGGATGCCGCAGCGCAAGAAAGCCGTTGCGCGCGTGTGGCCGCTCTCGCGGCGCTCACCGATCATGGCCTAGAATAGGCAGCCTTTCAGAGCGGTCCCGCACCCGGCCTCGCAGTTGGGCTTGCGGTTGGGCTCGCAGTTAGCCTTGCAGCGCGTCTCGCAGTTAGCCTCATATTTCGCGTCTTGGCGGGCCCCGACCCGGCACCACAATCAGTTGGACACACTATCGCGCCCGCTGTTTCGCAATCAGGCGCGTGAGATCGACCCTGTTCCACTATTCGACGCCCATCGCCTTTCACCATCGGACACGTCTCGTTCATGCCTGAAGCCGCCATCGAATTTCATCAAGTCGAAAAACGCTACGGCGGCAAGAAGGTCGTCGACGGACTGTCATTCGATGTGCGCGTTGGCGAGTGCTTCGGCCTGCTCGGCCCGAACGGCGCCGGCAAAACCACCACGCTGCGCATGCTGCTCGGCATCGCCGCGCCCGATGCCGGCGCGATCCGTCTATGCGGCGAACCGATCCCCGCCCGTTCCCGTATCGCCCGCGCGCGCGTCGGCGTGGTCCCGCAGTTCGACAATCTCGACCCGGACTTTACGGTCCGCGAGAATCTGCTCGTGTTCGGCCGCTACTTCGGCCTGTCGTCCAGGGAAACCCGCGATCTCGTGCCGTCGCTGCTCGAGTTCGCGCGGCTCGAAAGCAAGGCGGATGCGCGTGTCGCCGAACTGTCGGGCGGCATGAAACGGCGGCTGACGCTTGCCCGCGCGCTGGTCAACGACCCGGATGTGCTGGTCATGGACGAACCGACCACCGGCCTCGATCCGCAGGCGCGTCATCTGATCTGGGAACGGCTGCGCTCCCTGTTGTCGCGCGGCAAGACCATTCTGTTGACCACGCATTTCATGGAAGAGGCCGAGCGGCTGTGCGACCGGCTGTGCGTGATCGAAGAAGGCCGGAAGATTGCCGAAGGCGCGCCGAAGGAGCTGATCGCGTCGGAGATCGGCTGCGACGTGATCGAAGTCTATGGTCCCGATCCGCTTGCGCTACGCGAGGAACTGGCGCCGTTCGCGGTGCGCATCGATATCAGCGGCGAGACGCTGTTCTGCTATGTCGACGACCCGCAGCCGGTGCATGCGCGGCTCAAGCAGCGCGCGGACTTGCGCTATCTGCACCGCCCCGCGAACCTCGAAGACGTATTTCTGCGGCTCACCGGCCGCGAGATGCAGGATTGAATCGACCATGGATGCACGCTCGTACGACACGCCCGACCACCCGCTCAAACCGATGCGTGAACGCTTTGCCGCGCTGCCCGCCAATCCGCTGAACTGGGTCGCGGTATGGCGCCGCAATTATCTGGTGTGGCGCAAGCTCGCGATCGCATCGATGTTCGGCAATCTCGCCGATCCGATGATCTATCTGTTTGGCTTGGGCTTCGGGCTTGGGCTGATGGTCGGACGCGTCGATGGCGTGTCGTATATCGCTTTTCTCGCGGCCGGCACCGTCGCGTCGAGCGTGATGATGTCGGCGAGCTTCGAGTCGATGTATTCGGGCTTTTCGCGAATGCATGTGCAGCGCACGTGGGAAGCGATCATGCACACGCCGCTCACGCTCGGCGATATCGTGCTGGGGGAGATTATCTGGGCGGCGAGCAAGTCGGTGCTGTCCGGCGCGGCGATCCTGATTGTCGCGGGCCTGCTCGGCTACGCGGAATTTCCGTCGACGCTTGTCGCGCTGCCGGTGATCGGACTCGCGGGTCTGTCGTTTGCGAGCCTCGCGATGATCGTCACCGCGCTTGCGCCGTCATACGATTTTTTTATGTTCTATCAGACGCTGGTGCTCACGCCGATGCTGCTGCTTTCCGGCGTGTTCTTCCCGGTATCGCAGTTGCCGCCCGCCGCGCAGTATGCAACGCAGTTGCTGCCGCTCGCGCATGCGGTCGACCTGATCCGTGCGGCGATGCTCGATCGGCCGCTCGATAACGCGGCGCTGCATGTCGCCGTGCTCGCGTTTTACGTGATCGTGCCGTTTCTGATTTCAGCCGTGCTGCTGCGCCGCCGGATGATGCGCTAGCCGCGCGGGCGCGCCGCCGGCGAGCGTCGCGGCCGGCGGCGGGCCTTCGGTCAGTCTTCGTCGTCCGACCACGGGATATCGACATCGGAGATAAACGCGACCGTCGCGAACGGCCCGCCTTCCTGGCGGCCGATCTTGCCGTCCGCGCGATGCCATTCGACGCGAAACACGGTGCCTGGATCGTCGGCCAGCAGGCGCACGGTGCGCACCTCGTCCGGATCCGCGTCTTCGACCGGGCCGTCGAGCGAGACCAGCAACGCCTGCGGCCATACACCGTCAGCCGGATCGTAGATACGGTCGCCGTCCGGAATCAGCGTGGATACCTCGACGCCGATCGTCGCGGATGCGTCGACGATCATCTTGCCGAGCGCCCGCAGCAACGCTGTCGCGCGCGCGGAATTGGCCTGCCGGATCGCGAGGTCTCCACGTGTGAGCGCCTGCTCGAGCTTCGGATTGGTCTTCTGTTGCGCCATGCGATGTCCTGTGTGGGATCGTCTTGTTGACTGTGTGAATATGAATAATTGCCGGTCCGCGCTTGTCGAGCCGCGCCACCGCTGTCCGCGGCTAACCGACGGTGCACCGGAACCGCCCTCTGGTCCAGCTTGCGTGCTTGCGGCGCGTCATCGGCGACCCGCCGCTCCCCGTTCGCACGTGCTCCGGTTCACCCAGTTTAGTTCGAGATTCGACCGTGTGAGGCCGACTGAAACTGGCTGAAACTGTTGAAACCATCTGAAATGGATTTTGAAACCGTTTCGACGCACTGCGATAAGACCATTTGCCGCACCAGACTACGTTTGCGCGCCGTGCGGAGCCCGCTTCTGCCCGCTTCACAGCGGCGTTCACCGACGTTTTCCGCGCCGAGGTTCACAAACCTGAAGCGACCGCCAGCAGCCCCGCCACGATGCCAAACGCGACCACCGCCGCTGCGACGATCGCGAGCAGACGCGGTTGGAACGAGCGCGCGAGCATCACCAGCGACGGCACGCTGATCGGAGGTAAGGTCATCAGCAACGCGCCGGCAGGGCCGACGCCCATGCCCAACGCTAGCATCGCCTGGATGATCGGCACTTCGCCTGCGGTCGGAATCACGAACAGCATGCCGGCGACCGCAAATGCAACGATCCACAGGATGTCGTTGCCGATTGCCGGGCCGATATGAGGAAACAGCCACGCGCGCGCCGCGCCGAGCAGCAGGATCAGCACCACGTACTCCGGTACGAGACGCACGGCCATGCGCGTGAAGATAGACAGCCAGCGGACGAACGCGTTGCCGTCCTGTTGGCGCGTGATCAGTTCGGCCACGCGCGCGTCGGCCGCGTGCGCTTCACCCGGCGTCACGAGCCGGTTCACCAGGTAGCCGAGGCCGAACACCATCAGCACCCCCAGCGCAAGCCGCAGGCCCGCCCATTGCCAGCCAAGAACAAAGCCCATGAACACGAGCGTTGCCGGATTCAGTACCGAGTTGCCGAGCCAGAACGCGATGGCCCCGCCTGGGGATGCCTCGCGCGCGCGCAATCCGACGACAACCGGCGCCGCACAGCAGGTGCACATCATGCCCGGGATCGCGAGCATGCCGCCTGCCGCGACACTGCCGAAACCCGTCTTGCCGAGCGCCTTCGCGACCCAGTGCGCGGGCAACAGCGCCTGCACCGCGGAGCCGAGCAGCAGGCCGAGCACCATCGCCTGCCAGATTGCCTTGCCATAAGCCCATGCATAGCCGAGCGCGGCATCGAACGACGGCGCGGGCGGGCTCGCCGCGCTCCCCATCAGGATCGACGTGCCGATCGAATGCGTCGACGCCGCGGTAAAGGCGCGGTGATAGTACGGAAACCACTTCACATAAAAGAGCCCTGCAATCGCAAGCAACAGGAAAATGAGCCACCCCGACGCCGGGGCCGCTTGTCTGGTCGTGTTCATTTGGCTTGTCCTCTGATGCGTATGTTGTTGGATTCGCTTGTTTGTTGTTCGGATGCTTTTGACTGCGTGCTTTTTTGACTGCCTGCTTTTTGACTCGCATCGCGAAGCGGACGCGGCTATGCACGATGCGTTGCGTCGTCGCGATGTGCGTTGCTAACGTCTGTTGCCGGTTTCGCTGATCATGCGGCCATTATGTCGCCACGTGCGCTGCGGTCGATTCGTTGGTGGTCGTGGACAACGGTGCGGACACCTGCGCGAGCAACGCTTGCGCCTGGCTCACTGTATCGCCGCTGGTCGGCCGGAACGTGAAGTGCTGCGCATGCGCGAGCTGGCTGAAGTGTTGCCGGCTGCTGCGCTGATACGCAGGGTCGTAATGCCGCTCGAGCAGTTCGTGAGCCAGTTCCCGGGGCGCGCGTTCATCGATCAGTTGCTGCCAGCGCATCACCTGCTCACGGCTATGCAAGCCGATCAGACGACTGAGCTGCTGCTTGAATCCGGCTGGATCGTCGAACAGGTGTCCGTAATCTTCGAGCAGGAACGCAACCCGTTCATCGAACGCCACCCGAATCTCGATGCATGCGCCTTGATGGAAGCGCTCGAGCAACGCATCGGGCAACGTGATCGCGCCAATGCGCCGGCTTTCGGATTCGACGAACACCGGCCGGGCCGGGTCGAATTGCGCAAGCGCGCCAATCAGCGCGCTGTCGAATGCCTTTTGCGACGGCTGCGGGTGCCCCGGCCAGGCGCCGAGCAGCGAACCGCGATGGCGGGCCAGGCCTTCGAGTTCAAGCACCTGCGCGCCGGCGTCGCGCAGCGCGTGCAGTAGCCGCGTCTTGCCGGTGCCGGTACGGCCGACAAGCGCGATGTAGTCGAAACGCTTCGGCAATATCGCGAGCTGTTCGACCACCGAGCGACGATAGCTCTTGTAGCCGCCGTCCAGTTGCCGCGCCTGCCAGCCGATCATGTTGAACACGGTTGTCATCGATCCGGAGCGCTTGCCGCCGCGCCAGCAATAGATCAGCGGACGCCAGTTGCGCGGCCGGTCAGCGAAGGTCGTGTCCACATGGTGGGCAATATTGCGCAGTGCGAGCGCGGCGCCGTGTTGCGTCGCTTCGAACGGTGACTGCTTGTACATCGTGCCGACGATGACCCGCTCTTCATTCGACAATACCGGTGCGTTGATCGCGCCCGGAATGTGATCTTCGGCGAATTCGAGCGGCGTGCGCACGTCGACGATTTCATCGAAGCGCGCAAGCTCGGTGAGCGGTACAAGCAGGCTTTTCAATTTGGCAGCATCTGGCAGAAGGGGCATTTCCGTGCGCATGCGTCGCCCGCGCCGGATCGTGAGAATCTGTGATTATCTCATGCGCTGGCGCCGGCACGGCGCGTACGGTCCGACATCCGGCTGACAGTCGAGCGTGCACTGCGCCGTTCGAGCGCCGATGTCGATCGTCGCGGGACGAAAGCGGCGACCATCAGTAGAATGTCGCTCCGGTGCCCAGGCGCGCAGTCGATTGGCAATGTACGGCGCGCCTGCCGCAGGGTCGCCTGCCGCAACGCTTCTCTGCATTTCACACTCCACCTTCGTTCCGTCCGCCCGATGCCAGACTCACCGTCCGCCGCCCCGCGTTCAGAAGACCCGTCGCTGATCGTGCTGCTCGTCGGTGCCGCATTCTTCATGGAAAATCTCGACGGCACGATCATCGCCACCGCATTACCGCAGATGGCGCGTTCATTCGGCGTGCATCCGGTCGATCTGAGCATCGGCATCACGTCGTATCTGCTGACGCTCGCGGTGTTTATCCCGATCAGCGGCTGGGCCGCGGACCGCTTTGGCGTGCGCAACGTGTTTACCGCTGCGCTCGCCGTCTTTACCGCGGCATCGGTCGCATGCGGGATGTGCGACGGCCTGGTCAGCTTCACCGCGGCGCGCATCGTGCAGGGCATCGGCGGCGCGATGATGGTGCCGGTCGGCCGCCTTGCGGTGCTGCGCGCGACGCCGAAAGACGACCTGATGCGCGCGATCATGTTCATCACGTGGCCGGGACTCGTCGCGCCGGTCATCGGCCCGCCGCTCGGCGGGTTCATCACCACCTACTCGTCGTGGCGCTGGATTTTCTATCTGAACCTGCCGCTGGGTCTGGCCGGCATCGTGCTGGCATGGCGCTTTATCCATGCGGCCGGCGACACCGAGCGGCGTCCGTTCGACGGGCTCGGCTTCTTGCTGTGCGGGCTTTGCGGCACCGCGATCATGTATGCGATGGAGTTGCTTGGCCGTGTCGATACGCGTTGGCCGCAAGCGCTGACCTTTGTCGCGCTCGGAGCGGCCGCGGGTATCGCAGCCTTCTTTCATGTGCGGCGCACGCCGCATCCTGTCATCGATTTGCGCGCTCTGCGCGTGAAGACGTTCGCGGTATCGATGGCCGGCGGATCGCTATTTCGCGTGTCGATCAGCGCGGTGCCATTTCTGCTGCCGCTGATGTTCCAGCTCGGCTTCGGCATGGACGCATTCCGTTCCGGGCTGCTAACACTCGCGGTGTTTGCCGGCAATCTGTCGATGAAACTCGTGACGAGCCAGGTGATGCGGCGCTTCGGCTTTCGCTCGGTGCTGCTCGTCAACGGCGTACTGGCCGCGCTGTCGCTGGCCGCGATGAGTCTGCTCAAGTCCGATACACCGTACTGGATCATCGTCGCGGTGCTGTTCGCGAGCGGGCTTGTCCGTTCGTTGCAGTTCGGTGCGATCAATACACTGAGTTTCGCCGATGTGCCGAAGCAGCAGATGAGCGGCGCATCGACGCTGTCGAGCACCATTCAGCAATTGACGATCGGCATGGGTGTTGCGCTCGGCGCGATTGCGCTGCGCATGGCTGCGTGGCTGCACGGACACGGCGCGCAATCGGTCACGACCGCCGATTTCAGCGTCGCGTTTCTGCTAGTGGCTGCAGTCGGCCTGGTGTCGATTCTCGACGTGTTCGGGCTCGATGCGCGCGCGGGTGCGCATGTCAGCGGACACCGCACGTCCGGCACCGGGGCTGCGCAGTGAAAACCGAAGACCTTGAGCTGCTGGTGACGCGTGTGATGCCGTTCGGCAAATACAAGGATCGGGTGATCGCCGACCTGCCGGGACACTACCTGAACTGGTTTGCGCGTGAGGGCTTTCCACCCGGGGAAATTGGACGGCTGCTGGCGCTGATGCACGAAATCGATCACAACGGACTCAAGCCATTGCTCGATCCGCTACGACGCGCGCGATAGCGCAGCCGGCGATTGCCGGGCATGCAATAACTGTCATATTGCCGACACGAAGCCATCTGAAGCCCACGGTTTCGTAACGGATTGTTATTTTCGACGGCTTGAAATCAAACTTTTAAGCGGATACTGTAGTGCTGCGCCTGATCTCCAAGGAACCTTTTTCATGCGCAGCCCCGCCCCCGACTTTCGGCGGGGTTTTTTTTCGTCAGCGTGGTGTCGGTGTTGCGCTGCTCGCGCGCGATCCGTGTGGTCCGCGTAGTCCGTTCGCGGGCAGCAGGTCGACCAGCCGGCGGCCTTCTGCATAGCCTGCGTCGCGCGCTTCATCCTCGCTGCGAAACGTGCTGACCATTTCCTGGTACCGTGTGCTCTGGCCGGCAAGATGCGCGTCCGCGCCGTGCCGGCAAAAGTAAGCGGTGTAATGCCAGAGCGTATCGGGTGCCGGCGGTCCGTACGCCAGTACGGGCAATACCCAGACTTCGTAGCCGTTGTGCTCGATGCGGTCCCACATGGTCGGCTCCCGGTGACGATTCATCAGGAATCCTAGCATGCAGCGCAGGCTTCGGATGAAGCGGGAGCGGGACGTCGGGCGCGCGGGCGATGTTCGCACACCCGACGTATCTGTGGACGTGCCGCGCGTGCCCAGGACGAAAGCGCGCGATGCGAGCCGGCGCGGGTCAGTTAGTCGGTTGCGGATCCGGTTTGGTCGGGTACGTTGTCGCCAAACTGGATCGTCACGTAGAAACGCATCGCGGCAACCAGCGGGGTCGCGCCGTGTGCCCGGAACCGCGGTGCATCCACGGTCGGCCCGGCGCCCCATCCGAGCTGCTCGGAATAGCCGACACAGATCCGCGCGTGCTCGATAATCGGACCGCCGTGCGTCCAGTCCGTCGACGGCGCGAACGCGGCCTCCAGCGCGCCGACGGGATCGCCATCGCACGCCGGTTCTTCGATCCAGCAAAAACCGTCGTCGACGCGCGGCTTGGGCAACTGCGCCACACGCGCGACCCAGTAATCGAGCAACGGGCCTTCCAGATCGGCAACGTTCATGGGTTATCCCTTGGGTTCAGCGGCAAAGCTGAATAGTAGCTTTTGTTGGATGTCGATGCCGTGTCTACCGGCTAACGCGCGCGGGGTCGGCGTGTTGAGCGGGTACTGTGTTCATGAGCGGATGCACTGCGCGATGCCGTCGGAACCTCGAAACGACCTGTCCGCTGCGGCGAGCGGCAAGTGGAAACTCGCAGAACGAACGGATAGAAAAGCAACCGATCCTTCCGTTACTTCGTTCTTTTAGGAAGTACCTGGCACACCGACATCGAAACAGCATAAATAAGCAGCGTACCAATTGCATGCACAACAATCTTGTACAAACCCAGTTCGATTGATTCCCGGAATGAAAAGAAGGCAAAGAACAGAGATGGCCAGATGCAGATAAAAACTATAGATTTCCCATTAAAAATCAGGTAATCGACAAATATAAACAATATGAAAACCAGCAAGGTCCCCACTATTACATACGGCCAGCCCCCCATTAGATAGAGTGAACCGAGTCCAGTCGGGGCAATAATCAACCCTTTTCCGTAGGCCAGAACCTGATCCGCAAAATAATAGGCAATCGTATCCAGATAAACAGGTTTTCCGGGCCACATGCCTCGGGGAATGATCGCATACGCCTGGTTGAAAAAATACTTGAAACCTACAAAGTGGATCTGTGAACTATAAAATAGCAGATTCAACGATTGCACAGGAAAGACGGTATCGCGAGTATAGATCGCAATCAATTCTGTGCTACCCGCGTTTAGCGCGTCGCCATACCGGACCATCGCGAGCGCTGTGAGACCCAGCGTACCGAGCACGAGGTAAAGAACAAGTTGCCGTTCGCGAATAATCCGCAGCGAGTATGACGCCAGCAACACTGGAACAATCGCAGCAATGAGGTAGTTACGTGCACCGCCTAGCGTCAGAAAAAGCGCCATGCCATACGCGATTACGATCAATAGCGAGGTCAGCATCGACGATAGCCGCGGTTTTTTAAACAGACGCAAAACCGCTACTGAGACGATCGCATATGAAAGTATCGAAAACAGTCCGGTTCCTGTATTGGACTCGAAGCGTGACCCGTAGTTACCGACATTCAGGGCGACACCTTTCGTGTGATAAAGACCGGCGATACAGGCGACCGATACTCCGGTTGCCACCAGCATATATACGCGGCCTCTGGATGAACCGGCGAGCCGTGCTAGCAAGGACAGCCGGTGCTCGATGGGAGCCAGCCGGAACGCCCGGCGAACGAGATTGCAGAGCATCACACACGTAACGAATACGCCTGCGATGTACGATATTTCCCAATCGCGAATCGGATACTGCCAGTCCAGATCGAGAAATAAATTGCTTGCCGCGTAAAACGGAATCCACAAAATACAAATGATGTAGAAGGCCGATATCCCAAAAAAAGTAAAGCCTGGGTGACTCCTCCATCTTCTCAAAAAACCGCAGTAGAAGCCCGTACAGATACAGAAAAGAATAAATGTCATCCCGCGGCGCTCACAGTGTTGGTGATGCGCGCTATTCTCCTATTACCTCAAGGAAATAACCGTATTTTCCACACGAAATTTTACAAACACGATAAGCGTAATTATGAGATTAACAATCTTCACGTTTCAAACCACGGAATACCAGCTTGAGGCTTTGCATGGCGACTAGAAAAATCGACCTGGCGCGACGAGACAGCCTCGTGGCCGTGGTAGGCGCAGGATTGTCGTTAGCCGCGAATGCCGCATCCGAAAACGGCGGCGGTCCGCGGGAAGCGCCATCGGACACGGTACAAGTACTCGACGACTACGCGTCGCTTAGAGCGTACGAAGGCGCCGCCCGCTCAGTATTTCTGCGGCACGCCGGAACAGCCGGACTATTCACCGAGCATGAGCAGGATCGCGTCTCGGCCGATGACGGGGGCACGATCATCGTGGCCGCCGACCATCGGCGCTGGAGGCGGGTTTTCAGCGGCTCAATCGATGTAGCATGGTTCGGCGCGACTGGAAATCCGCAAACAAGTGACCACCGTGCAATCCAGGCCGCCATTGACGCCGCTTGTGCGCTTTCCGCCGGACCGGTGCTATTGGGAAGAAGCCATGCGTTATCGCATCCGGTTGTTGTCCGACCCGGCGTTTCTCTTATTGGGCGAGGCCCCGCGTACGCCGGCGGCGAACCTTATAGTGTTATGCCGGGCACCTTTATCAGAGGCCTGCCTGACTTTAATGGCGATGCGTTGTTCCGAGCCGCCATCGCCGCTCCGGACAACGTGCTCACCGCTGTGCAGTTCGAACAGTTCCGGATCGATCTTTCGCATTGTCGTGCGCACGGCTTTTTGCTGGAGGACGTGTATGACGGCGTGATTTTCCGCAATATCCATGTGGTGGGGACGCACGAATCGAGGCGCGCGTGCTGGCTAACTACCGGCCACTACGGCCTTGGTCAAACCGCACTCTTTGAGAATTGCCAATTTCTCGGGAGAAAGGGCTCTCCCGGTAACGTTGCCCCTTTCAGGGCCGATGGCTTGAATGAATCGACATTGGTTAATTGCAAATTTTTCGGCGCTTCGGGCGGGACCACGGCTAGTACTGGAGCCGCCATTGAACTATCCGGGTGCAGCGGAGTGACATTGCTCAACTGTTCGTATGCGTTCGCTGCGACCGGAGTATCGATCGAAGATAGTCCACGACGAAAATCATTCGGAATACGAATTCAAGGTGGGACATTCGAATCGCTGACGCATTGCGCGGTGAGAATCCGCGCCGCGCACGGACGACGGATCGATTCCGTTTCGTTGCGTGATCCAAGATTCTACGATTCTGCATTGACGTTCCCGTTCGCGATCGACATCGACGACGTTCAAAACGGATACTTTGACACGTCGTTCAAGAAAGCACTCGTCGGCAAAAACGCCGATCAACTGACGATCGCTTCGTGCCGGCAAGCTCTCGTTTCGAGCGCAGGTACGAACGTTCTCGTGCTTGGCAAACCAGATCGCTCCAGTCATTTCTACGGATTTGGCAGCAATGTTCGCGTGAACGGTGCGGTAGAGGTGGATGGAGTTGCAATGCTTGCGGGCGGTATCCGATATCGTTCCCGCGTCCTGAAGGAAAGCAGCCAGCGAATCGACAGTGCCGATACGATCCTGCTGCTCAAGTGCGATGAGCCGACCCGATTTGCATTGCCGCCATCCCGATCGCAGACCGTTGAATCCGGCCAGGTGCTTTTCTGTAGAAACATCGGGCGATCAGAAGTGACGTTGACAGCGGTCGAATCGGATTCAATCGATGAATTACGCGCGGCGGCAATACAGCCGGGCGCGGCCTTGATCCTCGCGAGCGATGCGGCCGGCGGCTGGTGGAGCGTTCGCGCGTAGCTACGATCGACGCAACGGAATGGCCGCGAAAACCGCGAAGCCGATTCTGAAAACAAAAACGCCGTTCCGAATTTCATATTCTGGGACGGCCCGTCTCGCGCGAATGCTGGTCACTGCGGAATTCTCTTGGGGTGGCTGATGGGACTCGAACCCACGACGACAGGAATCACAATCCTGGACTCTACCAACTGAGCTACAGCCACCACTGGAACATCTATTTGGCTCGCCAGAACTGGCTTGCCGATGAAGAAGCGAGATTATACAAACACGATCTGCGTTTGCCTAGCCCTTATTCGAACATTTCGATTGCGTCGCTTTGCGCCGCCTCGCGTTAGATCAGTTCCGCGGGTTCGCGCAGATGCTGTCGCGCTTCATCGAAGATCGACAGATCGCGTGCCGCGAGCTTGCGGTTATCGGACAGCACACGCCGCCAGCCGCGCGCGCCGGCCTCGCCGCGATACAGCCCGAGCGCATGCCGCGTGATCGCGCCGAGATACGTGCCGCGTGCGAGCTCGGCCGCACAGTAGTCGATCAGCTTCGCTTCGACTTCTTCGCGCGTCGGCACCGCTTCGGTCGAGCCATAGAAGCGCGCATCGACGCCCGCGAGCACGTAAGGATTGTGATAAGCCTCGCGCCCGAGCATCACACCGTCGACATGCTCCAAATGCAACGCGACTTCGTCGAGCGTCTTGATACCGCCATTAATGATGATCTCGAGATCCGGAAAATCGCGCTTCAACCGATACGCGTATTCGTATTTGAGCGGCGGAATCTCGCGATTCTCCTTCGGGCTCAGGCCTTTCAGAATTGCGTTGCGCGCATGCACGATAAACACGCGGCAACCTGCATCGGCAATGGTCCCGACGAAATCGCGCACGAACTCATAGTGCTCGACTGCATCGACGCCGATCCGATGCTTGACGGTAACCGGCACCGACACCGCGTCGCGCATCGCCTTGACACAGTCTGCAACGAGTTGCGGCTCGTTCATCAGACACGCACCGAACGCACCGCGCTGCACGCGCTCCGATGGGCAGCCGCAGTTCAGGTTGATTTCGTCGTAGCCCCACTGTTCGCCCAGGCGCGCCGAGTGCGCGAGGTCGTCGCGCTCGCTGCCGCCCAGCTGCAGCGCGACCGGCGCCTCGTCTGCGGTAAACGCAAGATGGCGCGCAACGTCGCCGTGAATCAGCGCGCCGGTGGTGACCATCTCGGTGTACAGCCATGTATGGCGCGAAATCGCGCGATGAAATGAACGGCAGTGACGATCCGTCCAGTCCATCATCGGCGCAACACTGACCCGACGAGGACTCACGATAGAACCTGAAAGCATGGGGAAACGGTGACAGAAGAAGCGGAACCAACTGTTGATTTTACCGCAGCCTTGCAAAAAGACCCTTACGGGACCCGCGTCCCCAACCCGAAATCTCTCAATTATTGGATAGCGTTTTGTCGGAATATTGTCACGGATGCTCCACAACCCGCGCCAGGTAAGGCCGAGGGATTGTTTCGATTGACAGAATAGTAATTTCGAGATATCGAGCACAAATTTGCGATAGTAAGGGTATACACTGCGCCTCAACGATGTCGCAGCAACCTTTCGCAAAGCACTTACGCGACGTCTTCCTGAATCGAAACTTATTGGAGTTGTCACCATGAAGACCAAACTGATCGCAGCTGTCCTGATCGCCGCTTCCGCCGCTGTTGCCGCACCTGCATTCGCAAGCGGCTACGGTCCGGCACCGTTCTACCGTCCGACCGTCGGCGCACCGGCGTCGCAACGTGGCCAGAGCGAACAAACGCTGGCCGCTGAACAACAGCAAATCAACGACAGCACGACCGCCTACGGTGGCGTGCACTCCGGCGATACGCAAGCCGGTAGCCGCGCTTCGCAAACGACGACGCAAGGCGCCGGCGAGCCGATTTTCAAGGGCCACTAAGCCAGTCCAGCGGGCAGCAGTCGCCCGCTCGCAGTCAGTAAAAAAACCGGGCGTTCGAATCGAACGCCCGGTTTTTTGTCCGTTCGCCGCGTTAACCCGGCAAACCGTTGTCGATCACGTCGCGCGCGGCACGAAGCGCGGCTTGCGCGGCCGCGCGTTCGGTCGACCAGAAGCCGTCGATCGGCACAAGACGCCAGTCGAGCGCGACGACACCGCCGGTCAATATCCTGAAGTGCGCTTTCACGCCGGTCAGCACCTGCTCGACCGCGACTTCGATGTCGTAATCCTTATAACGCTCCTGATAGTCGCCCATGTCGAGCCCGTTCGGCTCCATGTCCGGCTCCTTGCATGCGGCATACGCCGCGCCGATCAGTCGTCAGACGGGCAACCGCTCGCGTTAGTCGCAATCGCCCGACAGGTACTTTCTGCCGTCGCAGGTAATCTCGACGCCGTCGCCTCGTCCGGCTTTCGCGACGAGGCCTGCGCCCAGCAATTCCGCGACCACCGGCGGCGGGACCGGCGCAGATGCCGCGCCAGCCTGCATGTCGTTCAGATGCCGCAACGTATCAATCGCATCGGGACTCAAAGCCTTCATCATCGCAACCTCCGCAAGCTGAGAATCGGCCTTCATTCAGGCCTTCGTTCATCATCGTTGCCCGATTCATGCTAGCACTTCCTGCGAAGATTGCAGGGGCGTCTGAAGGGATTGCGAGTTATGCATCGAAGCGTTCGCCGCGCCCCCGATGCGGCACGCGGCGTGCGGGACAAACTAGCGCCGCAGCGCCATCCGCGCAATGCAAAGAGAATGGCAATAGAGTGAAGCCTGGGAGGATTGATGAACGGATTGAAAGCGAACGGATTGAAAGCGATACCGACGGCGGTCACATCTGCCGCGCTGCTGGCTGCGCTCGCACTGGCATGCGTCACGGCATCGGCGCAAAACGCGCCCCCACAACATGCGCCGTTGCAAAGTTCGCCCGCACCGGACACGGGTGCATCGATGGTCAAGCCGCCCGCGCAGGCATCAGGCGGCTCGAACAACCCGGACAATATGCCCGTCAAGAAACCGCGCAAGCCGACCAACGACAGGATGATGCATCCGCCGCCGGCTAGCGCGGCCAACGCGAAATAAGCACGCCGCCCCGGCAACCTTAAGCACCGGCGCGTAACCGGTCAAAGTCGTGCGATCGACACCTCGGTCGACTTCACGAGCGCGACGACCTCGGCGCCCGGCACCAGTTCGAGCTCATCGATCGAACGCGTAGTGATCACCGACGTGACGATACCGAACGGCGTCTCGACGTCGACCTCCGACACGACCGGGCCGCGAATAATCTCCTTGATCCTGCCTTTGAACTGATTGCGTACGTTGATGGCGGCAATACTCATGCGAGTAGCTCCAAAAGAAAATCGATCAATCGAATCGGACATGGATGGTCCAGCGTCTAGACAGCCCAGCGGATTGACGTCGGCCGCGCGGGCGGCGTGGAAATCGACTTGCCCTCCGCCGCGCCCCGCGTGGGCGCGGCGAGCGCACCATCGTCGACCTCGCGTCTGAGCACCTGCCGCAGCACACGGTCTTCGAGGCTTGCAAAGGCCGCCGACGCGCGTTCGCGCGGCCGCGCAAGCGGCACCGGCAAATCGAGCGCAATGCGCCCTTCGTCGATCAGCAGAACCCGATCGGCCAGTGCGACGGCCTCATGCACGTCGTGCGTGACGAGCAGCGCGGTGAAACGATGTTCGCGCCACAAGCGCTCGATCAGTGCGTGCATTTCGATGCGCGTCAGCGCATCGAGCGCGCCAAGCGGTTCATCGAGCAGCAGCAATTGCGGTCGATGAACCAGCGCGCGAGCCAGCGCGACACGTTGACGCTGACCGCCGGACAGTTGCGCGGGCCAGTCGTTCGCACGCTCGATCAGCCCGACTTCGGCCAGCACCGCGCGCGCATCGTCCCGCGCGCCACGCGACAGACCCAGCATCACGTTTTGCAGCACGGTCTTCCACGGCAACAGCCGCGCGTCCTGAAACATGATGCGCGTATCGAAGCGCGCGCGCTGCGATGCGCTGTGCGATACGTCACCTTCGGCGGGTCGCTTGTCGACGGTACCGGCGGTCGGTGCCTCGAGGCCGGCGACCAGACGCAGCAACGTCGACTTCCCGCAACCGCTGCGTCCGACGATCGATACAAAGCTGCCGCGTTTGATCGACAGATCGAGATCCGCGAGCACCGTGCGCGTACCGTACTGTTTGCGCACCCCGCGCAACTCGACCGAATCGTCTTCGCTGCGCCGCTCGCTGTGTTCGCGCAGCGCCGTGCGATAGGCCGACGCGATCCGCCGATCGCAGCCGGGCGTCCCTGCGGGCGTACCCGCTGCTGGACGTGCATGCGCCGCCGAACCCGCCGCGTGCGCGTGTCCCGGATCGGCTTCGCGTGTACGCTCCTCTTCGAGTTCGACGTCGAGATCCACGCCCGCCAAGCCGTTGAACGACGTCGAAAAGCCTGTCGTACTCATATCTTCGTCCCTCGTTGATAAGCGGGATGCCAGCGCAGCGTGACGCTTTCAATCCCCTTCGCGAGCAGGTCCGCGAGCTTGCCGAGCGCCGCATACAGCAGAATGCCGACGACCACCACATCGGTTTGCAGAAACTCGCGCGCGTTCATCGTCATATAGCCGATGCCCGACTGCGATGAGATCGTCTCCGCGACGATCAGCGTGACCCACATCAGCCCGAACGCGAAACGCACACCAACCAGAATGGAGGGCAGCGCGCCGGGCAAAATCACATTGCGATAGAGCGCGAAGCCCTTCACGCCATAGCTGCGCGCCATCTCGATCAGATTCGCGTCGACCGAACGGATGCCATGGAACGTGTTCACGTAGATCGGAAAGAACACACCGAGCGCGACCAGAAACACCTTCGCCTCTTCCTCGATGCCGAACCACAGAATGACAAGCGGAATCATCGCGAGCGCGGGGATATTGCGGATCATCTGCACGGTCGAGTCGAGCGCGACTTCGGCAGGCCTGAAGAGCCCGGTTGCGAGCCCGAGTGCGAACCCCACACCGCCGCCGAACGCAAAGCCCGACACCGCGCGCCATGTACTGACTTTCACGTTGGCCCACATGTCGCCGGAGCGGATCAGCGACCACGCGGCTCTCACGACCGCCAGCGGTTCGGGCAGCACGCGCGTCGACAGCGCGCCGCATTTCGCTGCGAACTCCCAGGCGAGCAGGATCGCGAGCGGCACGAGCCACGGCGCGATACGCCGGCCATACGATGCGGCGAAGCCGCGTGCTTCACTGGCCATAACGATAGACATCGACGTGTCCTCCCCGCTCAGCTTTGCGCAGCCTGCGGCGCATAGTGGTTGCCGACGATCTCGCCGAACGGCCCCGACAACGGACCGCTCACGCTCGCACGTTGCCGTCCCGGCAACAGCGGAAACACCAGTTCGGCGAAGCGATACGACTCTTCCAGATGCGGATAGCCGGACAGAATGAACGTGTCGATCCCGAGCGATGCATACTCGTTCATCCGCTCGGCGACCTGCTGCGCACTGCCGACCAGCGCGGTGCCCGCGCCGCCGCGCACGAGGCCGACGCCGGCCCACAGGTTCGGATACACCTCGAGCTCCTCGCGGCCGCCGCGCTTGCCGCCGTGTAGCGCGGCCATGCGGCGCTGCCCTTCCGAATCCATCTTCGCGAACGACGCCTGCGCGCGTGCAATCGTTTCGTCGTCGAGCTTGCTGATCAGTTTGTCGGCGGCGGCCCATGCTTCATCTTCGGTTTCACGCACGATCACATGCAAACGAATCCCGAAGCGGATTTGCCGGCCATGCTGAGCCGCGCGCCGGCGAATTTCCGCGATCTTCCGTTCGACCGCGGCGGGCGGTTCACCCCACGTCAGATACGTATCGATATGCTCGCCGGCGACTTCGTACGCGGCCGGCGACGAGCCGCCGAACCATAACGGCGGATGCGGTTCCTGCACCGGCGGATAGAGCAGCTTGCCGCCCTTCGACTTCAAATGCTTGCCGACAAAGTCGAGCGACTCGTTGCGATGCGCGCCTGTCAGCAGACCGCGCCAGATGCGCAGAAACTCGTCGGTGATCTCATAGCGCGTGTCGTGATCGACGAACAGGCCGTCGCCTTCCAGTTCGGCCGTGTCACCACCGGTCACGACGTTGATCAGCAGCCGCCCGCCGGAGAGCCGGTCGAAGGTCGCCGCCATGCGCGCCGACAGACCCGGCGATGCGATGCCGGGACGAATCGCGACGAGGAACTTGAGCCTGCGCGTCACCGGGATCAGGCTCGATGCGACGACCCACGCGTCTTCGCACGAGCGGCCGGTCGGCAGCAGCACGCCTTCGTAGCCGAGCGTGTCCGCCGCGCTCGCGATTTGCTGGAAATAGCTGTAGTCCGCCGCGCGTGCGCCGTCCGACGTGCCGAGATAACGGGTATCGCCGTGCGTGGGAATGAACCAGAACACGTTCATCTGATGCTCCTGCCTGTGCCAGATCAAGGGGTTGAATGTTGTGCGCGGCCGGGACGTCCGTCAGTGCGCGGCCCGCGCAATACGCGAGCACGCCCGGACCGCGCGCCGCGCGGTGCATCGGTCAAACATGGGTCAAGCGTGTTAAGGGAAGAAAGCGGGAGAAAGCGTCGCGCTAACAGTGCAGCCGCAAGCACGCGTGCGCGCCGGCCATCCTTGCGTGGTTGAGTATCGGACAGGACATCGCGACTGTTTCCCTCGAGAAAAGCGCGCATCGGCTGCGCAGCATCGAAATCGAAGATGGCGCAACGCCATCTGCATCGGAAAACAGTCTATGGAGCGGGCTGCGGGATTAGAACGATTTTTTTGAGCTTAGGTTTTCGGCATTCGTGATTTGACCGACATCGCGCAATGCAAATGCCACGTGAGCGGGTGTTGTTGCGACACCATGCACGTCGAATTGTCGAGCGCCGTCGATATAATGACGCACGTTTTCCGACAATCCCGCATGGCCGCGCCGGCCTTGCCTCTCGCGTGTGCGATAGATGCAAAAACTCATTCTGCCGTTCGTGTCCGGATTTCTCGCGTCGCTGTTTTTCCATGATGCGACGCTGGCGCTGTTGCACGCGGCCGGCACGATCGACGTAAGCGGCTTTTCGACCGCTCCATTCGCGCCGCTCGGTATACCGGAATTTATCGCAAACGCGATCTGGAGCGCGGTATGGGGCGTGCTGATGGCGTGGCTGCTGCGCGTGTCGCCGGAACGGAGCGCGCCTTGGGTGCCCGCGTTTGTGTTCGGCGGCATCGTATTGACGGCGGGCACGGTGTTCGTCGTCGATCCGATTCGCGGCATCTGGCCCACCGGCAACATGCTGCCAAGACTGGCGGTCGACTTTGCCGCGAATGCGATGTGGGGCTGGGGTGCGCTGGTGTTCATGCGCGCGTTCATGGCGCGCGACGGCGAAGCGTAAGCGACTCGCGGGGGTTGGCTCGGAGGTTGGCTCGGGGGTTGGCGCTTGCCGGTCCGCTTGCCGCGTGAGCCAATGCGTGCACTTTCGCGTGCACGCTCACCGCGCAATTCAGCCTTTTAGATCGCGCAGCGGATGCTCGCCCACCGACCACGGGCTCTCGAACATCCTGGCGACATAGTCAGCCGGCACGTCTTCAATTCGCGCGAAACGCCAGTTGGGCCGATTGTCCTTGTCGATGATGCGCGCGCGAATGCCCTCGCTGACGTCGCCGCGCTCGAACGTCGAGCGCGTCAGATCCAGATCGCGCCGCAAGCAGTCCGCCATCGTGCCTTCCGCGCGCGTCACCACTTCGAGCGACACCGCCATCGCCAGCGGCGAGCGCTCGCGCAGCACGCCGCCGATCTGCTCCGCCCAGTCCGCATTCGCGCAATCGCCCTGGGCATCGAGCGACGCGATAATCCGTCCGACGTCCGGCAGCGCGAAGTGCGTGTCGATCAACGCGCGCGCATCGGCCAGCGCTGATGTGTCCGGCGTCGGCACAACCTTATACGCGGCCGCTTCGCGCGACACGCAGTCGACCACATCCGCGCCCCGCTCGAACACCTCCGTTTTCAGCCGCTCGATCAGCGCGGGGATCGCTTCGTCTTCGATATAGACATCGGCGAGGCCCGCATACATGGCGTCCGCCGGACCCAGCGATTCGCCGGTGACCGCAAGATAGCGACCGATTGCGCCTGGCGTGCGCGCGAGAAACCAGCCTACGCCGACATCGGGAAAGAGACCGATGCGCGTTTCCGGCATCGCCATCCGGGTGGACGTCGTCGCGACGCGCAGCCCGCCGGTACGATACGCGCCCTGCGAAATGCCCATGCCGCCGCCCATTACGATGCCGTTCATCAACGCGATATACGGCTTCGGATACGAGAAGATCGCATGATCCAGCCGGTATTCCTCGATAAAGAATGTGTCGAGCGCGTCGCGGTCGCCGCGCCGATGCGCATCATACAGAAAGCGGATATCGCCGCCTGCGCAGAACGCACGCGGATGCGGGCTGCGCAGCACCACCGCGAGCACGTCGGGGTCATTGCGCCAGCTATCGAGCGCGGCATGCATCGCACGGATCATGCTGGTCGACAGCGCATTCAGCGCCTGCGGACGATCGAGTTCGATAAATCCAATACGATTCGCGATATAGGTCGTGACTTCTTCGCTGGCGGCGAGCGGTTCAATGGTTGGCATGGCGAATAACGCAGACAAAAATAACGATCAGCAGCGGCAACGGTAACACGCGCTCGCAGTATGCAATATGACCGGCCGCTTTCAACGCGGCGGGCCCGTGCACGCACGCGCCATGCGGCATCGCGATGCGTGGGCTCAAGTATGCGGTGTCTTCGGCTTCGCGATGGATGCCGGCACGCCTGCCGCGCGCTTATGCGGTGCGCGCGACGACTTGCCCGACGGTTTGCGCGGCTCGGGCGGATCGGACGCGCGCACCGTGTGTGCGCCGAGCCACGCGTCGAGCGCGGCATCGACGACGGTGTCGAGCGGCGCGCGCGGAAAGACCGGGCACGTCAGCCGCAACGCGACGATGCCATGCATCGTCGCCCACAGCGCTTCGGTCCACACTTCGCTATCAGCCGTCTCGGGCAGACGGCCTTGCGCCTTCAGTTCGTCGAGCGCATCGGCCACCAGCCGGAATGCCGCGTCGCCCGAATCGTCTCCCGCATCGCGCGCGCTCGCGAATGCGGCGCCGACATAGGTTGGATCTTCCATAAAGATCAGCTGGTACGTCTGCTGATGCGCGACGCCGAACGCCACGTACGCTCGCCACAAAGCCTTCAGACGTTCCGCGGGATCCGCTATCGACAGGTGCGGCTTCAACGTATCGAGCAGTTGCGCAAAACCTTCCGTGCACAACGCACGCGCGATTTCATCGCGATTCTCGAAATGCAGATACAGCGTGGCCGGCGAATATTCGATCGCATCCGCAATCTTGCGCATCGACAGCGCGGCAAAACCTTCGCGCACAACGATGCGCCGCGACGCATCGAGGATGCGCTCGCGCAGTGCCTGCTTCTCGCGATTCTTCCGTTCGGCGATTCCCATGGCACGCATTTTCCGGTTGACAAACTGAAAAGTCAAATTAAACTGAACGCCGTTAAGTGAACAGTGTTCAGTTTATTTATCATCGTTCAGAATGACGCGTGACAAGCAATCCGGGTCGCCGCCTACATGATTGATATCAACGCACCTATCGGGAATCCGCCATGGAAAACAATCGCAACATTCCGGCCGGTATCGGCCTGTTCGGGGCCGCCGGCGCGGCAGGCCGCAGCATTGCAGCGGCGCTCCGCGCAGCCGGCCTGCGCTATCGCGCGATTGGCCGCTCGCGGCAAGCACTCGAACACGCGTATGGCGACGACCCGCACGCGGAAATCGCGCTCTGGAATCCGCACGACCCAGCCTCTGTTGCGGCCGCGGCCACCGGTCTGCAAACTGCGGTCTATCTGGTCGGCGTACCGTACGATCGCTTCGCGATGCATCCGCCGTTGATGCGTAATACGATCGCGGGACTCAATGCGGCCGGCGTCGAAAGATTGATCCTGATCGGCACCGTCTATCCGTATGGCAGGCCGCTGCACAATCCCGTCACCGAAGCGCATCCGCGCGAACCCCATACGTTCAAGGGTCGCATGCGGCTCGAGCAGGAAGATCTCGTGCTGAACGCGCATGGGCGTCACGGTCTCAATACGCTTGTGCTGCGCTTACCTGACTTTTACGGGCCCAACGTCGAACGCAGCTTTCTTCACCAGGTTTTCGAGGGTGCGGCGCGCGGCGAACGCGCTCAGATGATTGGCCCGATCGACGCGCCACACGAGTTTCTCTTCATGCCCGACCTCGGTCCGGTTGTCACTGCGCTTATGCGTACGACGGCGGCTTATGGACGCGTCCTTCATCTCGCCGGCGCGGGCACGATCACGCCGCGTGAAGTGGCGGCGCGCGCGTATGCACTGGCGGGCCGCGAACCGAAGCTGATGGTTGCGGGCAAGACCATGCTGCGTGCGCTTGGAATGTTCAATCCGATCATGCGGGAACTGGTCGAGATGCACTACCTGCTGACCGATCCCGTCGTGCTCAACGACTCGGCGCTGCAGGCGCTTATCGGTCCCATCAGCAAGACGTCGTACGACGAAGGTATTCGGCTTTCATTCGTGGCAGCTACACAGGGGTTGAAGCTGCGGACGCCAGCGAGCGTCTAGCACGCGCCGCCCTGCATTGACCGCGCCGGGCCGCCTGCCCGGCAATGCCGGTATCGTTCGGTGATTACAGCGGGCAACGAACCTGCTTTCAGGAACCGACAATGCTTCCAGGTGGGAAATGCCCACTCTTTAGCAGCACGGGCGTGCCGTTGCTGATCTGCAAATGCTCGCGTGCAACCGCCTCGATACGCGGCCGCCCTTCGTCGAACGCGCGCATCCAGCCGTCTCGGTCCTCCGACGGTGCGCCGAAATGATCTTCCAGTGCTTCGACCGATATCGCGCACGGCACCGGCTCGCCATCGACCAGCGCACGAAAAACGACGGTCAGATTTGAATCGCGGTACGCGGGCGCGTCCGCGGGAAAGCGAATGTCCATGTTCGCCTCATCCGAATGATCGTGCCAATGCTCTCGCGGCCGCGCAGTGGCCGGATCGAGCCCATCGGCGCTATGGTACTCGTCCGCTGCACGGACGGTGCGATATCGCCCCGCGCCTCGCCATGCGGGCATACGCCGAGTCGAACTCACGTCGACGACGCTTGCAGCAGGCGGTCGATATACGCGCGCGCCGACGCTTCGACATGTCCGAGCGCGGCCTCTTCGGTCGCGAAGCGCTGTTCGTCGCCAAGATCGAGCAGTGTTTCGATGCGATGCGGGTCGTCGGGTCCGCGCTGTGAAAGGCTGACCGAGCCGACGTAGATCGCGCTCATCGGTCCTTGTTGCGGCACTGTTTCGTGCGCGTTGACGAGCCGCGCGGCCGCGCTGATGTAATAACCGCGATAGGGTCCGCTGACGCGTTCTGCCATTTCAACCTCCGTTTTTCTGTCGTTGTGCCGCGCGGCGGCAAAGCGCCGGCGATTGTGCAAAAATCGTGCGGCCTCGCCCTTGCAACGCCGGCCGCGGTCTGTCGAGGTGCGCCGGTGCCGGCCGAGGTCGGCCGATGCCCGCCGGTCCGCACGCGTTGGTCATTGTTATAAGGCGCCTGGAAGGTAATTTAGTTCTACGCAGCCGCAGCGGCACGGCCAGGTCGATGCGGCGCGCGATGCACTGCCCGGCCGCCCGTATTTGTCGAACTCGCGGACCAATCGGCAGCGACGGGTGCGGTACCCCGGGGCTGCACTCGGTCGCGCGCCGTGCGCCCCGCACCTCGCATACCCGATGGGCCGCGCAAGCGCATGAAACGTGCGAGACGCTGCAATACGCGCCGCGTGTGATCGTCACGCGTGGTTATCTGCCTTTGAACCCACCGAGACTGTCGACGCCGCAATATGGGAAAATATTTCCTTCGGGACACTGAAGTCGCCGAACCCGATGCCGCATGCGCATGGTTCTCCTATGCAGAGAAGCACGGCATCGACGTGCCCAGAGCAATCAGCATCTGGGAAGATGCGTCAAGCGAAGAAGGTTTTGAGAGCCGACGCGCGGTAGGCGACGCCGGTATTCGCATCGAACCCGGCATCGGCTGAAACACGATGCGGCTTGCGCCGTGTGCGCTGCGCAAGCGGTACGCGCCCGGCGCGGAAGGCAGTGGCACACACGATCGCCGCTGCGCTCGTATTCAACACTAAGGAAATGTCATGAAGCACCCCACGACGCGCTTACGCCCGTCACGAACTCTTTTTGCGCGGCGGCAAGCCGATCGAGCGCTGGTCCGTAGCGCGCACTTGCGCGCCGCGCTACTGTCCTGTTTCGCGTTGGTCGCCGCGAGCCTCGCCGCTTGCGCGTCGTCGAACACGACATCGCTGATCAATCTGCCAAACGGCGAGACGGGCTTCGCGGTCAATTGCAGCGGCGCGGATGCGGGATCGAGTTGGGCCTCGTGTTATGTGCAAGCGGGCAAGGCGTGCGGCCCGACCGGTTACGACATCGTATCGAAGGACAACGATGAAGGCGGCACCGCAGGAGGCGGCATCACCAATGTCGTATCGGCGAATGTAAAGAACCGCTCGATGATCATTCGCTGCAAGTAAAAGGTCGCCGCGTGGTGGACGCGGCAACGCCGCCGCTTGAAGTCAGCCGATACCGGGTAGCACCGCGCGTTAGTGCGTCTGCATTTTCGAAAACACGTTGAGCACGACCACGCCCGCGATGATCAACCCAAGCCCGGCGACGGCGGGCCAATCGGGCACCTGCTTGTACATCACGAGCGCGACTAGCGTAATCAGCACAATGCCGACACCTGACCAGATCGCATAGACGATGCCCACAGGAATGCTCTTCAGCGTCAGCGACAGCATGTAAAACGATATGCCATAGCCGAACACCACCACGACGGCCGGCAGCCATCGCGTGAAGCCATCCGATGCGCGCAGCGCTGAAGTCGCGATCACTTCGGCGACGATCGCAATAGCGAGCAACCCGTAGGGAGGCAACCGCATCGCTTCAGGCCTTGGCTAGCGCAAGCTTGCCGTAGTCCTGATCGAGTTGCGCGCACAGGGCTTCGACGACCAATTCATGATCCGCGCGTTGCGGCAACCCGGACACCGTGATCGAGCCGATCACGCCCACGCCCGCTACCGTCAATGGGAATGATCCACCATGCGATGCGTAGTCCGCGACTGCGAGGCCATGCTTATCTGCAAGCGTCGCGCATGTTTGCTGCAGCCGCAGGCCGACCGCGTACGAACTGCGCCGGAATTGCGCGACCACATTGCTTTTGCGGCGCGCCCATTCGACGTTGTCGGGTGTCGCACCATCGAGCGCGCTGAAAAACAGCGGCTGGCCGAACGTGCGAATGTCGATGGCGAGCGCCAGCCCACGCGCTTTCGCGATTTCTCGCAGGTACGCGCCGAGTTGCCATGCGCGATCGGGATCGAAGTGCGCAAACACGAGCGCCTTTTCCTGAGCGGCGATCGTCTGCAGATCGTGAACGATGTCCATGTGGAATTGAATGGCAAAGAGAAAGGGACCGCTGTGGCCGCGTGCCCGCGTGTCCTGCGTAAGAAGATACGTATGGCAGGCACCGCGCAGCGCGGATCGAATCGCGATTCTAGCGCAGCCGGCAGTCGCGTCCGCTGCAGCGTCCGTCGGCCAGCACGCGCATGCACATTCGGTGTCACGTCCGTCGATGCGAACAAAGGTATTGCACGCTGGGAGCGATTGCCCTATAATCTTTTCTTCGACGGACGCGGGGTGGAGCAGTCTGGCAGCTCGTCGGGCTCATAACCCGAAGGTCGTAGGTTCAAATCCTACCCCCGCAACCAAGCGCAGTAAGGCTTTTAGCCGGTATTTGATGTCCGTGGCAATTGTCCTGATCTTCCGCTAGGACGTTCTCAGGACAATGCCCGCGCATGTTGGGCGAACTTTCGCCACCAGTGAACCCGCCCCGTGCGGGTTTTTTGTTGTCCGTCGATTTTGTGCGCGCGCTTCCCCTGCGTGCGCGATCCATCCGGTGTCCTGATGGTTTTTGGGATACGTCTCGACCCTGCAATTTTATCGAACGCGCCCAGCGAGTGACGGCGGATTGCTCGCCTGCGCGGCGCCGTTTTCTTGCGCCCACTGATAACTGAACAAGTCGTGTATCGCTGCCCTAGGAACCGTCCCATCGCGGCGGTCTCTGCCCCAGATTCACCGGGCCGCCCCCAAAATTGTCTGTAGGCTAGTTCAGCATAGTGTGACGGGATTTTCTGAAATTATGATGCCCGTCGGATTTAGCTCGCACGGGAGAACACTCCCTAGCGCCGCGCTCGTATACTTCATTTGCCGTCGAAACAAAGACGGTTCAGGTGTGGAAGCCTGAAACGCTTTACCCCGCCCGCCTGCGCAAGCAGGTAGGCGGCTGCCTCTGCACGTCTGTTCCCTATGGGCGGGCCTTGGCAGGGAGACCTCGGGTCTGCCGGTTCTGGTAAAGCGCCGGTCCGCATGCAACAACGATGCGAGCAACTTTGATCGTCCGTTCCTGGTCATTGCGCTTAACGACGCTATCGCTCACGCAGAAATGGAAGTTGACGGCGAAGTCGCCATGCTCGAAAACTGCATCAGACGTGAAACCGTGAGCGTCGAACAGTTCGATGCGCAGACAACCGTCCGTCATTGAGCGAGCGTGAGACCAGCAATGAAAAGAGTGCAATCACTGAAGAAAACCAACAGGCAGCCGCGTGTAAATGATCGCTATGCACGGCTTGCAATGTCAACGTTGAATCACTGCAACCGCTCGATCGAACAGCTACACGCGATTTCCGTACTGGTCGCGACGGTCTTGCGGAAACCTGCGGTCATCGACGACGAGCGCCGCGCCGAACATACGGTTCTGTCTTTACCGTTGGAGACAGTAAGGGATACGAGCGCTCGCAGCAAGCGTATCGCGATCTGGTTACCGCTGTAGCCACAGAAGCGCGCAACCTGCCTGATGCGCGATTAAGCATAGACCTTGAACCTTATCTGCGCGGACGCGGGCGCACCCGACCAGCGAAGCTCTAAAGTCAACTCTTCACACTCGAAAGACTGCGTGCGAATGACAACCCGCTTCAGCGGGTTTTTGTCATTTGGTGGAATGCCAACGCCCGACATATATATTTGCCTTGTACTGTGTTGTCTCTGAAAGGACTGCGGCCTCCTCCTGGCGCATCCACAGCAGCTACCAGCTAGGGCATGCCCCACCTGCGCAGACGCGCCTCAAGGCGGCTAGCTGCGGCCAATTAGCCGCGCCCGCATCGGAAAATTCAGTAGGCGGAGTCCACGTTATAGAACTGGATTTTCCGAAAACATAATTCTTCCGTTTTTCCACTCGCGCAGGCTGACACAAATCCGGGTGGTACTCATATACTCCCGGTGCCGTCAAAACACTAGCGGTTCAGGTTTGGCGCGCGAGCAGGCAGCGCATAGCTTCGTTCAGCCAAGCTGCCATCACATGAAATATAGAGCTCAGCGCCACAACTGGTATTTTCTCGCTCTGCCTAACGCTCTCAGATATCCGGGTTTCCATTGAATGCTAGCGAGCCAAGGTTGACCTAACACTAAACAACCAACAGAAGGAGTACATATCGATGAGAAGCAAAATCAAGTCGCATTTACTTTGCGCATCACTGACGGCCGCGGTCTGTCAGCTTGTGGCACGACCCAAATGAACATGATTACCATGCAGACCGCGACGGCAAAGACCCTGGGGCTAGCCTCATCCGATGAGATCGACATTGGGAATGTACGCTATGAAAAGGTGAACAAGCTAGGAGGAACCAAGGCTTCTTATGATGCAACGACAGCGCGAGGGCGGCGCTTTCAATGTAGTTTGTTTATCATTCCCGGGCTAAACCCCGCTGGATGAACCGGCGTATCGGGATGGGGGAGTGTCACTCGGTAACCAAGAAGTAGCCCAGACTCCGAGCGCCCGTCGGTGCCAGCGACTGTACCGTCCCGATCCTTAGCCAGATCACAAGTTAGGCGATTCATGTATTTCAAAGGCTTTCGGGCTACATGGTTTGTAGCGCATGGGTAGGATAAAGCGCAGTTCATTCAACCCTGTGTATCGCTCGCGACGGCACAATAAAAGGATGAATAGTGAGTCTAAAACGAATCCTCATGATTTCCAGCGCGGTCTTAACGCTGACTGCATGCACGCTTCTGCCTCAGCCGACCCATTACGTTACCGAAACGATGCCGGAGTACGACACTGCGGTTTCGGCGCGAGTCCGAATAAAAAGCGGAAACGACAATCAGACAGCGAGTTACTGGAAAAACGCTTCCTGTTATACATCCCCGTATGGTGACAACAGTAATCATGTACGCATCAATGACAGCGGATTCTTTGCTCGCTATAAATACTCGTCGACCAGCATCACGATAGGCATGCCACAAAGTCCCCGCGAATGGATGCGCCCTGACGGCCTGAAGTTCAAGGACCTGATCACGGAGCATGTGGTCGAAGGTAACAAACCTATTACCCTAAAAATGTCGGATAGCGGCGGCGAAGGAGGACGGTATGGCTGGTGGAGTTGCAGCCCGAGCGCAATCACATTCACGCCCAAACCGGGTGAAGACTATGACGCATTTATGGTTGTGGAACTGGCTCGTCGACAATGCTGGATATCAGTTAGACGCATCAATGGTAAAGGTATGGACGAACCAGTGTCCCTCGCGCGAGCATCGGAATGTCCCACCCCAAAGGCAACAGCCCAGTCCAGTCCGGTAAGGTCCGAACATTGATGTGCTTGGGGCCAGTCGGCCCGTTGCTTTGAGAAACTCGATATCCGGTCGGCCTCTCCGATGTATCAGTCGCGCGCGCTGAAATCTTTCGCGCGCGTTCTGAGTAGCCCAGCCGCGCGCCGATGGGAATAGATCCCGGAACAACCTTAGTCGCGCGGCTGCACATCAACGGTTTGCGCGGCATGTTTGCAATGCTCTATGCATTTGTTACTGAGGTTGCATGTCGTCGGAAATATGCCCTAGCAGGCTGTTGAAAAAGCTCCCGCACTCGTCATCCGGGCGGGAGTGGTAAACGTTGAAACAAACCTTGAGAACGAAGCGATGCGTGGAGCGGACGGCTACACCGAGACGATGTTCACGATGAGCAAACTGGATGACTTCGTGCCGGCCAGTCATCCGCTGCGCCCCATCCGTCTTTGGCTGAACGACGCGCTCAAACGCATGGATCCTTTGTTCGCGCGCATGTACGAGAGCGACGCCAGGGGCGAGCGCCCGAGCATCGCTCCGGAGAAGCTGATTCGCGCCTTGCTGTTGCCGGATAAGGCAGGCCGTGTATCGCGGTTGCGAGCGGGCCGAGCAGTTGTTCCTGCTGACTCAGGCCGCCTATAACCTCACCCGCATGCGAACGCTCGCGGCGAAAGCGGCATAAAGATGAAAACCAGCGAGGAGATGACATCAATTCCACCTGAATTAAGGTCGTCCGGCATCAAATCGATATCAACTGCGCCGGCGCCGCGGCTCGTTGAAAACGTGTGCCGCGCGTCAGCGACGCCGTACTTCAACAGCCTGCTAGGGCAATGGAAACCACGTATCAACCAATAACCAGCCGATACAGCCGATGAGGGAGACATGACAAAAGCGCTCTGCGCCTGTACAACCAGCACTGATTCCAGTTCGATGTTCACCGCATATTCTTCGCGTCACTGCAAACCGTGGATCGTATCCACGACCGGGCTGGAGTTTATCGCGGTGCTGGAATCGGGAGTTCTTAATGGCAAGAACTACTTAGGGCACCAGGTAACTAATGGCTTTGTTCTCGAAGTCTACAAGGATAGCAAGGGCTTGCCGACCGTGGGCCTTGGTCATCTTGTAAACGATTCCGACAAGCTAAACGTGGGCGATACGATCAGCATGGAGCGCGCGCAAGGGTTCCTCAAAAAGAGCCTTGCAGATATTGAAAACGCTTCAACCGCGATGTAATGGTCCCTCTGTATCAGTTCGAATACGATGCGCGCGTGAGCATCGCGATCAACTGCGGCCCCTACACCGGCTCAAATGATCTGATTGCCAAGCTCAATGGAGGCGACTATGCAGCAGTGTTCGACTTTATACTTCCATACCGCATCGGACGCAGGAAAGATTTGAGCCGCCGACGATTTCAGGAGGCGAGGCTTTTCGCTTCAGGAGTCTACGATGCAAGGCATTAAGTTACTCACCTTTTCACTGCTCGTCGGCGCCTCGTGCTCGACGTCTGGAAAGTCGATCTATTCCGGCGAGTTCGATTACAGGAAGTTCCAGCCGTCCGCTAGTTACTTTGCGGGACACAAAGCTAAGGACGTCGCTCACTTATGCGCCACTGGCGAGCATGCGTCAACAAGCGATATGGAGCAATGCGCACACAGGGGTTTCGAGAAAGCAGACAAGGATTTGGCTCAACAACTCGCCACAACCACTGCTGTATTTGCCACTGCGGATATAGACGCTAAGGGTGACTATGAGCCACAGGCACTCCCTTACCTCAAGAATGCCGAATCCGCGTGGGAAAAATACAGGGATGACACCTGTTATGCCTTTGCCTATGCCGCTGGTCCGGCAACAGCACGCTATATAAATTTCTGGGATTGCATGACGTCTATTACACAGGCTCGCACGAACGAACTTAACCGTCTCTTGAAGAATCAATAAAGGCGAACTTCTCTATGGCTGATATTTTTCTGAAGATAGTAGGACTAGACGGTGAGTCACAAGATGCGACGCACCGAGGAGAGATCGAGCTTGATAGCTGGCGTTGGAAGATCGCACAGCAATCTTCGATGCTGTCGGGATCAGGCGGCGGTTCAGCTAAGGCAACGGTAAGCGATTTGTCTTTCGTGCATTCAATCGACCGTGCGAGTCCGAACCTGATGCGCTATTGCCTGACCGGACGACGTATCCCAGAAGCGATCCTGACCACGCGAAAGGCGGGCGGAATGCCGCTCGAAGAACCTGTCCGCATTTTTGTGGGTGAGGCGGTTAAAGGAATCGTTAGCCGCGCGCCTGCGTGAATCGATCGCCAAACAGAATAGCAAACTGATTC
>NZ_SORE01000005.1 GCF_004366595.1 Paraburkholderia rhizosphaerae
CGCGTTTCACGCGCGGCTACGGCGCGATGCACCAGATTCACGTGATGCAGGCCGACAAGGGCTGCGACTTCGATTTCCTGCAGCGCGGCGGCGCCGCACCGAACGGCGAGCCCGAGATTCACTGAACGGAAATCGCTCAGTAGCCGACGCGATAAACGCGACCCGTTTGCGCGCCTTCGACGCTGCGCAGATACGCGAGCGCCGCACGTTGTGCGCTGACCGGCTCGAAGCCGCGGAAATACGGCGCGTAACTGTCCATCGCTTCGCTCAGCACGGTCGGGCTCACGAGATTGATCCGGATGCCGCGCGGCAACTCGATGGCCGCGCCGCGCACGAAGCCTTCTAGCGCGAGATTGACTGTGGTTGCGCTGACGCCCTCGCGAATCGGCTCGTCGGCGAGAATGCCGCTCGTCAACGTGAACGAGCCGCCATCGTTCACATAGCGCAGCGCAGCCATCACCACATTAACCTGACCCATCAGCTTGTCGTCTAGCCCCTTGCGGAACTGCTCGATAGTCATTTCCGGCAGCGGGCCGAAGTAGACTTTGCCGGTTGCCGTGACGACGCCATCCACCTGACCGATCTGGCTGAACAGCTGTTCGACACTCGCAGGGTCCGTGCTATCGACGCGATGCGCGCCACGCCTCGCACCGACTTCGATGACCTCGTGCCGCGCCTTCAACTCGCGCACGACAGCTTGGCCTAGCGTGCCGGTGGCACCGATCACAACGATTTTTTTCATCTTGCGCTCCGCCACGAGTAACGATGGTGGAGCAGATTGTCACAGTGCAATTGCACGGAAACAAGTACATTGCGCACCCGTGAGGGAAAGTACGCGCGATACGAATTTACCTGTCGCTACTTGTTCCGCTTGATTTCAATGATGCGCGCGGGCCGTTGATGATTGAGCGCATAGTGCACGCGGCCGCGAAATTGCGGATCTTTCTGCGCACGCTCGACATCCGTCTGCGCGGACAGCCGCTGGGCCGGACGCCTGGGTTCTTCAGGCGCCATCATGCCTTTCTCGATCACCGTGTAGCCGGGTTCCACCGCCAGAAGCAAACGATTGCCGCCCGGTCGGCTGTCGAAACCCGCGAGCCCGTCGTCGGCTTCGGGCATGCTGTTGTCGAGGGTCGCATTGCTGGTCGTGACCTCGTCCGGACCGATCGCGCCGTATCCCGCGAGGCGCGCAGCTTCGCGATTCTTGCCGTCCGTATCGACCGTGCTGTCGTGTGTGCGATCGTTGTGCGTCTCCATGCTGAGAGTGGATTGCCCGGGTGTTTGCGCGTGCTTGTCGGCTGGGGCGAGCTGATCAGATTTCAACGGGTTCATCGATGTTCCTCCTTACGAATTGGCTTCGTGAGCGCTGCATGAGTACGCGAGGGAATCGCTTCGCGCATCTGCAAGCGTTGAGCGTGATCTTGCAAGTCGTATCGATGCGAGGCGTCTAACCGAACGTTCGACACGTCTTTATGTGTCGTTCAGCAAGACCCGTTCCGGACAGCGCGAGCGAAAACGGAAAGCATCAGCATGCGGTCCTGCTTAATGCGTCGGCCAACCGTCGCCGTCATTTTTTTGTGTTTTTTTAATGGACGCGAATTTTCTACAGAGTATGATCGTTATTCGACCAGGCGTCGGCGGTTAGTAATAATCCTAACTGTTGTCGCATACACTAATGGCCGATGTGGTTGTACGGTAATGCACTTTCTCGAACCGTCAATGAGGCAGTCAGGAGCTGATGACTCATGCATGTCGATGCTGCATTCACTCATCGCGGCTATTTGTTGAATTGCTCGCCGGCCCGCGCGGGCGACGGAACCTGGCAAGCGTATGTCGTCGTATCCCGTTCGAGCGACGGCGAACTGGTTGCCAACCGGTTCTTTCCCACCGAACTTCGCTTCAACGACGAAGCCTCCGCCATCGCGCACGCGCGCGACTGGGCCGTGCGCTGGATCGACGCCAGCAGCATGACCATCTGATCGATCTGACGTAACTTCGCGGCCGCACGCAACTGCCACGACCCGCAGCGTAGGGGTCCCGCGCGTGCGGCGCGTGCCGCATTGACCGTCCGAACCCGCAAGGCGGTAGCGCACGAGTCTGCGGAAAACGCGGTAATCTCTGGGGACAATTCACTTTTTGCCGCGCTCGCCACGCGGCTGCTGTCCTCGCCATGTCAAACGTTTCGCCGAATCAGTGGGGTCTCGAACAGATCGTCGCGGACTTGCGCGCCTCACGCGAACAGCTGCATCGCACACGTCATCCGCTGGGTATTCGCGAGTTGCCATCGCGCGAAGCGGTGATCAACATCGTCGCCGGCTTGCGTGCCGCTCTCTTTCCGACGCATTGGGGTGCGCCCGACCTGACCGATGAGAGCGTCGACTATTACGTCGGACACACACTCGAAAGCACGTTGCGTCTGCTTGCCGAACAGATCCGCCGTGCGCTGCGTTTTTTGCCTGAGCACGCGCAAACGCCGGACGCGGATCTCAACGCTCGTGCGTTCGAAGTCGCGCGCGAATTCGGCACGCAGCTGCCGGCCATTCGCGCGCTACTCGTCAGCGATATTCAGGCGGCGTACACGGGCGACCCTGCCGCGCAGCACATCACTGAGATCCTGTTGTGCTACCCCGGCGTATGGGCGATGACGCATCATCGTCTCGCGCATGCGCTGCATCGGCTCGGCGTGCCGCTGCTCGCGCGTTTCATCAACGAGATCGCGCATTCGGCGACGGGCATCGATATTCACCCTGGCGCGCAGATCGATTCGAGTTTCTTTATCGATCACGGCACGGGCGTCGTGATTGGCGAGACCGCGATCATCGGCAAGAACGTTCGCGTTTATCAGGCGGTGACGCTCGGTGCGAAAAGCTTCGCGGCCGACATCGACGGCGCGCTGATCAAGGGCAACGCGCGGCACCCGATTGTCGAGGACGACGTCGTGATCTATGCAGGCGCGACGATTCTCGGACGCGTGACGATCGGGCGCGGCTCGGTGATCGGCGGCAACGTGTGGTTGACACATAGTGTGCCGCCGGGCAGCAGCGTGTCGCAGGGCAAGGTGCGCGAAGGTGAACGCAGCCGCGAGCGCGGCAACGACGACGGCGCGCGGTAAATCAGCGCCGTGCCGCGCGTTCGCGCATGGCTACGTCTACGTGTTCGCGACGATCACCGACGACGGGCTGCCGACAATCGACAGAAACTCGCGGCGCGTCGAAGGGTCGGTACGGAACGTGCCAAGCATCCGCGATGTGACCATTTCGACGCCGGCCTTGTGTACGCCGCGCGTCGACATGCACTGGTGTGCCGCTTCGAGAATCACGCCCACGCCTTTCGGTTGCAGCACTTCGTTTAGCGTGTCGGCAATCTGAACGGTCATCTTCTCCTGAATCTGCAGGCGCTTCGCGAACGCATCGACGAGCCGCGCGAGCTTCGAGATGCCGACTACGCGATGTTCAGGCAAATAAGCGACATGTGCGCGGCCGATGATCGGCACCATATGGTGTTCGCAATAGCTCTCGAAGCGAATGTCCTTCAGCACGATCATTTCGTCGTAACCGTCTACTTCCGAGAATGTGCGAGCGAGGATGTCGCGCGGTTCGACGTGATAGCCCGCGAAGAATTCTTCGTAGGCGCGCACGACGCGCGCCGGTGTATCGATCAGCCCTTCGCGCCGAGGGTCGTCGCCGGCCCAACGCAATAGCACGCGCACTGCATCTTCGGCTTCTTCGCGACTCGGGCGGGAGGCGGATGCGCGTTGTTTTAGCGTAGCCGGCTTCATTTTCTTCTTGCTTGTGGTCATCTTTCCTCCTGGTTCACGTATCGCGAAACGCAACAACGCGTGCGCTTCGTTTTGTCATCTGATTGTCGTGGTTGTCGTGGATGGCCCTTTGTCTCGTTGAAGGTTTCGTGCCAGCCTGCGACGCGAGACCTGAGTCGATTGTATCGGACGTTTGCGGACCGACGATGCGGGCTGCATCGGTGGAGGCGGCCGCGTAGCGCGCAACGGTCGGGGCGGTGTTCAGAAGGTGGGACGACGCGAAGCACTGGGTCGCGTCAGGCGGGATTTGAACGCAGTCATCTCGTGCACGAGTGGTTGCCGGCTCTTATTATTTTGTGAGAATCGCATGCGGGCAAAACGGCGTTATGCGTGCGCGGGGTCCATCCGCACGTGTTTCAACCATTCCTCGCCCGATGGTAGATGCGACACCAGCGCCACCGCTCGCGCGGCGCTGTCGCCCTGCGCGGCAATGCAACTCTCGTTGAGAATCGCGGACTGCAAATAGAAAAGAAACATCAACGCGCCGCCACCGTATCGGCTGGCCACCACATCGAGCGAATCGACTTCGTCGAGCAGTTCGCGCACGAAGCGCGACGAGAGGCTCGCGCGATGCATTGACACGATGGCCTCGACGGCCATGTCGGCTGATCGGCCGGGATCGTCATCGGGTATGTCGGTCGCGCGGATCGCCTGGGAATGAACGAGACACTGCATCACATCAGCAGTAAAGTCGGCACACGAGTACGTCATAATCTATTCCGGATAAATCAGACTCATAACAAGCTTCTTACGCCTCTTCAGGATAGTAAGCAATCCGATATGTGGTGAGTCGAAATTGCAGTGAAATACGCCTGGCGTTATTTATATCAAAAAGAAGGCGGCTTGGCAGCGACGTTGTCGGAATGGCCGCGGTTCAATGCGAAGTAAGCAACACATAGGCTAGTCCGATGCTGCCTGATATCGGAAATGCGCCGCCATATTTATGCAAAATGCTTGGTGATTCAATTACGGATGAGTCGGGTAGTCAAATCAGATAGCGATCCGAACAGTTTTTTATTAACAAGAAAATCGCATTGCCGCAATCGTATCGGCCTAACCGTTCGTCCGTTTCAAGGTCATCTGTCGCGTTGCGTTCGCCGGGGACGGGACGGCGCTTCGATGGTCGCGATGCGGCGTCCTTGACAAGCCGTCCGGCGGCCTCGGATAATGCCTCGATGCGTTCGCTAAACGAATCGATGTTCTTATGGCGAACTTTTTTGAGGCGTCTTTGCAGCGTCTTTGAGACGTCTTTGCAGCGTCTGTTTGCAGCGCTTGTTTGCGACGTTTTGTTGGCGACGTGTGCGTGACCACGCGAGTTGCCCGAGGAACTTCTGATGATCAACAAGATTTTCGACTCCCTTCCGTCAGCCGTCGCCGATGTGCATGACGGCGCGACCGTCATGATCGGCGGCTTCGGCACGGCCGGCATGCCGTCCGAATTGATTGACGCGTTGATCGCGCAGGGCGCGCGAGATCTGACGATCGTGAACAACAACGCGGGCAATGGCGAAATCGGGCTTGCCGCGCTGTTGAAGGCCAAGCGCGTGCGCAAAATCATTTGCTCGTTTCCGCGCCAGACCGACTCGCATGTGTTCGACGCGCTGTACCGCGCCGGCGACATCGAACTCGAACTCGTGCCGCAGGGCAATCTCGCGGAGCGCATTCGCGCCGCGGGCGCCGGCATTGGCGGTTTCTTCACGCCGACCGGTTACGGTACGGAGCTTTCAAAAGGTAAGGAAGCACGCGTGATCGACGGTAAGCCGTACGTGCTTGAAGCGCCTCTGCATGCCGATTTCGCGTTGATCAAGGCGTACAAGGGCGACCGCTGGGGCAACCTGATCTATCGGAAAACCGCACGCAATTTCGGCCCGATCATGGCCACGGCTGCAAAGACCGCGATCGTGCAGGTGTCGGAAATCGTGCCGCTCGGCGCGCTCGACCCGGAAGAAATCGTCACGCCCGGCATTTTCGTGCAGCGGGTTATTGAAGTGCCGCAAGCGTCGCAAGCCGCCGCCGCCTGACGAGGAGAGAACGATGAAACGACTGACTCGCGATGAAATGGCCAAGCGCGTTGCGCGCGATATTCCGGAAGGCGCGTATGTGAATCTTGGCATCGGTGTGCCGACGCTGGTTGCGAACCATCTCGCGGCCGACAAGGAAATCTTCCTGCACAGCGAGAACGGTGTGTTGGGCATGGGGCCCGCGCCTGCGCCCGGCGAAGAAGACGACGAACTGATCAACGCCGGCAAACAGCACGTGACGCTGCTGACCGGCGGCGCATTCTTTCACCACGCTGATTCGTTCGCGATGATGCGTGGCGGTCATCTGGACTACTGCGTGTTGGGCGCGTTTCAGGTGTCGGTGGAAGGCGATCTCGCGAACTGGCACACCGGCGCGCCCGATGCGATTCCGGCGGTCGGCGGCGCGATGGATCTCGCAATCGGCGCGAAACAGGTGTTCGTGATGATGGAGCACCTGACCAAGCAGGGCGAGAGCAAGATCGTCAACCACTGCTGTTACCCTGTGACGGGCGTCAACTGTGTCGATCGAATCTACACAGATCTTGCGATGATCGATGTGACGCGCGATGGGCTCGTCGTGCGCGAGATCTTTTCCGACATCGACTTTGCGACGTTGCAGCAGTTATCCGGTGTGCCGCTGAAGGACGGCACAAACGCGCACAGCACAAACGCGGATACGCCTGGCGGTAGCGCGGCATCACGCGTCGTGTAACGCGAAAACGGGTGGTCAAACGGCTGCGGTTGCGATAACCGCATTGACCGCAAAGATCGCCGCATCCCCATCATGCGGCGCTCACTCTTCCGCGTCATGTTCGGCCACAAAGCGGCGCAGATACGCGAGCACAGCCGCTTCAGCCGCGCGATGATCGGCGCAGCTTTTCGAGCCGGCGTTCTGTTCGTCGCCGAATAACGTGGCTGGCGCATCGTGAACGTCGACCTCCTGTCCCTCCCGGAAGATCCGGATCTCGTGGACGTTCTCCGTGTATTCGGCGACCCAGTGAATTCCTTCGATGTGGGCGCCTGCCCTGACTGGCGGTATCTTCATGAGGCTCTCCCGGCGCGCCGGCATATCGAGCGGCGCTCCCTATAACCATACGCTGTCGCGGCGCGTCCCGCATCCGGACTTGCGTATGCGCCGCGGCGAACGAGGCACACGCGTTGCTCAACGATTCAGGCCAACAGCCACTCTGGAGGACTGTCATGCCTGAAAAGAAAACACTCAGCCGCGCGCAAGCCGATAAACGCGCGGGTAAGGCGCCGAGCACTCAGGCCGGCGAGTTCGTGAAGGAAGAAATCGATCACGTGCGCGAAGGAAAGCACGGTGTGCGGTCGGCGAAGCAGGCGGTTGCGATCGGGTTGTCAAAAGCACGGCGCGCGGGCGTTGCGCTAAAGCCGCCGAAGCCCGGCAAGACGAGCGCGGCTACGCGCAAGAAGGCACAGCAGGACACGGCCGCGGGCAGAAAATCCACGGCGAAAAAGAGCGCAAGTACGGAATCAACGTCCAGGCGCTCGCGCGTGAGTTCATCGGTGCTCAAACGCGAAAGCGGGCGCGGTGCGTCAAGTGCGGCGCTGTCGAAGCAGACGAAGTCCGCCGCTGGCCGCCGGTCCGCGGCGAGCCGCTCGGCGGCCGCGAAGAAGGGCGCGGCCACCAAGGGCGCAGCCGGCCGCTCCGCGGCTGCGAAGAAGGCCGCCCACACGAGAGCGGCGCGCGCGCATCATTGATCGTCAGGCGACGGTGGCGAGCACGTTGCGCACGGTGTCGAAGATGCGCGCGATTTGCGCTTCGTCGATGATCAACGGCGGCGAGAACGCAAGGATATCGCCGGTAAAGCGGACCAGCACGCCGGCCTCGAAGCATTTGACGAACGCTTCGTAGGCGCGCGCGCCTGGCGCGCCTACGCGCGGCTCGAGTTCGACGCCGGCGACGAGCCCGAGGTTGCGGATGTCCTTCACGTGCGTTGCATCGCGCAGCGCGTGCACCGCCTTTTCGAACCCCGGCGCGAGCGACGCGGCCCGCTCGAACAGCGCGTCGCGCCGATACAGATCAAGCGTGGCGATTGCCGCGGCGGCCGCGGCCGGATGCGCGGAATACGTGTAGCCGTGGAACAGTTCGATCGCGCCCGGCGCACCGTTGCCGACAATCGTGTCATGCACGGTGCGGCTTGCCGCCACCGCGCCCATTGGAATGGCTGCGTTGTTGATCGCCTTCGCCATCGTTAGCAGGTCCGGCGTCACGCCGAAGTATTCGCTCGCGGTGGCCTTGCCGAGACGTCCGAAGCCGGTGATCACCTCGTCGAAGATCAGCAGAATGCCGTGCTTCGTGCAGATTTCGCGCAGTCGCTGCAGATAACCTTGCGGCGGAATCAGCACACCGGTCGAACCTGCTACCGGCTCGACGATCACCGCGGCGATCGTCGACGCGTCGTGCAGAGCGATGAGCCGTTCGAGTTCGTCGGCCAGATGCGCGCCCCATGCCGGTTGGCCCTTCGAAAACGCGTTGTGTGCGAGATCGTGCGTATGCGGCAGATGGTCGACAGCAGGCAGCAGCGCACCCGAATACGCTTTGCGGTTCGCCGGAATGCCGCCCACCGACGTGCCGCCGAAACCGACGCCGTGGTAGCCGCGCTCGCGTCCGATGAGCCGTGTGCGCTGTCCTTCGCCGCGCGCGCGGTGATACGCGAGCGCGATCTTCAACGCGGTATCGACCGATTCCGAGCCCGAGTTCGTGAAGAAGATCCGGTCGAGACCGGCCGGCATCAGCTCCGCGACTTTCGACGCCGCTTCGAACGCGAGCGGATGACCCATCTGGAAAGTCGGCGCGAAATCGAGCGTCGACAGCTGCTTCGTGATGGCTGCGACAATCTCGTCGCGGCTGTGTCCGGCGTTCACGCACCACAAGCCCGCGCAGCCGTCGAGCACTTCGCGGCCGTCGGTCGTACGGTAGTACATCCCTTTCGCCGATTCGAGCAGCCGCGGCGCGTCCTTGAACTGGCGGTTGGCCGTGAACGGCATCCAGAACGACGACAGATCATCGATGGTCGGGCGCGAAGTCATAGTGGTGGTTTCCTTTGGAATATCGGACGTCCGACTCGGAATATCGGAGCTGTCAATGTAGCGTTACCGGTCCGGCCGCGCACATAAACAGTTAAGCTACTGATCTGGTAACTGTGCTGGCAGAATGCCGGAAACTGTGCTGGTGTCCCGATGATCGAACTCGATTTGAACCGCGACCGCCGCGGCGCGCCCACCCTCGTCGAGCAGGTGGTGCAAGGCTTCGCGCGCGCGATTGACGCGCAGGCGTTGCGCGCCGGCGCGCAACTGCCGTCGGTGCGGCAGCTTGCACATATGCATGGGCTCAGCACGTTTACTGTCACGGAGGCGTACAGCCGGCTGGTATCGATGGGGTTGGTGGTGGCGCGGCGCGGCTCCGGCTATCGCGTCGCAGCGCGCGCGCAGGCGGGTCGGGTGCGCGCGACGGAATGGCAGCCGCCCAGCCTGACTGCGACGTGGCTGCTCTCGGACGTGTTCGCCGACCATTCGGTGCCGATCAAGGCGGGCGGCGGCTGGCTGCCGAACGAGTGGATCAACGAAACGGGCTTGCAGCACGCGCTACGCGGCTTGAGCCGCGTGCCGGCGGCACGGCTGGGCGACTACGGTCACCCGTATGGTTTCGCGCCGCTGCGCGCACGCGTCGCGCAGTACGTCGACCGGCTCGGCTTGCCGGTCGATGTGCCGAATGTGCTGCTCACGCAAGGCGCGACGCAGGCGCTCGATCTGGCCGTGCGCACGCTGCTGCGCGCGGGCGATGCCGTGGTGGTCGAAGATCCGGGCTACTGCAATCTGCTGCAAATTCTGAAGCTGGCGGGTTTGACCGTGTATGGGGTGCCGCGCACACCGGCTGGCATCGATACCGATGCGCTCGAAACGCTCGTCGACATGCATCGGCCGAAGGCGATCTTCGTCAACACGACGCTGCAAAATCCGACCGGCTCGACGTTTGGCATGGCAGCGGCGTTCCGGCTGCTGCAGATCGCCGAGCGGCACCGGATGTGGGTGGTCGAAGACGATGTGAGCCGCGAGCTCGCGCCGCCCGGTGCGCCATTGCTCGCCGCGATGGAGGGGTTGCAGCGCGTGCTGTATATCGGCGGCTTCTCGAAGACGGTGACGCCGTCGCTGCGCTGCGGGTATGTCGTGGCCGAACGCGATGTGGTGCGCGAACTCGCGCGTACGAAGATGGCGGTCGGGCTGACGTCGTCGGAGGCGGTCGAGCGGGTCGTCGACAAGGTGCTGCATGAGGGCCGCCATGCGCGCCATGTCGAAGCCGTCAACGAGAAATTGCGGGCTGCGCACGCGACGGTCGAGGAGCGCATCGACGCATGCGGCCTCGAGCTGTTTCACCGGCCGCGCGCCGGGCTGTTCCTTTGGGCACGCTTACCGGTCGAGCCGGAGCGCGCGAGTGCGGTCGCGACCGCGGCGCTCGCCGACGGCATCTGGCTTGCACCCGGCTCGTACTTTCGTCCGGACGATGCGCCGAGCGCCTGGTTTCGCTTTAACGTACCGCATTCGACCGGTGATGCGCTGTGGCGCTTCATCGAACGGATCAGATAACGCCAAGATAAAGCGGCCTTCTCGCACACGATAAACGTCATCGGGCGACACACTGCGCGCAGCGTGTCGCCCGGATGAAAATCGCGCATCAGTGCGTTAGTGGATCAGTGCATCGAGATTTTCGATTTACGCCGTACGAACGCGACATCGCACTTACATCTGAACGGACTCGATCAGCGTCCGCTTGCCCGCCTTATAGTCATACAGCGAAATCACGCCGTGCTTGAGGTCGCCCTTCGAGTCAAACGTGGTTTCGCCGATCACACCCTTGTAGTCGGTGTTCGGCATCACGGCGAGGATCTTCCCCGGATCGGTCGAGTTCGCGCGCTTCATCGCGTCGATCACGATGTTCACCGCGTCATACGCGAACGGTGCGTAGATCTGGACCGGCTGGCCGTATTGCTTCTCGTACTTCGCCGCGAATGCCTTGCCGCCCGGCATCTTCTGCAACGCCATGCCGATATCCGAACACACGATGTTGTCGGCCGCGTCGCCCGCGAGCTCAGCGAGCTTCTCGCTACATGCGCCGTCGCCGCCCAGCACCTTCGCGCGCAAGCCGAGCTGCTTGGCCTGCTTCGCGAACGGGCCAGCGGTCGCGTCCATGCCGCCGTACATGATCGCGTCCGGATTCTCACCCTTGATCTTCGTCAGAATCGCGCGGAAGTCGACGGCCTTGTCGTTCGTCGCATCGTGCGACAGCACGTTCAGACCCAACGATTTCGCGGTCTTTTCGAATTCGTTCGCGAGGCCCTGGCCGTACGCGGTCGAATCGTCGACGATCGCGACGCGTTTGACCTTCAGCGACTTCGCTGCATAGTTCGCGAGCGCCGGGCCTTGCTGCGCATCGGTGGCAACCACGCGATACGTGGTCTTGAAGCCTTGCTGCGTGTAAGCGGGGTTCGACGCCGCCGGCGAGATCTGCACGATGCCCGCATCGCTATAGATCTTCGAAGCCGGGATCGAAGTGCCGGAGTTCAGGTGACCCACCACCGCGACGACCTTATCGTCGACGACTTTCTGCGCAACCTGCGTGGCCGTACGCGGGTCAGCTGCATCATCTTGCGCGTCGAGCACCAGCGTGATCTTCTGGCCATCGATCGTGAGCCCCTTCGCATTGGATTCGTCGATCGCGAGGCGAGCGCCGTTCTCGATGTCTTTGCCGAGGTGTGCAATCTGACCCGTCGTCGGAGCGACTTCGCCGATCTTGACCGTCTGGTCCGCGTGCGCATTGGTGCACAAAGCAAACGCAATAAGGGTGGCCGTTGATACCTTGGAATACATATAGTTCATTTGTCTTTTTCCGACTAAAGGGATAAATAAAGACTTCTTATGGGAATCGCCGTCGGTCCTGGAAAGAGGAACGGTCGCGCGGGGACTCTCAATGTGCGTCCGGGGATGGCACTTGCCCGCATACTCAGGACGCTTCATCCGGACACTTATTCCGCGGGTGATTTTCTTTAATTTGCGTAGGAAAGTGTCGTGGCACAGAACGGTTGGCGTGACGGCGAAAAACGGAGGAACTGCGCCAATGCGTGCTATTTCGGCGCGTACGGTGACGCAATTTCGGATGCATCGCGATGCATCGCAATCCGGATGCACAGCAGCCGATTCAAATAGGGATGCAAACGATGGACGAGAACGGTAGCGAAAAAATGCGGACGCTTATCAACCAAGCGCGAAACGGCTACCTCGCGTGACTTCTTTCTTGACCAGCGTGACCGGACAAGGCGCAAGACGGATCAGCCGGTGCAGCACAGCCTGCGCCGACAGGCGGTCGAACCATGACTTGAATGTGCAGCCGATCACGATCTGTCCGACGTTGTATTCGATCGCGTATCGAACGATCTCATCGACATGGTTGCCAACCTTCAACGCCAGATGCACTTGCTGTCCGCGCGACGCGAAGTCCGCTCTGAGTGCTTCCATCAGCTGCTGGCGTGAATCCACGCTCGCCGCGATTGCGCTGTCGGTGGCGATGTCGAGTCCGATTTTCGGCAGCGGCACGACAGACAGTACATGAAGCCGTACGCCATTGCGTGACGCGAGTTCCGCAGCCAATAGAACACCGCTATATGAATGCTCGGAGCCATCGTATACGGCCATCACGTATCTCATCGCGATCCTCGATCAGGGACAATGCAGTTGAGACGCCCGCTGATATCAGTTTATTCCGGCCGCGTGCCTGCATAGCAAAACTTTCGGACATGGCGAGTGAAGGACGAATGGCCGGCAGATAAACTGAAGCGCAAAGAAAAACGGCGCCGTTGGCCGGCGCCGTGATCGGGATGCAAATGCGTCGTGCTATGACTGCTGAACGCGAGCAACCAGCCGGTCACTGAGTTGCACGACTTCGAACAGCGTGCCCGCCGTGTAATGCGTGACCAGCAGGCCGGCGCGCTGCAGATTGCCGTTTTCCGAGTAGGCGAGTTCGACCAGATAGTTCGGCAGCAGCAACGCGGCGGCGGTGATCTTGGTCGCGGCATCACGGCCTACTACGCCGAATGCGTGCATCGTCTCGCGAAGTTCGAGCGCGGTATGCGCAAGTAGCCAGAACTTCAGGATTTCTTTATCGGATTCGGTGAGCTGGGACTGCTCGTCGAGACGGTCGACCAATTCGACCGTGGCTCGCGCGGCCCGCACGCGATCGGACATGTCCGACGCGGGGTGATCCTGGTCCGCAATGCGCTCAAGAAACAACCCCTGATTTTCCGCGAGGTGATGCTGGCGGCTCAGGCGCCGTAGCAACACCGTGACGGTGTCGTGCGGCGAGTGATGTCGTATACCTAGCATGGCTTGCCAAACACGAAGTGCAATACGGGGAGCATGAAATGGCGGTGCCAGGTTGCAGCACCGCACAGCACTTACAGTAGCATGCCTGACCGGCGTATGCATCCGCCCGTAAATACGGATGCGCGCGACCGAACGATGTTCAGTCGCGCATAGGGCGGAGCGGTGGATGCGATTGCGCTTCGTTGTTTGACAGCTACCGTGCAAGCCGAAGGGTTAGCCGAACATGCGCAAAGCAATTGGATAGAGCGACAGCACGAGCAGCAGCGCCATGGATATATTGAATGCGCGCAGCGGTCCGGGCTTCGATAGCAAACCCCGCATCGCGGTGCCGAACGCCGCCCACAACGCGATGCACGGCAAGCCGATCACGTAGAACACGGCTGCCATGATCGACGCATTGACATCGAAGTCCGCGCTCAGATGAATGGTGGTGGCAGCTGTGAGCACCATCATCCACGCCTTCGGGTTGATCCATTGAAATATCAGCGCTTCATAAAAGCGCATCGGCCGGCGCTCGCCTTCGCGCACACGAACTTCACCAGACGTGCCGATTTTCCACGCCAGATACAGCAGATACAGCACGCTCGCCGTTTCGAGCACCGAGTAGACCAGCGGGAACCGTTGGAACACGGCGCCCAAGCCGAATCCGACCGACAGCATCAGCACGACGACACCGACGCTGATGCCGAAAATATGCGGCACGGTGCGCCTGAAGCCAAAGTTGACGCCCGACGCCAGCAGCATCGTGTTATTGGGGCCGGGTGTGATGCTCGTCACGAGGGCGAACAGGATGCCGGCGGGCAATGCGCTCAGAAGCTCGACGGGCATGGTGGACTCCGCGGGTAGCTGAAGTGATTTCGAAAGCCGAGGTCGTAGTGTATCGGCGTGGGCCGGTACAGTACCGGTACAGATGCGGAGATGAAATCCGGTACAGACAACCGGCCCGCGCTTGGGTCAGTCGAGCGCTTCGCGTAAAACGACAACGAAAATGACGCGCGTGCCTCAACAATGAGGCTGTCCCGCGCGTTAAAGGGGGAAGGTCTACGCGTCCGAACCTGGACGACGACGGCGACGCATGCCGGCGGTCAACTCAGCAGCACCGTGGCCCATTGCGACTGTATTTCCGGTCGATAGACCAAATGAAGAATTCGCGTCGCGATAGCAGCGGATCGCCAGGATGGCGAAGCGCCATGTGCTCGACATAGCGTTCATAGTCCGGGATGCCGAACATCTGCATGCAGGCTGAGCGCATCGTGCGCGCGAACTCGGATAGCCGTGTTCCAGGTGCATCGGTCACGACATCGGCATTCGAGCGTCGGGCCGGCACCGCCGCAAGTTTTCCGTTGAAGATGCGTTTCATGATCACGTTCCCTGAGTGCGCACGACAGCCGGTGTCTCGTTGACCGTCGGCTGCGCCTGGCGAAGCGCTCGCAGGCAAATCACGATCGCGAACACGAACATCGCCACCACGAGTAGCACAAAGAAGCCGCAGACGATCGCATCCAGATAGTTGTTGAAAGCGACCCGCTGCATTTCCGCAACCGACTTCGCGGGCGCGAGGACGATGCCCTGCCCGGCGGCGTCGCTAAACTTTTGTGCCAATGCGAGAAAGCCGATGCGAGGATCGCTATGGAATATCTTCTGGACGCCGGCAGTCAGCGTGGTGATCAGGAGCCATACCGTCGGCACCAACGTCACCCACACATAGCGTGTTCGCTTCATCTTCACCAGCATGCTGGTGCACAGTAGCAGCGCGATGCCGGCGAGCATCTGGTTACCCACGCCAAAGAGCTGCCAAAGGGTATTGATGCCGCCCAATGGGTCCACCACACCCTGATAGAGAAAGTATCCCCAGGCCGCCACGCATAGGCCGGTGCCGAGCAGGTTCGCGGGCAGGAACCCGGTGTCGCCGAACGGCCTGTAGACGTGGCCCAGCATGTCCTGAATCATGAACCGGCCGACCCGTGTGCCCGCGTCGACGGCGGTCAGAATGAACAGTGCCTCGAACAGGATCGCAAAGTGATACCAGAAGGCCTCCATCGCCTGACCGCCGAGCGCCTGGCCGAGAATCTGCGCCATGCCTACCGCGAGCGTCGGTGCGCCTCCGGCACGCGAGAGGATGCTGGTTTCGCCGATGTTGACGGCGGTCTGGTGGATCAGCTCGGGCGTGATGACGAATCCCCAGTTCGACACGGCTTGCGCGGCCTCGGCGGCGGTCGTGCCGATGATTGCCGCCGGCGCGTTCATCGCGAAGTAAATGCCCGGATGCAACACGCAGGCTGCGGTCAGCGCCATCATCGCGACAAACGATTCGGCGAGCATGCCGCCGAACCCGATCAGGCGCATATGCGATTCGCGTTCGACCATCTTCGGCGTGGTGCCGGAGGAAATCAGCGCATGGAAGCCGGAGACCGCGCCGCAGGCAATCGTAATGAACAGGAACGGGAACAGGCTGCCCGAAAACACCGGGCCACTGCCGTCGATAAAGCGCGTGGTCCGCGGCATCGAAAGCGTGGGCGCGACCACGTAGATGCCGACCGCAAGTGCGACGACGGTACCGATCTTCAGGAAGGTGCTCAGGTAGTCGCGTGGGGCGAGCATCAGCCACACTGGCAGGCTGGAAGCAACGGCACCGTATGCGATGAGCGCCCACGCGAGTTGCGGGCCGCTTAGCGTGAAGGCCGGCCCCAAGGTGGGATCGTTCGCGACGGTCCTGCCGAGCACGATCGACACAAGCAGAAGGACGATACCGACCACGGACGCTTCTCCCACTCGCCCCGGGCGGATGAAGCGCATATAGGCACCCATCAGCAGCGCGATCGGTATCGTTGCCGCGATGGTGAACAGTCCCCAGGGGCTCGCCGTTAACGCCTTGACCACCACGAGGCTCAGGACCGCAAGGATGATGATCATGATCGCCAGCACGCCGACGAGCGCGAGCGATCCTGGAATCGGGCCCAGTTCGATCTTGATCATCTCGCCCAGTGATTTGCCATCGCGGCGCACGGACGCGAAAAGCACGATGAAATCCTGAACCGCGCCGGCTAGCACGACACCCGCGAGAATCCACAGCGTGCCGGGAAGAAAGCCCATCTGCGCGGCCAGCACCGGACCGACCAGAGGACCCGCGCCGGCGATTGCCGCGAAATGGTGGCCGAACAACACAAACTTATTGGTCGGCACATAGTCCATGCCGTCGTTGTGGCGTTCCGCGGGAGTCTGTCGCGTGTCGTCCAGGCCTAATACGCGCTCGGCGATGAACTTGCTGTAGAAGCGATACGCGATGAAATAAACGATGAGGGCTGCCGTCACAAGCCATACGGCATTCACGCTCTCGCCGCGTTCAAGCGCGAGTCTCGCGAAGGCGAGCGCGCCGACGGCGGCCAGCACGCCCCACAGAAGAATGGATGCAAGCTTTTTCATGGCCCCTCCGCTCCGAACAACGTGTGGCACGAGCAACCGTGCGCGTTGTCAGTACCGGGATTTCTTCCGGGTTCCGCCGTCCACCAACGGGCGCCAAACCGGTTTCGCGGCGCGGCGGGCACCGACAGGCTACACCCGCCCCCAGAGCGCTGCAAGGCGCGGTTCCGCGCCTGCATGTACCGATGGTTTCCACACGTCCCTACGAAAACCTGTGTGTCGGCACGCTGAAGTCACGCTGTCAATGCCGCAAGCAACGCGCGTATTTCCCGACTATGTTTCCAGTCATCTTCGGGCCGTGGCGGATCGGGGAACTTGCCCTGGAGCCCGGTTTTCGGATGATGCTGAATCAGCGTGTTGAGCATCTGCCGGTTGGTGCCGACCGATGCGCACGCGGTATTCGACTGGCGTGTCCTTGAACGTATAAGCGGTCCGTTCAACGCGCAGTACCGGCGCGCCGACTTCGATGTTCAGGCGTGTCGGGCGATATCTCGTATCGCAACGTGCGGGGGTTGCAGGACCAGGGTGGTCGTTGGCCTGCGGCCTCAAGGTCCGAAGAATGGCACGCAAAAACTGGGTGGACCGGTGCACCCGGGCTCCCACGTCGAGCGTTGCGCAGACGGTGCGGGTGGGGCAGCTGGCGTGCTGCATGCGCAGACTTGCAGCAACACTCCAGCGGTTAGCAGCAACCTTATCGCGCGCGGCGGTCCGCGCCTGTTCTGCGGAAAAGGATCGCCCAAAGCGCGCGAGTGGTGCGGATTGTCGTTCGCCATGGTTGCTTTGCTCGCAGGCCGACATCGAATGATGCGTTGATCTTAGCCCGCCACGCTTTCATTATCAGCTTCGTCGCGCGCGAGCGGCGTCGTCCGGATCGCGACGTTGCTCCAGCGCAAGACGTGTCTCGCGCGCAATTCGGGAAAAACTCCCGTCCGGTATCGTTGTCAACGGCGTACACAATGCGCACACTTGATTTGGGGCGTCTCGACGCCGGCATGCTGCTGCGCGGCAATCCGGCGATGCGTGGAGCTCGACGTCCCGCTCCAAGAACAACTGCTGGAGACATCTGAATGCATCGCACAACAAAAAGCGCGCGTGCCGCGCTATTCGCGGTGACCGCGTTTGCCGCAGCCACCGCATACGCCTCCGCTGCGCCGATCGCCTACGTGACGAGCGAGACAAACGGTGTCGGCGTGATCGATCTGAGCAGCATGGCGCTCGAAAAGACCATATCACTGGGCACCAGCGGCCCACGCGGCCTCAGCCTCACGTCAGACGGCAAGCGCCTGCTGGTCGCCGGCAAAACCGGCGAACTGATCGCGATCGATACCTCGACCGGAGAAGTGGTCAAACGCGTGACGATCGGCAAAAACCCTGAGTTCGTTCGCGTGCACGGCGGCTATGCGTACGTGACGTACGAACCGGGCGAAAGCGGTGCGCCGCCCGAGGCAAAGCAAGGCGCGAAGCCCGAACAGAAAACCGATCAGCAGGCTGAGAAGCCAGGCGAAAAACAGGCCGGCAAGGGCCACGACGATGACGACGACGCGAACAGCCCACCGGCTGAAATCGCGATTGTCGATCTGAAGACGATGAAGGTGCTGCGCTCGGTGAAAAGCGGACACGAAACCGAAGGCGTCGAATTTTCACCGGATGGCCGCGAAATGCTCGTGACCAACGAAGGCGACGACACGGTGTCGGTCTATCGCACCGGCACCGGCCAACCGCTGCGCACGCTGAAGCTCGACGCGGGTTCGCGGCCGCGCGGCATCAGGGCGTCGCCGGACGGCAAGCAGTATGTCGTTACGCTCGAGAACACCAGCAAATTTGTCGTGCTCGATGCGGCAAGCCTGAAACCGGTGAAAACCGTCGATACGAAGCTGGGCCCCTATGGCGTCGCGTTCGATCCGAGCGGCAAGCATCTGCTGGTGGCCGCGGCGCGCGACAAGACGCTGCAGGTGTTCGATGCGAAGACGTACGAGCACGTCGCCGATGTACCAGTCGGCCAGCGTTGCTGGCATTTCAGCTTCACGCCGGACGGCTCGAAGCTGATGCTTGCATGCGGCCGCTCGAACGCGGTCTATGTGCTCGACGCGTCGAACTATCAGACGATCTCTCAGATCGGCAATCTGCCGCTTGCGTGGGGCATCGTCACATCGCCGCCGAGCCCGGGTTCGATTGAATCGGCAAAGTAACCGCGAGCAATCAGTCGATCAGGCGGGCGGCGAGCGCCGCCCGTCGCGTTTGCGCGTCAACCTTCGATGAGCGCGCGGTTCAGTCCCACTGATATCGCATTCCCACCCAGAACCCGCGCGGCGCGCCCAGTCCGAGGAATTGCTCGTTGGTGATGTCGGTCGGGCTGAACGTATGGTTCGGGCCATTGAAGAAGTTCTGGCCGAGCACCGCGAAAGTCGCATAGCGTTTGTTCAGCAGGTTCTGCACCGAACCGAATATCTGGAAGTGCTTTGTCACGTTGTACGTCGTGTCGAGATTGACGAGGAAATAGCCGGACAGTGTGCCGTTGATATCCTGATTGTTCTCGTCGCCGCGCGCGAAGATATTGCTGCGGTAAATCAGGTTAGTGCCGATGTTCCATTGCGCGGTCGCCGCATAGTCGAGCCGCACCTTGACTGTGTTCGCGGGAATACCGGGAATGCGATCGCCGGAATGCACGGTGATAGTACCGTTGGCGTCGGCGCTCGAGTTGCTTGAACTCGTTTCGGTCCATGTCGACCGGTAAGTCGCGTTCACATAGCTATAGCTCGCGCTCACGCCGAGTGGGCCCCATTGCGTGCGGCCCGCCAGTTCGAAGCCCTGTCTGCGCGTTTTGCCGACGTTCTGGAAAAAGCCGAGTGTGCTCGACGCGCCTTCGCTACTGATGAACTGGATGTCGTCGTCGAGCGTCGTGCTGTACGCGGCCGCGCTCCACGATGTATTGCTGCCGATGCGGCCGCGCGCGCCGACTTCAAATGTCTTCGAAACCACCGGCTTTAGCGACGGGTCCGCGATGAAATCGTTCGGCAGCGAGCATGGTGCATTCGGGTCCGCGCAGGCGAGTTCGATCGATGTCGGCGTGCGCATCCCCTCGTTATACGTGAAGTAAGCGGTAAAAGCCGAAGTCGGATTCCAGTTGATGCCGACCGCCGGGTTGAAGCGCGAGAACGTATGCCGGCCATCGAGCAGCGGCTGGATGCCGCTTTCGTCGCCGATTACCGTGCGTGCCCAGTTGTAGCGGCCGGCGAACGTCATCGACCATTCGTCGGTGAACGAAAGTGTGTCGGTGAAGTAGATGCCGTAGTTCTCGTTGCGCGTCTTCGCATCGGTCTGCTGTACGAATGGCCCGTCGCCGACCGTCGCGCGAGTCTCGGTGAAGAAAGCGTTCTGTGCGGACTGCGTGAAGTGCGTGTTCGCGAGATCAGCGGCCGCGCCGACCGTGAACTGGTTGTTCTTGCCGAAAAGCTTTTGCAGGAACGTCGCCTGGAGGCTCGCGCCGTAGCTGTCGGTGACGATCACCGACTGCGCATTGGTGGCCGGCGGTTCGTCATCGTCGTTCGGATCGAAGTCGTCGTTGACGTTACTGCTCGTGTTCACATTCCGGAAGTGCCGATAGTACGCGTTGCCGGTTATTTCAATGTCCGGCGTGAAATAGTGCGAACCGTTGATGGTCAGATAGCCGAGCTGGTTTTCATTCGTATCCGGAAACGTGTATGCCTGCGAACGGTTGTCGAGAAATGAACGCGGGATGGTCTGCGTGCCGTTCAGTGTGTTGTCGGCGCCGCCCATCGAAACCGAAATGGTCGTCGACGAATCCATGTAGCGCAGCTTGCCGAATGCCTGACGCAAGCGGCTCGAATTGTGATCGGCCCAGCCGTCGTCGTTCGTGATGTTAGCGGTGAAGTAGTAATCCAGCGGCGAATCGCCGATTACGCCGCCTTGCTGGATCTGTGCGAGCTTGCGGCCCCACGAACCGCCCTGGATCTCCGCTTCGCCGCCGGGATTCGAGCGGCCGTTCTTCGTAGTCACCGCAATTGCGCCGCCGAGTGTGTTCAGGCCGAAGGTCGGGTTGGAGCCCGGGATAACCTGAATCGTCTGGATGGCCGCTTGCGGAATCAGGTCCCAGTTCACGACATCGCCGAACGGTTCGTTGATCCGCACGCCGTCGAGAAACACCGACAGCCCCTGCGGCGTACCGAGCACCGGCGACGCGGTAAAGCCGCGATAGTTGACGTCGACCTGCCACGGGTTGCCCTGCGCATCGTTGATATCGACGCTCTGCAGGTTGTTCGAAAAGTAATCGGTCAGCGTATGCGAATTCTGCTGGACGATCTGGCTGCCACGGACCGTCTGCACGTTGGCCGGCACCAGCTGGAACGGTGTGCCGATGCCGATAAGCGGTGTGGTGCCGATCACGAGAATATTGGGGAGCACGGTTTCCTGCTCGGTCTGCGGCTCGGTTTGCGCCGTCTGCTGCGATGTATTCTCTTGCGCGTCTGCCTGTTGCGGCGCGTCCTCGGGTTGCGGCGCTGGCGCATTCGCAGCAGGCGCAGTCGCGGCCGGCGTAGCGTCGGTCTGCGCCCAGGACGCAGCGGCCAACGCGGCCAGTACCGCGCCGACGGACAGCCGCAACGCAACTCGGGGTTTTAACGTCTGCACGCGCCGCGGTTTGCGTGGCAAGGTGGTCATCGTTGCTGTCTCCATCTGGTTCTTCTTGTCAGCAGGTACCGCATGCGTCACGAAGATCGGTTGCGGCCGCATCGAAACGCCTCGCCCCACCTGCGGCGCTCCATTAAAGCAAGCGTCGCACAGCGATACGTGGCTGCCCACGGGAAGATTTCCCGAAACTTTCAGGAAGCCTTCCTGAACGCCAGATTCCGATTCGCAGCACCGCGTACGATGAGTAGAATGCGTTCCAACTTACCCGGCACAGTCATGCATCCCGTGAAAATGGTTCGCTCGCGCGTGTCACGGTCGTCCTCGTTCCGCTTTGTCATGTGGCGGGATTTCGCGTGCGTGCTCGTGCTGACAGCGGTTGCCTGGGTGCTGTGCTCGACCTTCGACGTCAGCGAGCTCGCGTATCGCTGGACGCGCAACGCCGAGCGCTTTCAGCTCGACGAACTGCCGGTCACCCTCTGCGTGCTGGCCGTAGGCCTCGCCTGGTTCGCATGGCGTCGCTACCGGGAATCGCAGCGGGAATTGGCAACCCGGCGGATGCTGGAAGAACAGGCGGAGCAGCTGCTCGCCGAGAACCGGCGGCTCGCGAGCCAGGCCATCGAAGCGCAGGAAGCGGAGCGCCGCTATCTTGCCCGCGAGCTGCACGACGAGCTCGGGCAATACCTGAATGCGATCACGCTCGATGCCGCGCATATTCGCGATCTGTCGGCCGCGCGCGAGCCGGATATTCACCGCGCGTCGCTCGCGGTGATGCAAAGCGCAAGCTTCGTTTACAAGCAGATTGGCGGGATGATTCGCCGGCTGCGGCCGATCGGCCTCGACGAACTCGGTTTGCCGAGCGCGCTCGAACACTGCGTCGACGGCTGGCGCGAGCGGCTGCCGCACGCTTCGTTCGCTTTAACCGTCGATGGCGACTTCACCGGCATTGCCGACGCGCTGAACATCACGCTATACCGGCTCGTGCAGGAGGCTTTGACAAACGTGTCGAAGTTCGCGCGCGACGCGCGTGTCGAGATCTATCTCGTGCGCACCTCGGCCGATGATCAGCGACACGGAGAAATTGTCGTGACGGTTGCCGACAATGGTCCGGGCACCGATTTATGGCAGCCTCGCACCGGGCTGGGTCTGGTCGGTATGCGCGAGCGCGTTGAGTCGCTAGGCGGCGAGTTTCATATCGCGAGCCGTCGCGGCGACGGTTTCATGCTATGCGCGCGCTTGCCGTGTCACGCGGGCGAGCCGGAGCCGAGCGGCGCACCGAGCGTCGATGCCAGTGTGCCCGTTGAGCCGCCCGGCGCGGTCAGATCGGCAAACTGAAGGCCGAGGCGGTTCGCCATTTGCGCGAGTTGCACGCCGTTGTTAGCGCCGAACTTCTGGCGAATCACCGACTGATGATTTGCGACAGTCTTTTGGCTCAGTCCAAGCCGTTCGGCGATGACCGGCAGCGTATAGCCTTGCACGAGCAGGCGCAGCACCTCGAATTCGCGCGCGGACAGCTGGCGTCCGGGCGGCCCTTCGCTGATCATCGTGCGCAGCGCGAGCGTCTGCGACACGTCGGCGCTCAGATAGCGCACGTGTCGGGCGACCGCGCGCACCGCTTCGACCAGCACGTCCGGCGCACTCGCTTTTGTCACATAGCCGCTTGCGCCGGCGTCGAGCGCGCGGCGCACAAACAGACTCTCCTCATGTACGCTGAAAATCAGCACGCGTGCGTCCGCCGTGCGCGCGAGCATGCGCCGCATTGCTTCGATTCCGCTCGCGCCGGGTAGCGCCAGGTCCATGACCACCACATCGGGTTGCAGCGCGCAGAAACGCTGGTACGCCTGCGCCGCGTCCGCTGCTTCGCCGGCGACGCGCACATCGGGGCTCAGTTCGAGCAGGCGTCGATAGCCTTCACGCACGACCGCGTGATCGTCGACGAGCAACACGGAGATATCGGTGGTGGTCATCTGCGCGCTCCCTGTTCGTTGTTTTATCGTTGGCGAGCGTTGCCTGGCCCGCTCTTTTGCTCACTCATTTGCCGCGAATTCGCGTCGTTGCGGAAAACCACCGGCTGCTCATCCGGCGCGAGCGCCGCGCCGCGTTGCGCCGCTTCGCGCACCACGCGCACGACCGCTTCGTGATGTGGAGACTTGTCGCATACCGGGTCCGCGTTCGCCGGGTCTTGCGTCAACAGATACGCCTGGCAGCGGCAGCCGCCGAGATCGCGGGTTTTCTCTTCGCAGCTGCGGCACGGTTCCTTCATCCAGTCGAAGCCGCGGAAGCGGTTGAACGCGTCGCTTTCGTACCAGATGTCGGCAAGCGACATGTCGCGCACATTCGGGAATGCGAGCCCCGGCAGCGAGCGTGCCGAATGGCACGGCAGCGCGGCGCCGTCCGGCGCGATGCCGAGGAATACCGAACCCCAGCCGTTCATGCAGCGTTTCGGCCGGGTTTCGTAGTAGTCAGGCACGACAAAGAAGATCTTGCAGCGGTTGCCGATTGCCTTCCGATACCGTTCGACGACCGCTTCAGCTTCGTGCAGTTGCTCGGCAGTCGGCATCAGCTGCGCGCGGTTCGCATGCGCCCAGCCGTAGTACTGCGTATTCGCGAGCTCGAGGTATTCGGCGCCCATCTCGAGCGCCATCTCGATGATCTTGTCGACGTGCGGCAGGTTGTAGCGGTGCAGCACACAGTTGAGCACCATCGGAAAGCCATGTGCCTTGATCGAGCGTGCGACGCGGTTCTTCAGGTCGAACGTGCGCGTGCTGCTGAGGAAGTCGTTCAGCTGCTGTGTCGAGTCCTGGAACGACAGTTGGATATGGTCGAGCCCATTTTCCTTCAGCACGCCCAGGCGCTGGTCGGTGAGGCCGACGCCGGACGTGATCAGATTCGTATAGAACCCAAGCTTGCGTGCTTCGGCGACCAGTTCTTCGAGGTCGTCGCGCATCAGCGGCTCGCCGCCTGAAAAACCGAGTTGCGCGGCACCGAGCGCGCGCGCTTCGCGCAACACGTTAAGCCACTGCGCGGTATCCAGCTCATCTTTTTGCGCCGCGTAATCCACCGGGTTGTAGCAGAACGCGCAGTGCAGCGGGCAACGGTACGTCAGCTCCGCGAGCAGCCACAGCGGCGGCGCAATGCCGGACCGCGCGGAATCCTCGGGAGTATGTTGCGCTGCAACCGAAAGATCAGTCATGCTGATGGCTCCAACCAGCCGCGCTCGATCGCGTGCGCGATAAACGCCTCGACCTCGGGCGCAATACCCGTCGCATTGAAGGTGCTTTCGAGATCGGCGATCAGCGCCGCGACATCGCGGGTGCCGTCGCACCGCTTCAGAATCTCGGCCGCACTCTGGTTCAGTTTCACCATGCCTTCCGGATATAGCAATACGTGCGCGTCCTGGGCGGGTTCCCACTGCATCCGGAACAGCTTGTTCAGTTTCGGGCGCATCGTGTGGGATAAAACATCGCGGTTCGTATCGTTCATACCGGATAAGCCTTTTCGATCGCGTCGAGCATGGTCCACAGGATGTCCAGCTTGAATTGCAGAATATCGAGCGCGCGCTGCTGCTGCTCGCGCGTGCGGAAATAGTCGAGCGTGACCGCGAGCCCATGTTCGACATCACGCTGCGCGAGCGAAATGCGCGAGCGGAAATAGTTGAGACCGGCGGGCTCGATCCACGGGTAATACGTCGGCCATGTCGACAGACGGTCCTTGTGAATCTGCGGCGCGAAGATTTCGGTCAGCGACGAGCACACCGCTTCCTGCCACGGCGCGCGGCGCGCGAAATTCACATACGCGTCGACCGCAAAGCGCACGCCGGGTGTCACATGCTCAAGCGACCACAGTTCGTCACGCGTCAGGCCGACTGCGTCGCCGAGACGCGCCCACGTTTCGATTCCGCCTTCATCTTCGCCATAACCGTCGTGATCGAGGATGCGCAGCACCCAGCGGCGGCGCGTTTCGCGGTCCGGGCAGTTCGACAGAATCGCCGCGTCCTTCAGCGGGATATTGATCTGGTAGTAGAAGCGGTTTGCGACCCAGCCGCGGATCTGCTCGCGCGAGCAGCCGCCGCTATTCATCTTCACGTTGAACGGATGATGGATGTGATACGCGCGGCCTTTCGCCCGCAATTGCGCTTCGAATTCGTCGCGCTTCCATGCGGTGCCGCTATCCGGCGTTTGCATGACGGTAGCGCGTGTTGCGCTTGTACTGTTCATCGAGAGTTCCCTTTGTATCGCTGCTTCACGGCGAACACGCCGTTGAATGATTCAAACCCGGCTTTAAAGGCCGGTTCAAAACCTGCGTCAAAGCTCGAAGGTCATCCCGTCGCGCGCGACTTCGATACCGTGCTGCGCGAGCGTGCGCCGTTCGGGCCCATCGTCGATAAGAATCGGGTTCGTGTTGTTGATGTGGATCAGCACCTTGCGGGCGCCGGGGCGATCGAGCGCATCGAGCACGTCGATCATGCCGCCCCGGCCGGATTGAGCGAGGTGGCCCATATCCGCCGCGGTTTTCTTCGACAGGCCAAGCCGGATCATCTCGTCGTCGGTCCACGTCGTGCCGTCGACGAGTAGCAGATCTGCGCGGCGCATCGCGTCGCGGATGTGCGCTTCGACCGCGCCGAGGCCCGGCGCGTAGAACGCGCGCTTGCCGGATTCGACCGAGGTTAGGAGCAGCCCGATGTTGTCGCCGCGTTCAGGAGCGGTACGATGCGGCGAATACGGCGGCGCTTTGCTCGACAGCGGCAGCGCTTCGATGCGTACGCCGGGCAGCGCGGCGATTTCGAGCGGTGCGGCATCGAGGGCGATCACATGCCGTTCGACGCCGCAGTAATGCGACAGAATCGATGCAAGCGGAAAGCCGGTCGACAGGTCTTGCCAGACCGGATCGGTCGCATAGACAGGCAGCGGCGCGTTGTGTTCGCGCAGCATCAGCAGACCGGTCACGTGGTCGATTTGCGCGTCCATCAGCAGCACCGCGGCGATGCCGGTGTCGCGCGCATGGCGAGCTGGCTGCAACTCGGGATTGGCGGCAAGCTGCGCGAGAATGTCGGGCGATGCATTGATCAATAGCCACGCGACACCATCCACGCTGACCGCAAGCGACGATTGCGTGCGCGGTTCAGCGGCAATCGTGCGATTGCGTACCCCGTTGCAGTTGCGGCAATTGCAATTCCATTGCGGAAAGCCGCCGCCTGCCGATGAACCGAGAACCCTGATTTTCATCGTCCGTTCCACCGTTGGTTTTGTGAACTGGCCACTCCAACCTTCATAGGTATCAAGGTAGCATTCTCCGCAGTAGTCCGTCTCTGTCGATCAATTGATGCTTGAGCGCGCCGGCGATATGCAGCACGACCAGCGCAATCAGCACCCATGCGGCAATCTCATGAATGGTGAACCAGAAGTGGCGCAGTCCTTTGTCGTCCCAGCCCCACTTCGGCAGCAAAATGCCCCAGAAACGCGTGCCGTACGTGTTGAACGACGAACCCAGATAGCCGGTGACCGGCATCACCACCATTGCGACGTATAAAAGACCCTGCGTAGCGCTCGCGGCGGCGCGTTGCCACGCTCGCATCGGCGGCGGCGGCGGCCTGCCGTAGACCGTACGGACCACGATGCGGATCAGCACAAGCAGGAAAATCGTCAAGCCCAGCGACTTGTGAAAGTTGATTAGCGACGCTTTGAAAGGCAGGCCGCGCGGTAAGCCGACCATATAGAGGCCAATGGCGATCATCGCGATGATCGCGAGGCCGATCAGCCAGTGCAGTGCGATCATCAGTGGCGAGTATCGTTCGCTCGCGGCGTGGTTGGTACGGGCGGCGTCGCTCGTATGCGTTGCGTTCATTCTGTCTCCCAGCGTTACATCGTTGTTCTTTGCTCTTTTGGCGCATCGCGGGGCGCTAGAGTTCATTTCAATGTGGCTGCAATTCGTCCGGATATGCGGTTCGTGTGAAAGGGCGGTCCAGTTCGTCATCCATTCGCGGTCGGCTTCGAGGCGGGTTCAGTGTGCGCCCAAGCCGCTTGCACTTGCGATCAGCAATTCCCCGCGTCCGTCGACCGCGAGATCGCCTGACAGTCGGCGTGGCAGCGCGCGCGCATCGAGCGTGAAAAACGGCGCAAGCGCCGTACTCAACGCGGCCGCACCGCTTGCCGCGATCGGCTCGCGCAGTGCGGCGAGCGCGCGCGTGAACAGCCTCCAGAACACGTCGTAGCCGCGGCCGCCGTCGGCGAAAGTCGGCGGGATACGCTCGGGCTCACGCAATAGCAGCAGCGTGCCGCGGCGCATTCCATAAGCGTGGTGAGCGCCGATCACGCCTGCAATGCAGATTGTTCCGGCGACCACACGCGATGCGGCAAAATCGCCCGCGTTACCGCCAATCAGTACGACGCCGCGCCGCATCCGGTCGCCGGCGCGTGCGCCGGCATCGCCGCCGATCGCCAGCGTGCCGCCGGTCATTCCTTCGATGTCGCCAGGCAGGGCCCCAGCGACAAAGTCGCCGGTGTTGCCGGCGACGGTTAGCTGTCCACCGCCCATTTCGCAGCCGGTGAATGCGCCCGCATGGCCACCGATATGCAATGTGCCGCCGGTCATTCGCAACCCGGCGTAGTCGCCTGTTGTGCCGGTCACGTGCAAACGTCCACCGGCCAGGTGCGCGCCGACGCGGTCAAGCCACTGCACATCGCCGTCGATGATCAGTTCATGTTGCGCGTCATTGTCTGTTTGAGGTTCGCTACGCGACACGTCGAAAAGATCGCCGAGCACGCACCGGTCATTGCCTGCATGGAGCACGATTCGGGCCAATTCGTCAGTCGATTGCGTAACGAGTTCAGCCGGCTGCAACACCGAACCGTCGACGCGAAAGTCCGGCGCCGCTTTGACGCGCAGCGTCGTCGTGCTCATGGAGTGTCCCCGCCGCTGCCGCGCGCAAGACCCGCGGTGCCGCTGCCCGCCTGCGGTCCCAGCGACGCGCCCGGCGCCGGGCTAGCGCTCGCCCCGCCCGCCGCGCCGATCGACGCCGCGAGCTCGCGCAAATGAAAGTGATACGGGCCGAGCTTGCCGCCATAGTTGCCCGCAGAGATGCGTAGCACGCCGCTGCCCGCGCGCGACGCGGCCGCGATGCCCGCGGTCATCGCGGCGCCGACGTCGGCGTCGGTAAGCCCGTCAATCACGATCTCGAGCACGCAGCCGACTTCGGCGGTCAGTTCGGTGCGTTTCGCGACGCCCACCAGCGTCGGACAGAACGGATCGTTCGTCGACGCAACCGCGCCCGCGTACTTCGAGCCGATCTTCGATCCCGAGCGCACCACGCCGCCCGGAAACGGCGTAATCACGTTCGGCAATTGATGCATGGCGGCAACAGCCGCTTGGGCAGCCGCGAGCGCATGGTCGATGTCGCGCGCGAGCAGCAGCAGATTGCCGCCGCCGACCGCCTTGACCGTCACCGCCGACTCCTCGCAGACGAACTCGCCGTCCATCACCGGCACGCGCCAGTAGCGCGTTTCGCCGAGCATCTTGGCGATCTGCCAGCCGTCGCCGAAAAAGCGCAGCGCGCCGCCGAGCGGCGCGAGGTCCGACAATGGCGCGCGGCTCGTGTGCGGATCGATGCCACTGTAGACGGCGGTGGTCGGGCAGGTCAGCACGCATTGGCCGACGCGCCGCATGATCTGCTTCGCGAGCTCTTTCGACGACACCGCAAACATCAGCACCGCAATGCCGGGCCGGCCGTCGGGCGTATCGGCCGCATCGATCTCGCGCTCGATGCCCGCTTCGCAGCCGCAGTCGATCACCGACGTCGCGAAGCCGGACAGCGATTGCGCGGCCGCGCGCGCCCATGCGGGCGTGTGCGCGGTAATCACCAGCCGCGTCGCCTTCATCGGGAAGGCTTCCGCGAAGGTGTCGTCGATTTGCGTGCCGTTGATCTGCATCGTTCGTTCGCTCGCGCTCAAGGCTGGCTGTTGGACGATGGCGGCGGCGCCGACGGGCTGTGCGCGAAACATTCGACCGGCAATAGCCGGCCGCCGCGGCAGCACGCGCAGATTTCATCGTCGCTGATCGCCGCGTGCGCAAAGCCGCCGACCAGATTCGCATCGCTGAACGCGCGCACAGTCTGCACGATGCCGAGGTCAAAATCGGGCGATACGTAGTGAATGCCACCGGTCGGTGTCGAAACGAGGTTTCCGTCGCGCGCGACGAGTGCGCCATCCTTGAACACGTACGCAGGCGACGTGAACATCCGCTCGCGGTCCATCTCGTCGCGATAGACGGCGATATCGGCGGCCGCGCCGACACCCAGCTGGCCGCGATCAGCGAGGCCGAGCAGCCGCGCCGGCCCCGCGCGCGTGATGATCGCGATCTCGTACAGCGACAACTCACGCTTTAATTCCGGCAAGGCGCTCGCGACTTTCGCTTCCGGATGCAAGCGGTCGAGTTGCGCGTCGCGAAACGGCTTGTCCATCAGCAGGCGAATCAGATGCGGATAGCTGGTGAACGGACCGCCGTTAGGATGATCGGTGGTCATCGACACGCGCCACGGGTCGTCCACCAGCAGAAATATTTCGAGGCCGATGATCCACTGCAGCGCGTTCACATAGCTTTGCTCGCGATAGCGGAACGGCACGATGCCGCAGCCCGCATCGCATTCGATGTCGCCGAGAATCCATTTGCGCGGGTTCGCGAGCGGCGCATTCCTGAACTGCATCATCGTGTCGCCGGACGCGGTGACGGTCTGCCCGAAAATGATCTGCCCGACGTCGATCGATACATTGGGCCGCGCGTTCACCGCCTCCGCAATCGCGCGCGCGCCCGACGAAAACTTGCGCGGTCCTTCAGTGCCATAGCTGTGGAACTGGATATGCGTCAGATGGATCGGCAGGCCTTCGGCGGCGTCCATCGTTGCGATCGTCGACGCGATATTGCCGGGCACACCGAGATTGCTCGAATGCACATGCAGCGGATGCGGCACGCGCAATTCGGTCAGCGCGCGTGTCAGCGTGCGCAGAATGTCGCGCGGTGTAATGCCGTAGTGCGCGTGCGCTTCGTCGACGTCGAGTGCGCGCTGGTTGAACTTGAATGCCGAGATGCCGCCCGGGTTCACCACCTTGACGCCTAGCGCGCGGCTCGCATGCATCGTCCAGCCGACGTAGTCGCGCAACTGCTCGAAGTCTTCGTGCGCGGCGAGCATCTGTAGCAGCAGTTCGTCGTTGCCAAGCATCACGTACGCGCCGTGATCGATGATCGGCGTATCGCCCATCTCCAGATGCGCATGGCGCGCGTTCGACGCGATCATCGCGGGCTCGAATGCCGCCGTGTAGCCCATTTCAGCGTAGCGATAACCGGTGGCAAGCGTGCCAGGCGCGCAAACGCCGCAAGACGGCATGCGCAGGTAGCGGCCGTTGGCGTCGCGTACCCCTTCATACGCAGCGCCGCGCGGCGGGTCTGCGCGATGGTCTTCCGGCAGCAGCAGGCGCGACAGATTCGTCTTGCCGCCGCCGATATGCGAATGCAGGTCGATCCCGCCCGCCATCACAACCATCCCGTGCGCATCGTAGTCATGGTCGACGGCTGCGTGATCGGGCGCGTCGACGATGCGGCCGTCGCGGAAGTAGAGGTCCCGGCGCTCGCCATTCACGCCATTGGCTGGATCGTAGACGATGCCGCCGGTTAGCCGCGCGAGGCTCATGACGGCCTCCCGGCGACGACGATGCGTTCTGCAAGCTCCGCGGCGAACTCCGCGACGCTGCGCAACCCGCTTTGACGCGCTGGACGCAGTGGCGTGACGACCGACGTGTCGAGCCGGAACAGATGACCGTCGCTATCGACACCCGGTGTCGCGACGGGCAGAAACACGGTGGGCGCGGCGCGCGGCGCGAGCGTCTTCGCCAGCGCCGGCGGTCCGAGCACGATGGCCGGCACCTGCGGGTCGAGCGCGGCGGGCAGCGGGTGCGGCGCAAAGCTCGTCACCCACAGCAGCGCATCGACCTCGCGCGCCTGCAGCAGACGTTCGGTGCGGTAGCGATACGGGTCGTGCTCAAGCGGTGGCGTGCCTTCCAGCCGATCGGGGCGGGACACGCGTGTGCGCAGCGGCAGGCCGGATAGCCACGTCACCGTCTGGTTCGCGGTCAGCGCGCCGTCCGCGCCGCCAAGCGCCAGCGCGCCCGCGCGGCTGGTCCGGTTGATTGCCTTGACGATGCGGTGCAGCGCTTCGATCAGCAGCGCCGCGTGCGGTTGCGGCAACGCCGCGGGTTCGTAGACGAACGCGGTGTATTGCGCGGCCGCGATGCGTGTGGCCAGCGCCGCGAGTTGCGTCGCGATATAGGCGGTATGAGCCGGGCCTGTTTCGAATGTGCTGGCGGTACGGCCCTCGGCGATCGCGGACCACAGCGCCAGCAGATCGTGCGGTGCGGCGTCGGCGAGGATCGATTCGCAGCTTGTGTGCGCAACGCGGCTCGCCGCGGGATCGACCGGGCAGCCGACGAAACAGATCGTGCGCGGCCTGCCGTTGCCGTGGTCGCCTGCCGGACCCGCCAGCGCGCGCTCGTAAAAGCGCGGGTGACGTTGCGCGGGCACACAGCCGAACACGATCAACAGGTCCGCGCGCGAGCGCACCTCCGACAGCGTTGTGAAGAACGCGCCACGGTCCTGCAGCGCGAGCGTCGCCGCGCTGAGCGCATCGCCATGCAGCGTATCGAGCGTTGCACCGCACGCGGCTGCGAGCATGTACAGCGCGCGTGCGCCGGCGACATCCGTCGCGCATGCGCCGAACAGCGGCCGATGCGCGTGCGCAAGGATATCGGCTGCACAGGCGAGCGCCGCATCGGGCGCGGCCGGCTGAGCATCGATCGAAGGCGGGCACTGCAGGTCGGCCGCACCGTAATACGTGAGCGCGTCGGCAAGGCGCGGGCAGTCGGTGGCGGGCGCGGCGAGCGTCGCGTCGTCGCGCACGTGCGCATCGATGTCGTCGCACAGCAGCGGGCAGAAGGGGCAGGTCCAGTCGTGCGTGATCGATCGGGACGCGGCTAAAGCGGATGCCGGCCGCGCAACCGGTGCGGCCGCCTGAGCGCCAATCGGCGCGGGAGAGGTTGGATCGTGCATGACGCGTCGTACAGCAAGCTCCATGCCGATTTTCATACCGGGCTTAAATCCGGGTTTCATGCCGCGTTTTAATTCCGCGGTTTCGCGCCGCGTTTCGTGCCGCGTTTCGTGCCGCGTTTAATGCCGATCACGCGTGGCGACCGGATTGATCGCAGGCGGCGGCGACGTCAGCGCACGCAACACAGTATGTGCGTTGCGCTGGAACACAGTGTCACTTGCAGGAGCCGCGCCGCACGTTCCTTGCGATTGGATTGCGGTGTGCGCGTGCGCGGCCGCTTGGCATGGATATTGTGTTTGCGATTCACCTGACAGCGTGCGGCGGCGCCGCGAGTTTGCCATCGTGCAGCGCCGAGCCGACCAGCCATGCCTGTGCGCCGCGTTGCGCGGCCGCATCGAGATCGGCGCGATTGCGGACACCGCCCGCGCCGATCACCGTGCGTTGGCTGCCGGCGCGCTCGCGCAGTGCGTTGAAAGTATCGAGGTCGGGGCCTTCATATGCGCCGACGCGGTCGAGCGTCATGGCAATCACCCGCGCCGGCCACCATGCGGGTGTGTCGTGCACCGTGGCGGCGGCGCCCGGCGCATGCAGCGGTCGGCCCGCGCGACGGTCGAGCGACAGGATCGGCTGGTAGCCGGCCCGTTCGGCATCGCGCAGCGCGTCGGGTGTGCGCAGCGTCTCGGAGCCGAACACCGGTACGAACGCGCCGCGCGGTGCACCGATGCGCAAGAGATGCGCGTGCATCGATGTGAAGTCGGCGAAGCCGGCGTCGAGCCAGATCGTGACGCGAGGCTGGGTCGCGGAGCCAGGCGGGTTCAGGCCCGCGTACAGCGCGGCGAGCGTCGACGTATCGGCGTGCTGCGCGACGATTGCGCCGAGGTCGGCGACATACAGCGTGTCGGCGCCGCTCGCGTCGAGCAGCGCACGCGCGACGGCGAGCGGTTCGCTCGTCGCGCACAGGGATGACTGGATAGGGCGGTAGTTCGCGCGGTCGCCACGCACTGCGCGCACCACGTGTCCGTCGAGCAGATCGAGAACTGGTATTACCCGCATCGGAGAGTGCCCCTTGATCAGGCTGTTTGTGTACGAGTATCTCACCGGCGGCGGCATCGATCCCGACCTCGCCGGCGAAAGCGGACTTGCCGATCTGAGTGCGTTGATCGTCGAAGGCCGCGCGATGCGCGATGCGATCGTGCAGGACTTGCGCGCGCTCGAGAATGTCGACGTGAGCTTTGCAAGTTCACGTTTCGAAGCCGCTGCCGCGTCGCGCAGTCCGTTATCGCACTATTGTGCCGCGCCTGGCGAGTCGATGATGGACTTTGTCGCGCGAGCGGCGCGCGCGCACGACTACGCGTGGATCGTTGCGCCGGAATGCGACGGCCTGATGCTGAAGCTAGCTGAAGCGGTTGGCGCGAACCGCTGGCTCGGTTGTGCGCCGGAAGCGATAAGCATCGCGTCGAGCAAGCGCGCGACGTCGGCGTTGCTCGCGGCGCAAGGCATTGCGACAACGCCCGCGCTCGATCCGCGCATGATTGACACCGATGTCGCGCGCGCCGATTCGCATGACGCGGCCGGATGGGTGGTGAAACCCGACGACGGCGCGGGCGGCCTCGATACGTGGCGTTACGACGCATTGAGCGATGCGTGCGCCGAATATCGCGCGCGCGACGCGAGCGGGCGTAACCCGGTGTTGCAGGAGTGGGTGGACGGCGAAGCTTTGAGCCTGTCGCTGATCTGCGGCGGTGCGGCGGGCGCGCGGCTCCTCAGTATCAACCGGCAGCGGATTGGCGTATCCGACGCGGCGTCGCCGGCGCATGCGGGGCACGTCATTGCATTCGAAGGCGTCGATATCGATCAGATCGACCGGCGCAGCCCGCAAGGCCGCATGCTGGAGACGCTTGCGCTACAGACCGCGGCCGCGTTGCCGGGCCTGCGCGGGTTTGTCGGGATCGATATGGTGTGGCATCCGGTGCGCGGGCCAATCGTGATCGAAGTGAACCCGCGCGTGACGATGGCCTATGTTGGCTTGTCGGCGCGGCTCGGGCGCAATCTCGCCGCGGACGTGCTCGCCGCGCATGGCGTGCGCACCAGTTCGCTGCAGGCGTACCACGGCGCGGCAAGCGCATCCGCGCCGTTATTTGTCGGCAGGACGCGATCATGAGCGGTTCTCGCGATTCCTCATTCGATACGTGCGCCGTGTTTGGCTGGGACGTCGGCGGCGCGCATGTGAAAGTGTCGGTGGTCGATGCGTCGGGAGTGCTCGTCGATGTCGCGCAGTGGGCTTGTCCGCTATGGCAGGGGCTCGCGCATCTCGAACGCGTGGTCGACGAAGTGTTTGCGCGTTGGCCCGACGCCTTCATGCGAGGCTCGCATCATGCGGTGACCATGACCGGCGAAATGGTCGATCTGTTCGACGATCGCGAGCAGGGCGTGCGCGTGCTGGTGCAGACGCTTGCCGTGCGCCTCGGTGACTCCGTGCGGTTTTTCGCGGGCGCGCAGCGCTGGCTGTCGCCCGCCGATGCGATTACGCAGTGGCGCGCGGTTGCCTCCGCGAACTGGCTCGCGACATCGCAGTGGGTCGCGACGCAACGTCCGAACGCGCTATTGATCGACATCGGCAGCACGACCACCGATATCGTGCCGATCGTCGATGCGCGCGTGGCGGCGCGCGGGTCGAACGACGCGACCCGGCTTATCTCCGGAGAACTCGTTTATCAAGGGGTTGTGCGCACGCCGTTGTGCGGGGTCGCGCACCGCATCGCGTTTCGTGGCGAAACCAGCGCGGTGATGAATGAATGGTTCGCGACCAGCGCGGATATCTACCGGCTGACCGGCGAACTGTGGGCGCCGCATGATCAGCATGCCAGCGCGGACAACGGCCCGAAAACCGTCGATGCGAGTTGCGCAAGGCTTGCGCGAATGATCGGCCGTGACGCGGCCGATGCAAGCACCGATGAATGGCGCGCGTTCGCGCAGCGCTGGCGGTTCGAGCAGTTGCGCGCGATCGGCGCGGGCGTCGCGCAAGTGCTCGAGGCACATCCCGCGCTGGCGGATGCGCCGCTGGTCGGCGCAGGCTGCGGGCGTTTCCTGGTGGTGGACCTCGCGTGCAGCATCGAACGCGCTTACGTCGATTTCAGCGAACTCGCCCGCGGTGCACGTTCGGCGCAAGCGCACACACGCGCGAACACAGAGACGAACACTGACACGCTTGAACTCAATGAATGGATCGCGACCTGCGCGCCGAGCGTGGCGGTCGCGCAACTGATGGCGGCGGATACGGCCCGCGGTGCGAGCGAAACAGGCGCTCCTGCGGTCGAACCCGCGCGCGCCGCATGACGACGAAGGGAGATAGCCGAACGACAAGCGACCTGCAATACACATCCGGCCGCGGACAGCACGAGCGGATGCCGGTGAAGTCGGAACAGAGCGAGGGAACGACATGTGGGTGGTGAAAATCGGGGGCAGCCTGAGTCACGACCCGTCGCTGCGCGATTGGCTGATGCAGCTTTGGGAAGTGGGCGGCGGGCGCATCGTAATCGTGCCGGGTGGCGGCGATTTCGCGGACCGTGTCCGCCTTTATCAGAAGGAATGGCATTTCGGCGATCTGGCCGCTCATAACATGTGCCTGCTCGGGATGACGCAGTACGCGCTGATGATGCAGGGCGTGCTGCCCGAACTCGTGCTTGCGACCAACGAAGATATGATCCGGCGCGCGCTGCGCAACGGCAAGGTCGCGGTGTGGATGCCGATCGGCCTGCTTACCGCGACGCCGAATGCGATGACGAACTGGGACACGACATCGGACAGCCTGGCGGCGTGGCTGTCAACGTCGTTGAATGCGGAACGTCTGATGGTGGTGAAGTCGTGCGCGGTGGACTCGGACCGGCCGCTCGACATGCTGGTGTCCGACGGTGTGCTCGATGCGCGTTTCGTCGAATACGTGCATGACGCGAATTACGTGGTCGAACTGTTCAACAAGGGCGATGTCGGGTTGATGCGCGAGCGCTTGCTCAATTCGCCGGCGGCGTAGGTTCGTTACGTACCTGATATCCGCCGGCGTCGCAAAGGAAAGGGCCCGCGCTTACGCGTATTGAGCATGCGGGTTCCGATGCAATGCATCCGCCCATTGAGCGACACGCTGCGGGTCAAGCCGTGCGGTGCGCCCTTCGGCACACAGCGCGGCGCGAAAGCCGGCGACGTCCGGCGCGTGCGCGCGGATTTTATCGAGCTGCGCCCAGCCGAGCGAGCCGGCAAGACCCACCATTGCACCTTTCGCGCGGATCGTGTCGATGCATGCGGTCAGCGTCGCTTCGTCGACGCAATCGAATAGCGTGCGGCCGTCTTTCACAGCCGTGTCGAACACTATGCCCGCGAAACCGAGGCCGACCGCGTGCTCGACCAGTTGCGCATCGATGCCGTCGTCGCACAGCAGGACCGGCAACACCGGCGCGGGCAAGCCGGCCAGATGCGTCAGGCACGCACGCGCGTGCGGACCCACGTGGACGCCGACCTTCACATAATCGACACCCGTGTCGCCGGTCTCGATCACACGCACGGTAATCGCGTCGAGCGCGTCGGTCGGCATGTCGCCGATCGCCGCGCTGATCGGTTTGACCGGGTAGCGGGCGCGCAACTCGCGCGTGATGCGCGCGATTTCGTCGGTCGCGACGCTGCCTAACGCACCGCCGCGCGGTTCCTTCAGATCAATCAGTTCGGCGCCTGCCTGGGCGGCATCGAAAGCTTCTTCTGCCGAACGGACGCTTGCTAGCAAAGCCGTCATCCTGGTCTCCCGATTGGTGCGCGGGTTGCGCAAATCAAAGCGATTGCTCTGGTGCGACGTATGGCGCAGTGCCGCATGATTCATGCCGCGCTGCGATGACGAGCCAGGGCCTGTTTAAAGAAGCGGCATTAAGGGGCCGCCTAAACGGGCGGCTTAAGGTGTTTCATTCATCGCGTGCGGTGCGGTATCCGGCGCGCCCGATGCGGAGCCCGCTGCATGTCCGCCTCCAGGCGGCTGCGACGCGTTGGCGCGATAGCGGTCGATTGCCGCGAGGATCCATGACCATGCGGTCTGTTCGTCCGGACCCGCGGTCTTGTCGATCGCGATCTGCAGGTACGCGATTTCGCGGTCGACCTTATCGGCCGGCAGCATGAAAAGCCGGCTGACCAGAATTGCCCCTTCAACAACCGCCGACTGCGCGCGATTGAAACCGCCGAACGGCGCGTGCGTTTCGGTGTGCACGCAACGCATTTTCAGCGTGGGCCGCTGCGCGTCGTCGAGCGTTTCGGCCAGCGTCAGCTCGGTATGCGCGAGCGACTGCGCAAGCCGTACAGACGGCACGCGGCTTGCACTGACCGTCGGCCAGTTGCGCTGCGTGCCTGTTACACAGCCGGCAAACACCCTGACGTCAGTCGTGAAATTGATGACTGCCGCTTGCGTGGCAACAATGTTGTCGAGCGTCGTGGACGGGCGGAACGGCGCGAGAATCGCGAGACCGTTTTCAAAGCGCACGCCCATCGGCGCAACGTGAGGGGTGCCGTCGCGTGCCGCAGTCGTGATGATCGTTTCGTGAATCATGGCGAGCAACGCTGATCGTGCGACGCGCAATACACCGGCGGTTCGCGGGTGAAAAAACGCTGGAGAAAACGTTTGAAATGCTGTGCTGCGGAAAAGAGTGCGGGGCCGCCCGAAGGGAGCCCCGCGGGTTCTGCGCTTTAGCGAGTCGCGATGTACATCGTGATTTCGAAGCCAAAACGCATGTCGGTATAGCTCGGTGTTGTCCACTGCATAGTCGTCCTCCTTGAGAAGAAAGCGATTTGCCTTGGCGGGCGACGCTTGCGGCGCCGATCGCGTCGACCCGTCTCGCAACGCAAGGTGCGTGCCACAGACCCGAACGCGTGTACGAAGGATTCACGAACGACGTACGCGCAATCCAGGGTTTCTGCTTACACGTCTTACTGTCGCGATATCGCAGCAAAGTGTTCCATTAGCCGCGTCACTCATTGTGAGCGCATTTGGTTGCGTCGTCACCTGTCTTAACGCATGACTTAAGGCAGAGGAAGAAAATCGTGAATTCACTTCACAGCGTTGCACGCCTACATTGACCTCCATGACAAACAAGCTTCAGTGCCCGTTATCCGAGGAGGACAGTGATGAACGATTTCAGCCAGGAGGCGATCGCGCCCGCCGCCGCGCCGACACGACGCTCGCGTTACGACGCGGGCGTGCTCAAGTATCGCGAGATGGGTTACTGGCAGCCGGATTACGAGCCGAAAGACACCGACGTGATCGCACTGTTCCGTATCACGCCGCAACCGGGTGTCGAGCCAGAGGAAGCGGCTGCGGCGGTGGCGGGCGAATCGTCGACGGCGACCTGGACGGTGGTGTGGACCGACCGCCTCACCGCTTGCGACATGTACCGCGCGAAAGCGTATCGTGTCGATCCCGTGCCGGCGTCGGGCATCGGCCATAACGAGCCACAGTACTTCGCGTATATCGCTTACGAGCTGGATCTGTTCGAGGAAGGGTCGGTCGCGAATCTGACCGCGTCGATCATCGGCAATGTGTTCGGCTTCAAGCCATTGAAAGCGTTGCGGCTCGAAGATATGCGCATCCCGGTCGCGTATCTGAAGACTTTTCATGGACCGGCGACCGGCATCGTCGTCGAGCGTGAACGGCTCGATAAATACGGACGGCCGTTACTCGGCGCAACGGTGAAGCCGAAGCTTGGGTTGTCCGGAAAAAACTACGGACGCGTCGTTTACGAGGGCCTTAAAGGCGGCCTCGACTTCCTGAAGGACGACGAGAACATCAACTCGCAGGCATTCATGCATTGGCGCGACCGCTATCTGTTCTCGATGGAAGCGGTCAATCGCGCGCAAGCGGAAACCGGCGAAGTGAAAGGCCACTACCTGAACGTGACGGCCGCGACGATGGAAGACATGTACGAGCGCGCGGAATTCGCAAAAGAGCTCGGCTCGTGCATCGTGATGATCGATCTCGTGATCGGCTGGACCGCGATTCAGTCGATGGCGCGCTGGGCACGCAAGCACGACATGATTCTGCATTTGCATCGCGCGGGGCACGGCACCTATACGCGTCAACGCAATCACGGCATTTCGTTTCGCGTGATCGCGAAATGGCTGCGCATGGCGGGCGTCGATCATGCGCATGCGGGCACCGCGGTCGGCAAGCTCGAAGGCGATCCGCTGTCGGTGCAGGGCTACTACAACGTGCTGCGCGAAGCGCGCAATCCGGTCGATCTGTCGCGTGGGCTTTTCTTCGATCAACCATGGGCCGGATTGCGCAAAGTGATGCCAGTCGCGTCCGGCGGCATTCACGCGGGGCAGATGCATCAGCTGCTCGATCTGTTCGGCGACGATGTGATCCTGCAATTCGGCGGCGGCACGATTGGGCATCCGGCCGGCATTCAGGCCGGAGCGACGGCCAATCGCGTCGCGCTCGAAGCGATGGTGAAGGCGCGCAACGAAGGCCGCGATCTCGCGCACGAAGGACCTGACCTGCTCGAAGCGGCCGCGCGCCACTGCCTGCCGTTGAAACAGGCACTCGATACCTGGCGCGATGTCACGTTTAACTATGCGTCGACCGACACGCCTGACTTCGCCGTGACGCCGAGCGTCGCCTGACCGATCACTCGTTTTGCACGAAGGGGTACCGCCATGCGTATCACGCAAGGGACGTTTTCTTTTTTGCCTGAACTGACCGACGATGAAATCCGCCTGCAAATCGACTATGCGCTGGGTCAAGGCTGGGCTTGCTCGGTCGAATTCACCGATGACCCGCATCCGCGCAACACATACTGGGAGATGTGGGGGTTGCCGATGTTCGATCTGCGCGATGCGGCGGGCGTCATGCAGGAAGTGAGCGCGTGCCGCGCCGCTTATCCGCAGCACTACATCAAGGTCAATGCGTTCGATTCCGTACGCGGCTTCGAAACGATGCGGCTGTCGTTCATCGTGAACCGGCCGGATGTCGAAGCGACGCTGTGGCTCGAACGCGATGAAGGCGAAGGGCGTGCGCAACGTTATGCGCTCAGGTGCCGCGCCGGTGGTGCGCGCACCGATGCGCACGAGTGAATGCACGCCGCGCGCCGTACCGCATTGCATCGAAACGGAGACGACCATGATTGCCGATACGCTTGAATTGCCGGCACGCCGCGACGCGTTGCCCGGAGCGCCATCTGGCGCCCCCCCGGACGCCCCCCATGTGAACCTGCTCGCGCTGTACCGCGAGTCCGGCATCGCGGGCGTGATCAGCGAACTGGACCGCGATCTGGTCGGGCTCGCGCCGGTGAAGACGCGCATTCGCGAGATCGCCGCGCAATTGCTGGTCGAACGTGCGCGCGCAACGCTCGGCATTGCGACGGGTGCGCCGACGCTGCATATGTGCTTTTCCGGCAACCCCGGTACCGGCAAGACGACGGTAGCGCTGCGCATGGCCGACGTGCTGCACCGGCTCGGTTATATCCGGCGCAATCATCTGGTGTCGGTTACGCGCGACGATCTGGTGGGGCAGTACATCGGCCACACCGCGCCGAAAACACGCGATGTGTTGAAGCGCGCGATGGGTGGCGTGCTGTTTATCGACGAAGCGTACTACCTGTATCGCCCGGAAAACGAGCGCGACTACGGGCAGGAGTCGATTGAAATTCTGCTGCAGACGATGGAGAACCAGCGCGACGACCTCGTCGTGATTCTCGCCGGCTACGCGTCGAAGATGGACACGTTTTTCCAGAGCAATCCCGGCTTCCGGTCGCGCATCGCGCATCACATCACGTTTCCCGACTACGGCGCGGAAGAATTGCTCGCGATCGCCGAACGGATGCTCGATACGATGCACTACCGCTTCGATTGCGATTCGCGCCGCGCATTCGAAGATTATCTGGACCGTCGCGTGAAGCAGCCGAGCTTCGCGAATGCGCGCTCGGTGCGCAATGCGCTCGACCGGGCGCGACTGCGTCAGGCGAATCGTCTGTTTGCCGCCGCGCTGGACGGCGCGCAACCAGCGGACCCTGCGGCACTGACGTTGATTACCGCAGGTGACATCCGCGCCAGCCGCGTATTCGACAGGCTCACGCCTGGCCCGCATCGCGCGACTCCTCCCACATCGGCCGAACACACGGCTTCCTAGGGGCATGCGATGCGAGACGGACGAACGACACTCTCGAAGTTCCTGATCGACGCGCTCGATCGGCAGAGCCCGTCACGGCGCGCGAGCGGGCTGTCGGCGCTGTTGATCGACGTCGCGGCGTCGATCAAGACGATCGCCGCGACGCTCACGCGCGGCGCGCTCGACGGCAACTATGGCTCCGCGCGCTCCGCAAATGTGCATGGCGAAGAGCAGAAAAAGCTCGACGTGTTGACTAACGATATCTTCCTTCAGCATTGCGAGTGGGACGGCTTGCTGGCGGGGATGGTGTCCGAGGAGATCGAGCATGTGTACCAGATTCCGCCGTGCTTTCCGCGTGGCGAGTACCTGCTCGCGTTCGATCCGCTCGATGGTTCGTCGAACATCGATATCAACGGCGCGGTGGGGTCGATTTTCTCGGTGATGCGCGTGCCGGACGGCGCAGCCAACGGGTCGATGACGGAACGCGCTGCGTTTTTGCGGCCAGGTCATGAACAGGTCGCCGCAGGCTACGCGATCTACGGCCCCGCGACCATGCTCGTGTTATCGATTGGCAACGGCACGCACGGCTTCACGCTTGAGCGGGAAGTGGGCAACTTCGTGCTTACGCATTCGGACATCCGCGTTCCCGAAGACGCCAGCGAGTTTGCGATTAATGCATCGAACGAGCGCTTCTGGGAGCCGCCGGTGCGCCGCTATGTGCAGGAATGCAAGGACGGCAAAAGCGGCTGCCGCGAACGTGACTTCAACATGCGCTGGATTGCCGCAATGGTCGCCGACGTGCACCGCATTCTGATGCGCGGCGGCGTTTATATGTATCCTCGCGACTATCGCACCGCGACCACGATGCAGGGGCGGTTGCGCCTGCTGTACGAAGCGAACCCGATGAGCTTTCTGATCGAACAGGCGGGTGGCGACGCAACGACCGGGCGCGAACGGATTCTCGATGTCGTGCCTCGCGACTTGCATGAGCGCGTGCCGGTCATCCTCGGTTCGAAGAACGAAGTGACACGCATTGCACGCTACCACCGCGAGCATGACCTCGGCACCGACCGGCCGTTTTCGTCGCCGCTGTTCAGGGAGCGTTCGCTCTTTTTGCCTGAAACGCCGGCATGAAGCGTGCGTTGATCGGCCCCGCGTAGTCGTCAGCGTCATCTGCCACCGCTTATCGCCAGGGAGAACGCGCATGTCAGTCAAGCATCCGATTATCGCCGTGACCGGATCGAGCGGCGCCGGCACGACTACCGTGATGAAGAGCTTTCAGCATATCTTCAGACGTGAGAAGATCAACGCACAGATTGTCGAAGGGGATGCGTTTCATCGTTATGACCGGCTGGGGATGCGTGAAGCGTTGAAGCAGGCCGAGCGCGATGGCGTGCATAACTTCAGTCATTTCGGTCCGGATGCGAACATGCTCGAGGAACTCGAGCAACTGTTCGCCAGCTACGGCAAGACGGGCAGCGGAAAGTTTCGACGCTATGTGCACGACGACGCGGATGCCGCGACGTTCAAGCAGGCGTCCGGTACGTTCACGCCGTGGGAAGACGTCGAGCAGGGCACGGATTTGCTGTTCTATGAAGGGCTGCACGGTGCGGCGGTGACCGACCGCGTGGATGTCGCGCGGCATGCGGATTTGCTGGTCGGCGTGGTGCCGATTATCAACCTCGAATGGATTCAGAAGCTGCATCGCGATCAGAACATGCGCGGCTATTCTCATGAAGCGATCGTCGATACGATCCTGCGACGCATGCCCGATTACGTGAACTACATCTGTCCGCAGTTTTCACGCACGCATGTCAATTTTCAGCGCGTTCCCACCGTGGATACGTCGAACCCGTTCACCGCGCGTGAGATTCCGCAGCCCGACGAGAGTTTTGTCGTGATCCGCTTTGCGCGGCCCAAAGGGATTGATTTCCCGTATCTGCTGACAATGTTGCACGACTCGTTCATGTCGCGGCCGAATGTGATCGTCGTGCCGGGCGGCAAGATGGGCCTGGCGATGCAACTGATCTTCACGCCGATGATCCTGCAACTCAGGGATCGTTGCGCGCGGGCGTGATTGAACAACCGTTTCCGCCGCTGGCCGTCTGTCCCTCCTCGTGCGCGCGTCAGCCCTTTTTTCTTTGTGCGCGATGCCTAGCGGTGACGATATCCGTGATGATGCCAACCACGATATCCGCCGTAGCCATATCCATAGCCTCGCCAGGTCGGACGTCCCCATGCGCCTCCGTGGCCATGGCGGTAGTAGCCGGGCGGCGGTCCGTAGAAGACAGGTGGTGGCCTGACCAACACGGGCGGCCCGCCGTAATAGGCGGGTGGATACGATGGGTAGTAGGCGACGGGCGGCGCATATGGCCTGTAAATGACCGGTGGCGGGCTGACATAAACCGGACCGCCGACGTAGATGCCGATGCTGCCGTAGGCGAACGCCGCATCATATCCGTAAGCCATCGCGAAGCCTGCGGCAAGCGACATTAGTGCGCGTTTCATCATGCCTTCCGTTCCCTCTACCACACGGTCCGTTATGCAATTGAAAGAATAGGACCCGGGAACGTGGACCGCTATTACGACAGTCGATCATTTGTAACGGCGCGTAACTCCGCAATTGGCTTGCCGGACGTGGCATGGAATCAGCTAATGAATCGCGCGGATCAGCTGAGAAGCATCATCCGCGGCGTGCGGCTTCGATCGCAGCGATGTCGATCTTTCCCATGTTCATCATCGCTTCGAATGCGCGCTTAGCTACGGCCCGATCAGGGTCGGCGACCGCGGCCATCAGCACGCGCGGCGTGATTTGCCACGATAGTCCCCACTTGTCCTTGCACCAGCCGCATGCACTTTCCTTGCCGCCGTTTCCGACAATCGCGTTCCATAGGCGGTCGGTTTCAGCCTGATCATCGGTCGCGACCTGAAACGAAAATGCCTCGTTGTGCGTGACGCCCGGGCCTCCATTCAGGCCGAGACACGGAATACCCATCACCGTGAACTCGACCATCAACACATCGCCGGTCTTGCCCGACGGATAGTCGCCGGGCGCGTGATAGATCGTTCCTACCGCACTGTCCGGGAACGTCGCGGCGTAGAACTTCGCGGCATCCAGCGCTGCACCGTCGTACCAGAGACAAATCGTGTTCTTGCTGCTCATGCCGGTTCTCCTGAGTGGTTGTAGATAGAGTCCAGTCGGCCTCTCTTTCGTCATAACGAAAGACAGAAGGTTAGATGTACCGTCGATCGTCGGGTTCAGGCATGTCTCGTGTTACTGCTGTTCAAGGCCTGCGTGCGGGTCAAACCGGAACTCGCGCCAGGGCCGAGCGGATGACCCGCTTCCGGAGGATTTCTTATGCAACCGATGCATCCGACAGATCACACCAGCGGGCGCGCCCCCGGTCTTGCCGAGCGTTCCGTGGAACGAGGTATTTTCGCGAGCCGATGGATCCTGGCGCCGATCTATGTCGGTCTCGCGCTCAGTCTGCTGATGTTGCTCGTGAAGTTTGCGCAGGAGTTTTGGGAAATGGCTTCGGGCCTCGTTGCTAGCAGTTCGGACGATGTCATTCTTGGGGTGCTTTCGCTGATCGATCTTTCACTGATGGCGAATCTGTTGCTGATGATCATCTTCGGCGGTTACCAGAATTTCGTGTCGAAGCTCGAACTCGACGGGCATGTAGACACGCCGGACTGGATCGGCAACGTCGGATTCAGCGACATCAAGCTGAAATTGATGGCGTCCATCGTCGCCATTTCGGCGATCGAGGTATTGCAGGGATTCCTGACGATCGAACAGGTCGGCACCCGAACGGTGATGTGGGGCATGGCGGTGCATATGACGTTCGTCGTTTCGGCGCTGTTGCTCGCTTTGATGGACTGGATCATCGCGAAGTCTCGCGCACGGCGCACGGTCTGAGCTTGAAGTCGCGAGTCAGACCGTTTCCGATGTAAAGCCTGGCCAAGCGGTGCGTTGTCACTATCTGGGCACGGGGATCACCCCCGGGAACACATACGCTTGCAGCATTGCGATGATGCCGATCACCGCGGCGCCGGCGATCGAATGAAAAAACACAGTCCTGAAGATCGGCCCTAACGCAAACGACCGCTCTTTAGGACTGTCATAACAAGCCGCACACGCGACCATGATCGACTGCGCGTCGATCATCTTCCCCATTACCCCGCCGGTGGAATTCGTCGCGACAATCAGGATCGGGTTCAGGTTTAGCTGCTGCGCGGTGATCCTCTGCAGGCTGCCGAATAGCGCATTGGACGCCGTATCGGAGCCGGTCAGGAATACACCGAGCCAACCCAGGTAGGCGGCGAAGAACGGATAAAGAAAACCCGCATGCGTGAACGCAAGGCCAAGCACTGCATCGGTACCCGAGTAGCGTGTCAGAAATCCCAGCCCCAGCACTTGACCAATGACCAGCACCGGAATCTTCATCCGCCGCATGGTTTGCACGAACGCATCCTTCCACTGCGCGGGGCGCAACTTGAGGATGAATCCAGAAAGCAGCGCCGCGACGAACACCCCAGTCCCGGCGGTCGATAACCAGTTGATCGTAAATTTTGCCGTTTCCGCCTTCGCGTCGACGGGTGCAACCGGCGGCATCCGCTGTACAAGATTATTGAGCGCGGGCATGTCCCAGACCGGCAGCGACAGCGTGCCGGCGAACTTCGAACCGAGAAACGTCGTCGAAAAGGTGATGTCCGCGAACAGATTGTTCAGCAGCTTCTTGAACTCCGGCACACCCCATAACGCGCAGCAGGCGATCAGAATGACCCACGGCATCCATGCGTAGATCGTTTCGCCGGTCGTGTACGGGTACTTCCATTCGTTCTTGTCCGTGGTGCTTGTCGCGCTTTTCCCTGCTCGCTCGAGCGCCTCTCGCTCGGAGCGCAGCAGGAACCGGGTTTTCGGATGCCAGACGAAGCGCAGAAAGAGCGCGGTGCAGATCACCGAAAATACGCCCGACACGACGTCGGTCATCAAATGCAGCGCGCTGCTTCCCGACGCGAAAAACTGCATCAGCGCGAAAGACAAGCCCGCGCACAACATCGCCGGCCAGACCTCGAACACCTGCTTCCACGTGCCGCCTTCCATCTTGACGAACGTCGCGACCAGCCAGAACGGCACGAGCACCGACACGAACGGCAGTTGCCGGCCCGCCATCGCGGACAAGGTGACCTGATCGAGCCCGCTGACGGCGGCCAGCGTCACGATCGGCGTGCCGATTGCGCCCCACGCGACCGGCGCGGTGTTCGCCAGCAGGTTTAGCACCGCGGCCTGGAACGGTCTGAAGCCGAGGCCCACCATCACGGCCCCCGCGATGGCCACCGGTGTGCCGAAACCCGATGTGCCTTCGATAATCGCGCCGAACGAGAACGCGATCAGCACGCACTGCAGGCGCCGGTCGAATGAGATGTGAACGATGGACTCTTTCACGATCTCGAACTTGCCGCTCACGACACTCATCGTGTAGAGGAACATCGCCGCCAGCACGATCCAGATGATGCCAAGAAATCCGGACAGCGTGCCGAGCGCGAACGCCGAAACGGCGGACACGACCGGCATCCGGAATACCAGACAGGAAATGATGAATGCGGCGACGACCCCGAAGAATGCCGCGTAGGGCGCGGAAATGCCCAGGTGCACATTGCCCTGCGAATCACGATGCCGGTGCAGCGCAATGAAATAAAGCAGCGTCAGGATCGGGATGGCGGCGGCGATCGTGGAAAGAAACGCGTTGCCCAGCGGGTTATATATCTGGTGGTACATGGCCCTTCCTTTTTAGTCTTGGGATGAGGGACTACCGTGCACGTTTTCCCGATGCTTCTTTTCCTATGGCCGGCTGCGCGCGCCATTTATTCGAACGACCGTTCGCCATCGACACATGGACTTGAGCGCTAGTGGCGGTAAGCGGCCCACCCTTGCTGACTTTCATAAATGAGACGTACACCTTTCAATTTACCGGTGTCTTGATGTATAGCGGGGGGCGTCGCCGATTTCAAGTTTTGTGGGTTTCGCGCAATTTTCGTGGTTAGGAGCGGCATGCTCGCGCAAGGTGGAGCTTGATCTGAAGGTTGACATTCGCGACCAAGTTAATGCGGAAAGATTTCCAACGCTTGTAGTCGGTTGCGCGGCAGAGGCTTTGGGAGTGACAAGACCCGACCATGTAACCAGAGACGGCTAAAGATTCGCCCGGTAGGGTCGATAACTCGAACTTACTCTGGTCATTTGCATGTTGGGAATTTCGCATGGAGCAGGCGCTCAATGCCGGCAAGAATGGCACCTGTCTGTCCGGGAGTTCCAGCGCTCCAATCACAATGAAACGTAACGCTCTTTTGCCTCTCGTTGCCATTGCAAGCGTAGGCATTTTGTCCGGCTGTGCGAGCTCGAGCAGACAGACTGCGGCAATCTATCATCCGGAAACGGAGGCGCGAGTGCGCGTCTACTGGGGCGCAACCACTGAGTTTTTCTTCAACACGAATTGCATACCGAAGCGCAATGCAAAGCGGATCACCGTATCGCAGCCCGGCCTGTCGAGCCTGACCAACAAAACTGTCGGAATGCCTGTGCCACCCGACGCCTACCGCTATTTCCATGAGTACATCGTTCCGGCCGAACAGCCGCTGACTGTTCGCGCGAGAATTGTCAGCGTAACGGAGATGGGCAATTGGGAGTACGTCAAGAAATTCCAACAGGAGGCCAGCACCTTCGTCCCGCAGCATGGGCACGACTATGAAATTGTCGTGAAACCTATTGAGGGCCGCAGTCAGATCTTCGCTCGCGAGCTAGTGACAAGCGACACGGAGGTGTCGGCTAAACAGTTCGACATCCCGCCAGCTCGTTCTTGCGAGTAAGACGTCTATCCATCGGCAACGATTCGCACCGCGTTGTCGAATGCCCGCTTCCGACTGAACGGCAATCGACGCAAATTGCATAAAGCCGGTCGCATCAACAACTCCACGTAAGTCCCCGCTCCACCCGCAAGCAAGCGCATCTGCGATATCGCGCAGACGCACTTGCTTTGCACAAATCGATGGTTCGGCCACGTCTGACCGATTGCTACCATTTCGCGCTCAGACAACAGTCATTAGAACAATGAAAACGCCCGAATCGAATCTATTCGCAGTCCGCTCCCGTTTCCGCGTTGGCGCGCTTGGCGCAGCCGTCGTCAGTCTTATCGCACTCGTGTCGTGTTCCGGCGAAAACGCGACGCCGCAGCAGCAGGCGTCCGCACCCGTGGCAGCCGCGAAACGTCCGAACATCCTCTACATCATGGCGGACGACCTCGGTTACTCGGATATTCATGCATTCGGCGGCGAGATCAACACGCCGAACCTCGATGCGCTTGTGCAGTCCGGCCGCATCCTGACGAACCATCACACCGGCACGGTCTGCGCGATCACGCGTTCGATGCTGATCTCCGGCACCGATCACCATCTGGTCGGCGAAGGCACGATGGGCGCGCCGTCCGATGAGCGCAAAGGTCTGCCAGGCTACGAAGGCTATCTGAACGACCGCGCGTTATCGGTCGCGCAACTGCTGAAAGACGGTGGATATCACACGTATATGGCGGGCAAGTGGCACATCGGTTCGGGGATTGTCGGCAGCACGACCGGTGGCGGCCAGACCCCGGATCAATGGGGTTTCGAGCGCAGCTATGCGCTGCTCGGCGGCGCGGCGACCAATCACTTCGCGCATGAACGCGCCGGCTCGAAGAACTACACGGAAGATGGCCAGTACGTGCAGCCTGGCCAGCCCGGTCAACCAGGCGGCACAGGGGGTAGCCCCGCTGTGTTCTACTCGACCGACTTCTACACGCAACGCCTGATCTCCTACATCGATTCAAACAAGGGAGATGGCAAGCCGTTCTTCGCGTACGCCGCGTACACCTCGCCACACTGGCCGTTGCAGGTGCCGGAGCCATATCTGCACAACTACGCCGGCAAGTACGACGCCGGCTACGATGCCATTCGCGCAGCGCGGATTGCGCGGCAGAAGACGCTTGGCATCATCCCGGCCGACTTCAACCCGTATCCGGGCGCGACCGAGACGCTAGGCGCGTCAGCAGGCACCACCAGCAACGGCACCGTCAACGCGAAGTACGTCAGCGCCGTGCATAGCGGCGTGCAGGGCTATACGGACTATGGTCCCGGCACCGTGAACAAGTCGTGGGCGAGCCTGTCCGCGGACGAGAAGAAAGCACAGGCGCGCTATATGGAGATCTATGCCGGTATGGTCGAGAACCTCGATCACAACATCGGCTTGCTGATCCAGCATTTGAAGGACATCGGCGAATACGACAACACGTTCATCATGTTCCAGTCGGACAATGGCGCGGAAGGCTGGCCAATCGACTCCGGCGCCGACCCCACCGCGACCGACACGGCCAACGCCGCCGACCCGGTCTATTCGGCGCTCGGCACCGACAACGGCAAGCAGAATGCGCAGCGTCTGCAGTACGGCCTGCGTTGGGCCGAAGTCAGCGCGACACCGTTCCGGCTGACGAAAGGCTACTCGGGCGAGGGCGGCGTATCGACACCGCTGATCGTGCACCTGCCCGGCCAGACCGCGCAGAAGCCAACGTTGAGCGTCTTCACGCACGTCACCGACAACACCGCCACCTTCCTCGCGGTCGCGGGCATCGCACCGCCGACGCAAGCCGCGCCCGCGCTGATCAACGCGCTGACGGGCGTCGATCAGAACAAGGGAAAGGTGGTCTACAACAACCGCTATGTGTATCCGGTCACAGGGCAATCGCTGTTGCCGGTGTTGACCGGTCAGTCGAGCGCCGACGTGCATACCGCGTCGTTCGGCGACGAGGCGTACGGCCGCGGTTATCTGCGCAGCGCGGATGGCAAATGGAAAGCGTTGTGGACCGAGCCGCCGCTCGGACCGGTAGATGGTCACTGGCAGTTGTACGACATGACAGCGGATCGTGGCGAGACGACGGATGTGGCCGCGCAGAATCCGTCGATCGTCGACGGGCTCGTGCAGCAATGGAACGCCTATATGACGAACGTAGGCGGCGTCGAACCGCTGCGGCCGCGCGGTTACTACTAAGCGAGCGATCGTCGTGAGTCTCAACGTGAAAATGCTGGCCGCTTATGGCGCGTTGTTTGCCGCTGCGTTCGGAATCGCGATGGCGGCATCGGCAGGGTGGCGCGCCGGGCATCGTGCATTCGACGATGCCAACCATGGACGGCTTCTCGCGCCGCTCGGCTCGGAGAAGCAATGCGAGCGCTACAGCGGTTTGCCGGTTAACTGGCGCGACGATCCGAAGGCAGGCATGGTGCATCTGCACGGCGGTGCGTTTATATTCGGCAGCACGCGTGGTTACGAAGATGAGCGACCGGCCGGCGACGGCCGAACGACGGTCGGCGGTTTCTGGATCGATCAGACCGACGTGACGAATGCGCAATTCGCGACATTCGTCCGCGCGACCGGATATGTGACGGACGCCGAGAAGCAGCATGGCGCGGCGGTCTTTCGCACGCCGACGCGCGAACAGATGGACGCTCGCGACTTCGCGTGGTGGACCTGGGTGAAGGGCGCATCGTGGCAGCATCCGGGTGGGCCAGGCAGCGGTATCGACGGCCTGATGAACCAGCCGGTGACGCTCGTCACGCAAGCCGATGCGCTCGCGTACGCACAGTGGCTCGGCCGCGACCTGCCGACTGAAGCAGAATGGGAATACGCGGGCAAGGGCGGTGCAGACGGCGCGGACCTCGACGCGGCGCCGCGGGACGCACACGGCAAGCCCACCGCGAACTACTGGCAAGGCGCGTTTCCGGTGCTGAACACGAACGAGGACGGGCATACCGGACTGTCGCCGGTCGGTTGTTATGCGTCGAACGGATTCAAGCTGTACGACATGATCGGCAATGCATGGGAGTGGACGCGGGACGTATACACCGGCCCGCATCAGTCGCATACGAACGGCGATACAGCGGCTGTTGCGCCGGCGACGCGTAAGCACGACACGTTGGTGGTGATCAAGGGTGGCTCATTCCTGTGCTCGCGCGATTACTGTGTGCGATACCGCGCGTCTTCCCGCGAGCAGCAGGAGGCAGATTTGCCGGCATCGCATATCGGCTTCAGGACGATCTTGCGGGACCGTGGATGATGACACTGCGAAGCTTCATCGCTGCGTGGCTCGCGTCGATGGTGGTCTGCGCGATGTCATCGGGCGTGCAGGCCGCTGCGCCGATCGTGAAAGTCGGTGTGACGCGCGGCACGTACGCGCAAATCATGGGCGAAGTACGACGCGTGGCGGCGTCGCAAGGCTTGAGCGTTGAAATCGTCGAGTTCGACGACGGCGCGCGGATCGATGCGGCGCTGGCCGCGCGCGATATCGATGCGGCAACTTTCGAGGACGAACCCGCGCTCGACAAGTCGCGCAAGCGACATGGCTATGCGGTGTCCAGCGTGGCGACGACGGTCACGCTGCCGATGGCGCTTTATTCGCGCAAGCTGACGAACCTCGCGCAGATCCAGCCGGGTGCGAGCGTCGCGATTCCCGCCGACCGCGACGGCATGGCGCGCGCACTGATCCTGCTGCAAAACTTTACCCTGCTGACCTTTGACGACCATGCGGGCCTCCACGCGACGCTGCGCGACGTGACAGGCAACCGTCTGCATCTGAAGCTGCGGGCCATGCCGCGCGAGCAGCTGGTCGCGTCGCTGAACACGGTGACATTCGCGGTCATCGATAGCGCAAGCGCGCAGCAGGCCGGGTTATATCCGGCTCGCGACAGTATTGGCATCGAGGATGCACGTTCGCCGTATGCGGGCGTGTTGACGGTGCGCGATGCGGATCGCGCGCAGCCGTGGGTGGCGCAACTGGTCGCCGCGTACCACTCGAACGATGTCGCGCATTTCATCCTGACGCGTTATCAGGATTCGGTGCGGCGGCCTTGGTGAGCGCGGCGAGCTCGTCACCCCTTCGATTTGCGCTTCGCCGGTTGCTTCACGCCTTTCGCGTCCTTCGCGCGCGGCGCATTTTCCGCGCTCGGCGCCTGAGTGCCGCCACCACCGAGTTCACCGAGCGCCGACAGCGTTTCCACATACACCAGAAAATGCTGCAAATGCTCGGGCGATAGCTCGTTCATCAGCGACAGCGCGCGATACACCAGCCGGCTCGAATTCAGCGGACCCGCATTGCCGGGCACCTGCGCGAGCGACTGGCGCAACTGGCGGCCCGCGCTCAGCTTCGACCATATTGCATCAAAGTATCGCAGCATGTCGGCGAGTGTCCCGGCGCCATCGGCGCGCTCGCTCAATGACGCGGTCAACGCGGCGAGCGAACTGCCGCCGGGCGCGTTCACCGTCGAAGATGCCGACGCTTCCGCTTCTTGCCCGTCACGCATCCGCCCGACGTCGCCGTCATACGCGGTGATCAACGCCGCGAGCCGCGCGACGAGCCGTCGCCGGAATTCACCGCCCTCCGTCGGCAGTTTCTCGATACGACGCGCAAGCGCGTCGATCATCGCAAAGCGCAGCGGATTGAGGCGATCCGCACCGGTTTCGCGCCACCGTTCAAGCGTCGCGCGCGCATCGCCGCAACCGGCATCATCCGATGCGGATCGACAGACAGGCCGGGTCTCGCGCACGTCGCTCATCGCATGTCACCCCTGCTTGCCGCCATTGCTCGCCGACTGCCGCGGCACCGGCGCGATTTCGACGCGGCGGTTCTTCGCGCGTCCATCAGCGTCCGCGTTCGAACTGACCGGTTGCTGCGAGCCGAACGCCGCCGCAAATACCGACGACGCCGGTACGCCTTCGTCGATAAACGCGCGCGTCACGGTCAGCGCGCGCTGCGCCGACAGTTCCCAGTTATCCGCGAAACGCCGGTTGCCCGCGTGCACCTGCTGGTCGTCGGCGAAACCGCTGACCATCAGGATCTCGTCGTTCACGCGCAGATACGCGGCAAGCGGTCCCGCCAGCGACTTCAGCAACTCGCGCCCCTGCGGCTGCAACTGGTCCGAGTTCACCGCGAACAACACATTGCCGCTGATGCCGATGCGCCCGTTCACGAGTGTCACGCGCCCCGCCGCGAGCGGCGCGGCCAGCGCCTGCTCGAGTGCCTGACGCCGCTGCAGGTCTGCCTTGTGCTGCTGCACTTCCTTTTCCAGCCGGCTCGACAGTTCGAATTGCACGCCGATGATGCTGACGAGAATCAGCACGAACGCGCCGACCAGCACCGACATCAGATCGCCGAACGCGGCCCAGATCGGCGCGCCCGGCTCGACGCCGACATCGATCTCGTCGCTCATGACGCGCGCGCTCCGGCCAGTTGCTGCAGGTCTTCGATGATCTGCTTCTGCGACAGCACGCTCAGGTCGATCACCTCGCGTGCCTGCGCGACGTAGTACGCCAGCTGTTCGTCGCTACGCGCGAGCGACTGGTCGAGCGCGCGTTCGATGCGCTCCAGATGCGTGATCAGTTTGCCGTTCGATTCGCCAAACGATGCGACGGCCACGCCGAACGCATCACCCATGCTCGCCATTTCAATTGCACTGATGGCAACCTGCGACGCAGCGGTATCGAGTTTGTTCGCCTCGGCTTCGACTTTGCCCGAGAACTGCTCGCCGACGCGCTCGAGCAGATTCGCCGACGTCGACACCAGTCCGTCGATCGCCGCGCGCTGTTCGGTCGACGCGAGATTGACCGCATCGAGTAGCGTCTCTAGCGTTTGCAATAGACGCGTGCGTTCCTCGAGCATCGCCGTATCGCGAACCATGCTTTCCGACAGGCTCTTGCGCAACTCCGCGATCACATCGGCGGCGGCCTTCGGCGCTTCCGACGCGGCGGTCACCAGCCGGCCGATCTCGTCGATCGTGCCGCGCGCCTCGGCCTGCGCGCGCTCGGCGATCTGGCGCGCGGTCTCGGCGAGCGTGTCGCAGATCTGTTGCTGGCGTGCCGCGTGTTGCGCGCCGGTTTCCGTCCATTCGCGTGTCAGCGCGGATGCGGTCTGTTCGAGCGTCGTTGCCCATGCGGCGAGGCGTTTGTCGTCGGCCGCCACAAGGCTCGCGTGCAACGCGGCATGCGAAGCGTCGACACGCTCGACCAGCGACGTCGCACGCGACTCGATGCTTGCCGCGGCCGTGCTAGTCGCCGCTTCGAAGTTCGCTGCGCACGCCGTCATTGCTCCTTCGACGCTCGCCGCGGCCGCTGTCATTGCCGCTTCGTGACGCGCGGCCAGTGTGTCGTGCGTTTGCGCGTGCTGCGCGAGTCCGTCGGTCCACGTCTGCGACAGCTGCGCCGCCGAAGTCGCCAGTTGCGCGGCGACATCGTCGAGCAGTTTCGCTGCGCGCGTGTCGGCGCTCGCGGCGAAACGATCGAGCGTCGTGCTCATCCGCTCAGCAAGTGCGTCGTTCGATGCGCGCTGCGCGTCGAGTGCGCCGCTCCATGTGCTCGCAACCTGATCGGCGGTCGATGCGAAGCCGCGCGACAAACCTTCCATCTGCTGTTGCACCGATTGCGCGACGCGCTCGTGCAGCGCGCTCGTGTCGCGCGCGACGCTCGCAAGCGTCGTCTCGACGACCGGCTGGATGGCGGCGCCGACCGCGCGCGCATGTTCGCCGACGCTCTGCCGCAACGACTGCTCGACCGAGTTCGCGAGCCGTGCATACGCGAGTTCGGTCTTCGCGTGAAACGCCTGCTGGTTCGCGAGGTGCTGCTCGCTGGTCGTCGCGCTGTGCTGTTCGAGCGCGCCCATCAGCGTGCGCAGGCCGTTGATCAGCGCCGGCATCGCGTCGGCCTGACGCTGCATCAGCCGGAACGATTCCTCGCGTTGATGCGCGGGCGAAAACACGCGCAGCACCGTCGCAATCTTCGCGTCGAGATGCTGCGCGGCCTTGATACGCGCGCGGCGGCACAGCGCGGACAGCAGGCCGAGCATCGCGGAAGTCGCGACGCCCGCGATCGATGTGCCGAACGCGAAGCCGAGGCCGCGCACCGGCGCGGCAAGCGAAGCACGCACGGCTTGCAGATCGGTGGCGGCGTCGAGCGCGGCGCCGGTGCCGCGCAACGTCGCGGCCATGCCGAGCAGCGTGCCGAGCATGCCGAGCAGAACCAGCAGGCCGACCAGATACGGCGTGAGCGATGGGCCGGGCAGACCCGCGCGTTCGCCTTCGACGCGTAACCGCACCGCGCCGCGCAGACTCGGATGCAGACGGTCGAGCCACGCGCCGAGCTGCGACGGTGTCGCGTTCAGCGAATCGACGGCAGCGACTAGCGTGTCGGTGGCCTGCTGATAGCGGTACAACTCGACGGCGCCGGTTACGTAGCACGCGCCGATCAGCAGCGCGACGACGAGTGCGAGCGGATTGGTCGTCGCATAACTGATGGCGACCCATAGCACAGCGGCGAGGCCAAGCACAAAGACGGCAAGATGAATTCGGTATCTGGACATGTGGCGTCCCGAGGGGTGTCCCGGTTAGCTGGCGCGAAGGGCGGCAAGCAACCCTTCGACCGGTTGAAAACGAAGGTCGAGTTCCGCGAGCAGCACGGCGTGCATATCGGCGCGGAACGCGTCGAGCCAGGCGCCGGCGGGCGGCGCGGTGACCGGTTGATCGTCGCGATGCGCGGTGGCGCTATCGCGCGTTTGCGGCCCTGCCTCTGCTTCCGCTTGCGCCGCTGCCGCTTTTGGAAGTGCCGCATCGCGTAGCCGCTTGAAGTGCGCTTCGAGCAGCGCCGGCACAGCTGCGAGCACAGTGCGCTCGCGGCCGTCGAGTGCGCGCTCCATCGTCGCGTCGACCAGCGCAAGACGCGCGTGCCGTTCGCTGCGCGTCGCGAGCGTCGCCCGCAGGCGCGCGCGTAATTCGCCGATCGCGGTTTCCATCGATTGCTGCTGCGCCTGGTAGCGCTGACGCAATAGCGCGAAGTCGATAGTCGCGTCGTTCTCTTCGACGCGTGCTTCGACGCGCAGCGGCGCCGCGCTGTTACGGCCACGCGACGATGCCCGGTCGCGCCGCGACGCGTCGATCTCGGCGGTTAGCGTCGCGCGCGTGCGCGCGCACACCGCGGCCTCGAGCGTGGCCACGGTTGCTTCGCCGCTTGCCGTTTGCCCGGCAGAGTAGGGCGCCGGCGCGGCGGCGTCGAGCGCGCTCGATAACGCGATCGCGTCCGTCCAGCCGAGCCATTGGCTCAGGCGGTCCGGCAACGAGACATCGGGGGCGGGAACCCCAGTATGCGCGATGCGCGCCAGCACGCGGACCAGCGCCGCGCCGCTGTAAGGGATGCGCTGCGGAAGCTGCACGATTTCCTCGCGCAAAAACCGCATAGTTTACACGGCGACGGCCGTAAGCCGGGCAAACACGAGAAGGCGAAAAGCGGGGTGCGAAGAACGTTGAGTGGCGCGTGGGTTAATGGCAAGACGCAGCGGGTCTCGCGGCTCGCGCGAGAGGGAGAAGAACTATCGCATTTGCTTTCATTTTATGCACTTCAACTCATTAACAAGGCATTGGCATTACGCGTCCGTTAGAGCGACCAGGGCGAAATGGCTCTTCACTGCAAATTCGGCGGAACGATTGAGCAATGCGTCAGGGTTTTCGGGCGAGTTGTAAAACGTGCGCGGATAGGCGACTCATTATAAATAGCGCGATGCATGTTTAAGCACATTGCATCAATTCACTTCATGCCTCACCGTGCCAGTGTCATTCTCCGGCAGCCTGCCTGTAGTTGGGCTTGGAAACTATAAGAAACGCAGTAGACTTTAAACGCAGGCCGACGCAGGGAAGTCAGACCCGCATCGCTGGTTAAGCCGTTATATCGCTTGAGTTATCCCGCCTGATCCATCGGAAGCGATGCGCCGGATGCAGCCGGTGGCAGGCAGCTGGAGCATAACCTTCATGGAGTATGTGATGGCAATCAAACCACAATGGCGAACGCTGTTTTCCGTGACTTTCCTGTCGCTGGCCATGATGGGCAATGTCGCGCGCGCGGAAAATATTCCAATTGTCACAGGCCAGCAATGGATGGCATCGTCGGACGCGGAGAAGAAAGCGTATCTCGTCGGTATTGCCAATCTGCTTGACGTCGAGCGCGCGTATGCCGGCCCCACGGCGAACAGCACCGATATCGCCCAGCGTTTCGGCAAGGGCATGCAGGGCCAAACGCTCGACAGCGTGCGTCAGGGGCTGGATAACTATTATGCAAGTCATCCGACGATGGTCCAGCATCCGGTGATCGAGACCCTCTGGTTTCAGATGGTCGTGCCCGGTTTGAACAAAAACCCGTAAGGAGGACGATCATGAAACGACTTGGCTGGATCGTGAGCGTCGGTGCTTTGATCGCGGTAATCGGCTGCACGGATATGACTCCGCGGCAGCAGGGAACGGTGAGCGGCGCGGCGATAGGCTCGGCCGGCGGCGCGGGCATCGCCGCGATCTCGGGCGGAGATGCGTGGACGGGTGCGATCATCGGCGGCGCGGCGGGCGCCGTGGCCGGCAATATACGGGGCGGCCGATAGTCAGCGAGCAAGCGGGCCATGCGAGGCTGGCCGTGAGCATGCGTCATTTGCTGCGCGGGTGAGTCACGCTGGTTCGCAGCGTGGCTCGTCCGAGGTTGTCCCCGGTTGTGCCAGGTCCTGACAGAGCCCAAAGGAGGCTGCATGCGCATAAACCGTGCGGGCGGAATAATCGGTGCAATGCTAGTGTCGGCCGTCGCAATGGGTGCGAGCGCGGCGAATGCGCAATCAACGATGAGCGCGCCTGCAGACGTGGCCGTGCAACAGGTCGCGGGCTCGACGACGCCGCCCGGCACCAGGCCGGATACTTCAATCGTTCGTGACGTTCGCCGGGCGCTCAGACGTGTGCCGGATATGGACGACTCCGAAATTCATATCAGGGCTAGCCGCGGCGTCGTTACGCTCACGGGTACCGTGCCGGAGACCTGGCAGATCTCGCGCGCGGCCAACGCGTCAAGATCGGTTCTCGGCGTCAGGGCGGTGACGAACCGATTGACGTTGCGCAAGCCGGATGCAGCAGCCAGCGAGTAACAGCAATCATTGTTTCGATATCCAAAATTCAAAAGGAACAGACGGCTTGCTGACGCCGCGATGGAAGAGTTTCCGGATAACGTCTGTTTCGCGAGCAAGCTCCTGTTCAAGTGGACCAGCGTTCTGCCGGCATGGTTGCACGATCTCACTCTGGGCCTGCTGCAGAAGCGCTTGCAATCGCAAGGCAAGCTATTGGTGCTGCTGCCGTTGAAGATTGGTTGATGCACGAGGCCACGATAGCGAGAAGGCGCCCATTACGATGACTGGGCTCGATCAACCGCCCGATGCGGTCACACGCTGCGCTTCCAACTGCTCTTCACTGCTGGCCGGCACGGAGTCCGGCGCGAGACACCGTAGTGTAAGTATCCGGGCCGGTGGCAGGTTCCGCCACGTGATTTCAGACGATAACTGGACAAAACCGTTGGTCAGATGCCTTGGCGGCCCGTACAGCGCATACGTGTACTGAATGATCAGCGTTTCGACCGGAAGCACGGCGCGCCAGTGCTCAACGATCGACTCGGACTCCGCGTAGGGTAGCGAGCGAAGCGGCACGCTCGACACAATCGCGTCAATGCGCGAGTGTTGCCTCAAAAACCAGCCGATGTTTCGCGCATCGCCCTGAACGATGCGAAGCTGCGGAAACCGCGCGCGTAAACTGGCAGCGAGCACAGGAGAGCGCTCGACAATCACGAGGCGCTCCGGTTGGATGCCGGACCCCAGTAGCGCGCGCGTCACAGCGCCCGTTCCTGCGCCTACCTCCACCACAAGGCCGGTACCGTCGATCGGCACGGGTCGCGCCATCGCTTTCGCAAGATGCTGCGAGCTTGGAAAAAAGGTGCCGGCCGACCACGGGTGCAATAGCGCCTCTTTGAAAAAGAGCAGAAAAGAACGCAGGTTTTCTGAATGTGCCAAAGTTTTCCTCTATTACCATCGTAAGCCGCAGATGGTTTGAAACGTTCTGTAGCGAACGTGCAAGCTTCGGTTGGTAGCAACTATAGTGCCCGGTCTGCAAATATCGTTGTCGATGGACCGGTCTTCGCTGAAGCGACGTGTTCAGGCGATGCTGACGCGCGGCGTCGCGGTGTGCGGAATAGGTTCTCCGAAAAAGTGTTGTGTAAATCAGGTCGTGCGAATTGCTGAAGAGACAAACGATGGGACCTGAATGCTCAAAAATTCTCTCTGTACATATTTCGTGTGCGCGGTTGCTTTCGCCGTCGCCACAGGTTCAACTGATGCGGCCGTCGAAGCTCAAGCTCCTGCGCTCACAGGCTTGCGTGCGATCGAAGAGACTTACCATCAACTGATTATCGAACTCGAGCAAAGTCGTGGCGGTCCGGCGAACGCCGCGATGCGCACACGCATCGCTCGTGCGGCACACGCGTTTCAGGACGCGATGGAGCGCGACGGCGGCGCCCGTGACGATCTGAAAGCCGATGTGCATAACATCGTCGTGTCGCTTTCCGATGGCACTTTTAGTGCGGAAGGCAGTATTCGAGCGCTGCGGCGGGATGCGAAAGGCAGCGTGATCGATGCGGGTGAATGGACCCCGGACGCGCTGGCTGGAAATCCTGTCCCGCAACCGGTAGGCACGCATCTCGACCAGTACAACGAGGGCGACTGTGTCGGCATTTCGGTGATCAAGGCGTTTTCGAATACGCCGGGCGGCGCGGCGATTCTTCGTGGTGTCGTCAGACAGAGCCCGGATGGATCGGTCTACCGCGTGACGCTGCCCGGCGCACCGACGACGGTTTATCATCTGCGCGCCAGTGAACTTGATCAGTATGGTAAACACGATCCCGCAGCCGCGGCGATTGTCGGCGCGATGTTCCTTTACTTCCATAAGGACCCGCGCGACGGAGCGCTGCCGACCAACAAGGTGATGGAGTTGCTTGCCGGTCAACTCGGCGATCATGCACGCTTTGCCGATCGCGAATCGTCGCGCGAGCGCATCATGCGTTTTCTGGTGACCCATGCGGAAGATGTCAACCGTGGTCGCATGGCGATGGTGTTCGGCGGTAAGCCTGGTCGCAACGGCGAGTGGACGCAAGGCGACGGCCATGCGTTCGCTGTGATCCGCATCGATCCTGCATCGGGCATCCTGACTTATACGAATCCGTGGAACGAACAAACCACGCCGACGATTGCGATTGCCGATCTCGCTCAGCAAGCAGCGGGAACGTCCGCGGACTTTGAGCTGGTGAAGTTCAGATAAGACGTGACGAAGCGCAGTCGATCCGCCAGTCGTGCGCTTTGCGTGCCCGGCCCATCAGCAGAGCACGCAAGGGTCAAACCGTTCGCAACATTCCGCCGTCGACGAAATACGTCGATCCCACGCTGTAGCTCGCACGCTCCGAGCAGAGAAACACGATGAAATCCGCCAGCTCCGCGGGCGACGCGAAACGCCGGATTGGCGCGAACTCATCGGCGACCTGTTGCAGATGTCCTTCCCAATCGCCACCGGTATGCTGCGTGAGCGCTTTCGCGGTCTTCACCCAGTCGGGCGTGAGCACCAGGCCTGGATTGATCGTGTTCACACGGATATTGTCTTTGACCACCTCGTTTGCGAGATTTTTCGAAAACATCATCAGTGCGGCTTTGGTCACGTTGTAGATCGGCTCATAACCGAGTGGCTGCACCGCGCAAATCGATGCGTTATGCAGGATCGCTCCGCCGCCTCGCTGCTTCATCGACGGCACGAGCCCGCGAGCGAGCCGCACCGCCGCCATCACATGCAGGTCCCAGTACGCCTGCCACTTCTCGTCGGGCGCTTCCATGATGGTCTCGTTACTGCCGGTGCCCGCGTTGTTGAACAGAATGTCCGCGCCGTTGAACTGCTGGTTCGCCACGTCGACCAGCGCGTCGACGCCTGCCGCCGTTGCGACATCGCACGCGACTGGCGCGACACGCACGCCGTGGCGCGTGGCGATGTCCGCGGCGACCTGTTCGAGTCGTTCGCGTTGCCGCGCAGCCAGCACGAGATTCACGCCTTCCGCGGCAAACCCTTCGGCCACCGCGAGACCGATGCCGACGCTTGCACCGGTCAGCACCGCAACTTTGCCACGCAGATTCAAGTCCATTGCTTGTCTCCTATGAGCGGACATCCGTCATATCTGAATACCCCTTCGGGGCCGAAAAAGATCACCCAGGTCCTGAAGTCGTCGCTGAATTTTTCAAAACGATGGTCCATATGCGCTGGAACGGGTTGTCATGATCGATTTTCTGGTTGGCATCTTACCGATGGTCTGCCTGGTTGGCGACGGTTCCTCCCTGTACTCGCCGCAGGCGCTCTGGACGGCGGCGCACGAACGCGTGCCTGTTACTTTGCTCAGACGCAGTACCGCAGCAGCGGAACAAACAGGTTCATCGGCATGGACATCACAGACCCCGCGATCGATTTTGTGGGACTTGCTTCGTCGCTCGGTGTGCCGGCGCGGCGCTTACTTCCCAGGACGGTTCTATCTGAGCAGCAGTGATGGAACTGCTGGTGCAAGCGCGGCTCACGATCGGATCGTACTTTACGTAGCACCCGGCGCTACGCAAAGTCTTGAATGAACGAAGCCACTGCTTCAAGGCAGAAAGTTGACGTCCAAATTTCTGTGTATATACATACCATTGCGTATCAAAATCGATATCAATGCGCGCTTGTTTTGTCGTACCGCGATTTCTACCATCGACTGATCATCGAACTCTCATTCTTTTAACGATCGACATCGATCTTTTCACGAGAGTCTTACGGGTGTTCAGTTGTCGAAAACACCTCCATTTCCCGAGCGCGCTTAGGCCGCTCATCGCAGAGGTCAAATATGAATCTGTCTCAGAATAAGAATGCGGAAGCACAAAGCGCCGCCCTCCAGCGAATGTGCGTCGGGCATCTCTATATGCAAACCAATGAACAAGGGAACGCGGTCGTTCATTACCGACGTATGCATGACGGTAGTCTGGAAGAAGTCGGACGCACGGCGACGGGCGGAAAAGGATCTGGCGTCTTCAAGCCCGTGAGTGGTCAGTCGAGTGCGCCCAACGCGTTCGAGGGCGCCGGCAGCGTGATTCTGTCCCCCGACGGCAGACATCTCTTCACGACTAATGGTGGGGACAACAGCGTTTCCAGCTTCGAGGTAGAGCCCGAAGGCAATCTTCGACTGATCAGTGTCGAACCCACCGGAAACGACGTGACCGGAAAAAGCGGCACCGTGAAATCACTTGCATACTCGCCATCACATCGGGCGCTCTATGCATTGCACGCATTCGGTCCCGATCACCTACGCGTGTTTTCGGTTAGCGAGGATGGCGCGTTGTCTCTGCGAGCTGAGCGATATTCGGTTAACGTCGGCACCAGGACTGACAGAATTCCGACTCAAGCTGTGCTTTCGCCGGACGGCAAATTCCTGCTGATCGACATCCTGTTCGATGCGCGGCCAGCAACCTCTGCGGACGGGGAAACGACACTCGTCGTCGCAAACGCGCCCGACCCCGACGGACTCGTGGTTTTCCCAGTCGCGGCATCCGGCGCGCTTGGCAAACCGCTGTTCCAGGACGCTGGCGGAGCGGGCCCGTTCTACATCGCATTCCTTCACGGAAGCAGCGAAACCTTTCTGAACGGCACGGCGGTCGGCGACGGGCTCGTCATGAGCCGGATCGACGGCGTAGGTCGGGTCAGCGTCGACGAACTGGTGCCGATTGCTACCGGCGCTGGCAAGCCGTCGGAGCTTTGCTGGCTCGCGATCACGCCTGATAACCAGCTGGTGTTCGCGACGAACTTCGGCTACGGCAATATCAGCAGCTATCGGATTGTCGACGGCAAGCTGACCATCGCAAAGGATCCCGCCTGTGAGGCCGTGCCCGGCGACGGCACATTTCGTGCGGTAAATGGCCTGGTAAGTAGCGGGCCAAGCGATAACTGGTTATCCCCCGATGGTAAGCATCTCTATCAGATATACGGAAATGCTTCGGTGCTCATCGGTTATGCGGTGCATGACGATGGGTCGCTATCGGAGCATACGAAAATGACGATCCCGTACAACAGCCCACAGGGGCTCGCAGGGTTTTAGAGAGTTTGTTTGGGGGCAAACTGGCTTGTTCGAGTGGAGCGCCGTGACTGGGTTGACGGCAGCCGCGGCGTCCGCGGCGGTCGGCTACGAAAGCCCTTCGCAATTCAGCCGGGAATTCAAGAGAGCATTCGGCCGGTCGCCGACGGCAGAAGTCGATCAGATGAAGACGGCGTTCAGTTGGTCCGCGTCGACGCTCGAGGCTGAGCCTCAATGACCGATGCGAAAAGCAAGCGCCATCAGTTTCATGCCCGCTTCGCCAAATACGCATCCACAAGCTCAACCAGCCGCTCCCGGCCAAAGCTCGGATCGTGACCCGCGTGCACCACCTGCACAGGCAGTTCGCGCAGACGTTTCATCGTTTGCACGTACATCGGGATATCCGCTCCACCGATTTCATCAAGCAGCGGACCGTCGTAAATTGCATCGCCGGAGAACAACGTGCCGGTGGCCGCTTCCCACAGGCCGATGCTTCCCGGCGAATGACCGGGCAAATGCAGAACCTCAAAATGCCGGTCTCCGAGATCGACAACACTCCCTTCCTTGACGATTTCGCTGACGGTCGCCGCCCGCACGTGATATGCGGACATCTGGTAGTCGGCATCGGGAAGCGCCGTGATCAGGTCGCCATCGAACGGATAGCCCACTTCGTGATAGCGCCGGATGGCAGCATCACCCAATACCGACGCGAGTAGCGTGCCGCGCTCGCGCGGCGCACGCAGGTTGTCAGCTTCCAGCTCGTGCACCAGCGTATGCTCGAATTCGTGGTGGCCGCCGATATGGTCCGCATGCGTGTGCGTCGCGACGGCAGTCACCTTCTTTTGCAGTAGATGCCGCGCCGCCTCGCGCAAGCTGGCGATGCCCATACCGGTGTCGATCATCAGATCGCGGTCGCGGCCGCGAATGTGCCAGATGTTGCAGCGCATGAGCGGCACGACGTGCGGCTCCCACAGCAAGGTGATGTCGTCACTAATACGCTTCAGTTCGAACCAACGGTTGGCAATCGGTAGCATGATCTTAGTCAGTCGGGGTGGCAGCGGCACAGCATCGAATGCGTGGCCATCGCGACCACGCAGCACGATGATGATGGATGATACGCCGCGTGGCCGGCGAGAAATTATCGCGCTTTGTCGTTGTGTCTGGCGCCGGCTGAAGCGGTCAGTGAATCTCTTCGTGTTTCGCGATGTGCAGGCACCCGGCTTCTCCACCCTGGACGCCGGCCGAGCGAAGGGTGCTGCCGGGGCTGCTCGACGGACTCACGGAAAAGCAGATCGCGCAGAAACTCGACTGCAGTCCGAACACGACGCATGTCCATATCAAGTCGATCTACGCCAAATTCAACGTCCGGAATCGCTCAACGCTCACCGCGCTGTGGTCACAGCAATCGGGAATATGTCGCCGGTACTTGAAGTTATGCACCGTGAACCGTACACGAGACCGTCGGATATTCCGTCCGGTCAGCTCTTGTACCCGTTTACGAGGACGATATGCCATCTACTCTCCCAACTGATCCGGCACGCCGTAGTGCCTTGAAATGCCTCGCCTTCGGTGGTGCAGGGACGTTGTTCGTGCTGGCCGGCGGTGTACTCGCGCCTGTTCCGTCACTGTCCTGAACGGCCATATCCATCAAATCATATCGAAAGTGGAAGGCAACATGACCTTCCACACCGCACGCTCGACGGCCTACCCGCAACCGACCGCAGGCAACGGCCCCGGACCCATACCGCTGACCGTCCCCGCTGCCCAGCTTCCGAAAATGCTGGGCGTGACTGACGTGAGGATCGCGCTGACGCCTCCTCGCGCGACGCTGACCGATACCACGCTTGCCTGAACCACAACGCACTAGCTGGGTTCGGCTATCTCACGCCCGGAGAAAGACAGATATGAACAAGTCAATTTTGAGTACCTCATTAACGATAGCGTTCGCTTCGGCGACGCTCAGCGTCGCCGCGCATGCGGCACCGGCAGGCGATCCGGTTGCGGGAAAAACTGCGTATGGGGCCTGCATGTCGTGCCATTCGATCGGAGACAACGACGTCGGACCTGCGCACCGCGGCGTCGTAGGACGCAAGGCGGGATCTGTACCAGGATACTCGTACTCCGTCGCGCTAAAAAACTCGGGGATTGTCTGGACGCCCGAGATGATTGACCGTTGGCTGCAAGGCCCACAGAAGCTGGTTCCTGGAACGAAGATGTTTTTCTCGGTGGGGGACGCCAAGACTCGCGCGGACATCATCGCCTACCTCGCCACGCAGAAGTGACGACGCGCTATCTGGCCGGCGTTCGCGTCGCGCGCCCTCGGTCATCAAAAGTCGTTGTCGAAGAGCGCAGCGACAAGCGACTACGAATTCCGAGGGCTTGATACTCGAGGGATCATCAGGCTAAATGCCACGAGTGCGCGACCAGTGGTCCAAATCGAACAGGAGAACGGTCCCCGCGCCTCGCGGCCAACGGCGCACCATGACGCGCGCCGCGCTGCTGCCTGCGGCACTACGTGGCACTGCGGTCAAACATTCAGCCATCCGCCAGCATCGCGAGTTCCGCATCCTTGATGCTCGCGACCGGATGAAGAATCGAGCTATCGAACGTCTTCGGTTGCCGCTTGCGCGCGAGCACCTCGGGCAGATCGGGGTTGGCCAACGCACCTCGTCCTACCGTTACGATGTCCGCGCCGGTTGAGAGCGCGTGTGAGATCCGCCCGGCCGTGTGCAAGCTGCCATTTGCGATGATCGTGACGTTCGGCGCATAGCGACGTGCCAGCGTGACGAGACTATCCTGGGTCCCATCGAACGCGGGTTGCCACGCCTCATGCTCCGTCACGTGGATGAAGTTCGCACCGGCGGCGGCGAGTGTGCCGAAGATGATTTCCGCGTCGGCTTCGCCGCCTTGCCACTTCGATACGTAGTCGTTGACCTTGCCTTGCGAAATCCGGATACCGACCGGAACGGTGCTCCCGAGGTTGCGCTTGACCGTGCTTACGACATCGGCGAGCAACCGGACGCGCGCTTTTGTATCGCCACCCCAACGATCGGTTCTGCGATTGGTCTCTGCTGTCAGGAACTGATCGAGCAGATAACCATTGGCACCGTGGATTTCCACACCACTGAAGCCGGCGATGTTCACCGCGCGTTGCGCCGCATCGACGTAACCTTGAACCGCTTCGTCGATCTCGGCGTCGGTCATGGGCCTCGGCTCGGGATAAAGACCGTTGCCGTGATAGAACTCCATCTGCTTGCCTTTGGGGCGCACGGCCGACGGCCCCACCGTGTGCGTGCGATAGATGTTGCCCTGGCTCAATGCGCCGGCGTGCATCAATTGGGCGAACACGTGCGCGCCGCGCGCTTGCATATCGCGGTTGAACGCCGCCCACGCCTGGGCCTGCGTGCTATCTGATAAACCCGGTTGAAACCGGTATCCTTGTGAGAATGCCTTGTCGGTATAGATTCCTTCGGTCACGACAAGACCGAAGCCGCCCTTCGCGAAACGCAGGTAGTAGTCGAACATGGTTTGAGTCGGGTGGCCGTCTTCCGTGGCCGTGATGCGTGTCATCGGCGCGACTGCAATCCGGTTACGTACGGCGATGCCGCTGTTGTCGTACGGGGAGAGGATCAGAGAGGTGGTGTCAGTCATTTTGCAGCTCGTCTTGAAGAGAAGGTGTCTGCATCTTAGGAGTCGGGTCGGGCGGGAAACAGGCATCGGAACGTGAAGGCGCCCTAACACTTCTGGATATAAACCATGCTTCTTCCTGACGTTCGAACCTTCCTGGCCGTTGCGTCCGCGGGGAGTCTGTCCGCGGCGGCACGCCAGCTGGACGTGGTTCCGATGCAGGTATCGCGGCGCATCGCGGCGCTCGAGGAGGACCTGGGGGTGCGTCTCTTTCATCGGACGACACGATCCTTGACCTTGACCGCGGAAGGTGAGGCGTTTGTTCCGTATGCGCGAACGCTGGTTGATGCAGAAGCGACTGCGCGTGCGGAATTGAATCCGTCGCCGAAGACTGCGTCGGGGATCCTGCGTATGACGGCGCCGAGTGGATTTGGGCAATCTATTGTGTTGCCGATGCTTTCGCGGTTACTGGAAGAGAACCCTGAGCTTCGTATCGATCTCGATCTTTCGGACCGTCAGGTGGATATCGTGGGGCAGGGGCTGGATCTCGCGTTGCGCATTGCCCCGTTGGAGGATTCGGAGCTGATTGCAAAGAAGGTGACGGCTAATCCGCGGCTTATTTGTGCGGCACCCGGCTATTTGAAGAAACATGGGGTGCCGAAGTCCGTGGCCGAGCTTGATGATCATCGCTGCGTCAGGCTTTGCGCGGTGAGGCGGTGGCCGCTTGTTGTCGATGGCGTAATGACGCGCCGGCGCGTGGAAGCCATTGTTACCACGACCAGTGTCGAAGCGGCGATTACCGCCGCCGCGCAAGGCCTTGGGCTCGTGATGCTGACGTACTGGGATGTCTTCAGGCAGTTAGCCGATCATTCGCTCGTGCAAGTGCATCTGCAGGATGCCTCGATGGAAGATCTGCCGGTATGGGCAGTGATTCCAAGCAAGCGGTATGTGCCTAACCGCGTCAATGTGTTTCTTGGAGCGCTTGAGCGGGAGATTGCGATGCTGACGAGGAAGCTCGGGCTGTCGTCCTGAGTCGGGCTGCAAAGCGCCGGGCGCGGCTTTACGACGAGCAAACGGGCTGCTTAGAGCTGGCCAATCATCGTCGCGATGATGACGGAAAGCAGGAATAGCGACACCGTGCGGCGCATGGACATGATTCCTGGTTTCTCACCGCCAGGCGGTAGATATTGAATTCCTGTCGCCATCGGCCGAACGAGGTTTTGGCGCTTCACGATCCAGTAGAGCGCAACGGCGGCTACGTGAATCGTGACGAAGAACATCAGGAGAAGAAACAATGTTCCGTGTGCGGACACCACCGCATCCACCGTATTAGCGGAAAAAATCCCGAATAGCGCGCCTACACGGACAACGTCGTTGTTCACAAACAGGCCCGTCAATACCTGCATCGAGAGTACGAAGATAAATGCAACGACCATCCATCCGCCAGCGGGTGTGTGTCCGATGTGGGTGACCCCGCGTTGTGAGAAGAAGCCGCGGGCGTATGCGAGGGCAGTTGAGGGGCGTACGAGAAACTGTCGGAACCTTGTGGTGTCGCTACCCCAAAAGCCCCACAGAATGCGGAAGATCAGCAAGGTCAGGATGCATCTTCCCAAACAGACGTGACATGTCATCCAGTTGTACCGGGATGTGACGTATGCCGCGATCACGAGAACAACCATTGACCAGTGGAAGATTCTCACTGGCCAATCCCAAACAATCACAGGCTCTCGCGTAAGTTCGGCAGAAAGTGACTTCGATGCCTTATCCAAACAAAGCTCGTTTCAGACAGTGCGGTGGCGGGAGTTCATGGTGAAGAGTGTACGTCACAGCGTCGCTGATATTTAGACGCCAACGGGTCTACTTCGTATCGCCGATCTATACCGGGGTATTTCCCGCAGTTCATGTGCGCAAAACAACGACGCGGCCGGCTGCCGTGACGGCCAGTCTGCTCAATGCGTGGGGCGGGAAAACAGGTTGACGAGATTCCCGTCCGGGTCGCGCAGCAAGAGCGAGCGATTGCCCCATGGCATCGACGTCGCCGGCATGACGATGGTTGTGCCGAACGCGTTCATCCGTTCGAACACCGTGTCAACATCCTCCACTTCGAACTCCAGGATTGCCGATTGATTTTTTGCCGCGATCGCCGCTCCGACATTGAAAAGCTCGATCAGATACTCAGACGAAATCGCCAGCGTCGCTCCGTTAAATCGCAATTCCGCAAATCCGTCGGCTGGACGTACCGCCTCGATACCACAAAGCGTTTGATAAAACTCGACCAGCCTGTCGATATTCCGGGTAACAACACGAATTGAAGCGAACTTCATTTTGAGCTCCTCGTCAAGAAAGGAAGCTCAGTCTAAGGGGCAATGCTGTCAGATTCTGGCAGTATCGTGCGGCTGGCGACTTGATTCAGGCTACGCCACTCACGAAGCAGTGTTGACCGCCTTTTGGGGTAGCGCTCTTTCAACTGCTCGACGTTCGAGATACGGTCCGATCGGAAATTCCGGAAATCGGCGCGAAGCTCGCACCAACACATCAGGACTCGCGCCTGGTCGAAATACACCAACGCGAACGGCCAAACGACGCGCTGCGAGTGGATACCCCTCGCGTCCACGTAGGTGATATTGAGTTTCTGTTCTTCCCGGACTGCGGCACGCAGAGGGTCATCCGGGGCTTTGTCGGCCGATCTCTTCAGCGGCGCGCCAACTAGCAGTGAAGACTCCTCCAGTTCGCGACGCAGCTCAGCGGGCAGGACGGCGGCTATCTTCGCCAGCGTGCTCAGCGCGCCGGACGATAGCGTCCGGTCGCAACGATCGGCCACCCAGCGCATGCCAAGAACCAGGGCGTCGAGTTCCTCTGAGCGAAACATCAGCGGCGGCAGCAGGTAACCTGGCTTCATCACGTAACCCACGCCCGGTTCCCCGTCGATCATTGCGCCTTGTGCCTGCAAACTGGCGATGTCCCGGTAGAGCGTGCGGATGCTCACGCCGAGTTCCGCGGCCAGGGCTTGGCCACGCACGGGACGTCGATAACGACGTAACACTTGCAGCAGGTGAAGGAGACGTTCGGAGCGGGACATAGGTGGATCCTGACATCGGCGCTGAAGTAAATCGACAACACTATCGGTTACCGGCAGTCGAACGCAATAGGTCGTGTCCAGATAAGCACTGCATGATTGACGAACCGTGCCGCGTAGTCGAACGTCTCGATCTGGCGGATCGTTGCCGGACATCGGCCACCAGCGTCTGATCGAGAAGGCTTCAATTGCGCCTGGCTAATAAGATGCCCCAAAAGGTTGGACAAATGTTTCATGACTCCCTTTCCTTGCTGGACCGCGAGATTCACGGTAGTCATTTTGCCCACATCGGTCATTCGACCGATACCGTCGCCGCGCCCTACCTGAGACCCTTGTTCTCAGGCGCAGTTCCGGTGCGCGCGTTGCACGATCGGTGCTGTTTATCGTGATTTCAACCGACACCGTCGGCAACCAGTCGTTGCTAATGCAACCGGTGTTCACCGACGGTACAAGCGGTTTCCTGTTATCGAATACCAATGGGAAGGAGTGTGAATGATGGAACCTCACGCAGCTGCGACGAGCGCTCGCCAGGAGCGCTGGTTGACGCACTATTACTTTGGCCGAGCGGCGTTTTCCGCAGTTTGGGTGGCACTGGCCTTTGTTATCGGACAGCATTCCGCCGGCATCGCGGCAGCCTTGTTCGTTGCCTATCCCGCATGGGATGCGTTGGCCAACTACATCGATATGTCGCGGAGTGGCGGATCAGCCGAAAATCGTACTCAAGCGTTCAACGTAGTCGTGAGTGTCGCGACAACCATCGCGGTACTCGTCGCATTGAGTGCGGACATGGCGGCTGTGCTTCAGGTATTCGGTGTTTGGGCGATTCTCTCCGGTTTGTTGCAACTCGGTACCGCGACGCGCCGCTGGAAGGATTTCGGCGCTCAATGGGCGATGATCCTGAGCGGCGCGCAGTCGGCGCTGGCCGGGGCGTTCATGATCATGCAGGCGCATGGGACAACGCCCCCGCCGATCGTTAAAGTGGCCGGTTACGCAGCAGTGGGCGCGATATATTTTGTGGTTTCGGCGACGTGGTTGTCCGTTCGCAACTTACGCCGGAAGGCCGCTTGAGCTTCAGGAACGTCAGATCACTGACCTGACGCCGTCCGCTGTGAACGCGCCGGCGTGGCCTCATCATGCCGGCGCAACGCCATTGAGGCCGGATTTATCTTGAAGCGAGCACGATGTCGCGTTCGCCCCCAGACTGAATGTTGATGTACACCACATTGTCCAATGTCTCGTTCCTGACGTGGTGGATAACGCCGGGTTCGACGGTGTGGTGATCGTCGACCTGCGTTCTGTCGACCCGCTCGCCTACCTTTGTTTCAACCGTGAGCACGCCTTGCACGACAACGAAGCGGTCTCTCACATTCGTATGGTGGTGCCATTCCGTTTCGCCCCCGGGAAGCACGGTTGTCTGGGATACCGCGTAGTCTTGCTCGATCAGCAGCGTTTTATATCGCACCCTGCTGTTCGCGAGCGGAATGTCCTTGTCGTTCATTCGAGCCTCCTATGAAAGATGGCCTGACTCTAACGTGCGGGTCGATCGTAAGGGTAGCGATAAATTTGTCCACGATGCTGTAAATTAAATCGACGTCTCGATCTTATGCGCCGACTTCCCCCACTCAATGCGCTTCGCGCGTTCGATGCGGCGGCCCGCCAACTCAGCATCTCCGCGGCCGCGCATGAACTGCACGTGACTCACAGTGCGGTGAGCCACCAGGTTCGCCAGCTCGAGCGATGGCTAGGCAAAGCACTGTTTGTGCGCCATGCGGCAGGCGTGCGATTGACCACTGAAGGACAAAGCCTGAAGCAGGTGGTCGATCAAACGTTCTCGATGCTGGCAGCCCGTTGCGCGGAGATCACCGAGCAACTGACGGTTACCGAAATCGTCCTCGGTGCGCCCGCCAGCTTCTTGTCGAATTGGCTTATCCCGCGGCTGGACCGCTTCGAGGCGGCTTATCCGGAGATTCGCCTTCGCTTGCAGACGATCACGACCATGGAAGACCTGCAACGGCATGTCGTCGATTGCCTGATCGTCAGCGGCCGAAACTGGCCGGCGGATATCGAGGTCTCCAGGCTCTTCGACGAAACCATCGGTCCAGTGTGTGTGCCCGGGTGGCCTCATCGCATTTCGACGCCCACGGATCTGATCGGTCAACCGTTATTGCACACCACGTCGCGCCCGCAAGCGTGGGCAGAATGGGCGTCGCGCAATGAGGTTGACCCGGCGAAGTTCGTCGAGGGCCGTCGCTTTGACCACTTGTCGCTGCTTCTCGAAGCGGCAGCAGCGGGTCTCGGTATTGCTATCGCTCCCGCGTTGCTCGTCGAGCGTGAGCTGTCACAAGGCAGACTACTCGCGCCGCTTGGCTTTGAACCGAGCGGCGCTGTCTTCGCTTTCGGTGCGATGCGCGGCCGTTCGGACAAAGCGCTTTGCGGACTTCGCGAATGGCTGCAGATGGAGAGTGGCGCATGGAGCAGCGAACCACGATCTAGCTAACAGCGCCCCGCAAAAATTTGTCGCTACCTCGAAGATGGCCGTCGAAGTTATAGTGAGTCACCCGCTGTCCGCCTATAGCTTCGGTCGCTCGACTACGAAGGCCCCGCCGCGGCCGAACACGAGTTCGGCGAACCGTTCGCCGATGCGGCGATGCGCGCGACCGTCCGGATGAAGTTGGTCCGGAAGCGGCAGATCGGCAAAATCCTGTTGGCCGTACAGGTCAAGTCCGTCGAGATAGTGCAGGTGCGGATCGTCTGCCGCGCGCTGATGCACGATGCGCCGCAATTCCTTCCGGATGACGGTCAGCGTCAGTTTCCCCGTGGCGCGCCGGGCGGGGTCGCCGGTCGCGCAAAACCTGACCTTTCCTGTTTTCAGCGCATTTAGATCGAACGCGCCGGGGCCAGGCGTGTCTTCGTGAATCGGGCAGTAGAGCGGCGAAATGACCAGCAACGGAGTGCGCGGATGACCTTCGCGGATGGTGTCGAGGAAGCCATGCACCGCTGGCGTAAACGCACGCAGACGCATCAAATCCGTATTGACCAGGTTGATGCCGATTTTCAGGCTGACGAGGTCCGCCGCGGTGTCTCGCATCGCTCGCGCCGTGAAGGGATCGAGTAAAGCACTGCCTCCAAAGCCGAGATTCATCAGCTCGACGTTGCCGCGCATTGCGGCAAGCGCGGGCCAGATAGCGGTTGGGCTGTCGCCATTGGACCCCTGGCTGATCGAGCTGCCATGATGTAACCAGACTCTTCGACCGTGGTCGGCGTCAGCGCTGATACGGGCGTTGGTACGCAACGCAACGAGCTCGATGATTTCGTTGTGCGGCAGCCATATCTCGACTTTCTTGTCATGGCCCGGCAGATCGCGGAATTGGACTGTGCCGACCGGACCTGACTGTTTCGAAGCTGTACCGGTGGCCATGTCGATCGTCATGGTGTCTCCGCCGGCCGCGCTGCACTGGCGGACGAGTTGACCATCGATGAGCAGGTCATACACGCCGGCCGGTCGAGCGGGGACACCAGCGTAGATGTACCGCGTCGGTAGCACATCGATTTCAATGGCGGTCGCCTGGGTGCGAAACGTCAGGCGCACTCCCGACGGCTGCGACTCGACCATGGCCAGCTGAGGGTCCGCGCATTGAGCGCGAGCTCGCGCGGGCAGCCGGTGCGGCATGAGTCCGCGGCCGGTCTGTTCCAACTCGACGGCGCCGCGCAACAGTTCTGGCGAAATGGGCGTAGCGATCCAGTTCTGCGGGTCGTTCGTCATAGGATCGATCACAAGTACGGGGTTGCGATCTTAACAAACCGTCCATCGGCCGGTCATGGTCGTTCGTTGCAGCCAACCGAACGACTCATTGGGACCGAGTCCAGCCGACCGATGGAGGGTCCGCTTGCACAGCCTCGCGTCAAGAATCGGCTTGCGCGCGATTCGCTTCGATCACCGTCAACGCCGCCATATTGATGATTCGCCGCACCGTCGCGCTAGACGTCAGGATGTTCACGGGCGCGTTGACACCCAGCAGGAACGGCCCCACCGCGACGTTACCGCCCGCACCGGTCTTGAGCAGGTTGTACGCAATGTTGCCTGAATCCACGTTCGGGCAGACCAGCAGGTTGGCGTCGCCTTTGAGCGGCGAAGTCGGCAGCACGCGAGCACGGAGTGATTCATCCAGCGCGCAGTCGCCATGCATTTCGCCATCCACTTCCAGCTCCGGCGCGTGCTGCCTGACGAGCTTCAGTGCCTCGCGCATTTTCGCGCCCGACGCCGCGCCACCTGAGCCGAAATTCGAGCGCGACAGCAACGCGGCTTTCGGTGTCAGGTTCAGCCATTTCATCTGTCTGGCTGCGCTAATCGTGAACTCGGCGATCTGCTCGGCGCTCGGATCGTCGTTGATGTGGGTATCGACCAGCGCCACCGTGCGCTCGTCGAGCAGCAGAATATTCATCGCCGCGTAGGTGTTCGCTCCGGACCGCTTGCCGATCACCTGATCGACAAATCGCAGGTGGTCGTGATAAGCGCCCACCGTACCGCAGATCATGCCGTCGGCGTCGCCAAGGCGCACCATCATCGCGCCGATCAGGGTCAGCCGGCGGCGCATCTCGACACGCGCCATCTCTTTGGAAATGCCGTCCCGGCACATCAATTCCCAGTAGGTCGTCCAGTATTGCGGGAAGCGTTCGTCATATTCGGGGTTGGTTACTTCCACGTCCTGGCCGAGCTTGAGCCGCAAGCCGAATCGCTCGATGCGCGCGAGCAGCACTTCCGGGCGTCCAACCAGAATCGGTCGCGCCAGCTTTTCATCGACCAGCACTTGCACGGCGCGCAGCACGCGCTCGTCCTCGCCCTCGGTGAACACGATGCGTGCGTTGCCGCCGTCGCGCACAAGCCGCTTCGCGGTCGAAAACAGCGGCTTCATGAACGCGCCAGAGTGATACACGAACTGGTGCAACTGCTCGACATAAGCGGCCGGGTCCGGCAGCGGGCGCGTCGCCACGCCGCCTTCCATGGCGGCTTTCGCCACCGCCGGCGCGATCCGGGCAACCAGGCGTGGGTCAAAAGGCTTGGGTATCAGGTATTGCGGGCCGAATTTCACGTCATAGACACCATACGCGGCCGCGACGACTTCGTTTTGCTCCTCTTCGGCGAGACCGGCGATTGCATGCACCGCGGCAATTTCCATTTCACGCGTAATCGTTGTCGCGCCGACATCCAATGCGCCGCGGAAGATATACGGGAAGCACAGCACGTTGTTGACCTGATTCGGATAGTCCGAGCGCCCCGTCGCGATGACGACATCGTCACGCGTCGCATACGCGAGTTCAGGGAAAATTTCCGGAGTCGGATTCGCCAGCGCGAGAATCAGGGGACGCGGGCCCATCGCCTTCAGCATGTCGGCGCTGAGAATGCCGCCTACCGATAGGCCAAGGAACACATCCGCACCGCCAATCACTTCGGCCAGCTTGCGCGCGTCGGTTTCCTGCGCGAAGCGCGCCTTGTCCGGGTCCATCAGCACGGTTCGGCCTCGGTAAACCACGCCTTCAATGTCGGTCACCCAGATGTTTTCCACCGGCAGGCCCAGGTCTACCAGCAAGTCGAGGCAGGCCAGTGCCGCCGCGCCCGCACCCGAGGTCACGACCTTGACCTCCGAGATGGTTTTGCCCACCACTTTCAGGCCGTTGATAAAGGCCGCCGATACCGTGATCGCGGTGCCATGCTGATCGTCATGGAAGACGGGAATCTTCATGCGCTCGCGCAATTTTCGCTCGACGATGAAGCATTCCGGCGCCTTGATATCTTCGAGATTGATGCCCCCGAACGTCGGTTCGAGGCCGGCGATGATGTCGACGAGCTTGTCCGGGTCGGTTTCGTTGATCTCGATGTCGAACACATCGACACCGGCGAACTTCTTGAACAGCACCGCTTTACCTTCCATTACCGGCTTTGAGGCCAACGGGCCGATGTTGCCTAGGCCCAGCACGGAGGTGCCGTTGGTGATCACGCCGACCAGATTGCCGCGCCCGGTGAACCGATGCGCGAGTGCGGGCTCCGTTGCAATGGCTTCACAGACGCTGGCGACACCCGGCGTATAAGCGAGCGACAGATCGCGCTGGGTCACGAGAGGCTTGTTGGCCACGACGGAAATTTTTCCGGGCTTCGGAAACTCGTGATAGTCGAACGCGGCTTGCTGGTCAGTTTGTTTCTGCGTCATGTTGTGCGCCCAGGAGAGTGCGCCGGGCCAGTCCCGGCGCGAACCATTGACGCGATTCTAGAGAGCCGCGATAGGCGGATGATTTTGTTTTAATATCGCCCCATCAGCTTTACGTAATGGTGGCAGTGGTCCTTCCATGACACTTGAGTCGAACGACGTGGTCAGGCGGCTGAGCGCGCGCCTGAAGATGCGGCATCTGGTGCTGTTGCTGCAAATCCAGCAGCACGGCACGCTGACGCGCGTCGCGGAACAGATGGCTAGCAGTCAACCGGCGGTGACGAATGCGTTAGCGGAACTGGAAAGCATGTTCGGCATGCCGCTGTTCGAGCGCTCGCCGCGCGGCATGACGCCCACCGCTCTCGGAGTCGTGGTGCTCGAAAGGGCCAGGGCGATGATCCACGATCTCGATCATCTGGCGCGCGACATGACGGCCGTCGCGTCGGGCTATGCGACGCATCTGCACGTCGGCGTCATTCCGTTCATTTCCGGTCAGCTGCTCGCGGCGGCACTGAAGCGACTGCATGCGAGCATGGCGCAGCGCGTGACGGTGACCATCCACGAAGGAACGAGCGATCAGTTGTTGCCGCAACTGCGGGACCATACGGTAGACATTGTCATCGGGCGGGCGGCCGCGTCGGTCGATCTGCACAAGGCGAACTTTGAAATCCTGTTCCGGCAGCGCCCGCGGATGATTGCGAGTCGGCGTCTTGCGGCGAAACTTGCGCGCGCGAAGCTCGACTGGAACCGGCTGGTGACGCTGGACTGGATCCTCGGCGCGCCTCACACGCCTATTAGGGAACAGGTGGCCGACCTGTTTCTCGCGGCGGGAACGACGCCTCCGGTGCCGGTGGTGGAGAGTTACTCGTCCAAGCTGATCGGCGAAATGATTGCTTCAAGCGAAGATGCGGTGTCGATCGTGCCTTCGGATATCGCGGAAGAACTGGTTCGAATTGCCGGTGTCGCAATCGTGCCCTATTCGTTCGAATGGACGCTTCCGCCTATTGCGCTGTTTACGCGCGCAGAAGGGCCGCGCTCAGCGGCGCAGGATCGGTTCGTCGAATCGATACGCCAGCTATGCGTCGAAACCTACGCTGAAACGCGGGACTAGGTTCGCCGCACAGCGGGAGTTGCTGCGCGGCCACCTTTCACCGATCGAATCCCTTAGCCGTTGCTGACGGAAATCTTCCACCCTTGGCCGCTACCCTTTTGAAGAATCGCAAGTTCTGAACTGATCGCTAACGCGGCGGACTCATCTCCGTTTACAGCGACCGGTTGGATACCGTTAATCGGGACGCCGCCGATCGCAAACACAGTCGCCGTCGACGGCGACAGAACCAGAGGGCAGCTTCCGGCCGCTTTCAACAGGCCAATGTCACCCGCCATGTAGAGAATATTCCCGCTTGCGCTGTCGCGATAAGACAGCGTTGACACGATCGACACGCCGGCGCATGCCGAAGTATTCAAATGCCACGCCGTCGCGGTGCTACTTAGCGCGATGACGAAAGATCCACCGCCCGCATCCTTTGCCGACAGATACAGATTTGTATTCGGATCCAACAACGTAACTGGAGTAGTCATCGAATTTTCTCGCTCGAATTGGGATTGGATCTTTCAGTGTTTATGCCATAGGGCTTATAAGGGACGCTCTCTGCGCGACATACCCCAGTGGCGGCGCACGGAAAGACAATTCACCATAGTCGAAATCATGCGCTTTAATTTTGAACAATTGTGACGTCGATGTGTGACGCATCCATGCCGATATTGAATTGATCCTGAATAATTATTTCAGTCGCATTCCTTGAAAACCGATGTCAGTCAATTCATATATATGCATTTCGCAATGGCCTGTCTTTCGGCGCCATAGTTCACATTTGTTCACAATAAAATGCGCGGCGCTATTTACACTGAGGTGGTTCGGTTCCATTAACACGGGAAATCTGTAATACCGGCTGGATGTCGGACCCATTGTTATTGATGTATCGAGCATTTACGACCAGAACATTTCACCTAGTGAGGTCTATTTTGGGTAACGTTCTCAAATATGGCAATAACGTTGCACTCTGCAACGGCCAGGACAATTTCTCGGGTTATTTCCTGTCGCTTATCTGGAAGGGGGTTCAAAATCCCGAAAAATTCGACAAGCTCTGGACCGAAGTTGCGCAACCCGGTAAAAACTTTGCGTCGGACTACGTTTGGACCATTGTCCCCGCGCCAGGGTCGGCCAAAAAGGTTGGCGATCCCGTCTCAAACTTCGACCAGATATGGATGACGATGCAGGACGACGCCGGCGCAACGCGTTACCTTGCGATCAATAACGCCGACAACACGTATGTGATGGCGAGCGACAACTCTGTCGCAGCGAATCTCAGAACGTGGGTGATCTCCGGTACGACGGCAGTTGGCGCGAATAATCAGTCATCCGGCCAACTCAAAGACCCGTTGGAATACGGGATGTTCATCAATCTGCTCAACAAGTCGCAAGAGCGAACCGTCAACGCGCTGAACGGCGCGAATCAGACGGACGCGTTCAAGCATGTTCTTCGCACCGCTCCGATCGGTCAGGCGCAGGACATCACGGGGTGGTGGCGGGTCGATAAATCGGTCACGGACAAAGGCGACAACGGAGACAACGGAAACGGCGGCGATCCCACCGACGGTTCCTACAACCTGCCGCCCAACATCCGCTTCGCGGTCACGGCAATCGCCAATTCTTCTGCCGAGCAGACCATCCAGATCTATGTCGACGACAAACTGGTCGCGACATGGAGGGACTGGAGCACGGAGAGCAAGAACACACCGACGCAGGTTCTGCAGTCAGGACGCGGCAAGGTCCAGGTCAAGGTGTCGGCCAACGGCAAACCGTCGCTGATCGACGGGCGGCATGTCGGGATGGCAGGCAAGACCAACTTCTTCCTGGTCGCAACGGAAGACGGCACGGACAACGACTACAACGACTGTCTCGTGGTCATCAACTGGCCGATTGGTTGACGTTGTCTTGTCGGACTCGCGTCAGTCTCGTGTCGCGCACGCGTCGAGATGCGCGGGTGTGAATCGGCGGGCGCGTGCCGGGTCGTTGCGCGGCGGGCTCGAACCCGCCGCGCAACGACGTCTCCAGGGGTTTCGCGCCCCGGAAACAAGAAGGGAAGAAGGCAAAGCCCAGGTCTGACTTTCGGTGGAAGAAATGTACCGGCTTGATCGGCGCGCGCGGGTTCATGCGCCGCAACCGTGTTCCAGGGTGTGCATTTGATCTTCGGTTCCGATGTCGGCAAGCACTGGACCGCAAGCGAAACGCCCGAAACGAAGATCGTGTTCATCGGCAAGCAGTTGCCTGTCGATGTCTTCAAGGCGGGGCGCGATAACTGCGTGCTCGCGTCCTGAAGCGGCGAAGCACGACAACTGCTTCTGCATCCGCCGCGTTTGGTCACACGAGGCAAGTCGCGGCGGCATCACCGGGGGCTCTTCATCGCCGACCCGTCCCAAGGGGCGATCTCGCATATCGGCCCTATTCCTGCGGGTCATTCAAAACCTGGGGCCGCTGCCCCTGCACGCTGAGCCGCCTCGCCCCTATGCCCGGGCAAGGATCTGGCAGCGCGACGAACGGATACGGCCAAATATCGCGAGCGCCGCATCATGCGTGACCTATTATCAAGAAAGTTGTGAACAGTACGGCATGCCAATGGTCCGCACAGCAACCTGCGAATCGTGTAACGAATCGCAGAAGTTCGTGGAGGGACGGCGATGGTTCACCAGAAAATACTGGACGCGCTGCGGACGTACACCGATCCGTTCCGCATCACGAAGGGCAACGATTTTTTCCTGAAGCATTTCGATCCCGGCGACACGCTGGGACTCAAAATGGATAAACAGGTGGCGTTGCAACTTCTTCAACGCCATTCGAAATGGCTCGCGATGGAGCAGGAGGTTCTCTACGCACAGGATTCCTGGTCTGTGCTACTGGTGTTCCAGGCGATGGACGCGGCGGGCAAGGACGGCACGATCAAGCATGTGATGTCGCGCGTCAATCCACAAGGCTGCGATGTCGTTTCATTCAAGCAGCCGTCGGATGAGGAGCTCTCGCACGACTTTCTCTGGCGCTATAGCACGAAAGTGCCCGAGCGCGGGCACATCGGCATTTTCAACCGCTCGTACTATGAAGAGGTGCTCGTGGTTCGCGTGCATCAGCATCTGCTCGATGCGCAGAAGATCCCGCCGGTGCGGATCGGCAAAAACATATGGAACGAGCGGCTCGCTGACATCGCGCGGTTCGAGGACTATCTGGCGCGCCAGGGCGTGGCCATCGTCAAGTTCTATCTGAACCTGTCGTACGACGAGCAGAAGAGGCGATTCATGGAACGCCTCGACAATCCCGACAAGCACTGGAAGTTCTCCACAGCCGACGTTCGCGAGCGTCGATACTGGAACGACTATATGCACGCGTATGAAGAGGCAATCCGCGCAACCGCCTCTGAAGCAGCGCCGTGGTTCGTCGTGCCTGCCGACAACAAGCCTTTCACGCGCCTCGTCGTCGCGGCTGCGATCGTCGAGGCCGTCGAAAAGCTCGACCTCGCCTATCCGAAAGTCACGCAGGAGCAGATAAAAGATCTCGCCGCCGCGAGACAGGAACTCAATGCTGAACCGATAGATGGTGCGACAGGCGATCGACCAAAGGGTGATCCAGACCATTGAGACCGGCCCTTGACCCGACATCACTGAAAACGTTGAAACCGGGAGAGACGAGGATGAGCTCAGCTGAAAGCACGGCTTCTGCAACGGATGCGACGCCTTGGCATGCGATGCCGGCCGGCGAAATCGAGCAGCATTTCAACGTGGATCCCACGCGCGGCCTCGATGCGGCCGATGCGACCGGGCGTCTGGAAACCTATGGGCCGAACCGCCTGCCGCAAGGCAAGAAGAAAGGGCCCATCGCACGCTTTCTCGCACAGATCAACAACATTCTGATCTACGTGCTGCTGGTGGCCGGGTTCATCAAATTCATGTTGGGCCTTTGGCTCGACGGCTCGGTCATCCTCGCCGTCGTTGTCCTCAACTCGCTGCTCGGCTTCCTGCAGGAAGGACGCGCGGAGAAAGCGCTGGATTCGATTCGCAACATGCTGTCGGCCGAGGCGCGCGTGATGCGTGGCGCAGACGTGCGCTTCATTCCCGCCGACGAACTCGTTCCAGGCGATATCGTGCTACTGGAATCGGGCGACAGAATCCCTGCGGACATGCGTCTTGTCGACGCCAGAAACCTGCGGACCGAGGAAGCGGCACTCACGGGCGAATCTGTCCCGGCCGAAAAGAGCACCGCTCCGGTGCCCGCGAAGGCCACGGTCGGCGACCGCGAGAATATGGCGTTCTGCGGCACGATGGTGTTGTCCGGCCGTGCAACCGGCGTCGTCGTCGCGACCGGCAGCCAAACGGAACTCGGCCGCATCAACCAGATGCTCGCCGAGGTCAGCGCGCTCGAGACGCCGCTGCTGCGCCAGATCAAGCGGTTCGGCTACGTGATCACCGCGGTTATCGGCTGCGTGAGCGTGCTGCTCTTCTCGTGGGGCCATTGGCGCGGCCACATGACCTTCGTCGAACTGTTCCAGGCCATTGTCGGGATTGCGGTATCGGTCATCCCGGAAGGCCTGCCCGCGCTGATCACCATCACGCTAGCGATTGGCGTGCAGCGCATGGCACAGCGCAACGCGATTATTCGCCGCTTGCCGGCAGTCGAGACATTGGGCGCGGTGTCGCGTATCTGCTCGGACAAGACGGGCACGCTGACGCTGATGGAGATGATGGTGAGCTCTGTCGTGACGGCGGATGCGGCGTATGCGGTTACCGGCAACGGCTACGCGCGCGACGGAGAAGTCAGCGCCGATGGCAAGCCGATCGGTGCTGCGCCGGACGCGCTCAAGCTGATGGGACGCGTGTCGATGTTGTGCAACGACGCGGAGCTCTTCGAGGAAGATGGAAAGTGGAAAGTGGAGGGCGACCCGACCGAGGGCGCGCTCTATCCGTTTGCCGCGAAGCTCGGCATGGACCGTGCGACGGAGGTGGCCGCGGCACCGAGAGTCGACGCGATTCCGTTCGAATCCGAGCACAAATTCATGGCGACGCTAAACCGTTCGGCGGACGGCGAGATGCTTTTGGTCAAGGGCGCGCCGGAAGTGATCCTTGACCACTGCGACCGGCAGCAGACAGTGCAAGGCCCAGTGCCGCTCAATCGCGACCATTTCGCCGCGGAGGGCGACCGGCTTGCCGCGCAAGGAGAGCGCGTGCTCGGCCTCGCATGGCTGCCGGACCCGGGCCTGCGTACGGGCGGCCTCGGGCCGCAGGACTTGCCGCGTAACCTGGTGCTGCTCGGCCTCGTGGGCCTGATGGACCCGCCGCGTAAAGAAGCCATCGACGCCGTGCGCGAATGCCACGGCGGAGGCATCCGCGTCACGATGATCACGGGCGATCACAAGATCACCGCAGCGGCGATCGCAAGAATGCTGGGCATCGGCGACGGCAAGACAGCCGTGTCCGGTACCGAGATCGAGGCGATGAACGATGCGGCGCTACGGGAATGCGTGCGCGATGTCGATGTGTTTGCGCGCGCGAGCCCGGAGCACAAGCTGCGGCTCGTCAAGGCAATTCAGGCGAATCGGCAGATCGTTGCGATGACCGGCGACGGTGTCAACGATGCGCCGGCGCTCAAGAAGGCAGACATCGGCGTTGCGATGGGCATCAAGGGCACCGAGGTGACGAAAGAGGCTGCGGGGATGATCCTTGCCGACGACAATTTTGCGTCGATCTCCGCGGCAGTGAAGGAGGGACGCACGGTCTATAACAACATCGAGAAGGCGATGCTCTTCATGTTGCCGACCAATATCGCGCAAGGCGCGGTGATTGCGGTTGCGATCCTGTTCGCGTTCACGCTGCCGATTACCGCGCCGCAGATTTTGTGGGTGAACATGGTTAGCTCGGTCGCGCTGGGCCTGACCATTTCGTTCGAACCTCACGAGGCAGACGTGATGCAGCGCGCGCCACGTGCGATGGACCGACCGCTCGTCACACCCTTTGGCATCTGGCGCATTCTGTTCGTCGGCGCCGCGCTGCTGCTCTATACGCTGGCGACTTTCTTCTGGATGAAGGCGCATGATGCCTCGGATCAGATGGCGCGCACCGCCGCGGTCAATGCGATTACGCTAGGCCAGGTGTTCTATCTTCTCAACATCCGGTATCTGATCGATTCGTCGCTGTCCGTGCGCGCGCATATGGGTAATCGTTACCTCTGGTACGGAATAGCCGCCGTCGTCGTGTTACAGCTTCTGTTCACGTACACGCTACCGTTCAACGTGATCTTCAATACGGAGGGTCTGCCGATGTGGGCGTGGGCGTGGCTCATCAGCGGCGGAATCCTGTTTTTCCTCGTGGTGGAGCTTGAGAAGCTTGTTATTCGATTGATCCCTGCGATGAGACGGTTTGTGACCGCGCAGCAGGAGGGCGCGGGGTTGCGGAATGATCCGGTGAGGTAAGCGTGGGCGAGTACTTTAGCCAGATCCACGCGGTCAGATATCGCCGCGCGCCATCGTGCTATCTATCGGATATTCCGCTGCCGCGACTTCGCGTCCCCCAACCGGCATCCGTATTTCGCGCGAGACGCGCTAAACCGTCTCCAGCTTGAACACCGCGACTGCGTCTCGCAGAACGACCGCCTGGATTTCGAGCGAACGGGCTGCCGCAGTCGCCTGTTCGACGAGCGCCGCGTTCTGCTGTGTCGTCGAATCCATTTGCATCACCGCGCGGTTGATGTCTTCGATGCCTGCGCTTTGCTCTTGCGCCGCGGCGAAGATTTCGGTCATATAGTCGCTGACCATCTTCACTGAAGACACAATGTCGGTCATCGTGTGTCCCGCCTGGTCGGCCAGCGACGAACCCTCTGCAATCTTGTCAACGGTGTCGACGATCAGCTGCTTGATTTCCTTCGCTGCGCTGGCGCTGCGCTGAGCCAGGCTGCGAACCTCGCTTGCCACGACGGCAAAGCCTCTGCCCAGTTCGCCTGCGCGTGCGGCCTCGACTGCGGCGTTCAACGCGAGGATATTGGTCTGAAATGCGATGCTGTCGATCAGGCCGACAATTTCGGCGATCTTCGATGAATGCGCCGAAATGCCCTGCATGGTCTTTACCACGTCGCTGACGACCTGTCCGCCCAAGGCCGCTGTCTCGGATGCGTGCGATGCCTGGCGGTTCGCCTGATCCGCATTGTCCGCATTGCGCTTCACGGTCGAAGTCAACTGCTCCATGCTCGCGGCGGTGCGCTCGAGCGAGGCCGCCTGCTGTTCGGTGCGGCGCGATAGATCGGCGCTGCCGGTTGCGATTTCCTGCGCGCCGCCGTTGATCGATTCGGTGCTGGTCCGCACGCTTCGAACGGTATCGGCTAGCGCATCCTGCATGGTCTTCAGATCGGCGAGCAGCGCACCCATCTCGTTGCGGCGCTCGATCACGACATCGGCGCGCAGATCTCCCGAAGCGATGCGTCGCAGATGCGTGACCAGTTGCGCGATCGGGCGTGCGACGACGCCGACGAGCATCGCGCGCGCGAAAAGACCAATGATGAGTGCGAGTGCGGACACGCCGGCGAGCGCCGCAACCATGAATTTGAAGCGGTCCTGCGCGTCGGCATAGCGCGACTTCTGTCTGTCGATCACCGCGTTCGCGCGCGCGGTCATTGCAGTCTGATAGGCGTTCGCGAGCGCTTGTGTTTTCTTCCCCTGCAAATCCTTGAAGCCGCTGAAATTCATATCGTTTAACGCATCGAGCGACGGAAGCACCGCGTCTTTGATAAAACTCATGCGTTTCTGTTTCAGTTCCGTCGCCGCCGCCAGCGACTCGGGGTGCTGCGATTGAAGCGTCAGGTAGTCGCCGAAGGCGCGGTCGGACTCCGCCAGATCGTTACGTGCGGCGGCAAGCAGTTCCGGCTCAGGATCGCCCACGCCATATAAGGCCATGTAACTGTCGAGCGACACGCGCGCATGCTGAAGCAACTCGTCGCTCGATTTCAAACTGACGAGAGCGCTCGTGTCATTCATATACATCTCGCGGAGCGCATCGTTGCTCAGCTTCAGTGCGCCAATGCCGGCCGCGCTCGCCACCGCGAGAATCGAGAAGAACACGGCGATCACGAGCGTAATGCTCGCTCGAATGCTGATGTTCCGAAGCATATAACTCTCCCCTTTGATTTATTGTTCGACGATGCTGCGTCGCGAGTCGGTCGACTCGTCGTCATTTCTTTGTCTGTTGTGTCATCCATGGCGGCGGCGCAACGCGACGGCGTGCGTTGCATTGCCTTGGTCGAGTCGGCGATGTCGTATGAGCCGGATGATTCGACGCCGGCGGCGGGTGGGACCTGCCCCAGTCATACGACGCGCAGCTTCTCCATCATGGACGCCAGGATCATAGCCTGACGTATCGGCGAACTCCAGATTCGCGCGCGCTACCCATATAGTCGGACAGTAGCCACAACCGCGGGCAGGAGGATGGGCGACCTCCCGCTCCATCACCACCTCGCCCCGTTCCTTCAGATCTGCTCCGCGCAGCGCAGCGGCCCCGTTCCCAATAGGTGTTTGCCCGCATTCTTACGGGAATCGCTTGAAGGAAGACTAGCCGGGAATTATCTTGCATGCCTTGTATATACAACTCTTCGGCGCTGCAGTGGCATCCGTTCGAAGTCCATCAAGCATGCAACGGACATGACTGCTCACGTCTCAATCACCTGGGAGAACCCATGTCGTCGGCCGATTATTTGCAAGGTGCGTGTGTATGGAAGGGTGTCGAAATGGTCGAGAACCCTCGATGGGTCAAAAGCTTTCCGCACGCCGTACTGGAAGAGATCGATACGGCTGTCGCAAGGTCGGCCGGTATCGAATGGAACCGAATCGACCGCGATAACTTCCCGCTGCCCAGCTCAAAGGCCTTCTTCGACGACGTGCGCGAAGAACTCGAAAACGGCTCCGGGATGGTGAAAATTCGCGGCCTCGATGTTAGCCGCTATGACCAGGAACAGTTGCGCCGCATCTGGTATGCACTGGGCCGCCATCTCGGCACACCGATGTTCCAGAACCGCCGCGGCGAATTGATGCGCGAGATCAAGGATGAAGGCGCGGGCGTCGGCGCGAAACTCTATGGCGCAACCGTGGACGCATCAGGTAAGGAATTTCTATCGTCGGGCGCGCGCACCTTGTCGCCCGGAGAACTGCGCTTTCACACCGACCGGTGCGATGTTGTCGGATTGCTTTGCGTGCGTCAGGCGTCGGAAGGCGGCGTCAGCAAGCTCGCGAGCAGCGCGACCGTCTACAACGAAATGCTCAAGCGCCGGCCGGATCTGCATGCGCTGCTGTGCCAACCCATTCCGCGCAGCCGGTTCGGCGAAGAAGCCGGCGGCCAGTACGTGACCTATGATTTGCCGGTTTTCGGGGTCCGCGACGGCAAGCTCACGAGCCACTTTTCGCTGACGTACATCGAGAACGCGCAACTGCTTTCGAGCGTGCGCAAATTGACCGATGCCGAACACGAAGCTTTGCGGATGCTTCTGCAACTCGCGCAGGAGCAGTGTTTTGAAATGCGCTTCGCGCCTGGCGATATTCAGCTTCTGAACAACCATATCGTCTATCACGGCCGCACGGCGTTCAAGGACGACGCGACGACCGGCCAGGATCGGATGCTGATGAGACTCTGGTTGTCGGTGCCGAACTCGCGCGCGCTGCCTGAAGATCACGCGGTCCTCTGGGGCGATGTGTCCAGCGGCATGCCTCACGGCGGCATTGCGCAGCCTGCGACACCTTGCATGAATTGAGCGCAGGGCTTCTCCCGATCTCGCTCTGCCGTAGTACTCGGTAGTCTAGTGACGTGTAGCCGATCGTTGAAGATGCAACAACCCATAATTGAGGAGAATAACGTGATGCAAAGCAATAGGCGTCTGGCGCAAAAACGTGCAACGTGGCTTTGTCGGGCGGCGGTCTGCGTCGCGTTGAGCGCCGTCACCGTGAGTGCATTCGCCGCGCAGGACTTTGGCAAATGCGAAGTATCCGGACAAAAGGGCTCGGTCAAATTGACGACCGTTGTTCCCGGCGCGCTGTCGGTGCGGCCGGTGCTCGGTGTGCCGGGCTGGTGGAATGGCGATTCTCCGGACACGATCAAGGACGGCTTCGAATACTGCATGGCCGCCAATATGGCGTATCGCGCGGGCCTCGATCGCGTGGTTCTGGTGAGCCGGTCGTTCCAGCAGATTCTGACCGGCAAATCGGAGGGGTTCGATATCGCGCTAAGCGAGATCACAATCACCGAGCCGCGCAAGCAGGTCGTGAATTTCACCGTGCCTTATTTCAACTCCGATCAGGGGATTCTGGTCAAGGCCGGCACCAAGGTCGACAAGAAGAATCTCGGCGGTCTTCGCTATGCGGTTGAGCGTGGCACCACGGCTTACGACTACATCGTCGAAAAGGTCAAACCGACCGAGCAACCGAAGGTGTTCAACGATCCGCCGTCGATGTACACCGCGCTGGCTGCGGGACAAGTCGACGCGGTGATCTACGATACGCCGAACGTACTTTTGCGCGCGAAGAACTCCAATGGCCAGTTGGAAGTGGTAGGCCGCTTCGATACGGGCGAAACGTGGGGCGGACTGGTCAACAAGGATTCGCCGAATCTGGCGGCATTCAACCAGCTGATCGAAAGCATGAAAAAAGACGGCACGCTGGAGAAACTGAGCACCAGGTATTTGACGCCGGAGCTCGGTGCGGATCCTACCAAAGTGCCGGTGCTAAACCCTTAAGCGAGCAATCCGGCCATCAACCCGGCCATCAACCCGGCACTCAACCCAACGAGCCTGAATCATGAGCAATGCAACGCGACAGTCAAGCGACGTGATGCCGAGCCGCACGGGCAATGGGCGTCGCCTGAGGATAGGTGGCATGCCGTGTGCGCCCACATCGCTCCTGGTCGCATCGATCCTCGCGGTAGCGGTGGTCGTGCTGGGAAGCTGGTACACGGTTGCTGTCATGCGAGCCTCTTTCCTGGAAGCGCATTTCGAAGGCGCGTGGGTCAATGCAGCTGCGATGCTGCTCGCGGTGCTCTCAGTGGTGATCGTGTTGCCGGTGATTCGCGCGCTTAAAGCATGCGGCCGTATTCGCGATGCGGCTGCGCGACGGGATCTCGCGGAAGCACGCGGCGCGCGCTCGGGAGCTCGGGACCAGTGCTATATCGCGTTGGGATATGCATTGGCGCAGCTGGTCGTGATCCTCGTCTTCCAGTTCTTTCTGGTCAACCATCAGGCGGTCGCCAAGACGTTCTTCCTGGTGCCCCTGATGGTGAAGACGTTTCCACTCGTACTTGCTGCGTTCTGGATGAACGTCAAGATATCCGTTATCACGGAAGTCCTGGTGTTGATCTGGGGGTTGATCGTTGCGCTTGCGATGTTCGCGCCAGGTATCGCCGGCAAACCGGTGCGTCTTATCGCGACCGCGTATGTGGATATTTTTCGTGCGGTACCTGCGGTGCTGGTGATCTATCTGGTCGGCTTCGGCATTCCGTTGACCGGTATCCCCGTGCTGAAAAGTCTTTCGCTGACGGTGTTCGTCATCGTCGCGTTGACGTTGACCGTCGGCGCGTACGTCGCGGAGATTTACCGCGCCGGCATTCTGAGCATTCACTGGAGCCAGACCGCCGCCGCGCGTTCGCTCGGGTTGTCGCATTTTCAGACGTTGCGTTTCGTGATCGTTCCGCAAGGGGTCCGGCAGATCATTCCGCCGCTGCTCAATTCTTTTATCTCGTTGCAGAAAGATACAGCGCTGGTGTCGGTCGTCGGCGTGATCGATTCATTCAATCAGTCGATGTTGATTGCGTCGAATTACTACAATCTTTCCGCTGTCAGCACAGTGGCGTTGCTGTTCGTCATCGTATCGATTCCGCAGACGCGATTTGTCGAGCGGATGATGCGGCGCGATCGCGCGCGTATGCGCGCGGGCGAAGCCTGAGGGAGACTCCATGCCGTTTATCGACATTCGCGACATTTCGAAATCGTACGGTGAGGTGCCGGTGATCAAGCGCCTCGCGATGACGGTCGACGAGCATGACGTCGTGTGCCTGATCGGGCCGTCGGGGTCGGGAAAGTCGACGCTACTGCGTTGCATCAACGGCCTCGAGTTGATCGATGACGGTGAGATACTGGTTCATGGAGACCGTATCACCGGCCCCGGCGTCGACGTGGATGCATTGCGTCGGGACATCGGCATCGTGTTTCAGGGCTATAACCTGTTTCCGCATATGAGCGTTCTCGACAATGTGACGCTCGCGCCGATTCGCGTTCTGAAGCAGAAGAAAGACGAAGCAGAGGAACGCGCGATGACGCTTCTCAAGCGCGTAGGCCTTGCGCACAAGGCGAAGGAATATCCGGATCGGTTGTCCGGCGGACAGCAGCAGCGCGTGGCGATCGTGCGCGCGTTGGCGATGGATCCGATGGTGCTGTTGCTCGATGAAATCACGTCCGCACTGGACCCCGAGTTGGTTTCCGAAGTGCTGAGCATCGTGCGCGATCTCGCGAGCGAGGGTATGACGATGCTGCTCGCGACCCATGAAATGGGCTTCGCACGCGAGGTTTCGTCGAAGGTCTGTTTTTTGTGCGACGGCGCCGTCTATGAAGAAGGGCCGCCGGAACAGATTTTTGGCGATCCGACGCGCGATAGAACGCGCGCGTTTCTCAAGAGCATTCGGGAAGCAAAGCGTATCTGACTGATATTCGCGTTGCACCGCGCGACGCGGATCGCGTGCTAACGCCAGCCAAGTGCAGGCGCGACGTGGGTCAAGATTGACCCGATAACGTGAGCGCAGTACTCGACGCCCAATTGATTCGGCACGGTCAGAAGTAACGTATCAGCCTCTGCGATGGCGTCGTCCTTCGCAAGTTGCGCGACGAGGACATCAGGCTCCGCCGCGTAAGTGCGGCCAAAAATCGCGCGGATATTGTCGTCCAGCATGCCAATGGTGTCGTCGCTCTGTCTTTCACGCCCAAAATACATCCGGTCGAGATCGTTCATCAGCGCGAAAATGCTTCGGCTCACGGACACTCGCGGTTCCCGTTTGTGGCCGGCTTTCTTCCATGCGTCGCGATAAGCTCGAATCTGCTCCGCTTGCTGGACGTGAAGAGGGCGGCCCGACTCATCGTTCTTTAGCGTCGAGCACTGCAGGTTCATGCCCATTTTTGCGGCCCAGACCGCGGTCGCATCGGAACCGGAACCCCACCAGATCCGGTCGCGAAGACCCTCGGAGTGAGGCTCGACCCGAAGCAGCCCCGGCGGATTCGCAAACATCGGGCGCGGATTCGGTTGAGCAAAACCCTCGCCGCGCAGCACCTCGTAAAACACCTCCGTGTGGTGCCGCGCCAGATCCGTATGGGTCTCGCCTTCAGCGGGTGCGTAACCAAAGTAGCGCCAGCCGTCGATCACCTGTTCGCCGGAGCCGCGACTAATGCCAAGCTGCAGTCGTCCGCCCGCGATCAGGTCGGCGGCGCCGGCATCCTCTGCGATGTAGAGCGGGTTTTCGTAGCGCATGTCGATAACAGCGGTGCCGATTTCAATCCTGCTGGTTTTCGCGCCGACGGCTGCGAGAAGCGGGAACGGCGACGCGAGCTGTCGAGCGAAATGATGAACGCGAAAATAGGCGCCATCCGCGCCGAGTTCCTCGGCGGCGACCGCGAGATCAATCGATTGCAGCAACGCATCAGAGGCCGAGCGTGTTTGCGAGTGCGGGGAATTGGCCCAGTGGCCGAACGAGAGAAAACCGATCTTTTTCATGCAAGCGTCGTGCGAACACGCTCCATCCGATGTAGTGGCATACCAGTGAGGAAGCATATCGCGAACGCCAGAGTCACGCTTACATCGGCAAAGAAACGGCGACGCATCGAGAAAGTCCGTGTGGCGTTCCCTGCAGGCCTAAATGCAGCTTTGTAAATTTTGAAATGTGCAGTTACCAACTGCATCAGTTATTTCTTGGACGCTTGCTTAAGATGATCTCCATGAACCCGTCAAACGGGAAAGGGAGATTCTCATGAAACGCGCAGCACTCGTCTTGTTGTTGATTGGCAGCTTGTCGGTGGCACAGCAGGCATCGGCGCATGGACGCGGGGGATGGGGGCATGGCCACGGTCACGGTGGTGGCAATGGCGGCGCGGTAGTGGGGGCCCTCATCGGCGGCGCGTTGCTAGGTGCGCTCGTCACGTCGGTTGCGAATGCGCAGCCTACGTACGCGCAGCCGGTCTATCAGCAACCGGCGTATGGGCAACCGGTTTATACACAACCGCCGGCGGCCGCTTGCTATGACAGCTATCAGCGCGCGTATGTACCGTGCCAGGGTGGCTAAGGAGTAGCGGCTTCTCCCGGGGGCGGCGGGTTTGGCCGAAGACGCGCAAAGCGCTGTAAGACAATGAAAGTGTTGCTGTCTTTCGCTTCCCTAAGGTTCCGCCCTCTTCCAGGTGAATGACCATTTCCGATCATCCCCGTCATAGTAAAGCGCGCGATACGGCCGATGATCGACCCATAGTTCAGGTTGGCTAAAGAGCTCGGCACATTCCCAAACGACCGTGTACTATCGAGCGACTCGCAACGAGCGTGGTCTGTTCGACCAGCGTTTACGCATCGCCGACACGCGCGCGTTGATCGCATAAGAAAGCCACGCAAGTGCGGTGTTTTGTACACACCAGCCGCCCTTCATTGGGTGGCATTCACTTGGGAAGCAAGATGACCATCAAGCTCAAGCTTTGGGGTTTCAGCGGATCAACCTATGTCCGGACCGTGCGGATGCTTTTGGCGGAGAAAGGCTTCACGGATTACGAGCAGGTTCCTGTCAATGTACTGAAGGGCGAGCCGCGTGAAAGCGAGCATTTAGTGCGGCACCCGTTCGGCAAGGTGCCGGTGGTTGACGTGGACGGATTCCGGATCATGGAGACGTCGGCGATCATGCGTTATCTCGACACCGTGTTGCCCGGCCCGTCGTTGACCCCTGCAACGCCGAAGGATCGAGCGCGCATGGACATGGTGACCAGCATCGTCGATTCGTATGGTTATGGTCCACTAGTGAGTGTCGCCGGTTACTACCTGTTTCCGGATTTCATTGGTGGCCAGAACGACGACGCGCTTAAGGCTGCGCTCGAAAAAAGTCGCGTCGTTCTGAACGAGTTGATGCGCATCAAAGGCGAATCGCCGTATCTCGCGGGTGACGCGTTGAGCATTGCCGATCTTTATCTGGCGCCAATCGTGAACTATGTGGCGCTTACACCGCATAGTGATGAAATCCTGGCCTTGCCTGGCGTTGGACCCTGGTGGGACCGTGTTGTCGCGCATGACAGTTTCCGCTCGACCGCGCCCTGATAAACAGCAGTTATTTGGTAGTTGGGGCCATCGCGCTAATGGCGGCATGGCCCCTTGCAACTTCAGCGACATCGTGACGCGCATGTAGGCGAACGCACGCGCTCGCCACCGCGGTCTATCGCACTTGCCATCACTCAGGGATATCAGGCTCGACCAATCGCGCCAGCTGAAGCAGCGATTCCTGCCAGCCGAGATAGCACATCTCCACAGGAATGACTTCGGGTATGCCCTCCTGCACAACGGTGAGTTCCGTTCCGCAGGACACCTGTCGCAATGACACGGTAACGTGCATCTGACCGGGCAGATTTGGGTCGTCGAAGCTGTCCGAGTACCGGATCTTCTCGAACGGCACCAGTTCGATGTATTCGCCGCCGAACGAGTGACTGTTTCCGGTGCTGAAGTTACGGAAAGACATCTTGTGCGTGCCACCGACGCGGGCGTCCAGGTGGTGCACCTGACAGGTAAAGCCGTACGGCGGTAGCCACTTTGCCATGGCGTCGGGTTCGAGAAAAGCGCGATAAACGCGTTCGGGGGGCGCGCGCAACACGCGGTGCAGACGGACGGTTCCGGTAGTCATGGTGTGCTTCCTTTCAATGGAGATTGGACACACTGCTACGACGATGGATCGAAGCCAGAATCGACATTGGGCGAAGTTGCGGCGCAAAAAAATCGATTTTTCCCAACGACGAGGAGCCATCGCGACAGACGCTGCCTTGCTAAATCCTTTCTATCCCATCAATCATGTTGCGGCTAACTTGACCCTGAACGCACCATGGTCGTGCAGCACACGCTGCGCAGCATTCCGAAATATCCAGTCGAGCGATGCGCCGATCTACGAGATTACGATTTCCTTCGCTGTTCTCCACCACTTGCCGACCCAAACACCGCACGAGCGCGTCATAGCCTCGTGGGTAAACGTCGCGCGCGCGAATAGCAGCATCGTTGCTAAGCGTGCACCAGGGAAAGTCCCGCACCACGATGTGTGCCGCCTCAAGCGTGTCCAACCCGTTGCTTCGATGCTCGACATTCATCGAAAAAATTTTCGATGCATCTTTGCCTCCGAAGTAAACCCAAGCGACACAAGCACTTGCGATACGGACTCCGTCAACCGCAACGTCATGCACGGCGGGACGCTATACGTTCCGATGATTTTTTATCGAAATTGAAATTGCCATCGGACAGTCATTTTTTTCGACCACGCTTGCGGATGATTTCTCGTGCGTCGACCTGAGCAGTTAAGCAGTTCGTCTAAGCACGCGCGAAACGTGCCCTGAGTGTAATGCAAATGCAGGGCAGCGTTTCATGTCGTACCTACCCTCCCTTTGGATGCTTACACACAAGATGACTTCAAATAGCCGACGCGATTTCTTGCGCGCTGCTGCTCAAGCAGCTGGCGCAGCGACTGCACTCGGAACGGTGCCCCTCGGAATTCAGAAAGCATTGGCGATTCCCGCGAACAACGCCACGGGCACGATCGAGGACGTTGAGCACATCGTCGTGTTCATGCAGGAGAACCGTTCATTCGACAACTACTTCGGCTCGTTGCGCGGCGTGCGCGGTTTCGGCGATACGCGCACAATTCCGCTGCCAAGCGGCAAGCCGGTGTTTTTTCAGCCTGCTTCAACGCCCGACGGTTACCTGCTGCCGTTCCGCCCGAACCTGCCGAACCTGGGCTCGCAGTTCGTGCAGGACCTGGACCACAGCTGGTCTGGCACGCACGCCGCGTGGAACCAGGGCCGTTATGACCAGTGGGTGCCGGCCAAGGGCACGACGTCGATGTTCTACATGACGCGCGCGGACATCCCGTTCCAGTACGCGCTCGCCGACGCGTTTACGATTGCCGACGCGTACCACTGCTCCGCGATGACGCCGACCGACCCGAATCGCTACTACATGTGGACCGGCTGGGTCGGCAATGATGGCAGTGGCGGCGGCCCGGTGATCGACAACGCGGAAGCCGGCTATTCGTGGAGCACGTTCCCGGAGAAGCTCCAGGCAGCGGGCATTTCGTGGAAGGTCTACCAGGACATGGGCTCGGGCCTCAATCCGTCGACCGGCTGGGGCGACGATCAGAACCCGTTCATCGGCAACTTCGGCGATACGTCGCTGCTGTTCTTCAAGCAATACCAGAACGCGCAACCGGGCAGCCCGCTGTTCCAGGGGGCACGCACCGGCACGCAGGTAATCAACAGCGGCAACTACTTCGACATCCTGCTCAATGACGTCAAGAACAACACGTTGCCGCAAGTGTCGTACATCACCGCGCCGGAAGCGTTCTCCGAGCACGGCAACTGGCCGCCGAGCTATGGTGCGTGGTACGTCGACCAGGTGCTGCAGGCACTGACGTCGAATCCGGAAGTGTGGAGCAAGACCGTGCTGCTGCTGATGTATGACGAGAACGACGGTCTGTTCGACCATATTGCGCCGCCGTATGCATCGTCGACGCCGGATACCGGCATGTCCACCGTATCGACGGTCAATGAGTTCTTCGCCGGCAACAGCGGCAACCAGCCGGGCCCGTACGGTATGGGACCGCGCGTGCCGATGATTGCGATCTCGCCGTGGTCGAAGGGCGGCTACGTGTGCTCGGAAGTGTTCGACCACACGTCGGTGATCCGCTTCATCGAGAAGCGCTTCGGCCGCAACGGCAACCTGAACGAGACGAACATCACGCCGTGGCGCCGTACGGTGGCCGGCGACCTGACGTCGATGTTCAACTTCAAGAATCCGAATCGCGGCTTTCCGAACCTGCCCGCTACGTCGTTCCCGGCTGACAAGAACCGTCATCCGAGCGTCGTGCCGGCGGTGCCGGGCACGCAGGTGATGCCGAAACAGGAACCGGGCCAGCGTCCCGCGCGCGCACTGCCGTACGAGTTTTTCGTGCGCGGCCATGCGACCGCCGACGGCACGGGCTTCCAGCTGCATATCACCAACACCGGTCATGCGGGCGCGAACTTCCTCGTGTACTCGGGCAACCCGACGGACCTGCCGCGCAGCTATACGGTCGAGAAGGGCAAGGACCTCGCGGACAAGCTGATGCTCGCGCCGGGCGGCAAGTTCGACTTCTCGGTGTTCGGGCCGAACGGCTATCTGCGCCGCTTCGTCGGCGTGGTCGACTCGACGGGCGGCAAGCACGGCGTGATGATGGAAATCGCCGATGGCTTCGACGTCGCGAACGGCAACCTGCAACTGAAGCTAAAGAACGGTAGCAATAAACCTTGCACGTTCAAGGCCGTCAGCGCCTACGATTCGCATATCGACGGCAACCTGCGCGTGCGCGGCGACGACTCCAGCACGGTGATGGTCAATCTGCAGAAGTCGGACGGCTGGTACGACCTGACGATCACGGTCGACATCGATGCGAACGCGCTGTGGCGTATCGCGGGGCACGTCGAAACGGGCCGTGAAAGCATGTCGGATCCGGCGCTCGGTAGTTGATGCTGTAGGCGCTGGGGGAGGCAGCGGTCGGCCGCATCGTCAGGATGCGGCCGACCGCGAAGACGCGATACAAATGGAATGAACAGGTTCGGATCGTGGCACGCATCGGTGGATGCGGGTGAGCGATCCGGCTGTCAGGGCAAGGAGAAGATTCTGCGGCATCTATCGTTTAACTGGCGCGGGCCTGCAGTGCTGCTGGCCTGTTTGTGGGTAGCTGCATGCGGCGACGGCAGCAGTGCGTCGTCGGATAACGCGGCTTCGGACGCAACTGCGCAGGGTTCGGGAACCAGTCAGTCCACGATGGGCGGCAACGACACGCCGACAGGCTTGCCGGCGGCGCCGTGGGCAGCGGCTTCGTCACCCAAGCCGGCATCCGGCGCGTTGTTACCGCCGGTGATTCATACCGTCGACGACTAGCGGCTGCATGCGACGCGTGGCGCCGAATGCCACGGGCGACCGGGCGTTACTCCGGCTGCTATGTCCGCATCACTGTGTCGGGCGATTCTTCCGACCGTACGCTGGCGAGTGATGCGCACCTTCACACCTGCGGCGCAGGCACCCGTGGGTTTGATCATTGTGGCTCATTTGCGCGGGCCTTACATCATTCAGTCATCGAGTGAAGAAGGCACTGCGTGCATTGCTTTGACCGTCGCCGGCTGCGGTGCGTCCGGTTCACACTGTGGACGGCTCTTAAGCCAAAGTCCGAACTCGCGCATGACCTCGACGACAGGCCTCAGCCGCTCACCGTCTTGAGTGAGCTGATACTCGACTTTTACCGGCACCTCGGCGAATACCGTCCGCCGCACGAGGCTTGCCTGTTCGAGTGCTCGCAAATCGAGCGTCAACATGCGCTGCGAGATTTCTGGCACATGAATCAGCAATGCGCGGCCTTTTGCGTCTACATCTTCTGCACGTCAATCGGCCCATACATCATTAAAACAAAATAGCCCGTCTTCGTTGCGAACGATCCATCGGTCCATCCGTTGGGTACGTGGACCAATGCAAAGCCGTTTGTCTCCAATCCATCGACAGGCACGTCGATCTTATGCTTCGTGATCTGCTCGAGATCTTCCTTCGTAAATGGCTTGATGGTGGAAGCGACGGGCGACCACTTCCCTTGTGCGTACTCGGACACCGCATAGCTGTTACCTTGCGATTCGACCTTTAGCAGCGGCGTCACTGTACCGTGATCGTCATAGCCGTACGTCCCGGTCATCGTGCCTGACGGTGCGGCTTTATTGCACGCTGCGAGACACAGCGTCAGCAATCCAGCCCATACTACTTTTTTCATCTTTGTCCTCATTGTCTAACGCAATCGGATGCACGCGCAGACGCAATTCGAGGGCGAACGCTCGATTCAATGCAGCCGGTGCGATGCCGTCGGGATAACGGCATGCAAGACAATTTCTTTAGCAAAGCGACGCTTTATCCGGGTAGCCGAAAGCGCGAATGGCCATGTGTCATTCTGCGTCAAGCCCGAACAGCGTAGGCGAGTGCGTGGACAATGAAAACTCGAATACCGCGCCGCGCGGCGTATTCGGCTTCGCGGACAGCCTTCCTCCATGAGCGTCGACGATCGAACGGCAGATCGACAAGCCCATGCCCAAGCCACCGACCTTCGTCGTGTAGAACGGCTCGAAGACGCGTTCGCTTCCATCCGGAGGAAGCCCTGGGCCGGAATCCGACACACGAATCAATACACCGTTCGATAGCACCGCTGCGGTACTGATCAGCAAATCACGCGCCCCGTCGCTGGTTGCGCTCATCGCTTCGATAGCGTTGACGATCAGATTGAGGATCACCTGTTGTACCTGCACGCGGTCTGCGCTAACCGACGGCAAACCGTCCGCGAGCACAGCCTTCACCGATACGCCGTGCTTCGTCGCTTCCGCAAGCGTGAGTTCGATGACCTCGCGCACGGCTTCGTTGACGTCCACCGTGTCCTTGCGCGGAGGCGCTTTCTTGATGAGGTCGCGAATCCGTCCGATGATGTCGCCGGCTCGCATCGAGTCACTCACAATGCGATCGAGCGCTTGCATCGCTTCCGTCATGTTAGGCGGTTGCGCCCGGAGCCAGTGGATCGCAGCTGCGGCGTTGGCGGCGGTTGCCGCGATCGGCTGCTTGATTTCGTGGGCAATCGACGCGGTGAGCTGCCCCATTGTCGTCGCACGGTTCGCGTGTGCCAGTTCAGCCTGCACTTCGCGGTAGCGCTGCTCGCTCTCGCGCGCCTTCGCTTCGGCCTGCTTGCGCTCGGTCAGATCGAGCACGAATCCGACGCCCTCCTTGCCGCTTTCGAAGGCACTGATTCCGACCAGCACCGGGACGCGACTACCGTCCTTGCGCAAATACTCTTTCTCGTACGGCTGAATCGTTCCTGTCGCTATCAGCTCGGCATTCGCTTGCGCTGTTCGGTCACGCCATTCCGGTGGCGTCAGATTCGAACGGCGTACGCGACCTGGCGCAAAATCTTCCCGCTCGTATCCCATCATTCGCAGAAATGCGTCGTTTACGTCATAGACCGCGGCGTCACTGAATTCCGGTGTCCCGCCCTCAAGCCGCCAGACGAAGATACCGATAATGTTCGCGTCAACCAGGCGCCGGATTTTCCTGTCACGTTCCGCGGCCTCCTGATACAACCGGCTGTTTTCCAGTGCAATTGCCGCCTGTGAAGCGAGCAGCTTCAACACCGCGACCCGCGCGGGCGCAAAAACGTGCGCCGCCAGGTTGTTTTCGAGGTAAAGCACCCCGACGAGCTTCGCCTGGTTGAGCAGCGGGATGCACAGAATGGAGCGGGCGTGATGCTCGAGAATGTAGCGATCGGCTGCCAGCGCGGCGTCGGCCGACGCATCGCCGACAATGACGCTCTCGTGGGTACGCAGCACATACTGGAGAACCGGCTCGGGCAACGCGGCGGCGTCCAGCGGCTGGCCGCGCAAATGCACGACGACCGCGTCGCCGCGCGTGGTGGCTTCCGCGTCGATCCACAGCGCGTCCCCGCGCTGAAACAGCAACAGGCTTCGCTCCGCCCCTGCCTGGGTCATCGCGGTGCGCATCAGCATATCGATCAGCTTTTCGAGGATGATCTCGCCGGAGACCGCTTGTGACACCTTGATCACCGTCGCGAGGTCAAGGTGTTCGACCGGCGCTCCGATCGTGCTGGTGGGCCCGACGGCCGGCAGTTCGTCCTTGAGTCGGGGCTGTGACTCGTCGAGCTGCCTGACCTTCGCGTTGGCGCCCCAGCAAACATAGCAATATCGAGCATTGCGTAGATACGCGATGGAAATGGTCTCGAAGCCACGTGCCGCATAAAAACGCGCAGCCAGTTCGTTGGCTAGTGCTTCGTGGTGAACGAAGCCATTGTCGCGCGCCGAGCGGATCGCCTGCTCGTACAGACGTTCGGCGTCGAGCTCTCGTCCGTCCACGCGTGCGATCTCCGCGGCAACCAGCGCGGCGCGATTCTCGAAGTTGTCCGGGCAATTCGCCGCCCATATCTCGAGTTGCCGGTGGTGCATAACCAGAGCGTTGAGGTGCCGCTCGCGTTCAGCTGCGAGAACATCGCAGGACGCGGCGTGACTGAGCGCGCTGTAGAAGTGATATTCCGCTGTTTCGAAATGCGATGGCGATGTCCAAAGCAGCCGTTGCGCGTTGAACGCGGCCTCGGTTGCCGCTGCGTAGTCGCCAGCAAGGTAACGCGCTTGCAACTTGCGGACCCAATACCAGCACTCGGCAAGCGCCAGATCCGGATTAGCCGCGAAGCGCCGCTCGATCAATCGTTCGTCAAACTGAGTATCGTCGAAACGGCCGAAGACCGGCGTCAGTCCTCGGAGTGTCCGGATCAGCGAGAGCTGCGTGCCGAGGCGGTCGATCGCCAGTCCGAATCGCATCTTCTGCGCGAACGCGAGACCGCGCTCCGCTTCACATTGAACGTCGGCGAGCGGATCGCCGGCGGCAAGCAGGTTCGTGTTCAGATGACTGCAGCAATGCGCGGCGAAAGTGAGGTCGCCACTTTGTTTACCGGCCTCGAACGCACGACGCACGAGCTCGCGGCCCGTGCGGATATGTCGCGTCCACGGCAGAACGACATTTCCGAAACCGACGTAAATTCTCGCCTTGAAACGCTCCAGCCCACGCTGTTCGACGAGGTCGTAGCCGAGCCGGCCGAATCGGAAGCCAGTTTGATAGTCACCGAAACGGTGGCCGGCGATCATGCCGCCCAGCCATTCATACGCGCAGCAGGACCCATCGGAATTGCCGCCTTCGAGGCTGAGATTCACCAGCCGGCAGGTGATCAGGCAAAACAGATTGGCATTCGTGTACAACGCGGGCACCGCGAGTTTGACCAGCACATCGCAGGTGACGAGGGATGCTGGATCGCTCATCAAAGGCAACTCGACGAGTGTTTCGATCGGGCGGTTGCCGAGGGTCGCCCAGATGCGCTCGTATTCACCGCGCGCTTCGGCTTCGGTCGGATGCGGCGACCACTCGACGCCAAGATGCCGCAAATAATCGAGACCGACGGCGACCGCATGGCCGCTTCGATCGATGGTCAAGTACAACTCCACCCGCAAGCTCGCCACCGACGCGCGTTCGGCCATCGTCGCCACACGAGCCGACAGTGCGGTCAGGCGCGCGTCCGCTTCGGCCAGCGCGCCGGTCAGAAACTCGCATTCGGCGCGGTTCAGTTCCAGCGCGCAGACCAGTTCCCGGCATTGCTCCCAGCCTGTATGACCCAACAGGGTCGAGCCCGTCACAAGATACTTGAGTGCTGAAGCATAGGCGGTGGAAGCCTTCGCGCGCCGCCCGGCGATCAGGTTGAATTCGGCGAGCCGTTCGCGCTCCGCTTGCGAGTCGATCAGCGGGATCGCGCGATTCAGGTGGTTGACGATCTCGAAGATCACCTCTTCGCGCTTCTCCGCAGGGGTCTGTTGCGCAAGCACCCGGCCGATCCGAAGATGCATTTCGCCGCGCCGCTCTTCCTCGATCAGCGAATACGCGGCTTCCTGAACGCGATCATGGACGAACCGGCAGGTTCCCGCGAGGCGTTCGACCATTTCGTGGCGGCCGGCGGGTCTGAGCGTCTCGTGGACTTGCGCCTCCGACATGCCAAGCACGATCGCGAGTGTCGTCGTTTCGGCGGTGTTGCCGAGACAGGCAAGTTCCTGCAGAGCGGTCTGCGTTTCGAACGGCAGCCGGTTCAGCTTCGCGACCATCAGGTCCACGACATTATCGGTGTAGCCCTTCGCGTGAATGCGCGCGAGATCCCAATGCCAGCACGCGGTGTCGTGATCGAAAGCGAGCAGCCCTGTGTCGGCCAGCGATGACAGGAACTGATTCGCGAAAAAAGGATTGCCGCCGGTTTTGGCATGCACCAGTTGTGCGAGCGGCGCCGCGCGAGCGGGCTCGCAGCGCAGCGCGTCGGCGATCAGTTGCGCGAGATGCTCTTCGGCAAGCGGCGCGAGCACAATGTTTTCAACCTTCCCGCCGGCGGCCCTGATCGCTTCCAGCGTGCGCATCAGCGGATGCCCGGCTGCGACTTCGTTGTCGCGATACGCGCCGATCAGCATCAGATGCCGTAGATCGGCGCTGCTTAGCAAGTCCTCGAGCAGATCGAGCGTCGCCGCGTCGAGCCATTGCAGGTCGTCGAGAAACAGCGCCAGCGGATGCTCGGGCCGGGCCAGCACCCCGATAAAGCTGCGCAACACCAGTTGAAAGCGCCTTTGCGCATCCTGTGGCGAAAGCTCGGGGACCGGCGGCTGCTCGCCAATGATGAGCTTCAGTTCGGGAACGACATCGACGATCAGCCGACCGTTGGGCCCAAGCGCCTGCAGAAACGCGTCGCGCCAGCCGGCAAGTTCCGCATCGCTCTTTCCGAGCAGCGGCCGGACAAGGCCCTGAAATGCCTGAGCGAGCGTCGAATAGGGGATGTCCCGCTTGTATTGATCGAACTTGCCCGCAGCGAAAATCCCGCGTGGCGGCACCAGGACCTTATGGAGTTCGTTGACGACCGAGGACTTGCCGATGCCGGCATAGCCGGAGACGAGCACGAGTTCCGGCGCACCGTTTGTGACGATGCGATCGAACGAAGCCAGCAAGGTCTCGACTTCCCGCGCACGCCCGTAGAGTTTTTCAGGAATCAGCAGCCGATCGGGCGTGTCCTGTTGGCCGGGCGCGAAGTCTTCGATGTCGCCTTGCGTTGCCCACTCGTGCAGGCAGCGCCGCAAATCACGCTCGAGGCCACCCGCGGTCTGGTAGCGCTCCTCGGCGGTCTTGGCCAGCAGCTTCATGACGATCGCGGAAACCGAAGCGGGGACATGCTCCAGCCGTTCGCTGGGCGGCACCGGTTTGCGAGCGATATGGCAGTGCACCCATTCGATCGGGTCGGCGCCATAGAAGGGCAAATGGCCGGTGAGCATCTGGTAGAGCGTGACGCCGAGTGCGTAGAGATCGCTGCGTGCGTCGATCGAGCGATTCATGCGGCCGGTCTGTTCCGGAGCCATGTACGCGAGCGTGCCGGCGATGGTTTCGGGAGGCTCGGGCGCTTGCCGCTCCCGCGGCATACGCGACGCGATACCAAAGCCGGTCAGCCATGCTTTTTCCTGCTCGGAATTCACGAGGATGTGCGCTGGCTTGAGGTCCTTGTGAACCAGCCCGCATTGGTGCGCTTTGCCGAGGGCGGCGGCGATGCTGATCGCAAGACGCAGAAAGCGGCCCACGCCCATCGGCGCGCCGAGCAGGCGGCCCAGCGGCGCGCCGCCAGGGTCCTCGAGCAATAGCAGCGTTCGACCGCCTTCATGGACGACTTCGAGCGGCCGCACCGCCCAGGTGCTGTCGAGTTGGTCTTTGAGCGCGTATTCGTGAACCAGACGATCGAGGCTGGCGGGAGTCGGATGCTCGGCGGTAGGCTCCACGGTCAGCACGGCGCTCTGCCGGCCGTCGGCGATGGGGCGCCATCGTCGGCAGAGTGTGCGCTCGCCGTCTTCCCATAACACCTGAGAACCGGCGTCGCCAGTCGCGCCGAACCGCAGAGAGGAGTCCAATCAGGGCCTCCGTCGTTAAGCCGGTTGCCGCTGTCGGGCAAGAAGTGCCTATCGGCCAGACCGTTGCGAGTCTTAGTCTGCCACAGCTGACAGCGGTGGGGAATGTGTGCCTGCCCTTAGCCTCGCGCCGTTCTCGCCAATCAGCTGACGTATTCGCTTCACTCGCACTCTATCTCGCGAACGCGTCAGCCCTCTCATTTTCGGCTAATACCTCGCGCCTAGCATCCATTGCAGCGATACCGCAGTGCTGTACGGGCATCGGGTTGACACGACAGTTAGCGTGCATCGCCGGGCCGGCGACGCTGATGTTCGCCGGCACCTTCCCCACTTGTTTGCTGTTGAAGGTATCGACAGAGATGGAGGTTTGCGATGCGCCATTATCGAAGTGACAGTCCGGAAACCGCGGCCCGTATCATCGCCGCCTGTCTGCTATGTGACGGACACGTCGGATTTGAGGAACTGCAGGCACTGGACAGATGTGGAATCGAACAACGGTTACATATCAACCGCGGACAGCTGCTCGGCATCATGCGGGAGTTGTGCGAGGAACTGATGTCGACGCCCTGTCTGAACTGGAACGATAGCTGCCGGCCGGACCCGGAGATGGTCTTGCATCTGGCGCAGGACGTGCGAGATCTCCGGCTGCGCGAGGAGATCATCGCGCTGTGTGAAGCTGGCGCGTACCCGGACGGACATCGGTCGGAAAACTGCATCGTGTTCATCCAGATGCTACGCGACGCATGGAAGGAGCCGAGTGGATATGAATTGGCGCGCTCGCGCGATGCGTTAGAAAGTGCGCGAATGTAGGCGTTCCAGATCGAGCCGCGCACGCGCGTGCTTGCACGTCTGCATTGCGATGTGAAGGCACGATGGCTTGCGATGGAACGCGCAAATGCCGCTGTTTTCCTGAGCTAGCCATCGGCCGATCTTCCACAAAACCTGTAAAACGCGTCGATCAGAAATTTACGCCGCCGCAGGCATCGCAAAGCCTGCGCTGTTGTCGGCGCTATCGGGCCAGCGCTGCATTACGCTCTTATAGCGCGTATAAAACCGCACGGCTTCCTCCCCGTACGCATGATGATCGCCGAACAGAGACCGCTTCCATCCTCCAAACGAATGCCATGCCGACGGCACGGGACTCGGCACGTTGATGCCCACCATGCCTGCCTGAATGTGCCGTGTAAATGTGCGTGCCGTGCCCCCATCCGAAGTGAACAGCGATACACAGTTCCCCAACTCGTGTGCATTCGCGAGCGCGATAGCGCTTGCGAGATCAGGTACGCGGACAACGGACAGCACCGGCCCAAAGATCTCTTCCCGATAGATGGTCATATCGGGCTTTACATGGTCAAACAGCGAGCCGCCGAGAAAGAAACCCTCTTCATGACCGCGTACTGTGTAACCACGGCCATCGACGACCATCGTCGCACCCGCCGCGACGCCCGCTTCGATATAACCCGTTACTTTGGCTCGATGCGCGGCGCTGATGAGCGGCCCCATATCCAGATCGGGCTCCAACCCGCTGCCAATCCTGAGCGCGCGCACGCGCGGCGCAAGGCGCTCGATCAGTTCGTCGCCGATGCGCCCGACCGCTACCGCGACCGAGGTCGCCATGCAGCGCTCGCCGGCCGAGCCGTATGCCGAGTTGATCAGCGCATCGACCGCTTGATCGAGATTCGCATCCGGCATGACAACGAGATGGTTCTTCGCGCTGCCCAACGCCTGCACGCGCTTGCCGCGCTTCGCGCTTTCGCTATAGATGTACTCCGCAACCGGCGTCGAACCGACAACGGATATCGCGGCGACATCGGGGTGTTCGATCAGTGCATCGACCGTGTTTTTGTCGCCGTGCACGACATTGAAGACGCCTCTAGGAAAACCCGCCTCGATGAACAGCTCGGCGAGCCGGATCGATGCTGATGGAGTCCGCTCCGACGGCTTGAGTACAAACGTATTGCCTGTCGCGGCGGCCATCACGAACATCCAGCACGGCACCACCATCGGGAAATTGAATGGCGTGACGCCCGCGGCCACGCCGATGGGCTGGCGCAGGTTCCAGCTATCCAACCCGCTGGCGCTTTGATCGGTGAAGTCGGTCTTGAGCAGATGGGGAATGCCGCACGCGAATTCGACGATCTCGATGCCGCGCACCACTTCTCCCTTCGCGTCCGCGAATAGCTTACCGTGGTCGCGGGTAATGAGTTCGGCCAGTTCGTCCGAGTGTGCGTCGAGCAGTTCCTTGAACCTGAACATCAAGCGCGCGCGTTTTAGCGGCGGCGTTTCGCTCCACGCAGGAAACGCAGCTTTCGCCGCGGCGACCGCAGCGGCAACGTCGGTCGCGTTCGCAACCGGCACGCGCGCCGTAATTCGCCCTTGCGCCGGATCGTATACGTCGTTGAACCGGTCGCTTGTGCCCGCGGCGCGTTGACCGTCGATGAAATGGCTTAACCCGCGCACACGCGCGGCGCTTTGATTTGCTTCGTTCATACGTCCCTCCTCGAGGGGATGCGGGCGCTGCCGCAGTACCGTGCGCGCGGCGCCCACTCGATGTCGGGCGCGACGTAACGGACTGCGCAACGGACCATGTCCAGTAGTCCAGGGACCCGCGTCAGGTGATAGAAGGCTGCCCCGCGGATCACGAAAACGATCACCGCTGATGAGAACCAGTTTAGGTTTTATCGTTGTGCACGGATGCTGTAGCTACGACGGTTCGGGGACATCAGATGTTCGTTTCTGGCCATTACGCCGATGGCTGAACCCACTGTCTGCGCCAGTCCGGTGCTTCAAAGGGATCCGAAAAATACTGGGTCTCGTGAATGACCTTGCCGTTTCGAAACTCCATGATGCTTACCACGCACGTTGGTCGCCCTTTGTAGGTGATCGTGTATTCGGTGACCCAAAGATTGCCTTCCCCGTGCATTCTCCTGACATCGAAACCGGATGGTCTATCCGGATGATGGCTGCGCAATGCTTTCAAGTCGCTTGGCCCGCGGATTCTTTCACCGGATTGAGGATAGTCACAGATCGCATCGTTATCGTAAATCTCGTGTTCCAGGTCGAGATCGCCCGCTGCCGAGGCGCGCCAGTGACTGCTCAGGGCTTCACGGATTCTTTCGTCTTGCATGGATCGCCTCCATTTCCACTATCGCTAACGCTGCGTCAGGAAGCCCCCGCTACCGGTATTGACCACCTGGTTGAACCTCTGCCTGACCTCAATCCGATTGATCTCGTCAAACGCGTCTTCTGGAAGAGATGAGATGTCGAAATTTTCCCGCGCGCGTGCCGCACTCTTCGGGGTCGTCAGCAAAGCGCCGCCACGCTGCACCGCCCACGCAAGGAGTACCTGTGCTGGCGTTTTACCCGTTCGCGCGGAAATCCGGGAAATGACGGGGTCCTCGAGCGGCCCCGGCCTGATCCCGTGACCGAGCGGCGCGTAGGCCAGAAACACCATTCCTTTCTCTTTGCAGAATTCGAGGAGCTCCGTTTCCGGAAGGTACGGATGGGCTTCGACCTGCACCACCGCCGGCTTGATTCGCGCCGATTCATAGAGGAACTGCAACTCGTTAAGCAGAATGTCGGAGAGTCCGATCGCGCGGCATCGGCCATGGTCGACGAGATCTTCCATCGCCCGCCACGTGTCGAGTAGCGTCACACCTTCATCGTAGATCACATTGCCGCTTTCATCGCGTGGGTCCTGATCATCCCCTGGTTTAAATGCAAACGGCGTGTGAATGAGATAGAGATCGAGATAGTCGAGTGCGAGCCTGCTGCGACTCGCCTCGAAAGCCGGTTCGACGCGCTCGGGCCGATGGTTGTTGTTCCACATCTTGGTGGTCACAAAGACGTCTTCGCGCGCAATGCGTTGAGCAGCCAGCCCAATTCGTAACGCTTCGCCCACCTCGTGCTCATTCCGATATCGCTCGGCACAGTCGATGTGCCGATATCCGGCTTCGAGTGCATCCTGGGTGGCACGGATAGTCGTTGCCGCGTCGGGAATCAGCGTGCCAAAGCCCTGCACGGGCATATCGCCCCCTCCGTGATCAAGCGCTAACTTCTTACTGCGGAAATCGGACGACTCATTCATGGCCACACCTCCGCACCAGGTTCATTTCGCGCGATGAAGGACAACACTGGTGTTGTATGTGCGGAAGCTGGATCCGTCAAATCGCGTCGCGTGGAAGCGGCGTTCGAAGACGCAAGGCACGGCTTGCTTCATACCATTCCGTAACATGCATCTTCGATAAGTTGCGTGCCTGCGGGGTGCTACGAACATCGATCAATGCCGGTAGTCGCGTTACCAGAAATGCAAAGCAGAATTGATTGGTTCACCAACCGGAGCAGCCGCCTTTATCGTAAGCACTCGTTGCATCTGAACGCGGACCCACTGTGGAAAGTTTCGATTCTGCCCATCTGCAGACAACTGCACCGCACCGTGCGCCAGGCGCGGTCTATCTCGACGAAGCGCAGCGTCAGCAAGTATGTGCAGAAAGAGCTTCATGGGCCTGGCGCACCGAGTGGCCAACGTGGCTGCTGATATCGACGGTCTATGCGGCCTGGTTCGGCATCGCCACACAAGCGAGCCATATCGGGCTACCCATCGCGATTCCGCTGCTGAGCGTAGCGAGCGCCTGGTATATATCGCTACAACATGAGTTGCTGCATGGCCATCCGACGCGCTACCCGGCGTTCAATGCATTGCTCGGCTTCGCGCCACTTGCCGTGTGGTTTCCTTATCGGGTATATCGCCGCTCGCATCTCGCTCATCACGCGGCCCCATCATTGACCGACCCGGACGCCGACCCCGAGAGCTTTTTCGTCAGCACCGGTGACTGGCACCGGGCGCCATCGGTCGTTCGGGCGCTGTGGATAGCGCGCGCGACTTTCGCTGGGCGAGTGCTGGTCGGCCCGGCGTTGACGCTCGCGTCGACGGCACACGACGCTTGCCGGCGCATCGCGCGCAAGGATCGGCAAGACGTCCCTGCATGGGCGGCGCATGGACTTGCACTAGCGGCCCTGGTTATCTGGCTGGATCGGCAGTGCGGCATCCCGGCATGGCTGTTTCTCTGCGGCGTCGGATATCCGGCGCTGTCCATTACGTTGGTTCGCTCGTTCCAGGAGCATCGATATCATCCGGATCGGACTCGCCGCAGCGTGATCAATCACCCGTCTCTGGCCTGGCGTCTGCTTTTCCTGAATAACAATCTTCATGCCGTGCATCACGACTTACCTTCGGTGCCGTGGTTTGCACTTCCTGTGGTCTATCGTCGGCACGCGGCCGCTTATAACCAGCGCAATGCCGGTTACGTCGTGCACGGCTATCTGGAATGGTGGCGACGCTTTGCATTTACACCAGTCCGCTTTGTCGCACACTCAGGAGGCGTTGGTTGGTGCGGCCCCGATGAATCGGCGGCGGCGAAAACAGCGCATCTACCGATCGGCGCAGCGACGACGCCGATGCAGCGAAATCGCGTCGGCACACCTTGACACTGACCGGAACGGTACAACACCATGTTCTTCTGCCATTGAGCATGGGATCAAGATGGACCTGGTCGCGGTTTTCCCGATGTACAACGTCAGTCCGGAGCTTGCCGACGCGTGGCGCGAATTGGCACGGGAAGTCGGTGAGCGGGTGGCGGTACGAGGCCAGCGCATCAAGCTGGATATCGCTTCGACTGAGCCCACACAGCTGGACGCTATCTGGCGACGTCCCGATCTACTCCTCTCGCAGACATGCGGTTACCCGCTGACGCACGGCCTGGCTGAACATGTTCATGTGGTCGGGGTGCCGATTTTCGATGCACCGGGGTGCCACGAGTATTTCTATTCCAGTGCGATCGTGGTTCGCCGGACGGACCGAGCATCAGCGCTCGACGACTATCGAGGAAAGATCGTCGCCTACAACGACGATAGCTCGCATAGCGGCATGAATGCGCTGCGTCACGCCGTCGCGCCGCTAGCGCGGGGTGGACGGTTTTTCAGTCAGTCCGTCCGCACCGGCTCGCATCTTGATTCGTTGCGCGCAGTGTCCGGCAATCGAGCCGATATCGCGTCAATCGACTGTGTCACGCTCGCATTCGCGGGTGATTACATGCCGGACCTCATCGGGTCCGTGCGCGTGCTCGCATTGACGCGCGCGGCTCCCGCCCTGCCGTTCATTGCATCGCGAAGCGTGGAGCGCGATATGCTTTCCCGTCTCGCACCGGCGGTTGGCGATGTGATCGCCGCGCGTCCTTTACTTGCTGAACGCCTGCGCCTGAAAGGCCTTGCAATGCCGCCTGACAATGCTTTTCAAGCCATTCTCGAGAGGGAAGACGAAGCGCGGCGCGCGGGCTATCCCAATCTCGCCTGAAACTCCCCAAACATCATGGCTTGCCGGGTCAGTTGCAAACCGTAAGCGACAACGGCACATCCGTGCAGATGTACAGTTTTCCGAATGCATCGGTTGAACTCACGAAGGCTTGCGCGGGATGACGAACGTTGTCCGGCTTGTGCGCGACGAGGCCTTTACGATGCGGAAACAACTACGTCAAACAGGCAATGCAATTGGGCATTTCGTTTGTGCAAAACACGAAGGTCACGCTCTGTAGATCATCAACGGGCAACTCCGAAAGACCACGCTGCTTCGTCCTGAACCGGAATCGCCGCGTATCCCCGTAGCAGCAGCCCACTACGCAAATCCATTGCTCGCGCTAACAGCGACGCGCGCGTCGCGATACCTCCGCCTCGCCGGTGCCTTCCGGCGAGGCAGACAAAGCTCGAGCATGTCTTGAGATGCCCATTACGCAGGACAACCCCATTCAAGGAACACAACGCATGATTCATACCGACGTATTGATCGTTGGAAGCGGTCCTGCCGGATCTGCCGCCGCGCTCATGCTAAGCACGTACGGCATTGCGAATATCGTGGTGACGAAATATCGCTGGCTGGCGGACACGCCCCGCGCGCACTTTACCAATCAACGCACGATGGAAATACTGCGCGACCTTGGCATCGAAAAAGAAGCCATCGCGCTCGCTACGCCTCAGGAACTGCTGGGCGACACGGTGTTCTGCACGAGCCTTGCGGGCGAGGAACTCGGGCGTATCCGGACCTGGGGCACGCATCCGCTACGCCGCGCGGATCACGCACTCGCGAGTCCTTCCAGTTGCTGCGATCTTCCCCAGCACCTGCTCGAACCCATCCTGCTCGGCAACGCCGCATCGCGTGGCTCACACGTGAGGTTCGATACCGAATACCTGTCGCTCGTGCAAGACGCCGATGGCGTCACTGCCACCGTGCAGGATCGCTTGAGCGGCATGCGCTACGAGATTCGCGCCAAATATCTGATAGGCGCCGACGGCGGCCGTAGTCAGGTCGCCGACGATATCGGCTTGCCGATGGAAGGGCGCATGGGCATCGCAGGCAGCATGAACATCGTGTTCGACGCCGACCTGACGCGCTATGTCGCGCATCGGCCGAGCCTGTTGTATTGGGTGCTGCAACCTGGCTCGGATATCGGCGGCATCGGCATGGGTCTGATACGGATGGTGCGCCCGTGGCATCAGTGGATGATCGTGTGGGGCTTCGATATCGACCAGCCGCCGCCGGTAATCGACGACGCGGCAGCAACCGCGATCGTACGGCGCCTGGTTGGTGATGCAGACCTGCCTGTCACGATTCGCTCTACGTCGCTGTGGAGCGTCAACGACATGTATGCAACGCGAAACACCTGCGGGCGCGTGTTCTGCATGGGCGATGCGGTGCACCGTCATCCGCCTTCGAATGGCCTGGGTTCCAATACATCGATTCAGGATGCGTACAACCTTAGCTGGAAGCTGGCGGCGGTGCTGAAGGGCCTCGCGAATCCACGTCTGCTCGACACTTACGATGCCGAGCGGTCGCCGATCGCAAAGCAGATCGTGACGCGCGCAAACCAGAGCATTCGCGAGTTTGAGCCGATCTTCGACGCGCTTGGGCTACTCGACACCACCGACGTCGACAAGATGCAGGCCAGTATGGCAGCCCGTCGGACTGACACACAGGCCGCCGCCGCGCAGCGAGAGAAATTGCGTCACGCAATTGCGTTCAAGTCTCACGAATTCGATACGCATGGCGTGGAGATGAATCAGCGCTATCGGTCCGCCGCGGTGGTCAGCGACGGGACCGACGAACCGGCCTGGGAGCGCGATCGCGAGCTCTACTATCACCCGACCACCTGGCCCGGTGCGCGCCTGCCGCACGCGTGGCTGACTCGCGATGGGTATCGTGTGTCGACGCTCGACGTAGCGGGCAAGTCGCGTTTTGTCGTGCTCACAGGCATCGGCGGTGAGCCGTGGATCGCCGCGGTGCAGCGGGTTCGCGACCGACTAGGTGTGCCGATCGAAGGGGTCTTGATTGGTCCGGGCCGCCAGTTCGAGGATCCTTACGCCGAATGGGCGCGCGCTCGCGAGATCGACGAAACGGGTTGTATCCTCGTGCGCCCGGACGCACACGTTGCGTGGCGCAGCGCAGGCGCCGCAAATGCAGGCGAGCGTCTGATGGATGCAATGCTCAAGGTTTTATGCCGCGCGGCCGGGTGATAGTACGCGCAGCTGTTTGGCGACGTGACGGTGAGAACCGCCCCTTTGCGGGGGTGTGACGGATCACGACTGAATCGCGTAAAACGGCGCTGTCCCTGTCGACGGCTGATCACTGTCCGGGATGCCGAAGGTGATGGTCTTGCCATAGAAGTACGTCATACCCATGTCCAGTTCACCCTCTCCAAACAGGCCTACGTTCTGACCGATACCCGCGTGTGCTGCGTTCGACCCGTTACCGAGCTCGGAAACCGCATTGAACAAGGTGAACGAAACGCCGAGTGTGCCGCCGCTTTCGCTTTGCAGCGACGCGGAAATCGTTGCCGGGCCAGCCGGACAGAACCACGGCTGATTCGAGAAACTCGACGGACATTGACTGATCGACGGATCCACGAAGAAATACGCGCCCGAGCCCGAATCCAGCACGCCTGGCATCGGCAGGCCGTCGAAACTGGCGGCCACTTCGCCAAACGGTGTGGTTGTTATCGACTGCGCGTTCGCGGGGAGGACGTTGTTGCTCTGCGTGTTGACACCAAATGTCATGGTGCCCGAGACCGTACTCTTGCCGCCTTGACCGACTGCCGGAAAGCTTAGCGTCACACCGTTGTTATCCGTCGCGAACTTCGTCACCGGATTAGGCACCTGCTCGGCAAGCGGCACAGGGATGCCTGTGCAATTCGAACCGGCGCAATCGTAGTAGATTGACGCAGCAGCAAATTGGCACGAGGTCTGACAGTCGTGACGAATCACGTCCAGGCCGATCAGGCCATTGCCTCCAAACGATGAAGCGCCTTTCGCGGCCATATCGGGACCCGCCTCTGCGCAATCGGTGGGAATCGACGCAAACGAGTCGTCGACAATCTGAACCGGCAATGATGGAGCCGTTTCGCCGGCAATCTTCAGGTCGACCGTTGAAATCGGGCCCCACGCGATTCCCGAAGCAAATTCAACGCATTCAGCCAGGGTGTTGCCTTGCGCCGAGTCCTTGACGTTGACAAGACCCAGCGAAGACGGCACCGCCGAGCGAACGAGGCGCAAGCCCACCGAACCTGTATCGACCACAACATGGTCAATCGTCGCGCAGTTGCTGGTGCCGGGTGCACAGATGGTCACGGTCACGTAGGGTGCGTTAACAAGATTGAATTTCTGGTCTACGGTCACGCTGACCGTGTTGGGTGCCTGAGTTGCGCTGGAAATCTGACTACCCACGGCACTCGTGCCCCCCGCGCCGCCACCGCCGCAACCTGCGAGCGCCAATACGAAAGCGAGAACGGCAAGCAGCTTTTTCATGATGTCATCCTCGATTACTGAAGTTTGGAGAGGGAAACGCCGGCCGGCACCGCGGACGGAAGATAGGCGTAGCCTTTGAACCGGCCAGGATGGCCAAACGACTGAACGACGAGATCAGACGCATTCAGGCTTCGTTGATTCAGCCCAACTGCATGAATCGCATCAGCGCCTGACGGCTTCAAATAGCGTTCCGAATAGGTGCCGAGGATATCCACAAAATCCGGCTGCTGCGGACCGCTCCACGTTACTGCGAATACCGTATCGCTAGACGCTGCAACGAATTCGTGCACAACGGTTCCCGAATTCAGTATGACGACGTTCACGGTGTAAGCAGCAGTTGGCGAAGGAGTTGTGGCGACAGTCTGCGAGGCGGTCTCTTCCTTCACTACCGCGGCGGACTTCATGACATTGGATGAGACATGGACATTGGCGCCATTCAACGGGAAGCTGCCCAGTGAGGCCAGCGCCGGATGCGCGGTGAGACCGAAGCTGACGACTACGGCTAGCCCAATGAACCTCGTGCGTAACGCGTTCTTTTCTTCGTTCATGGCTTTCTCAAACGGTGTTCAGGTTGTTATGCGTAAGCAACACGCGGGATAGTTCGTATAACAACCGGCACACGCGTTACATATGGCGATTGACAGCTATTACCTAAATTTGAAAATTGTTCGACGGAGCCATGTCTGGGTTTCTTTGCGCGACAAGTAGAAGAGCTTTAAAAATTCATACGCCTATATTTTTTTGGAAGTCATCCTGACGATTCGCATCTGACACGACCGACAGTCTGGTGACTGCGCAACAAGTTCAGGCCATCGTAAACGTCATTGGGGTCCCGTACGGCACGAGTAGAAGACCCGCGCGCAACGGAGAGCGTCAACCGATTTGACACGGTTTTCGACGTTCTAAGGCGAACGGATTCGCCGTAGTTCCACTACATAAATCGACAACCGCGGGGTTCGGGTACATGCCGACCGATGCGACTGCTCGAGCGTCGTCGTCGCGCCGGAACGGGAGGGCACCGGCGACTGGCTGTTGCACGCTATCCCAAGGCTGACGAGACTTTCATCATGCTAACGAGCCCTTTTTATTACCTGTCGGTTTATTCACCGCTGCTAGACGGCACGCGTCGCTACGAGGGAAAGCACTGACGAGGAATCATGTACGGGTTCTCCATTCTTTTTGTAAGATGTTTTCGAGATTTGGAGTTTTGCTACATCGCCTTCAGCGACGGCATCCGCGGCGCAATTTCCGGTAGCCGCGTCGTGATCGTCTGTCGTCATGCCAGCCGCATTGTTGCTGGTACCTGTCTGGTGCCCGAACCGCGTTCGGTAACCGGTCTATATATTTAGTCATCCAAATATTTCTACCCATGACGGAGAGAGACACATGAGGATCGCTCGTTGGCCAGCCGCTGCGCTGATGGTTGCGCTGGCCGCTACTACTGCACACGCAGCAGACGGCGGTAACGATTCACCGTACCCGTTGCCCCCTCAACTGAAGGCGGCTGGCGAAGATTTTGGCGCGCATGTACGCGCCGATATGCTCGTGAAGCGCATGACACTGGATGAAAAGCTCCAGATGATCCATTCGAAGTATCAGATGGCCGATGTACCCGGCGGTGGCGCGGGCTATATCCAGGGCGTGCCGCGTCTGGGCATACCCGATCTGAATATGATCGACTCGTCGACCGGTTCTGGGAGCACGTCCCAGCCGAGCACCACGTTCCCATCGACGATCGGCCTTGCCGCAAGCTGGGATCCGTATCTTGCGCACGACTTCGGCGCGGTCATTGCCGATCAGTTGCGCGAGCAGGGCTTCGGCATGGGACTGGGTGGCGGCACCGACCTCGCGCGCGATCCGCGCGGCGGACGCCTGTTCGAATACCTCGGCGAAGACCCCGTGCTCTCCGGCGTGATTCTCGCGGCGCGGACCGTCGGCACACAGCAGCAAAAGGTCATCGCGACGATCAAGCACTACGTGCTCAACGATCAGGAAACAGGCCGCAACGGCGGCAACAGCCAGGCTGACGAGCGGACCATGCGTGAACTGTATCTGCTGCCGTTCGAGATTGCCGCGAAGGAAGGGCGTCCTGGCAGCGTGATGTGCAGCTACAACCGCGTAAATGGGATCTACGCGTGCGAAAACCCGCACATCCTGACTGACGTGTTGAAGAACGATTGGGGCTTCCCGGGACAGGTCCAGTCGGACTGGGGCGCACCGCAAAGCACGGCCGCGTCGATCAACGCCGGCCTCGACGAGGAAGAGGATGTCGGGCCGACCGTCTATCTGACACCCGATCTCGTCAAGCAGGCGCTCGCGACGCACCAGATCACGGAGAAACGTCTTGACGACATGGTCCGGCGCAAGCTGTACGTGATGATCAGTGCCGGCGTGTTCGATCATCCGGCTAAGGGCGGCGCGACGATCGATTTCGCGAAGTATCGTGCGTTCACGCAGTCCGCCGAAGAGCAATCGATCGTCTTGCTGAAGAACGACAGCAATCAGCTGCCGCTTGCTGCACATGGAGTGAACAAGATCGCCGTGATCGGCGGCCACGCCGATACGGCGGTGCTTACCGGCGGCGGATCTGGTAATACGCGCGATCCGGTTACCGGTCACTTCTCCGGTTGCGGTGGTCTCGTGTTCCCGCGGCAGACCGGCTGCGGATGGTGGCCCAATCCGTGGATGACGATTCCCGTGCCGATCGTCAAGGCGATCCAGCAGCTCGCACCGTCGGCGCAAGTCAGCTTCGCGGGTAACACCGATCAGAACCAGCCGTACCGCAACTACACGCAGCAGGAGATCGATCAGGCCGTGGCGCTTGCTCGCCAGTCCGATGTCGCGATCGTGGTGGTCACGCAAGAGGGTGGCGAAGACTTCGGCGAACTGGAAAGCCTGAGCCTCGCGAATCCGAGCAACCAGGACCAGCTGGTCGAGGCTGTTGCGCAGGCAAATCCGCATACGGTCGTGATCGTCCAAAGCGGCAACCCGGTATTGATGCCGTGGAAGGATCAAGTGTCGGCGATCATCGAGGCGTGGTATCCGGGCGAGGGCGGCGGACAGGCGATCGCCAACGTGCTGTTCGGCAAGGTCAATCCGTCGGGCAAGCTGCCGGTTACGTTCCCGCTGCGCGACCAGGATACGCCGACATGGGGGGCGAACGGCACGATTCCGACCGATCCGATCTACTCGGAAGGACTCGACATGGGCTATCGCTGGTATGACGCGAAGAATATCCAGCCGATGTTCGAGTTCGGTTACGGGCTGTCGTACACGCACTTCAGCTATTCGGACCTGTCGGTCAAGAAAGGCCCGGATCATACGCTGACGGCGACGTTCAAGGTGCGTAACGATGGTCACGTGGCAGGAGCGGAAACGGCCGAAGTCTATCTGGGCGTGAACTACAACGGCGAACCGCCGCGACGCCTCGTCGGCTGGGAAAAGATCTACCTGAAGCCGGGCGAAGCGAAGCCGGTACGTGTGACGGTCACGGAGCGCGGGCAGAGCGTCTGGGATACGGCGCACAACGGCTGGAAGTATGTGCCGGGCAGTGCGGTGTATGTCGGTGCATCATCGCGCGATATCAGGCTGCAGAGCCGGTAATCGGCGCGGCGGCTCCGGAGTGCCGGTTTCGGCCGGCCTCCGGATTCCGGCGTGGTCACGAAGGAGTGCGGGAACTGCGTGCCTATCCACGCGATTGGCTTTACCAGCCGCTACCCGCGGATCGCGACACGCCTGCACGAAGATTGCTTCAACGCACGGTCGGCAAGCATCACGGGATAAGAACAATTTTTCCGGGCTTGTGCGCCGCTCCGTCCAGCATTTCGTGCGCGCGGCGTGCATCCGCGAGCGATAGCGCTTCGCCTAGCCGTGTTTTTAGCTGACCGTCCGTCGCGAGGCGCCCCAGCTTGTTCAGAATACCGGTGTCGACGTTCACCAGCAGGAAGTCGGAACTGACGCCTGGCGGAAGCTTCGTCGTATCGGGTTTCTGCACAGCGGAGACCACGATACCGCCCGGCCGTACGAGCGGATACGACCGCTCCAGTGCTTCACCGCCGACCGTATCGATGACGGCATCGAAGCTGGCGGAATAAGCGTCCACGCCGCTCATGCGTCGCTCGATGATTTCGACCGCACCCAAGGACCGCACGTGATCCGCGTGAGCTTCGGACGCCGTCGCGACCACGTGGGCACCCGCAAGCTTCGCGAGTTGTACCGCGTATCCGCCGACATTTCCGAAGCCGCCCAGCACAAGGACACGCTGTCCCGCTTTGACGCTTGCGAACTCTCGCAGCATCTGCCATGCGGTCACCGCTATAACAGGCACTGATGCGGCTTCCTCGAAAGTCATGCTGGAAGGCTTGGCCGCGATCATGTCGACCCGGGCTTTCGCATACTGCGCATAGCCGTCGGTAAAGCGACGGTTGGTGACGCCGAAAATCTCGTCGCCTTCGGTGACTTCCATTACGCCGCGACCCACCTTGACGACCACTCCGGCGATGTCGGAACCTGGCGTTAAGGGCAGTGGTTGAGGAAGCACGCTTTTGCCCGCGCGAATCCACGCGTCCCACGGACCTACGCCCGCAGCCATCACCATCACGATCACCTCTCCTTCACCTGGCGAAGGAACCGGAAGCCGGCGCAGTTGCAACACGTCCGGTCCGCCAAACTCGTCGATTTGAACTGCTTGCATCAACGCTGCCACTTTCTGCTCTCCTTGATCGCCGTCTGTGCAATCGCCTGGATTGCGCGACGGCCTGTTGAATGCGGGTTGCCGGTCTGTTCAATTCGCCTGTTCATGATGCAGTCGTGCATGTTGCTCGCTCGCCCCGGTGGTTGTCCGGCGATACGCGGCTTCGGACAGGATGAACGCGACCGCGATCAGTCCCGCACCGACGATACTCAGGTAATGCCGATCAATGAACAGTAGAATCAGTCCTCCCAGTACCGCGGAGCACGCAAGACCTGTATAGGTCGCGGTGTTATTGAGCGCAAGCACCAACGGTGCGGCTTGCGGCGCCAACGCCACGAGGCGATGTTGCTGCGGCACAAGAAGACCCCAGCCGCACAGGCCCCATACGATCAGTGCGATCGTGGCGCCGGCGAGATGACTGGAAGTCCACGGTAGAGCGCAGAAATTGACGACGGCAATCCATAACCCCGCGTTGACAATCGTGCGACTCGGAAAGCGATCGACGAGCCGCCCGCATAGCAGATTGCCCACCGTCCCCGCGATGCCCCAAAAGAGAAGCATGCCGGCGAGCATGCGTTCGTCGCCACCCGTCACGCGATCCAGAACGAGGCCGGCGTACGTGTAGACCATCAGGAATCCTCCAAACGCAAACAGGGAGGTGAGGAGGGTCAGCGCAATGCGGACGTCGCGCACCGGCGCCAGCCGCTCTCGCAACGTCACCATCGGCGGCTTCGGGGGCGAGTGCAGCATCGCCCAGACAGCAGGCAGCGTGATGAGCCCTAGCAGTGTGACGAACCAGAGCGTGGTGCGCCAACTGCCGAACCCTCCGATAAACGTGCCGATAGGCGCACCGAGCGCCGTTGCCGCTGTTAGTCCGGCGGTTACGATGGCAAGCGCTCGACCTCTTTTTTCAGGGGCCGCAAGCGCGGCGGCAACACCGAGCGCGGTGGGGGAGAACAGCGCCGCGCCAAATCCTGCCAGAACACGGCTGAGAAGCACGGTATGCACATCCGTTGCAACGGCACTCATCGCATTGCCCGCGACGAAAATGGCTAGTGCCAGCACGAGTACGAGCTTGCGCGGCCATGCACTCGTCACGGCGGCCATCACCGGCGCCATCAGCGCATAGGACAACGCGTAAAGGGTAACCATCTGGCCGGCGACGCTGACCGACGTATGCAGCGATCCGGCAACGCCCGGGAGGATTCCGGCAACGACAAAGTTGTCCGTGCCCATTGCAAACATGCCGAGCGCCAGCGTGAGTAATCGACGATCCATATCCACTTTCCGTACTGGTCTACTCATGTTTCGAACGCGACTCGACGCCAGGCGTTAAATGCGTGAATACATGAAGACATGCGCAAAGAATAGGGATTGTTGACCGCGTCTCAAACGTCATATATACATTCGATTCCGGACATGCCGCAGGAGGACACAACATGCACAGGATCGGCTTTGTCGTGTTCCCCAACTTTTATATGATGGGTTTTGCGGCCATCACGGCCTTCGAACTTGCGAATCTCGTCCTTGAAGAGACCGCGTACGAGGTGACGGTTCTTTCGGAAACGGGCGGACCCGTATCGGCATCGGCGGGCATTCGCGTCGAGAGCCAGCGTTTCGACGACTCGGTATTCGATACGGTCATCTTCGCGTCGGGCATCGACACCGACCTCGCTTCACCCGCCCTGCTTGCTTTCATCAGACATGCGCTCGAAACGTCGCGGCGCGTCGCGGCTCCCTGCACCGGCGCGTTTGTTCTGGCGGAAGCGGGCGCGCTCGACGGTCGTCGTGCGACGACGCATTGGCGATTCGCGGATGATCTGAAGCGCCGCTTTCCGAAAGTAGCGGTCGAGGAAGATCAGATTTTTATCGTCGACGGTTCGGTCTGGACGTCGGCGGGCATGGCGGCCACACTCGACATGGCGCTAGCGATGATCGAAAAGGATCATGGCAAGGACGTCTCACGTACGGTAGCGCGCAAACTCGTCGTCTACCATCAGCGTGCCGGCGGGCAGTCGCAGTTTTCCGCGTTGCTCGAACTCGAGCCGAAATCGGACAGGATCCAGAAGGCGATTGACTACGCGAACTCACACCTGCGCAACGCATTATCAGTGGAAGAACTGGCCGAAGTCGCGAATCTGAGCCCGCGCCAGTTCAGTCGCGCTTTCACTGCGGAAACCGGTCAGTCGCCTGCGAAGGCCATCGAGCATCTGCGTGTGGAAGCCGCCAGGCTGATGCTCGAGCAAGGGCGCCATTCGATGGATGTCATTGCTAATGAAGTTGGCTTTTGCGACCGCGATCGGATGAGGCGCGCATTCGTCCGTACGTTAGGGCAACCGCCGCAAGCGGTTCGGCGCGTCGGCAGAGAAAGCCGCGCGGCGCCGGAACTGCGGGCGGATAGCGATGGCACGTCCTCGTCATCGGCGTTGGACACGTGACGCACGTCGGGTTCGCACTTCAGTTCAGAACGCTGCGATGCTCGTAACCGAAAATTTCTGCGGATAAACGCCTTTTCAACACATTGCTTGTGCGCCGTCGCACAGAACCCCGCGAAGCGTTTTGCGACATTGATATGACGGATGCGTAAAGGGGCGTGCGATGAGTCGTTTGAGTCAGGTGATAACCGTGGCTTCGATATCGGTTGTATCGATGCTGGTTGCCGCAGTGAACCCCGCCGCGACCGCGGACACGGTGTCGGCGGCCATGCCTGCCGCGACCCATGTTCGACAGAGTGGCGACATCGACTTGACCGGATACACGCTCACCTTCGAAGACAATTTCGATCGTCTGAGTCTTGCCACGCACTCGCCGAAAGGCCATGCAACCTGGCTTCACATTCCGCCGTACGGCCCAGCCGGTAACTACTCCGCTTCGAAGTGGGATAGCCATGCACTCAGCGTTTCCGGAGGCATCCTGTCCATCAAGGCGTACATGGACCCAGCCGGCACCTGGCGTTCGGGAAACATCTCGTCGATGGACGAAACGGGTCAGGGATTTGCGCAACTCTATGGTTATTTTGAAGTTCGCGCACGAATGCCGAAGTCCGGTACGGGTTCCTGGCCCGCGTTCTGGCTGATGAGTTCAACAACCATCAACAACACATCGGGCAAAAGATTCTCCGAGATCGATATCTTCGAGTGGTACGGCAAAACATACACAGACAACCACGCTATTATTTCGGAGGTGTCACACAACTGGGCGCCCGGCGGCGCGCATGGCGAGGGAGCGGAATTCTACTCGCCCTACACGCCGATGCCGAACGGTGCGAAACCCTGGGAGGACTACCATATTTACGGTTGCCAGATCGACCCCGTACACATCACGTGGTATATCGACGGCATTCAGACCAATCAGATCCCGACCTCCGACGCCGCCGCGCATATGACGGGACCTTACTACATGATGCTCGATTACGCGCTCGGCGGCGGGTGGCCTATTGACAAGGTTGTCAACGATTCCACGTTCGATATCGACTGGGTGCGCGTCTACGCGTTACCGGCGTCGGCGAGCCGGTCCGGTAGCGGATCGTAGTCGACACCGCTGACGGCGTTATAAATCGGGGCTTGATAGCAGACGCCCACCCTCACGCAACACATCGTCATGCTGGCAGAAGCTAAGACGGATCTTGCCTGTCGGGGCGTCGTCGCTGTAGAAATGCGATAGCGGGATCGTGCCGACACGTTTGCGCCGTAGCAACTCCAACACAAAGTCTCGATCAGTGCTGTTCGAGACTGCGGTGAAATCGGCCAACAGGAAGAATCCGCTGGCGCAAGGCCGAACCTTTAGTGACGATTCCTTCATCGAATCGATCAGGAGGTCGCGTTTCTTCTGGTAGAAATCCGACAGACCCACATAGTTGGCAGGATCTTCAAGCACAGCTGCAAGCGCGATCTGGAACGGTGCAGGCGCCGAGTAAACCAGATACTGGTGGACCATCCGTATCTCTTTCATGATCTCAGCCGGGGCCACGCAGTAACCCACGCGCCAGCCCGTGACATGAAAGGTCTTGCCGAGCGAAAAAATGACAACACTGCGTGCGGCCAGCTCCGGATACTGGGCCATACTGCAATGGGCCTTTCCGTCGTAAACCATGTGCTCATACACTTCGTCGGACAGGATGACGATGTCAGTTCCGCGTGTCAGCGACGTCAAGCGTTCGATGTCGTGCTGATCCAGCACCGCACCCGTTGGGTTGTGCGGGCTGTTGATCACGATCATGCGCGTACGCGGCGTAATCGCTGCTGCAACTTCATCCCAGTCGATTTTCAACGTATCAAGCGGGATCTTGATCGGAACAGGCGTAGCGCCTTGCAGGCGAACCGTGGGCTCATAGCACTCGAACGCAGGTTCGAAATAGATCACTTCATCGCCAGCGTGTACGAGGGCCGTAATTGCCGCGTAAGCCGCTTCAAGCCCACCTGCGGTGACGGTAATTTCAGTGTTGGGGTCGTACTGCGCGCCATAAAGCCTGGCTGTCTTATCGGCCAGCACCTGACGTAACGCGAGCACGCCAGGCATCGGCGAGTATTGATTGAAACCGTCGCGTATAGCCTGAAACGCGGACTCGACCAGATGTGAGTTGGGCGTAAAACTGGGTGCGCCCTGCCAGAGGTTGATCGCTTTGTATTCGGCGGCGAGTTGACCGACGACTGAAAAAATGGAAATCCCGCCTTTCAGCTTGGATTTCAAAACAGGAGAACCTTGCATTGTCAGGATAAGAAAAGTTTGTGGAAACGGACAACGTTTGCGGTACCGGCCGGCAACCGTGTGATTACTGGCGGTCGGTCTTGTTCCCGAGTGCGTTGGTGAGCAGACCCCGTGCTGCTGTCGCCTCGTCAATGGGCGCGGTGATCGAGGCCTCTTCGTCCAACATCGCTTTTGCCTGGGTGAAGTACTCCGCGAGCTGGCCACGCCGACCGTCCTGTTCCCAGAGGTATCTGGCACGTATCCGGAGTTTTGCTTCAATGGATTCTTCGTCGTTCACTTTGGAAGTCTCTTTGTTTGCGCACGAAAGGTGGCGCGCAGGGACATCGCAAAATGGAAAGGGAAGCCAGGTGTAAGCCTCCGTCGCAGGAAGGGTGTCGGTGCGCACCGGCATCTTTAGAACACTCCACTGCGTTGATTATTCCGACAGATTTTCTGTAGGTGGTGCGGGCGGCAAACAATGCGATTGCGGGCACGCAGGTCGTCGTCGTCAATGCGAACACGGCGGCCGTAAGCGTCGCGACGAGCTAAACCGGCCCATTGAAAAGGCGGACAGTCGCTGACACGCGATTGTTGTGATCGGCCTGTAGGATTCGCGGATATTCATGAAAGGTCCGCTTTAACATGCTCGTCAATTTTCCCGCGGATGTGCGCAACTGGCTGATCGCGGAACTGAACCGCGGCACACCGGCGCAGGCCATTAGCGCGCAACTGCAAGCGCAGAACATCCCGTCGCAGCTGGCCGACGCGCTAGTAAGCACGGTCGCGCGCGCTGTCGCGGCAGGTGTGCCGCCGCCGGCCGGCCGTCTGGAAATCGACGACACGCCGTTCGCCGCGCTGCCTTACCAGCCCGAACCGTTGCATCTGGGTACCGCGCCGATTCTCGACGGCGGCGACCGTCGTGTCGACGTGCTCGCGCGTCTCGAGCGTCCGACGCTTGCGCTGCTCGGCAATCTGCTCGACGACAACGAATGTGCGGAACTCATCGCATTCGGTGCGCCGCGTCTCGAACCCGTGCGCGTTGTCGATCCGGAAAGCGGCCAGGACGTGGTCGACAAGCTTCGCAATAGCGAAGGCGTGTTCTTCCATCTCGCGCAGACACCGCTGATCGCGCGCATCGAAGCGCGCATTGAACGGCTTACCGGCATACCGGCGGAAAATGGCGAAGGCATTCAATTGCTGCGCTACCGCCCCGGTGCGCAACATACGCCGCATTTCGATTTTTTGTCACCGGCTATCGAAGAAAATAGAAAGTCGATCGAGCAAAGCGGTCAGCGAATCGCAACCTTGATCATGTATTTGAATAACGTCGAATCGGGTGGAGAGACGTTATTCAATGAATTGGGATTTTCCGTTTTACCGCGTAAAGGCAATGCGCTCTATTTCCAGTACGGCAATCGGCTCGGACAGACCGATCACGCGTCCGCGCATGCCGGCATGCCGGTCGTCGCCGGAGAAAAATGGATCGCAACAAAGTGGCTGCATCCGCGCCGTTTCATCGCGCGCGGCAGCGCCGCTGCTCAGATGTAGCATTGACCTGCCGACGCACTACGTGACATTTCGCGGCACCATGCGCAACACGCGCACGGTGCCGCATTCGTTCGCTTACTGATCGAGCCAGACGCCGACGAAGTTGTGGTCATGCCCGCCCGCCACGGTGCCATGCTGCACCACCGCGATATGACGCGTGCCGTCCGCGGTGATGTAGAGGAACGGGATCAGCCAGTCGCCGGCGTTGCCAGCCTCCTGGGTTTCCAGCAGCGATGCCGGAGGCGGTATCACAACCGGGTTAGGGCTATTGCGCACGTCGGTGATCGACAAGATCGCATTGCCGTCGACCGTCAACTTCGAATGCTGCGTTTGCGGTGTCGGCAAGCCGTCGCGCAGGCAGTTTTCGTAGTACGTCGGGAACGAAGTGCCCAGCAGCAGCGCGACGTTTTTGATCGGCAACCCTGCGATTGCAACCACTTTCGACTTGAGCGGCGTGTTGCCGGCCGCCGGATTCGGCGCGCCAGTCGCATCGGGTTCACACGCCTGAATGATGCCGGGGAACAGCACCGGCTGCTGCGGAGGAATCACGCCGAGCGTGACACCGAGCGTCGGCGTGCCGCCTACCGTCATGTTCCCGTCGTTCGCCGCATCCGGCGTCAGCGTCGCATAGTCCGCCGAGTTGATCGACAGCTTGCCCGTGGTCGAACCCGCCGCGAAGCTCACTTCAGCCGGAACCCCATCGAGACCGGAATCGGTGTCGCGCACGGCTGTGAACACTTGCGACTGATTCACCGCCGGCGGCGCGCTTGCCGGTTCAGGTGCGCTTGCGCTGTTCGGCGCGGAAGCGGTTGACGTGGGCGGCGAGTCGTTTCCACCACATGCCGCGAGAGAAAGCATCACTGCGAGAGCCGGCGCCACCATCGCTGCTGTTTTTATTGACCGCATCTTTGTCCTTTTCTGATACCGATTGATATGAAATGACAACGATTTCCTATCAATTTTTCTTTGGGGGGAAGGGAATCGAAACCGGCCGAAGTGTAGGGACGATTTGTGACAGCAAAGCTTCAATTACAAGTCGCTATAAAGACACTGCGATAGTGCCGACAATCAGTTAAGTATCGTCATAAAAAAGTAATCGAGATGTATAGATAATGCGCCCCGCTATCGGCTTGCATGCCGAACCGAAGTCATCTCGCAGCGCAGATGGTGCAAGACCACGATCCCCCGATTCCCTACGGAGCAGAAAAACAATGAGTCCCCGCTTTAAGGCCGCGCCGCCGAAGTTACGCGCAACTGCGGTATCCGCATCGACGCTGTTCGTGATGGCCGTTGCTCCCGCGTTGCTCGCGGCGTGTGGTGGCGGCTCCGATGGCGGCACGAACGTGTCGCACGCCGTCGCGACGCAGAAGGTGCAAGGCAAGATGGCTGCGCAGTACCCGAACGTCACGGTCTGCAGCGACGACAACAACAACGGTGCTTGCGACAGCAACGAAGCGACTACCACTACCGATGGGCACGGCAATTTCACGCTGACCACGACCGCGACGAACCTGCCGGTTGCAGCGGTGATTCCTGCGAACACCGCGTTTATCGATCCGGCGACGGGTGCGGCAAAGACCACCGCGAAGGCAATGGTTCTGCGCGCACCGGCCGCGGCGAATCAGATGTTGAGCCCGCTTTCGACCGAAGTGGTGCGCGAGATGGCCGAGAGCAATATCGACGAGAAGACGGCGGTCGCGAACATCGCGGGGCGTCTGGGTGTCGCCGCTGCTGACGTGCTGGCCGATCCGTCGACGATCACCGACGCCACGAAGAAACAGGCGCTCGCGACCGAGACGACCATTCTGACGAACCGCTTCGAACTCGCGTCGACGATGGTCGCGCGCGGCGACGTTTCGCCGACGACCGGCAAGCCGGTCACGATCGCGGAAGCCGAGCAGACCGCATTTAACCTCGAAGGCGTGCCGCGCTTCGACAACCTGTTCGTGATCATTCTCGAGAACCATACAAACAGCGCAATCGACGGCTCGCCGTTCGCGCCGAAGATTACCGCGCTGCTCGACCAGGGCAACCGCGCGACCAACTACTACTCGACTGGCCAGCCTTCGCAGCCGAACTACATGGCGCTCGGCGCCGCGGACGATTTCGGCGTAACCGACGACTCGTCATGGTGGTGCATGCCGACCGGCGACACGCGCGACGCGCCGACCGATGGCATTCCGGCCGGCCAGAGCCCGTGCAACAAGAGCACGGTGCACAACATCAAGAATGCCCGCAACATGTTCACGACGTTGCGAAACGCCAGCTTGACGTGGCGGGTCTACAACGAGTCGATGACGCCGGGCCAGGATGCGCGCGTCAACAGCTCGTCGGACTCCACGCAGATCGCGGCCGACAACAACGATCCGACCATCATGCTGCCGCGGCCGGGTAGCCTTTACGCGCTCAAGCACAACAATGCGGTGACCTTCGACGACGTTCGCAACGACGGCGAATTCCAGAAGGAAATCCGCACGATGGGCGGCGGGCAGTGGGACACGGCGGCGGCCGCGACGGCGCCGGCCGGCTGTAACTTCGACCAGCTCGGCACTGACCTGCAGACCGGCGACGTCGGCAACCTGAACTACCTGATACCCGATCAATGTGACGACATGCACTCGGTGACGCCGAAGGACGTCACGGGTACGAAGACGGCAACCGACTGTTCGGGCGGCAACGCGAGCATCACGCGTGGCGACAACTACACGGCCGCGCTTGTGCAGAAAATCCAGTCGTCGCCGCTTTGGGCGAACCGCAACAAGAAGGTCGGCATTGTCATCATGTTCGACGAGGGCAACGGCAACTTCCAGGGCACCGCATCGTGCTGCGGCTGGAACGCAGCGGGTACTGCGGTCAACGCGCAGGTCGGCGAGCCTGCCACGCTCACGCAGCCGGTCGCTGGCTACAGCGCGGGCAACCAGGGCAACGGGCCGGTCATTTTCGGCGTGCTGACGAACCAGCAGAACGCGCCGACGGGGCTGAAGGATGCCGATCAGTACAGCCACTTCTCGTTCGTGCGCACGATGCAGGACATGTTCGGCCTGTCCGACCCGGCTGTGCCGACGAGCTATATGAACCGCTCGAAGTACACGCAGTCGTTTATTGCCGCGAACCTCGTGTCGCTGCCTGAGTTCCAGGGCAGCATCGACCCGCACTACGACTCGGTGCGCCCAATGTCGTCGGTGTTCACGCTGAAGAAGTAACGGTAGAGATAACGAAGCCGTTCGCGTGGATGCGACTTGCCGCGCGATGTTTGGCGCGCGACCCGGCTAGGTCGCGCGCGTACTGACTGGAACAGCTATGCGTATAGCCTTGCTTGCAGGCGTCGTCGCCGCGACACTGATTGCCGTGGCATGCGGCGGCGGTGATAAAAACAACAGCCAGCAGCAATCGGCGTCCGCGCCGGGTGCCGCGTCCGCACCGTCCGACGCGCCGCAACTGGGCATCGCCGCTCAGGTCGGCGCGAAAATGTTCTTCGATAGAACCTTGTCCGGGTCCGGCAAGATTTCGTGCGCGACCTGTCACAGCCCGGATTTCGCTTATGGCCCGCCGAACGGTCTCGCGGTTCAGCTTGGCGGCGTCGACGACAACACGCCCGGTGTGCGCGCCGTGCCGTCACTGCGCTACAAGGAGTTCACACCGCCGTATTCCGATTTGCTCGACAACCCGGACGGCGTGACGCCGCCAGGTCCCGGTGGCGGTTTCACCTGGGATGGCCGTGCGGACTCGCTCGCGAACCAGGCGAAGATCCCGCTGCTGTCCACGTACGAAATGGCAAACAGCAGCCCGGAAGCGGTGGTCAACGCGTTGAAGGCCGGTCCTTATGCGGCGCTCTTCAAGCAGGCGTTCGGCAACGATGCATTCAGCGATCCCGCGAAGGCCTTCAATATGGCGATTTCCGCATTGCAGAGCTTTCAGCAGGAAGACCCGAGCTTCCATCCGTACACGAGCAAGTTCGATCTGTTACGGCATAACCAAGGGAATTATCTGACCCCGCAGGAAATGCACGGCCTGCAGCTGTTCAACGACGAAAACAAGGGCAATTGCATCGCGTGCCACCTGAGCGGCAATGCGCAAGGCGGCAGTGTCGCGCCGTTCACCGACTATTCGTTCGAAGCCGTGGCGCCGCCGCGAAACATGGAAATTCCCGCGAACGCCGATCCGACGCACTTCGATATGGGCCTGTGTCAGGCCGCCGATACTGGTCACACGCCTGCGAATGCAGCGAAGTTTTGCGGCATGTTCAAAACGCCGACGCTGCGCAACGTCGCGACGCGCCAGTCGTTCTTCCACAACGGCGTGTTCCATACGCTGCGTGACGTTGTCGAGTTCTACAACAAGCGCGACACGAACCCCGAGCTTTATTACGCGAAGGCCGCTGACGGCAGTGTCAATGTTTATGACGATCTGCCGGCGCAGTATCAGCCGAACATCGATATGACCGTGCCGGTCGTGCATACGCGCGGCGCTGCGCCGGCGATGACGGAACAGGAAGTGGACGACCTTGTTGCGTTCCTCGGCACGCTAACCGACGGCTTCCAGCCGCCGGCGAGGTGACGCAGATAAGTGACGCAGATAAGCGACTCACAAAACAGATATTCGATTGAGCGCGCCTTCGGGTGCGCACCCTGGTTGGAGTAGCAGGCTGAACATGAAGAAACTGAACTGGTTGAAAGCGTGGTGGTTGCCCGTATGTCTGCTTGCCGCATGCAGCAGCACGCACAACGATGAGCCGAATCGCGAGAACCTCACCGCGGCGCTGTCGAGTTTTCTCGACGCGCATGGCGACATGTGCATCGGCAAAATGAAATGGCCGATCGATATCACGAAGGACGAGGCGCAACAGCGCACCGCGAATTCGCTGCAGTTGCCGGTGCTGGAGAAAGTCGGCCTTGTGCACAAGCAGCAGATCTCCGATTCGACGATGCGCTATACGCTCAGCGACGAGGGCAAGAAGTACTACCTGGACAAGCAGCTACCGAGCATGGCCGCGAATGGTACGGTCACGATGCACCAGGGCGATGTCTGCTACGGCAAACTGCATATCGACAAGGTGATCGGCTGGGATCTGCCCCATAACGTCAATGGCACCGAGCGCACGGTAATTACCTACACGTACACGATCGAGGCCGCGCCGTGGACCCGCGACCCGGATGTGCAGCGCGTGTTTCCGGTGGTCGCGATGGTCGTGCGAAGCGGCGGGGCGCTGCAGCTAAAGCAGGTCGTCGTGCTGACAAAAGACGGCTGGCAAGGCGAGATCGGTTTTAGCTGAGCGTGCGCGTTCGTGTGTGCTACCCGCGATCAGCTGCGTTTAACTCAAAGAACTTGCGCGACGCGTACGACGTCTGCGCGCTTTCGAGCAAAAATGGGACTTGCTGTGCTCGCGTCATTCGCGACGAAGACCCGCAGGTTGGCGGTTGTGCTCGTGCAATGAGTGCGACTCGCACCCAGCAGCAGCTTATGTGCTGCGACCTGCAGACAACGCCTGCGCGACGCGCTCGCGCAGTGTCGGCAATACCTCGGCTTCGAACCACGGATTGCGCTTGAACCACGCGATGTTGCGCGGTGACGGATGAGGCAACGGAATCAGTTGCGGGCTGAAGTCTCGCCAGCGTAAGAGGGTGTCGGTCAACGACTTGCCGTACGCTGCGCCAAGTCCAAAGCGCTGTGCGTATTGACCGATTAGCACCGTCAGCTGGACCGAGCGCAGCTGTGTTAGCAAATCTCGATGCCAACGTGCGGCGCATTCGGGGCGTGGCGGCAAATCACCACTTGGGCCGCGACCCGGAAAACAGAAACCCATCGGCACCAGCGCAAATTTCGCGTCATCGTAAAAGGCGTCGTCGTCGACGCCGAGCCAGCTGCGCAAGCGAGCACCGCTCGCATCGCTCCATGGAACGCCTGACGCATGCACTCTCGCGCCCGGCGCCTGGCCAATAATCAGAATGCGCGAGTGTTCGGACGCTGCGAGAACGGGACGTGGCGCGTGCGGCAGCGAGGGTGCGCAAAGGGTACACGCGCGGATATCGCGCAGCAACGCCTCTAAAGGGATTGGCTTCATGACTGTCTTGCCGGATGATGGCGTGGCCGCGTCGCCGCGACTGAACACGTGATCCGCGATGATACGCCCGGGCGGTTGTGGCCGCAGCGCCGGTGTCCTCGCCGCCCGGCAGGTCCACGCGCCCAGCACGTAGAACAGCGTGGCAATGCCGTTTCTCAGTCTCGAGCATCGGTGCGACGCGAGTAGTGGGTATTAAACCCGCGCAACGGGGCCAGATTCGACCTCAAGTTTTTCGCTAGTTGTCCGATAAAACGCGAAACGACAAATCTCCGGTAACCCGCCCCTCCTGAATGGAATGACTGATGCGACTCCTGTCGAAACTCTTGAACATCGGTGCAATCGCGGCGCTCACTGCACTCACGGGCTGCGGCACGCCGCCGGTCGCTGAGGTCGATGCCGCGAAGATTCGCACGATCCACACCGTCACAGTGATCTACCCGGGTAAAACGGTCTATGGTGGCGCGCGGGCCCAGGTGCCCGCTGCTGCCGGCGGCCTGCTCGGTATCGCGCTCAATAGCCTCACAAGCGCCAACACGGCAAAGGAGAATGCCCGCTCGCTTGATGATCTTGTCACCGCAAAACTGGGCGATACCAAACTGAACCGCCGCTTTACCGATGGCATTGAAGCAGCGCTGCGCGCGCACGGCTATGTCGTCAAGGAAGCCGACGCATCCGCGCCTACGCTACCGACGTTTTCGATGGATGACCATTTCGACTGGCATGCAAGCGGACCGGCCTATCGCGATAGCGACGCCGTCCTTCTGATTCGCGTGACGCCGATGTACAGCTCAAACGGACCGATGAGCGCCTATACCCGTTTCGTTAGGGGCGAAATCGTGATGTTCACAGCCGATACGCACGAAGCGGTGTTCCGGCAACGCGTCTACTGGATGAAAACCATCGACCCGTACACCTATCACTTCATGCAGGACATCGAAGCCGATCTCCCGCGTGCGATCAGCGGCCTCGACGAGAGCATGATGGCCCAGGTCGACCTGTTCGATAAATCGTTGTCCAGCGACGCGCATTGAAGCAGGGCGACTATATTCAGGTGACCAGCGAAGGGCGCTGATGCTTCGGATATTGAGGAAAGTCGATGCGCAGCATGGGGTCTCCACGCACTACGCGCACGCCGGCGCAAAGCCTGGCCAGACGGTTGCTTTTCTGGCTTTGCGCCGCTGTGCTGATGCTTCCCGGGGCTGTACTGGCGATGGACTTCAGGATATACGATCAGCCGCAACTCAAGCTGAAGATGGTGATTGCGGAAGGAAGGATTCAGGATGGCGATGCGGAGAAGTTTGCTGCGTTCGCCCGACAAGCTGGCCGCGACGCTGAAGGGCTCGTCGTTCTTGTTTTGAATAGCCCCGGAGGCAACGTCGAAGCCGCTTTCCGGCTCGTCGACGCAATGGATAAGGTGCGCGTCCATACCGTGGTTCCGGATAACGCCCAATGCGCGTCCGCTTGCGCGTCGATCCTGTTTGCTTCAGGAGAGCGGCGCGGAGTTGTGGGTACCGGGCGACTTGGTTTTCACAGCTGCTATCGCCGCGATGGGCGAACCTTCGAGGAAGATTCGCTTTGCAACGAAATCATCGCAGCGAATGCGATGCAAAGGGGCGTGAGCCAGGCGGGGATCAATCGTTTCGTCACGCAATATGGCGCGACAGACATGGCGTGGGTCGGGCGGGACGTCGCGTGCAGGTCCCTGCCGGGGCTGTGTAGGCCGGGGCTGCTGGAAATTCACCGCGGGACGACGCTTGCCTTAATGCGTAGTTTCGATTGCAGCAAGCTGATATCGCTCCAGGCGCAACTTGTTTGCGGGGATGAAGAGCTAACCCGCGTCGATAGCGCATTGACGGAAATCTACGGCCAGAAGTTAAAGGCCACCACTAACAAGGCGCGGCTACGGGCGGATCAACGGACATGGCTTCGCCAGTCTCGCAACCTGTGTGACGACAAAGCGTGTCTGCTGCGAAGCTACCGCCTGCGCATCGACGAACTTAAGCGGATGCGTGCGTCATGACGCTTTGCCCGGCCGCGTGACGACGCGCGCTACCCCAGGCCGCGCATCACATCGTCGAATCGCAATCCGCCTGCCGGCATTTCACGTCGAGGGAAGCACACCAGCACGAAAGCGCGTGTTCGCGGCGGATCGCCGGGAATGCGCGCAAAGTGAAACTCGATTTCATGGCACCCTGGGCCGTCGTTTTCCCGGATCACATTCATCAGGTCAATGCGAATGCGCTTGCTGCTGACATACAGATGCGCCGCTGGCGCCGTCAGAACCTCGCATATTCCTTTCAGTTGAAGGTCGTATGTTCTGGTCGGCATTCTGAGCTCGCTCAGGTTACGCGCATTTTCTTCGAGCTGTGCCTGTAGATGCGCCAGTTCCGCGGCATCGTCGAGCGCCTCGCCGCCTACGACCGAACGCATGCCCACACCTTGCCGCTCCAGCAGGGTCGTGCGCGCCTGCACCAGCTCGCGAGCCTCATCGAGCAGTTTGTCGCGATCGGTCGCCAGCTTGGCCATTCCCTCCAACACCAGCTGATCGAACAACCGATGGCCGATCTCCTCACGCAGCTCACGCTCGCCGCGGCTGCACATCCGCACCTGATGATCGCCAAACAACAATGAAGTCTGCGGCACGTCGTAGCGCACCTGATCGCCCTCGGCTTCAACACCGAGGAAATGACGCTCTTTCATCGCCATGCCGAGCGCCGCATAGGCTTCGGCTGAATCCGGATGTTGATCGAAGAACGAACGCAGTTCTTCGGAACGGCCAAAGGCCTGCACGAGATCGTCTGGCGTAGCGAAGAATGCGCGCAGGGCTAAATCGGACGACCATGCCTGCTGGTCCGCCTGGTGCGCGACCGGCAATGAAGCCAGTAACGTGTCGATGTGCTGCAGCGACGCAACCACGCCAGGTTTGAGACGCTCCTTGTAGTGCGACGCCCGCTGCAAACGCGGATACATAGCCAGTACGCGGTTGACCCCATCGTCGATTTGCGCCGCGATTTGTGGGGCAATCTGTACCCGATCGCGACCGAGGAGCCAGTTGAGCAGTCCCATCTGTCGATCCTTCACGAGGTTGCTGGCGATAGCTTTCACTGTCCGGGCGGACGCCAGTCATTCGATATGGTGGATCGCCTCGCGTGCATGGCCAATTGGACCAAGGTCCTATCCCGATGCTGGTCGCGTAACCGACACCAGCGCGCCGCGCTAGCGGTTCGACGACGATAACAGCGCCATGCGCTTGCACTGCAAAAACCGGCGCACGGCCGGATCGCGCTCGAGACCGATCGCAAGCCCATATGCGTCGAGCGCGTCAGTCGTCGCGCCGGCACGCGCGAGCAGATCCGCGCGTGCGGCCCAGTACGGCTGGTAGTCGGCGAGGCGCGGATCGTCCCGATACGGCTCGAGTGCGTCGAGCGCCGCCTGCGGACTGTCGCGTTCGGCGAGCGCGAGCGCGCGGTTCACCGCGACCACCGGCGATGCGGCAATCGCGAACAGCGCGTCGTATAGCTGCACGATTTCGCCCCAGTTCGAGCAACGCGTCTGGCAGCGATGCACGTGTGCCGACTGCAACGCGGCCTCGAGCTGAAAGCGTCCGATTGCGTTGAACGCGTTTGCGCGCCGCAGCAGCGCGTCGGCAGCGGCGATCATCGGCGCGTTCCATGTTGAGGGATCTTGCGCGGACAGTGGCACGTAGTCGCCGGCGGCATCGCGTCGCGCATCGCGGCGCGCCTGCGCATACAGCATCAACGCAAACAGGCCGAGCGTCTCGGGCTCCTCGGGCAGTAGTTCCGCGAGCATCTGCGCAAGAAATAGCGCTTCGCCGGCGAGATCGCGCCGCTCGGTATCGCTGCCGACTGGGTCGGTCCATCCTTCGGCATACGTTGCATAAACCGCTTCCAGCACCGCGGCGAGCCGGCCCGGCAGCTCCTCCCGCTCGGGCACGCTGAACGGAATACCCGCTGCGCGGATCTTGTTCTTAGCACGCACGAGGCGCTTGCTCATTGCAGCGGGCGACATCAGGAACGCCGAGGCAATTGTCTTCGCTTCGAGTCCGAGCACCACCTGCAGCATCAGCGGCGTGCGAATCGCGGCCTCGAGCGCGGGGTGCGTGCATGCGAATAGCAGCGCAAGGCGACGGTCGGGCAACTCACGCGTTTCACGTTCGTCGAATTCGTCGGCGAGGATTGCGAGCTGGTGGGTCACGTCGTCGCCGATCCGGCGATGCCGCGCGCCATCGATCGCGCGGCGGCGCGCCACCGTCATCAACCATGCTTCGGGGTTGGCGGGGCAGCCGCGCTTGGGCCAGTCCGCGAGCGCGGCGGCAAAGGCGTCGGCCAGCGCATCTTCGGCCGCTGCCAGGTCGCGCGTGCGCATCGCCAGTAGTGCGACGAGCTTGCCGTAACTGCGGCGGGCGACTGCCTCGGCAATCGATTGGGCGGCGCCGTTCGCATCACCGCCGCCGCCGGACGGACTCATCACGCCGATCGCGCGTCTTTCGGAGCGGTCCACACCGGGCGTACTTCGATGGTGCCGTGCGCCGCGCCGGGACAGCGCGATGCCCACGAGATCGCCGCGTCCAGGTTCGGCACGTCGATCAGGTAGTAGCCGGCGAGTTGCTCCTTCGAATCGGAATACGGCCCGTCGAGCACCTGCGGCTTGCCGTCGACGAGGCTTACCGTGGTCGCCGTGCTCGTATGCTGCAGCCGGTTGGCTCCCACCAGCGCCTGCGCTTTCTGCAACGATTCGGTGTATGCCTGATAAGCGGCGACGCCTTGCTGCCGCTCGCTGTCGGTCATCTGGTTCCAGCTGTTTTCTTCCGAATAGATCATCAAAAGATATTGCATATGAGCCTCCGTCATAGAGTTGAGGCGGGTGAACGTATCGGGCCGCCATCACAATGACGCGCGGGCCGCATGCCGACGGACAGGCGGTGCCGAAATAAATCTCGAACGGGCGTGCGCTTGTGCGCTATTGACTCTGCTTCGCCTGCGGACATTCCGCCTGATACCAGGCATCGACCTTACGCTGCGCGTCCTGCAGATCTTGCGGATAGTACGGATCGAAGCCCAATGCCGGGCGGTAACCCGCTTTCTCCAGCGCGGACAATTCGCTCAGATTCAGCTTGTGGGTGGCCGGTGCGTCGTGTTTGACCGCGGTCAGGTCCGCGCATTCCGTTGCGCTCAGATGGTTTTGCGTACCTTGTTGCGCGCCGCCCGCGGCACAGCCAGCGAGCGAAAACGCTATTGCCAATGCAGCCAGCATCGGCCAGACGTTGAGTGGGTTTTTCATGTCGCGTCTCCGTTCGATGACGACGCAACGCTATCACGCCTCGCGTCTTCCTGGCGGCGAGCCTCGGCATTGCACAAAGACGTCGACCCGTCAGCCCTTTTTCTTCGTGCTTCCCGGCAGGTGCCACGCGGTGAGATCCTGCTCAGGCCGCTCGACCGCGCAGCCCCAATCGAGCGGCTCATCCTGATCGAAGCGCTTGCCGAGCTGCCATGCGATTTCCGCGCGCGCCAGTTGCACGCCCAGATAGAACGCGTGACCGCCGTCGTCTTCGACCTTCAATTGCGGATAAAGCTGGAATGGGTCGGTGGCTTTCAAATGGCCGTCGCGGTTGTACACATGAATGCCGTCGCCCGACACTTGCACGCGAAAATTCGGATCGCGCACGCCGGCCGCGAATTCCGCGATCTCATCGGCGTTATACGGAAACGGCCGCTTTGCATGCAATGCGGCGAGTGCGCCCGATATGCCTTTCGGCAGCACTTGCTGCTGTTCGGCCACATGCATGATGCGGCGCGCGATATCCGCTTCGCGCACCGCGCGCCGCGCATGCAGGCTCACCGACGTCGTGAGCACTGCCGCGATGTGCAACTCGGCCGCGATGCCGAGTAGCAGTGCATTGATTCCGGTCGTGTCAGCCTCGGTCAGCTCGGTGACGTTGCCGATGCCAAGCATGATCGCGATCTGCGGATAGCGCTCGCGTAGCGCGACGTATCGCGCAACCGACGCGGCAAAGCCGAACGGAATCGGGTCGAGAATCGGATCGGCGAGAAACGGCTTGCCGCGTGTGAGCATCGCATCGATCGCCTGATGCAGCGATGCGGTATCGCGCGGCTCGCGCGCGACGACGATCGGCGTCGCCGGTACTTCATCGGCAATCCACAAGGTGTCCGCGTTCAGGCTCATCAGATAGTCGGCGCCTGCGCGGCCGCCGCGCAGCAGTTCATCGGTGAGCATCGAATCGACGCTGACGCGATAGCCGGCGTCTTTCAGCATCCGCACCGCGTCTTCGAGATGTGGAAACGGCGTATCGGGCAGGCAGCCGACATCGATCACATTCGCGCCTTCGTCCGCGAAGCGCTTCGCGCGCGCGGCGATGCCTTCGAGATCGAGCCGCGGCGCATCGACGATTTCCGCGAAAATTTCGGTCTCGTAACGCGACAGATCGAGCTTGCGCGCCGCCTGTCCGAAGAATTGCGGCAGGTCCTTGATCTCATCGGGCCCGCGCTGCACGGGCAAACCGAAATGTGTGGTGAGCGCTTCCATATCGCCGCGGCAGCGGCCGGGCACAATCATCCGGTTTGCGTTGAGTGGCAGCGGCACGCGCCGACGGATCATGTCCGCGGTCATCAGCCCGGCGACTTGCAGCCCGATTTCGCGCACTTCCCACGTGAACGTCGGATTCGCGAAGCCTTCGAGCACCTGCACGACGCTTTTTTCGGCCAGCCTGCCAGTCAGGAAGACGATGTGTTCCATGCGAGCCCGAGAGTCGACAGCCGTTGCGTGAGCGCGGCGCGCAGATCGTCGAGCGAGCGCGCGACCGTCGTGTGTTCGATCCGCGCGAGCCGCTCGACGTTCTCGAGTTCGATCGCGCGCGGCCGCAATTCGACCCAGTCGTGCGGACTTTGCGTGATCACGGTAGGCTCGGTGTCGCATGCGAAAACGATGCCGGGCACGCATTGTTTGCCGGCTTGCGCATACAGGTTGGTCGGCAGCGTGTCGGAAATGCCGAACGCGCACTTCGCCACCGTATTACTGGTTGCGGGCGCAATCACCACCGTGTGGTAAAGGCCTTCGTACAGCATGCCGACCGGCACGCTGCTCGCGCTGTTGTCGCGCATCACGCGGAAATGCTCACGCAGCTTTGCAATCGGCCAACCGTACAACGGCAACACTTCTTCGCCGGCCGCGGACAGGAACATGTCGACGTCTGGCAGTTGCAACGCCACATCGATCGATTCCTCGATCATATGGCCGGAGCCCGTCACGCACCATGCGAAGCGCGCGTCGGGCCTGAATTCGCCGGGGCGGCGCGCGGGCGTCGGCGCGCTCATGAACCGTATAGCCGTGAGGCCGGCGACAGGCGTGGGTGTCGTGCGTCACGCATCATTGAGCGAGGAAGGCGTGTCGTGCGAGAGGCGGATATACAGTCTGTGCATCTTCCGATACAACGTGTTGCGGCTGATGCCGAGCGTCTTGGCGACGTTGCTGACGTTCCACCGGTGTTCATCGAGCATCGCAAGCACGGTTTCGCGTTCCTTGATCTGAATCGCGTTGAGCGTCGATACATCGCAGTCGTCCGGCAACGCCGGTATCTCGTGCATCGCGGCCGGCACTTCGGTTGCGCGTGCAACGGTCGCGGGCGCGCCGCTGCCTTGCATGATTTCCGGCGGCAAATGCGCACAACGAATTTCCGTGCCGTCGCACAGTGCGATCGCCATCTGCAGCACGTGCCGCAACTGGCGGATATTGCCCGGCCACGCATAGTTGAGCAGCGCCTGGCGCGCTTCCGCGCTGAGCGCCGGTGCTTCATCGGATTCGCTGTCGAGCAGATGCTGGATCAGCGCGCCGATGTCCGCGCGCTCGCGCAATGCGGGCAGATTGATTTCGATGCCGCTCAAACGGTAATACAGGTCTTCGCGGAACATCCCCCGCTGCACAAGGTCGAGCAGGTTGCGGTGGCTCGCGCTGATCAGCTGGAAGTCCACCTTCAGCGTGGTCTCGGTGCCAAGCGGCGTGACCTCGTGCTCTTCGAGCACGCGCAACAGACGCGCTTGCAGCGCCATCGGCATATCGCCGATCTCGTCGAGAAACAGCGTGCCGTTGTTGGCCTGCACGATCTTGCCGCGCCGTCCTTCACGCTGCGCGCCGGTAAAGGCGCCGGCGCGGTAGCCGAACAGCTCGCTTTCGATCAGGTTTTCCGGCAGCGATGCGCAGTTCACCGCGACAAAGCTGCCGCCGCTATTCGGGCTGATGCTATGCAGCGCGTTCGCGAATACTTCCTTGCCGGTGCCGGTCTGACCGCGCAGGATGATCGGTATCTTCCGCTGGATCGCGCGTGCCGCGAGCTGGATTTGCGATGCCATCCGCGGGTCGCCGAATTCGAGTTGCGACAGCTTGTCGAGACGGCTGCTGGCAAGTGCGCGGGTTTCCTTGGTCTTTGCCACGCGGCCGCGCGGCGCGGCATCGCCGGCCGGTGCGCGCGGCGAAGGCAGCGTCGAGAACGCACTGGCAAATGTGGTCGCATCGCGCGGCGTTTGCGCGACGAGGAAAAAGCGGTTGTTCGTATGCGCGCCGTAGACGGTGACCGGATGGAACGAGCCGCGAATGCTGCGTGCCACCATATCTTCAAGAGTCGCGCTAAACGCTTCTTCGATCCGTTTGCCACACAGTTGGTCCGGCGAGCGCAGATCGAGCTGGAATAGCGCGCTGCGGCTGGCCGCGAGCACGATGCCTTCGTCGTCGACGGCGAGCTTGCCCGCGTGCAGCGTGCCGACGAATTCGGGCCGGCTGTGGAAGTGGACCATGTTCGCGCGCCGGTAGCGCGAGTCGATCAGCCGGTTCTCGATCATCTGCCGCGACATGCCGACCAGCACCAGCGAGTGCTGCTGTAACAGCTTCGAGTGGCTCGTCACGTCGAGCACGCCGATCACCATGCCACGGTCGTCCATGATCGGCGCGGCGGAGCAGGTGAGTGACGTGTAGCGCGGATAGAAATGCTCGTGCTGATAGACCGCAAGGCATTCGCGTTCGGCGAGACAGGTGCCCATGCCGTTGGTGCCGGCGGTACGCTCGCTCCATACCGCGCCAACGCGCAATCCATCCGCGGCGACGGCCTCGCTGAACGGCACCGACGATACCTGATGCACGATTACGCCATCCGCATCGGTCAGCACGACCGCGAGACTCGGGTCGGCGAGCTGCTGATACAGCGTGGTCATTTCAAGCTTCGAGCACGCGATCAGGTCGGTCGCCGCTTCGCGGCGCGACGACAGTTCGTGTTGCGTGAGCACGGGCGGCATGATGAAGCGGCCCGGGTCGAGACCGAACTCGTTCAGGCAGCGCGTCCACGATTGCGCGACCGAATCGCTCGTCTGACGCGCGGGCGACTGGTTGTGGACCGTGTTCAGAACATCTCGAATGTGCGAGTTGGTGTCAGCGAGCGATGACATGTTGGGGCGTCTCCATTGCGTTCGGCTTATCCGCACCGGGTTAGCGGCGCGCCGACGCCTTTATATATGTGTACCTCTTCCCCTGTGCGCCGCGCGATTCTGCGTCGCGCATCCGCCAAGCCACAACCACAGCACAACGGCCAGACAATTGTAGGCAACCGCTTCATTGTCTGCTTGCGAACACTCTACAACCGATAGCGCCGGTCATCAATAAGTAGTCTTATAAGGACCGCATTGCCGTGCGCGCTTTTTGCTTAACGTGACATGCCGCGTTCACATTTCATGCTTATACACTGTGCAACGGCGGCGGTCAATCGGTTCAATCTCTACTACTTGAATGCCGACAGGCGGCGGAGTCACCCTTATGGAGCGTTTCGATGCAATTCGCGCGATCCGGCAACCGATCGATATCGCGCTCGACGACATGAACGAGCGGTTTGCGGCCGATGATGCACTGACCCGTGTGCCGGCGCGTGTCGCGCTGGACATCGTCTATATCGAGGGTTTCACCGGACAAACGGTGATCGGCATCGATGCGCCGGAACTGCACACGACACAGCCGGTACGACTCGATCTAGCGATCGGCGTACCGAGGCTTCGTGCCTGCGATACCGATCGCATTGGGGACACGGTCGACTATTCGGCGGTGCGCACCGCGCTGCATACGCTTCTTGCGACGCACAAGGTTCAGCTGCTCGAGGCGCTGGCCGAGCAGGTCGCGCAATTGATCATCGGCACATTCGGCGCGCATTGGGTACGTGTATCGCTCAGCAAGCCCGCGAAGTTCGACGACGTAACGGCAGTGGGTGTGCTGATCGAGCGGACGCGCACGCGTAGCGAAGCCCGCAGCCTGTGGGGCCGATGCGCGTCGCTCGGCGAAGGACTGATTCCCGATTGAGCATCGACTGAGCGCGTACTGACCGCCTCTGAGCGGCACTGAACAGCGCCGCTTCAGCCCGGCGCTTCCGCCGCCGCCGTCGCGCTATTTCGCCGATGCCGACGCGGCGGGCTTACCCAGTCCGCACTGATCGTACGCGGTCTGCTGCAACGCGCGGAATTTCTTTGTCTGCGCACGGGCCTTGTCCATCCGGAATTCGGCGCCGCCTTCGCCGCCCATCGTCGCGTACTTCGAGAAGGTCGACTGCTCGACGTAATCGTCGTACGGTAGCGCCGCCGCGATCTTGTCGATCGCGCATGAGCACTTGTAGACGTTGGCGAAGTCGTGTCCGTTTTCGTCCATACAACCGAGCACGTACTCGACACGCCCCTCGGTCGGGTAGCTGTAGCCTTGCGCAGGCGTCGCCTTGCCGGTGGAATCCGCGGCAGCGGGCCCTGCGGCCAGCGTAGCGAGTGGCAGGCACGCGGCACACGCGATGGAGACAACCGCGAGCCGCGTGCGACAACATGAAGTCATGCGAGGACCTCGTATCGAAACACCCTGTTCATCTACCGATGCAGGACGCGCGCCGGATGGCTGCCCGTCGCGCGGCTTGCATCAACCCCCGCCATCGACCGTTAGTTCGGTGCGAACGGGTGCGCGACCGAGCTCTTCTTCGATACCACTTCCGCCGCGCTCGGTTCACCCGCTACCGCGCGTTGCAACGCTTCACGCGTTGCCTTGTAGTTGTACTCCTGAATCTTCTTGTCGTCTTCGGCCTGCCAGTGAATGAACACGCCGACGCAAATAAACAGGTCGTCGGCTTCTTCCTTCGGAATCGTGCCGTCTTCGACGCAATCGGCGACGGCCAGCGCGACCGCGTGCTGCGCCGGGCCGAACATCTGCACCGCCTGTTTCGCGCCCTTGATCGTCACCTTGTTGAACAGCACGGTGTTCGGTTTGGCCATCAGGTTCGGCGCGACCACCGCGAGCAGTGAAGTGAAGCCGTCCTTGTTGTTGGTGAGCGCATTGCAGAAGGCGGTTTCGGCAGCTGAACCACGCGGTCCGATCAGAAGATCGATGTGAGCGACCTCGTTGCCATCACCGATTAGCGACTCGCCTACCAGGACGCGATTAATCTTGGCCATGCTGTTCCTCCGATGAAGTGGGATCTGTCGACGCTGGGGGGGCGCCCACGGCGCACGGCGTTCTGCCGCGCGGGTGAGCGGAGAACGCACCATCGCATCGTCTAACAGGAAGCGTGCCAATTCATGGAGAGGCGGCACCGCGCACAAAGCGCTGCGGTGCAAGACAGATTGCCGTGAACAGTGTCGCGACAGTCAGGTCCGCGCTCGTGCCCGGATTGATGCCTTCACGCTTTAATTCGGCATCCCATGCATCGAGTCTTGCCGCCTGCGGTCCGTGCGGCGCAAGACGCCATTGCGCATGCCGTTTGGCCGCCTCGCGCGTGACACTTTGCGCCACCGTCACACCTTGCTTGCGCACAATGTGCGAGTCGGGCCACGCGGACAGGAATGTGAGGAAGACGTCGAGCGTGATGGTCTCGGGTGTTGCATCAGGGTTTGCCTGTAGCAATGCGGCGATCGCGTCGAGGCCAGTCGTGAAGATGTCGGCGAAGCCATTGTCGTACTGGCGTGCGATGCTGTCGCGTTCGGCGGCGAGCGACATCGCCGCGCGCAGATTGATGGTCGGCTGCGCGTGCACCGATTGCTCGGACGGGTCGCCGAGGCCGCCCGGGTTCGCTGCGCGGATCGCGAGATAGGCCGCTTTCGCGTCGTCGACGGATAGCTGCGCGAGCACGCGCTCGTTCGCGTCGCGCCAGTGCGCGGCGCTGCGCAGACTGCCTGGCTCTTCGAGTGCGGCGGCCAGCGGCGCGACCAGCAGCACGATACCGAGATTCGTGTTGCAGCCGACCGTCTGCTGCGTGCTCATCACTGCGTCGAGGATGCGTGAGCCGACCGGTGTGCGATGCGCGAAGAGCGCCGGCACGCAAGCCGAGGCGCTCGCGATGAACTGCTCCGCATCCATCCGGTGTCCCGCGCTGCCCACGCTGACGTTGCCGGGTTTGCGCGTTTCGACGTCGAGGCTGCACGCGCGCAGGAACGCGTGGCGGGCGAGCACAAGCGGGTCATCAGACGCTTGCATGGCGCATCGGCGCGGGCGGCGCAATGGCGGCCGCGAGCTTGCGGTCGAGCAGGTCGTCGACGAGGGCCGCGGCGATATCGAATGACGTGACCGTTTGCAGCCCACGCCATGCGGCGACACCGTTGACTTCGAGCACGAGCGGGCCGGCGCTCGCTGCATCGTGCGAGTCGGGCGGCGGTATCAGATCGACACCTGCGTAGTCGAGGCTGAGCGCTTGCGTGGCGCGCACGGCGGTTTGCGCAAGGGTGTCGTCGAGCGCGGCGGGTTCGCACCGGGCGCCGCGCGCCACATTGTGAATCCAGCCACGGCCGCCGATGCGCCGCATCGCCGCGATCGCGCGCCCGCCGATCACGAGCACACGCCAATCGAACCCGGGTCCGCGGTGCGATCGGGTCTGCGCGCGCCCGGCTGCGCCGACGAAGCGCTGCAAATACGCGACCTGCTGATAGCGCGTGAGCGACGGCAGCGCAATCAACGTGCCGTCGCGCCGCGCACTCGCGCCGAGCCGCCGCAAGCCTTTGCCCTGGGAGCCGAACAGCGGTTTCAACACGACCTGGTGCCCGGCCGCGGTCTCGCGCATCAGCACGCGCTGTGCAAACGCGGCCGATTCGCCGGCCCATGTCGCCGGCGTCGGCACACCGCTGCGGTGCAGCAGAAAGCTCGTCATCGACTTGTCGACGCTGCGCTCGATCGCACGCGCATCGTTGTACACGGGTACCCCGCATTCGCGCAGCGCATGCAGGATGCCGAGACGAAGGGTGACCTGCTCGAACGTGCCGCCCGCGATGCCGCGCACGAACACCGCGTCGGGCAGCGTATGGCCAAAGCCCGGCAGCGCGATGCCATATGGTTCCCACGTCGTATCAATGCGGCAGGTCGCGAGGTCGATGCAGCGCGCGTCGACGCCGCGTGCGCGGAACGCTTTTTTCAGGCGCGCGGTGTGCCAGCCGGTTTCATCGGTCATGATCGCGACGCGCAGGCCCGCGCTGAACGGGAGGTCGGTCATTGTGAGCCTGCGCCGTGTTTACCGGTTGCATTCGTGGCCGCGGCTGTCGCGAGCGGGTCCGCGTCGCCGTCCCACTGACGATGCAGCAACGCGCCATCGAGCCGTCCGCCGTAATAGGTCGCGCCGCTTTCGAGGCTGCTGATCCACGCCTCGGCCGGTGCGAAGAGCGCCGGGTCGATCTGATAGAAGTCGTGGCCGAACGACGCGAATATGTCCGCAAACGGACGGCCGTAATCGCGCGAATTCCATGACGGCAATTCGGTCGCGAGCCGTCGCGCGAGCGCGTCGTCCGTCACGGTCAGATGCACGCGGCCGCCATACAGGATCGCGTCGTTCGTGCGGCCCATCGCGGCGAGCGCGTCGGGCGCGGGTGGCGGCAGTGGCGCGATGCCGCTCGCTTCGACGATATCGGCAAGCGGCGCGCCGAGCACATGCGCCTTGTGCAACGCGACTTCGACCACTCGTGCGACGACCTGCACCGTCCCTGCGACAGACTGTGTCGGCGTGACGACGATCGTCAGCCGCTCGGGCGCGAGATTGCAGTCGTTCAGCACCTTGTCGATCACCGCTTGCGGCGGCAATTGGCCCACTTCCATCACGAGCGCGCCGCTGTCGTGACGGTCGCGATAGCCGAGTTCGTCGAACAGCGGTTCCTTGCATGCGAGCGCGCGTGCCGGCCCCGAGCCGAGCGAAAAGAACTTGTTGCCGTTGTTCTGCTCCCTGGTGGCCGCGAGGCTCCAGCCCGCGTACTGGCTGCCGAGGCACGCGAGTACCGGCGTGGACGTATGTACTTCGATCATCGTAGGCCACAGCGGCTCGCGATCGGCCGCGACACGTGGCGCGACATGCCCAAGCCCGCCCATGCAGATGCGCGCAATCTGAACGCCCGCTTCGACGCTACCGCGTGCGTTGACGCCAGCGTCGACGATGGTCGTACCCGACACGGCGCGGGACACATCGATGCGTAGCCGCGCCGCATCGGCGATCAGCTGTTCGACGAGCGGTTCCGCAAGCCTGTTGACGCTCAGCGTGCTGCGCGAAAGCGAATGCGATGGGTCAGCCGGTTCGTGTGGAGAGGTGGTCATCGTGGGACTCGTGGCAAGTGTCGATCAGTTCGATAAGACGCGCGCGCTGTCGTTCCAGTGCTTCGGGTAGCCGTGCCGGTGCCGCCGCGCATGCGATCAGCGTGCAGACGGGTTCGCCTGCCACGATGCGCGTGCCTGGCTGCGGCACGTCACGACACCACGGCGCGGCGAACAGCAGGTCGCTGACGCGCTGTGTGACGGTGAAGTTATGCGGCGCAAATGCGACGCGTTGTGCGATGGTGCGCTGCGGTGCGGCGACGGACACTTGCGGCAGCCGTCCTTTGACACACGCGTCAATATGACACGCGAGCAAGCCGCGCGGCCATGCTGCCGGCGACGCCATTTCGTAGAGCGCCGCGCTCGACGATGGTCTCGGATTGACTTCGAGCACGCTGAGCGTTTCGCCGTCGAGCAGGAAATCGATGCTGTTCATTCCGGTCAGGCCGGTCTTTGCGACGATCGCGTGCACGATTGCGTCAATGCGCGATGCGACCGGCGGCGGCAGATCGATCGGTCCGAGCGAGCCCGCATGTACAAACGGTAATGCACCGCACACGACGCTCAGTTGTTCGGCAAAGCCGATTGTCACCGCGCGTCCGCCGGCGGCGATGAACAACGCCGACATCGAACGCCCGGCGGCGATGCGCTGGAAGTAATCGGGTGGCCGCGTAGCGACGTCCGACTCGCTTGCCGCACGGATATGCGTGCCGCCGCATCCGTCGGCATGCTTGCCGAGCCAGCCGAGAGGGTCGTTCGGCCGTGTGTACGACACGTCCGGATACGCGATACCCAACTCATCGAGCAGCGCAAAAAAGCGCGATGGTTCGCGCACCGCGGCAATCGCATGCAGGTCGTTGCCGATCAAGCGCGGCAAACCGGGCAGCGCGTGCAACTCGCGCGCGAACGGTTCGAGCCCGCTACCGGCGATTACGCCGAGCATACGAGGCAAGCGGGCCACGCGAGCGAGCGCGTCGAACAGCTTGTCGTGATCGACCGACAGCCCCGCGCCGCCAATATCGAGCCAGACCTTCGCGCGCTGCCGGGTATCGCGGTCACCGAACAGATCGAGCGCGGCGACGTTCAGACGGGCAAGCGACGCCGATTCGGTAAACAACCGCGCGGAAAGGCCTGCGATCGCGACGAACGGCACGCGGATGTCGTACGCGCGCGCGTACGTCCGCGCCGATGTACGCAACGCAGCAGGTCGACGAGGCACAGTCAGCATGGCGCGCGCGGGCTCTCGTCAGTCGCGGCCGGCGACGATCGCGCGGGCTTCGTCGAAGGCTTCCGCGAAGCCGAGGTATACCGGCTTGCCACCCGTGCGCATCCGCAGAAACAGACGATGTTCGACCTGGTACTTCACATTGCCGATTGCCAGCGCGCCGATGCCGATCGCATCGGGCCGCGCGGCGCCGGCCAGCGGCTTGCCGTTGTCCATCACGTTCACGCCGGCGATGCCCTCTGGCGGCACCGCGTTGACGTCGGCGGCCACGCGCACCCGCTGCGCATGCGCGAGGTCTGCGCTGCTGACGATCTGCACACCCGCCGCCGCGGTGCTGACCACCACGTCCGCTTGTGCGAGCGCCGCATGAAGTGCGTCGGGCGTGCTGGCGCCGATGCTTGTAGTCGTGATGCTGAACCGCTGGTTCACTTCGTCGCTGACGCGTTTCGCACGTGACGCATCGGAATGACTCGCGATCGACACATCCGCGCCGAGCGACGCGAACAGCGCCGCCGACACACGGCCGACCGCGCCGGTGCCGCCGAGAATCAGCACGTGCTTGCCGCCGGGTTCTTCGCCATGCTCGGCTTTCAGATGCCGTTCAACCAGCGCGACCAGCGCGGCCGACGTCGTATACGCGCCGCTCGGATCGGCGAACACCGATACTTCGAACGGTGGCACCATCGCCTGGCGCGCGAGATCGAGCATATCGGCGGCCAGCATCACATCGCGTCCACCGATGAAGATGCTGGTGCGCGATACGCCTTTCGGGCCACGCGAAAAGATCGCGTCCTGGGTGAGTTGCACGACGTTGCTCGCGTCGACATGACTGTACGGCACGACAATCTGATAACCCGCGTCGGCCGCCATGTTGACGTCGAACGGACTCATCTGCGGCGTAGCCGTGAACATATGCAGGATATAGGGCCTTTCAGTAGCTTCGGACATGGCAGTGGGCAGAGATCAGGAGCGTGTTGAGGAACCGGGGCGGTGCCGCGTGATATTCGATGCGATGCAGCAGGCCGCGTCATCGTGTTGGCGTAGCGGTTCGCGCGGCGTGACTGGAGCCCGGCCGGCGCATACACTCGCGCATGCGTAGGCGCCACGTCATCCGACATCGACTTTGCAACTTCGGGCGCTGCGCTCGACACCGAGCGTCGCGCCGCGATTGCGCGCGACCGTCGTCGAGCAGACCACCGAAGGACTATCGCGGGTCGCCTCACGCGCAACCGCGAGCGCATGTTGCGCGGCGTGCGCGCTGCGCACGATCGCGAAGCCGACGGGACCCCACGATGTCTGGCCGATGCCAGCCTTCTGCTGATTCGCGATCGCATGCAGCGCACGTTCGACCGCCGGGCTCGAGATCACGCCGCCTTGCACAGGTGCGAAGTATTCGCCGATGGTTTGCTGCACTGCGCTGACGCCATCCGCGAATGCGTCGAAGTCCTGCTCGGCGATGCCGGGCAGCACGCGCATCAGCAGCAGATGGCTCAAGTGCGCGGCAAGCGCTTGCGGAAACGGCGGCAGCGCGGCGAGGCCACGTCTTTCTTCGTCGCCATGCAGCCCTTCGCGGCCGGTGTCGTCGATCAGCACGACGCGCCATGCGTCGGGAAACGGCTGCCGGAACAGGAGCGGCGGCATGCGCGCGTCTTGCGGCCGCGCGCTGCGCGCCGGGCCGCCATCGACGATCAGTCCGCCGTGATCGAAGCCCAGCGCGCCGATGCCGGAGCGCGCACCGCGGCCAAGCAGCTGTGCAATCGCACCCGTTGCCGCGGATACACCGGCAAGCCGCGCGAACGCAGTGCCCACCGCGAGCGCGAGTTGCGTCCCGGAGCCGAGACCGCAGTGCGAGCGCGGCGCCTGTTCGATATCGATCGCGACAGGCGGCCCACCCCATGCGTCGTGCAGGCTGTCGAGATACATCGCGGCGCGCGCACGCTGTGCATCGCTTTGCGCTTGCGCAACATGTGATCGTTCGGCGAGGCGCGCGGTCACGCGCGTGCCGCGCCCATCGATGACGAGCCCGATGCTGCCGAAGGCGCGCCCAAGCGATGCGCTCGGGTCCAGAAAGCCCAGATGCAGACGGGCCGGCGCGTCGACAGTCACCGCCGATAGCGGGGCAAGGCGGTCAGAGTCAATCGGCATGGCAAGCGTGTCCTTATAGAGTCGTGGTTGGGCCGCTGCTGCGCGCTGGTATGAGTCGCGAGTCGACCCCAGCGAGGCAAAAGCCGTACCACGCACGCGAACACACCGTGTGCCAGGGTTTTTGACACGCGTGCTGAGATGCCCGCGCGTTTCAGTTCTTCGGCGCGTCGTACTTGATATAGCGGAAGCGCTGATCGTCCGCGGGCGTACCTTCGAGCGGGCCGCCTTCCTTGCCAGGCTGCCACTGGATCACCTCTTCGATCTTGTTCGCGAGCGCGAAGTCCTTGTCGGTAATCCCTTTAGCGGTATGGGTCTTCAGCTTCACGATTACGAACGCATACGACACGGTCAGGTCCGGGTGATGCCACGCGGCCTCCGCAAGATGGCCAACGGTGTTGACGACCACCAACGTGCCTTTCCAGCTTTCGGTGCGGTACTTGCGACGCAGCCATCCGTCTTCCAGGTACCAGTGCTGCAATGCACCCTGAAGCCGCTGCTGCACTTCTTCATCGGAGTAAACCCGTTCGGTTTGTGCCATGACTGACCTCGACTGATCGAATGCAGATAGGCGACGCGCGCGCTTGGTCGCGCGAGAGCTGCCTTCAATGTATCGCGTATTTGACACAGTATGTATCGTGATCCGAAGCGAAGCGGAACACCTTGACGCCGGACCGCGCGGTACACCCCAGATGCGCGCGGTCGGCATGGAATATGCGATCAGCCTCTTTACGCATGAGCCGGGCAATGAATCCGGCTTGGTTTTAGCTCGTTACCCGCATCCGGACGGCGCGGCTGGTGTGGCGCGGTAGCGTGTCATCGTGAGGTGGTCGGTTTACCCAATCTGGAGGAGACATGAACGTACGCACCCTGGTTCTGGGACTGGCGGTGACTGCGGTAACGGCGCTGAGTTCTTTCTTCGCGAACGCCGATCCGCAGCTCGACTCGCTGCTCAAGAATCCATCAAACTGGGCATCACAGGCGGGCGACTATGCAAATCACCGATATAGCCCACTCAAGCAGATCAACGAAAACAATGTAGGCAAGCTGCAGGTCGCATGGACGATGTCGACCGGTGTGCTGCGCGGTCACGAAGGCTCTCCGCTCGTGATCGGCGACACGATGTATATCCATTCACCGTTTCCGAACAAGGTCATCGCGATCAACCTGAAGGATCAGACCTTCCTGTGGCAGTACGAGCCAAAGCAGGACACGCAGGTGATTTCCGTGATGTGCTGCGACACGGTGAACCGCGGGCTCGCGTATGGCGACGGCAAGATCCTGCTGCAGCAGGCGGATACGACACTCGTCGCGCTCAACGCGAAGACGGGCGACGTCGTATGGACCGCGAAGAACGGCGATCCGAAAGCGGGTGAAACGAACACCAATGCGCCGCACGTGTTCGGCGACAAGGTGCTCACCGGCATTTCGGGCGGCGAGTTCGGCGTGCGCGGGCGCCTCGTGGCATACGACCTGAAGACCGGCAAGGAAGTCTGGAAAGCCTATAGCACGGGCCCGGACAACGAGATGCTGCTCGACCCGAATTCGACGATGACGTACACGGACGGCAAGATGGTGCCGGTCGGCGCGGATTCGTCGCTCAAGAGCTGGAAGGGCGATCAGTGGAAGCTCGGCGGCGGCACGACGTGGGGCTGGTATGCGTGGGATCCGAAGCTGAACCTGGTGTACTACGGCACCGGCAACCCGGGCACATGGAACCCGACGCAACGGCCTGGCGACAACAAATGGTCGATGTCGATCTTCGCGCGTGACCTGAACACCGGCAAGGCGAAGTGGGTGTACCAGATGACCCCGCACGACGAGTGGGACTATGACGGCGTGAACGAGATGATCCTCGCCGACCTGTCGATCAACGGCAAGAAAACGCCGGCCATCGTGCACTTCGACCGTAACGGCTTCGGGTATACGCTGAATCGCGAAACGGGCCAGTTGCTGGTCGCGAACAAGTACGACCCGGCGGTGAACTGGGCGGAAAGCGTCGACCTGAAGAGCGGTCTGCCGATCCGCAACGCGAGCTACTCGACGCAAAAGGCCGGCCCCGATCACAACGTGAAGGGCATCTGCCCGGCGGCACTCGGTTCGAAGGACCAGCAGCCGGCGTCGTTCGATCCGAACTCGAGCCTGTTCCTCGTGCCGACCAATCACGTCTGCATGGACTACGAGCCGTTCGACGTCGACTACGTGTCGGGTCAGCCGTATGTTGGCGCGACACTGTCGATGTTCCCGGGTCCGAACGAGAACGGCGCGATGGGTAATTTCATCGCGTGGGATGCGTCGAAGGGCAAGATTGTCTGGTCGAAGCCCGAGAAGTTCTCGGTGTGGTCCGGTGCGCTCGCAACGGCCGGCGGCATCGCGTTCTACGGCACGCTGGAAGGCTACATCAAGGCAGTGCGGATCAAGGATGGCAAGGAGCTGTGGAAGTTCAAGACCCCGTCCGGGATCATCGGCAACGTGTTCACCTATGAGTACAACGGCAAGCAGTATGTCGGCGTGTATTCGGGCATCGGCGGCTGGGCCGGCATCGGCATGGCAGCCGGCCTGCAGAAGTCGACCGAAGGCCTCGGCGCGGTGGGCGGCTATCGTGAACTCGCCAAGTACACGGCGCTCGGCGGCACGCTGTTCATCTTCGCAATCCCGAGCTGAAGCGGGTTGCGTGACGTGAACCTCAGCGCGCGCTGAAGGTGGCGATACGAAGTGTCGGGAGCGTGCATCCAGTGGTGCGATGGCACATGGTATGCACGTCTCCCGACGCCTGATCGACTGCCAGGCCGACTACCAGCCGACTGTTCGAGTCGAAAACGGAATCAAAAGTGGATGGAGACAAACGCATGAAAGGCCGTTTGATGATGTTGCCGTTTGCAGTGGCTGTACTCGCGTGGCCAGTCGCTTATGCACAGACCAATGCCGCGCAGTTCAAACCGGTTGCGTACAAAGTGGTCGACGGCAACAAGGTCGACGGCGATACGTACCTCGGATGGAAAACGTGGCGCGCGCTAGCCTGCGAACGCTGCCATGGCGCGAAACAGGAAGGCCTCGTCGGTCCTTCGCTGATCGATGCATTCAAGACACTCGACAAGACCGAATTTCACCGCACGGTATTCGGCGGACGCATCGACAAGGGTATGCCCGACTTCAGCTCGAGCCTGATGATGCAAAAGAATTGGGAAAACCTTTATTCGTATCTAAAGGGGCGTTCCGACGGCAAGATCAATCCGGGCGATCTGCAACCGATCGACAAATGAATTGATGCGGACCCCCCGTCGGTTTCATTCGGTTTACCCGAGGTTTCCCGTTCCGGAGATTGCCATGTCCGCTCGCAAAACAACATTCGCTTTCGTCACGAGCGCTGCGTTCGCGCTGGCGTGTGCCGGCTGCGCGGTGCAGTTCGCACATGCGCAAGGTACGCCGTCGCTGCCGAACAATGACGGCGCAGACAAGGTACTGCGCGTCTGCGCGGACCCGAACAACCTGCCGTTGTCGAACGACAAGGGCGAAGGCTATGAGAACAAGATCGCGGAAGCGATGGCCAGCGATTTCGGCTACAAGGTCGAATACACGTACTTTCCGCAGCGCATGGGCTTCGTGCGCAATACGTTGCGCCAGAAGGAGCCCAATACCGAGCGCTACAAGTGCGATCTGATCGTCGGCGTGCCGCACGGCTACGACATGACGTCGACCACGCGGTCGTATCTGCATTCGACTTACGCGATGGTATTCGTGAAGAAGCCGGAGTTTGCCAGTATCAACACGCCGAACGACTTGCTGAAGCTGCCGCCCGATCAGTTGAAGAAACTGCGCCTGGGCATTTTCGCGCAGACGCCCGCGGTCGACTGGCTGCTCGCCAACAACCTGATCGACCAGGCGGTGTCGTACCAGGCGCAAAGCGGCGACCCGCAAGCGTTTCCTGGCGAGATGATCCAGCACGACCTGAAGCAGGGTAACGTCGACGTCGTATTCGTATGGGGGCCGATTGCCGGTTACTTCGTGAAGCGCTCCGGCAATGACGTGAAGCTGGTGCCGTTCCCGCCGCAGCAGGGCATCCGCTTCGACTACGAGATCGCAATGGGCACACGCTATGGCGAAAAGGCGTGGCACGACAAGATCGACCAGTGGATCGCGACGCATCAGGACAAGATCAATACGATTCTCACCAGCTACGACGTGCCGCTGCTGCCGTTGGCGAGCGCGCCTGTTGCATCGACTGCACCGCAATGATGGACGGCCGTGTGACCTTCGCGCGGCCGCGCGGCGCCGTGTGTTGCCCGATGCGGCGTAAGACGTGGCGTCTGGCGGGTGGCCTGTTAGCGACGCTCGCCGTATGGCCCGCCGCGTATGCGGCCGCGCCTGCCGCGTCCGCGGCAGCGCCCGCTTCCGATGCATCGAGCCAGATTTCGCCCGCCGAACGCTTGCTGTTCATGACGCCGCATTTGCAGGGCGTCGCCGCGCAAACCGAACTCGACTATTCGATCACGCTCGCGCATCCGCCCGAAAAAGTCAGCGACACGGTCCACGTGCTCGTGCAAAGCGCGAACAACGCCGCCGCTGATGCGAGCGTTAGCGATCGGACCGGCAAGGTCGCAGTGCCGACTGGCGATTTACCGTGCAATCCGGTGATTCTGTATTTTCTCGAGCACGATATCGCCGAAATGGAGCAGCTGACGGGCGGGCAGCGCCGTTACTTCCAGAAGCGCGTAAGGCTCGCGCTCGCGGCGAACCCGCCGATCACGCCGTTGACGACCAATGCGAACGGCCAGTCCGTGAAGGCGCACAAGATCGAGATTCAGCCTTATCTGAACGACCCGAATGCGCAGCGTTTTCCGGACTACGTCGGCAAGCGGTATACGTTCGTGTTCGCCGACGATGTGCCCGGCGGTGTCACGCTGATTCGCACCGAAGTGCCCGGCGAAAACAACGATTTTGCGCATCCGCGGCTGATCGAAACGCTCGCGTTCCAGGGGGCGGTGCGCAAGCTGCCGCCGGAACATGGCAAGCCGGTGCCGACGCAGCCGAACGCGCCGCGCGCGAGCCGTTGAGGCCAGCGTGAATCTGATCCGGGCGCTGACGCTACGGCAACTGCAAATCTTCGTGATCGCGAGCCGTCTGCCGAGTTTTGCGCGCGCGGCCGAAGAGCTTCATTTGTCGCAGCCTGCGGTGTCGATGCAGATTCGCCAGCTGGAGGAGGCGCTCGGCTTGCCGCTGTTCGAGCGCCTGTCGCGCCGGCTGACGCTGACCGAAGCGGGCGAGCGCCTGTCGCACCACGCGAGCCGCATCATCGGCGAAATCAAGGATATCGAAGACACGATGACGTCGCTTACGCAAGCGGACAGCGGCAAGATTGCGGTCAGCATTGTCAGTTCGGCGACCCATTTCGCGCCGAAGCTGCTCGCGCTGTATTCGCAGCAGTTTCCGAAGGTGGATGTGCAGTTTTCGGTCGGCAATCGCGAGACGCTGCTGCGCCTGCTGCAAGACAACGCGACCGATCTCGCGATCATGGGACGGCCGCCGCCGGAACTCGGCACCACGGCCGAACCGCTGGCGCGGCATCCGCATGTAATCGTCGCGCCATTGAATCATCCGCTGCGCGACGCGCGGCGCTTCGATCTGCAGGAGCTCGCCGGCGATACGTTCCTGTTGCGCGAGCCCGGTTCCGGCACGCGCGCGGTGGTCGAGCATATGTTCCGGCAGCACCTGTTCACGCCAGCGCGCTGCGTGACGCTCGGCAGCAACGAGACGATCAAGCAGGCGGTGATGGCCGGTATGGGCGTGAGCCTGCTGTCACTGCATACGCTGTCGCTCGAACTGCGCGCGGGCGCGCTGGCAATGCTCGATGTGAACGGCACGCCGCTCGAGCGGACCTGGCAGATCGTGCATCTGACATCGAAGCAGCTGTCGCCGACCTGTGTCGCGTTTAGGCGTTTCATGCTCGAACATGCGGAGCCGTATCTCGAGCGCGAATATGCGGACTTTTTGCCGCCGCTGTCGCCGGCCGCGGCGCGGCGCCGTCCGGCCACCTCTGCTGCCGGTGCGGCAAAACCTGGCGGGGAAGCGACGAATCGAACGGCGGCCCAGTAATGCCCAAAATGCGCACGAACGCAGGCGATGTGCGGGTCGCGTCGCGTGGGCGTGGCCGCCGCATACGGAGGGTGGTTTCGCTCGCGTGTTACGTGTGTCTTGCGCTGCTTCTGCACGGCCGCGCGGCGGCACAGGATGCGGCGGCCCCGCTTGCGCCGTTGCCTGTCGTGCAGCTCGAGCCCGGCCTGTACGTGCATCGCGGTCAGGACAACGTCGCCACGCGTGAAAACGGCGGCGATATCGCGAACATCGGTTTTATCGTCGGTTCACGTTGCGTCGCGGTATTCGACACCGGCGGCACCGCAGCCGAAGGGCGCGCGTTGCGCGCGGCGATTCGCGCGGTGACGCCGCTGCCGGTCTGTTATGTGATCAATACGCACATGCATCCGGATCATATTTTCGGCAACGTCGCGTTTATCGACGATCATCCGCAATTCGTCGGCAGCGCGACGCTGGCGGAAGCGGAGGCGTCGCACGAAGACAGCTATTTGCGTGTGCTGAAGCGCGAACTCGGCGCGCAGGCCGACGGCAGCACGATCGTGCCGCCGACCCTGACAGTTTCCGGCAGCAGGACGCTGGATCTCGGTCACCGCGTGCTGCGCGTGCAGACCTGGAAAACCGCTCATACGAACAACGATCTGACCGTCTACGATAAAGCTAGTGGCACGTTGATCGCAGGTGACCTGCTGTTCGTGCAATGCATTCCGGTAATCGACGGCAGCGCGCTCGGCTGGCTCGACGATATCGCCGCGATTCGTGTAATGAATCCGCGGCGCATCGTGCCGGGTCATGGCCCGTTCGATGGTCCGTGGCAACCCGCGCTCGACGCGCAGCAGGCGTACCTCGCACACCTCGTGCGCGACGTGCGCGCGGCGATCAGACGAGGGCGCACGATGCAGCAGGCGGTCGATACGATCGGCCGGGACGAGCGCGGCAAGTGGCGGCTGTTCGATATCTATCATCGCCGCAATGTGACAGCCGCGTATGCGGAGCTCGAATGGGAGCAGTGACCGTTCGTCTTTGCGTCGCAGGATGGAGGGATGTGCAATGAACAGGCTGACGAAAACCGCGTGGACCGGCTTTCTCTGCGCCGCCGCGACGCTCGCGATCGGCAACGCGTATGCCGAGGAACATCCGGAAGACAACCCCGACACGCCCGCTCGCTGGGTCGACTTCAGGGACGGCACGTTCAAGGGCCGTGCGATCGATACGCATGCGGATGCGGTGATCAAGCTCGACGCGCCGGCGCGCGCGGCGGACGGCGCGGTCGTGCCGATCGCGATTGCCGCGCAGTTTCCGCAGACGCCCGCGCGTTACATCAAAAAGGTCTACCTGTTCATCGACGAGAATCCGGAGCCGTATGCGGGCTCGTTCGAATTCACGCCTGATTCGGGTTTTGCGACCGTCGAAACGCGCGTGCGAGTCGAAGACTATACGTTTATGCGGGTGATTGCCGAAACCAACGACGGCAAGCTGTATAGCTCGGTGCGTTTCGTAAAGGCGTCAGGTGGCTGTTCGGCGCCGGCGGGCAAGGACGATGCCGCGGCCGAAGCGAACGCGGGCCTTGTACGGCTCACGCTGCAAGGCCCGACAGTAGCCGGCAAGCCGCAACTCGCGCAGCTGATGGTCAGGCATCCGAATCGCACCGGCATGGCGATGAATCAGGTGACGCGCAACTATGCGACCGCGTATTTCGTGCGCAAGGTGACCGTCAGCTATGGAGGCAAGCCGGTGATGATCGCCGATGTCAATTTCTCGATCAGCGAGAACCCGAACTTCCGCTTCTGGTTCGTGCCGCGTGGCGATGGTGAACTGAAGGCGCAAGTCGAAGACTCGAAGAGCAAGCAATTTAATGCCGCGATTGCGGTTAACCCGCAAGCGGGCGCGCAGCAGAACGCGTCGTCGAAGCTGTGAGGCGGGCCGCACGGGCCGCGTGGGCCGTGTGCGCCATGCGGGATGCGCTGCACTGGCGCAAACGCTGGGCCGGCGCTGTATCGGCGGTATCGGTTGCGCTGTTTGCCGGTATGACGATGATTGCCGCATCGGTGGCTGCCGAGCGCAATGCGCACCCCGCTGACACGCGCTTCCACGCGCCTGTGCCGATTGAAATTGCACCGGGTGTCTACGTAATGTTCGGCAGCGGCGACGCGGTCGCACCAGCCAATCATGGCGTTGTCGCGAACAACGGCTTTATCGTCGGTACACGCGGTGTCACAGTGATCGACACCGGTTCGTCGTACCGCTACGGCCGCGCGATGCTCGACGCAATCCGCAAGGTCACCTCGTTGCCGGTCGAACTGGTCGTGATTACCCACCAGGGACCGGAGTTCGTGTTCGGCGCATCTGCGTTTCGCGACCAGGGCGTGCCGATTCTCGCGCAGCGTCGCACCGCGGAACTGATTCGCGAGCGGTGTGCGATTTGCCTTAAGAATCTGACCCGTACGCTCGGCGAGGATGAAATGGCCGGCTCGCGCGTGACCGTGCCGGATCGCACGATCGATGCGACGACGCAGATCGAAAGCGGCGGGCGATCGCTTCACCTGCTGGTGTTCGGGCCCGCAAGCACGCCAGGCGACCTGGCGGTGCTGGACCCGTCGACAGGTGTGCTGTTCGCCGGCGGGCTTGTCAGCGTCGGGCGCATTCCCGAGTTCCGCAACGAAAATATTTCGGGCTGGCTCGATGCGCTCGACAAGCTGAAGGCGCTCGACGCGAAAGCGATCGTGCCTGCATTCGGGCGGCTGGCGAGGCCGGCCGATCTCGACCGGCTTGCACAGTATCTACGCGGGCTCGACGCAGCGGTGCGCGATGCATTCAGCGCAGGTATCGGGCTCACGCAGGCGATGCATGATGTGCGGTTGCCGGCGTTTCGCCATGACAAGCTCTATCGCGTCGCTCAGCCGCAGAACGTCGAACACCTCTATTTGCAGCTCGAAAAGGAAAAGGACAAAGTCGGGCCTTGATGCGCGGGCAGCAGCGCATTGCATGCGCCGGGCTCGCGTTCGCAGTCGGCGGACTAGCTTGCCGCAGTCCGTTGTTCATCGGCTGGCTTAAAGCCGTCGATACGTGCCGACAGTCCGCATCCATCCGTACGGTTGCGCAGGCTCAACGCAACGCCAAGCCGCTTCGCGATTCGTGCGGCGATCGCCAGTCCGAGGCCACTGCCTTGGACCTGCGTGCCCGCGCCACGATAGAAGCGGTCGAACACCCGCTCGAGTTCGTCGTCCGGAATACCGGGACCGGTATCGCGCACTTCGATATGGATGCGGCCGCCTGCGCGTTCGAGCAGCACGTCGACGGTGCCACCTTCCGGCGTGTAGCGGATCGCATTGTCGATCAGTGTGGACAGCAGCAGAAAGAGCGCATGCTGGTCGGTCTGCGCAACGTATAGGTCTGCGTCACCGCGCGCCGCGGCGGTTTCGAGCCCAAGGTCGATATGCTTCGCCTCGGCGAGCAGCGAGAACTCGCCGACCGTCTGCTCACCGACGCGGCGTACGCTGACCGGCGCGATTGGTGTCGAAGAGGCCGCATCTTCGCGCGCGAGTGTCAGTAGTTGCTGCACCAGATGAATGAGCCGCTTCAGGCGCCCCTGAATGCGTTCGAGCGTCGCGTCCGAACCGGTCAATGTGCCGTCGCTAGCGGCGGCCTGGAGTTGCAACTGAAGCGCGGCCAATGGCGAACGCAACTCGTGCGCGGCATCCGATACGAACATGCGTTGCGCCTGCGAAGCGACCTGCAGGCGCTTGAGCAGATCGTTCAACGCGACGACGAGCGGCTGCACTTCGACGGGTGTGCGCACATCGATCGGCAGCGGTTCAAGCGCATCGAGCGAGCGGCTGCCAAGCGAACGCGATAGCCCGCCAATCGGCCCGAGCCCGCGCGTGACGACGAACAGCACGATCATGATCGCGACAGGCACCATCACCGCGATTGGCCACAGCGTATGCAGAGCGAGGGTGAGCGCGAGATCGTTGCGCACCGAAAGAGGCTGCGCAACCTGCACGAAACGGGTCGGTTGTTGCACGCCGAATACACGCCAGTAGACTTCATCTTCTTCGATGGTGCGCATGCCCGGCGGATGCCGGTCGAGCGTCTGTGCGTGCTGCGAGTGATAGACGAGCTTGCCGGACGTGTCCCAGATATCGATAGCGATGCGATCGTCGGCGATGTCGCCCATCATCGCGTCCGACTGTTGCGGGGTCATCGTCGCTTGCAGGTTCGACGGCAAGGACAGCGCGACGGTGCGCAATTCGTAGTCGAATAGCTCGCCGGCTTCCTCGCGCGCGGTATGAAAGATGCCGTACGACGCCGCCGCCGATGCCGCGCCAAAACCGAAAATCAGCCATCCGAGCAGACGGCTCCGGATGGACCTCATTCTTCGATTCTCTTCAATCGATATCCGACACCGCGTACAGTGACGATCTGATCCGGACCGAGCTTGCGTCGCAGGCTATGCACATGCACTTCGATCGTATTGCTGCCGACTTCCTCGCCCCAGCCGTAAAGCTTCTCTTCGAGCTCCGCACGCGTGAATACGCGCGTCGGCACTTCGATCAGCGCGTGCAGCAACGCGAACTCGCGCGGGATCAGCGCAATCGGTTCGCCATCCTTGAAGACCTCGTGCGCGGCCGGGTCGAGCTTGAGCTCGCCATGTGCGAAGACCAGCTGCGTGCGGCCCGCGCGACGCCGCAATAGCGCGCGAGTGCGCGCGGCGAGTTCGTCGAGATCGAACGGTTTGACGAGATAGTCGTCGGCGCCGGCGTCAAGCCCGCGCACGCGATCTTCAACCGCATCGCGCGCGGTCAGGATAATCACCGGCGCGTCGCCGCCCGCATCGCGCCAGTTCTTCAACAGCTCGATGCCGTCGGCCTTCGGCAGGCTCAGATCGAGCAGCACCAGATCGTAGACATCGTTGCCAAGCGACAGCGCCGCGGCCCGACCGTCGCGGGCCCAGTCGATCGCGTGACCGGCGCGCCGCATCGATTCGAGCACGGTCTCGCCGATCATCTCGTCGTCTTCGATCAACAGCAGGCGCATCGGTGGCTCCGTAAGAAACTGGGGTCGATGTTACCGCGCCAGCACGGCCGCGCGGCGACCAGGCCGCAGCTTGCAACGCGGTAACGATGACCCAAGGCCGGCTGCGTCATCGGTCAATGATGGCCAAAGGTCGGTTCAGTGAGCCCATGCGACATCGAGCGGCCGGACTGATAGGTGCCGTTTGCGGGCATCCCGTAGTCGATGTTGTCTTTGGCCGGCGCGTTCTGATAGTTCATCGCCGGTTGCTGCTGTTGCCAGGTTTGCTGACCGGCAGGAGCGGACGATCCGCTAGTGACTCCTCCGCCCATGCCGTTCGCGTTCTGCGCGAACGAAACCGCGGGGATGAGCAATAAAGATGCCGAAGCAATAACGGCTAACAAGGCTTTCATTGAATGCTCCTTAAAGTGAATGAGAGCGGCATGCAATGCACACTCGTCTTTAAGATTAGTTCGTCAACCTGATAAAGCGCTTAAGAAATTGTGTGACGGATTAATACCGCGTGTGAATCGAACTTATTGTGCGGACTCTGTGGTAAGACGGCGGATGCCACGCCAATGCTGCACCGCGACTATGGCGACCAGCGCGCCGAGAATCGCCAGCGACGCGCTGATGCGATCGAGCGCGAAGCCGCCGTCCTCATGCGGTTTGGTCAACGTATCGCCGAGGGTCGCGCCAAGCGGCCGCGTCAGCACATAGGCGGCCCAGAACAGGATGCTGACAGGAATCCGTTTGCCGATGCGCCACGCAATTGCGACTAGCGCGAGCAGACCTGCAAATACGAGCGCGCCTCGCTCGAAACCGAGCCCGAGACTGCTCGCGGTGAAATCGCCGAGCGCGGTGCCGAGCGTGTTGGATACGAGAATCGTGAGCCAGTAGAACACTTCATCGCGCGAATGCACGATGGTCTGATATTCGATGCGGCCCGCCACCGCGCGCCACGCCGCGAGAATCAGCAGCACCGCCAGCAACAACATTGCCGACGATATGACGTAGCCGAGGCCTGCGGTGCGGTCGAGAAAGTCGGACATCGTCGTGCCAACCGTGGTGGTTGCAACCACCACGGCCCAATAGATGGCCGGTTGATAGCGGTCGCTACGCACTTGCAATGTCAGCGTAATGACAAAGAACGCGAGAAAAACGAGGGTCGCGACCGCGTAGCCGAGCTCAAGCGTCATCGATAATGCATCGCCGCCGGTTTCACCGACTGTTGTCGCGAGAATTTTCACGATCCAGAATATTGCAGTCGCTTGCGGTACCTTACTGATCAGATCGTCGTCCCGATCGTTGCGTATGGATATCGATCGCGTCACGTTACACCCTCCTGTCAAATAGCTGCCGCCCGCGCACGCGTTCGGTGCGGCAGGCAAGCGGACAAAGGGCGATAGTGGGGGAATGCGCCTTAAGGCTCCCTTAGCTGCACTGCACCAGGCGCTGCAAGCTCACGCGCGCGGCGCTATGCTACGGCTTCTAAATCTCCTGTCACCAAGGACTCATTCATGAAACCGAATCTCGGATCGATGGTTGGCTTTCGCCGGCCCGACGGCAAAGAAGTCAGTGGGTATCTGGCGAAGCCGGAAAACCCGCAGGGCGCGCCCGCAGTGGTCGTGCTGCAGGAGTGGTGGGGGTTGAACGACCAGATTCGCGGCGTCGCGGATCGTCTCGCGCAAGCGGGCTACCTCGCGTTGGTGCCGGACCTGTATCGCGGCAAATCGACGGTCGAGGAAGAAGAAGCGCACCATCTGATGACCGGGCTCGACTTCGGCGATGCGGCATCGCAGGACATTCGAGGCGCGGTGCAGTTTTTGAAGCAGCAATCGCAGCGGGTCGCGGTGCTCGGCTACTGCATGGGCGGCGCGCTTGCGTGGCTTTCGCTTTGTCAGACTCCTGAACTGTCGGCCGGCGTGATCTGGTATGGATACCCGCCGATCGATTACATCGACGCATCGAAAATCAAGGTGCCGGTGCTCGCGCATTGGGCGAAGCAAGATGCGTTTTTTGCGGAAGCGGGCGTCGATGCGCTGGCCGCGAAGCTGAGCGAAGCGAAGGTCGATGCGCAATTCCATCGCTATCTCGCGCATCACGCATTCGCGAACGAGACGGCGGTTGGGCCGGGCCGCATCGCCGGTACGCAGTACGATCCGGTGTGGGCGCAACTATCGTGGGATCGCACGCTGACGTTCCTTGCCCGCAAGCTTTGGGCTTGATCGACTAGCGGCGCGAGCCGCGGATGCACGACCGGTTCGCCCAAATGACGAGGGCGCGTGGTGTCTGCACCACGCGCCCTCGTTTTTGCTGCCGGTCGGTTCGTGCTGCTATGGCTTCAGGCTGTGATAGAACGCTGCGAGATTCGCGATATCCGTATCCGACAGCGGCTTGACAACGGTCGACATCAACTCGTTTTTGCGTGCACCGCTTTTGAAGTCGTTGAGCGCCTTCACCAGATAGTCCTGATTCTGGCCCGCCAGATTCGGCGCGTCGGGCTGCTTCGAGATGCCGTCGAGTCCGTGGCACGCCTGGCATTGCACCGCTTTCGCACGCCCGGCGGCGATATCCGCCGCCTGCGCGGTGAGTGCACCGCTTGCCATGCCGATCGCGACAAACGCCGCCGCTATTGCCTCACGCGTCATTTAGCCCCCGTGTACGAGATCCGGTAGATCGCGCCCGCATAGTCATCCGAGACGAGCAGCGAACCGTCCTGCAACTGCTGCACGTCGACCGGGCGGCCCATGTATTCGCCGTTCGGCGTTAGCCATCCTTCGGCGAACACTTCGGCGGTGCCGGCCGTGCCGTCATCCTTGATCGGGATGAACATCAGGCGTGCGCCGATCGGCTTGGTCCGGTTCCATGAGCCGTGTTCCGCATCGAAGATGCCGCCTTGATACTTCGCGGGGAACATCTTGCCGGTATAGAACGACATGCCGAGGTCCGCCGCGTGCGCGGCGAAGTCGACTTGCGGGAACACGACGCCTGCCGGCGGCGTGGTGTCCTTGTACTCTTCGGTGCGCACCTTGCCGCCGCCGTACCACGGGAAGCCGAAGTTCTCGCCGGCCTTGGTCGCGTGGTTCAGTTCGCCGGGCGGGATATCGTCGCCCATCCCGTCCACCTGGTTGTCCGTGAACCACAAGGTCTTGTCTTTCGGGTTGAAGTCCATGCCGACCGAGTTGCGCACGCCGTGCGCGTAGACCTCGCGATTCTTGCCGTTCTGGTCCATCCGGATGATGCCCGCGAGGCCATTTTTGTCGAGCTCGGCAAGCTTGTCCTTAGGCGGCACGTTCCACGGCTGGCCAAGGGCGATATAGAGCTTTTTGTCCGGGCCGATGCGGCACGCGCGCGCGCCGTGATTGAAGCTCTCGAATTGCGTCGGGATCAGTTTGCCCTGCGGCACAACGACCGCCGCTGCGACGTCCGGGCCGCCTTCGCCGAAGAACTGCGCGGCCGGGAACGCCAGCACGCGGTTCTGTTCGACGACATACAGCACGCCGTCCGGCGAGAAGCACACGCCATTGGGCACCTTGAACGTGACAGAGCTGGCAAACGACACGACGTCGTCGGCGACCCGGCGCTTCGTGCGATCGGTCACCTGCCAGACGCGGTTCTTGCGCGTGCCGACGAATACAACGCCGGTAGAAGGTTCGATGGCCATATGGCGCGCTTCGGGCACTACCGCGTAAAGCTCGATCTTGAAGCCGGGCGGCAGTTTGATCTGTTTCAGGTTCTCGCGCAGCGCGTCGGCGCGTGCACCGGTTTGCGGAACGGTTTCAGGTGGCGTGGTGTTGCCAGTTTGCTGGAAGTTGGACAGCGTGTTGACGGTGTCCGCGGCTTGGGCGGCGGGGAGCGTGGCAACCTGAGTTGCGAAGAGTGTCGCGACAGCGAATGGCAGAAGCTTGAGCGTTGCGTTCATCGAAGTGTCTCCTTGGAATTGGCTTCGTTTTTGTTGCAACTGCAACTGCGTGATGGGATGGTTTAGTGGAACGATGGGCTGGCCTGCTTCTCCTTCATGTGCAAATCAGTAGAGTTATAGACGATAGCGCGCGGGGTTGCGCAAAACTTCAAGATGCTACAGCCGGGCGATGCGATGCGGACATAGGAATAACTCCCGAATAAAAAAGCCGCCGCGGCATTTGGCCGCGGCGGCTTATTTTCCTTCAAGGCTTTTCAAGGCGTCCTGCAACAGGCGCCGCAACGATCGACCTTACTGCGCGAAGTCGATATGCTTCACGAACTCGATCTTGCCGTTGTCGTTCTTGACAATGTTGTAGCCGTGCAGGCCATCGCCATTTGCATCGAACGTGTACGTGCCTTCGACGCCCTTATACCCCTTGATCGCACGCAGCGCCTTCGCGATATCGTCCGGTTTCGTGCTGTTCGCGTTCTTGATGGCGAGCGCAAGCAGATTGACCGAGTCATACGCCCACGCTGAGTAGAAGTCCGGTTCGATCTTGTACGCGGCACGATACTTCTGTGCATACGCCTTCGCCTCCGGGCTCGAGTCCGGTGCAAAGTCCGCGATCGAATACGAGCCGTACAGCGCGTCGCCTGCGAGCTGCATCGCGGTTGCAGTCGACACCGACGGGGACCCGATCCATGCCGACTTCACGCCGAGCTGGCGCAACTGCTTGCCGAAAATCGCGACGTCCGTCGAGTTTGCGATATAGGTCGCGACAATGTCCGCTCCCGAGTTCTTCACGGCCAGCACGATCGGCGTGAAGTCCTGCGAATTACTGGTGAAGCCTTGCACGATCACCGGCGTGATGCCCGCGGCTTTCAGCGCTTCGGTCAGCGCCTTCTCGCCGCCGTTGCCGAACGCGTCGGTCGAATGGACGATGGCCCACTTCTTCAGCTTCAGTGTGTTGACGCCATAATCGGCGATCACTTTCGCCGAATAACCGTCATTCGGACGCGCGCGGAAAATCCACGGGTTGTTCGCATGCGTGAGGCCGACATCGGTGCCGCCGACCATGATCGGCAGCCGCGCGCGCAACACGGTCGGCGAAATCGCCTGAATCTGCGTGCTGCGCACCGTCGCGATCAACGCGGACAGGTTGCCCGCGCTCGTCAGCTTCGAGATGGCCAGCACCGAACCCGGGTTCGTGCTCTGGTTGTCTTCGTTGCGCAGCACGAGCTGGTGGCCCAGCACGCCGCCCGCCTTGTTGATCTCGTCGAGCGCGAGCTTCGCGCCGTTGGCCTGGTAAATCCCGGCTTCGGAGCTTGGGCCCGTGCTCTCGGTCATCATGCCGAATGTGACCGGGTCGGCGGCGAGCGCGTGCGATGACGCGAGTGCGAGAGCGGCGGCAGCCGTGGTGGCCGAAATAGCAGCGGTCAGCCATGACGATGTTTTTTTCATCTACGTGTCTCCAGACGGTGCAGGCCGGGCGGCCCGGCGTAATGGTCAAGCGTTCAAAAACACAACAGCTTCAACGTCAGCGTTTATTTCTCAGGGGCGGCGCGCTTGTGCGCGACCAGATTCATCAGCCGCTGGTCGCGCCATGCGGAGCGCGCCGGGCGCTGGTCGGCCGGCAATTCGGCGAGGCGCTCCTGCTCGAGCTTGCCGATCAGCGCGTCGTTCCACTTGCGCGGCGTGGCTTGCGTCGCAATGTCGAAATACAGCGGGCCATAGCGGCCGCAGTAATCGCGCAGGCCACCCGGTGCGTTCAGATCGATGGTTTCCATCGGGCCCATAAACGACCAGCGCAGCCCGAGGCCATCCTTGACAGCCTTGTCGATATCGCCGCCGGTCACATAGCCGTCTTCGACGAGACGGAACGCTTCGGCAAGCAGCGCGCCTTGCAGGCGATTGACAATAAAGCCCTGAATTTCGCGGTTCACGACGATCGGCACCTGACCCGCGCGTTGATAGAGCGTGCGGGCTCGTTCGATCACAGCCGGCTCGGTCCACGGCGCCGGCACCAGCTCGACGAGCGGCACGACCGACGGCGGATTGATCGGGTGGCCGACGAAGCAGCGCTGACGGCATCCGAGTTCTTCGGTGAAGGCCGACGCCGGAATGCCGGACGTCGAGCTTGCGATTAGCGTGTTCGGGCCGATCAGCTTGTCGAGCTTCGCGTAGATTTCCTTTTTCGCGTCGACCGTTTCGCGGACGTTTTCCTGCACGAAGTCCGCACCGTGCAAAGCCTCTTCGAGCGAGCCCGTCGCACTGACGCGCGCAATCACGGTCTCCGGCGCTTCGCTGATCAGGCCGATCGCATGCTGCTTGACGAGACCGGCTTTGACTGTGTCGCGCGCGCTCGCGACCGCGTTCGCATCGATGTCGCACAGCGTAACCGTATGCCCGGCTCGCGCGAACACCGACGCCCACGCACAACCGATCAACCCGGCGCCGATGATTGCGATTTTCTCCATCGTTGATTCTCCTTTGTGTTCCGCAGCGGAACGATTAAGCGTTGACACGAAGCGACCCTGCTCGAAGCGAACGCGAATGGGAACGCGATCGCGAGCAGGGCGGCAGGCGGACTCAGCCGGCTGCCGCGTGGGCCTTGCCGCCGCCCAGATACGCGGCGCGCACTTCTTCGTTATTGAGCAATTCGGCAGGCGTGCCTTCGACAATCACGCGTCCGGTCGACAGCACATAGCCGCGGTCGGCCACCGACAGCGCCATGTTCGCGTTCTGTTCGACGAGCAGCACGGTGGTGCCGCGCTCGCGGATCGTACGGATCGTCGCGAACAGTTGCTGCACGATGATCGGCGCGAGCCCGAGCGACGGTTCGTCGAGCAGGATCAGCTTCGGTTTGGACATCAGTCCGCGCGCGACCGCGAGCATCTGCTGCTGGCCGCCGGACAGGCTCCAGCCGAGCGCGTTCGCGAGGCGTTTGAGATCCGGGAAGATCGCGTACATCTCTTCGACTTCGGATTCGAGCACACGCCGGCCGACATGCCCGCGCGGCGACGAGCCGATCATGATGTTTTCCTTGACCGTCAGCCCCGGAAAAATGCGCCGCCCTTCGGGCACGTGCGCAATGCCCATCCGCACGATCTTTTCCGGCGACGCGCGTTCGATCGATTCGCCGTTGAAGCGGATCTGGCCGCGCGTGGCCGGCACGAGACCCGAGACATTGCGCAACGTCGTGGTCTTGCCCGCGCCGTTCGCGCCGAGCAGCGTGACGATCTCGCCTTGATCGACGTGCAGCGACACGTCATTCAACGCCTGCACATGGCCGTAGTGGCTTTCGATGTGAGTGAGTTCAAGCAGCGGCATGGGCGTTCTCCCCGAGATAGGCGGCAACCACGTCCGGATGGCGCATCACGTAACCCGGCTCGCCTTCCGCGATCTTCTTGCCGAAGTTCAGTACCGTGATCGTGTCGGACACCTGTTCGATCAGGCTGATGTCGTGTTCGATCAGGAAAATCGTCATGCCGTGGCCTTTCAGGCGCTTCAGCAGTTCGCCAAGGTTTTTCTTTTCCGTCAGGTTCAGACCGGCCGCGGGTTCGTCGAGCAGCAGAAACCGTGGATGTCCGGCGAGTGCTCGCGCGATTTCGACGAGGCGCTGGTGGCCGTACGGCAGGTTCTTCACGGTCAGATGCATCTGCTCGGCCATGCCGACGAACTTGAGCGCCGACATCGCGCGTTCGTGCAGTGCGGCGCGGCTGGTGCCGACCGGATTGTTCGCGCGTTGCGCGCCGACCATCACGTTCTCGACCACCGACATCGATGCGAACAGGCGAATGTTCTGGAACGTGCGGCCGATGCCGAGGCCTGCGCGCTGATGCGGCGACATCGTGGTGATATCGACGTCGTCGAACACGATGCGCCCGCTGGTCGACTTGTAGATGCCGTTCAGCACATTAAGCGTGGTGGTTTTGCCGGAGCCGTTCGGGCCGATCAGCGTGTGCACCGTGCCGCGCGCGACGTCGATCGAGATGCCGTCCACCGCCTTCACGCCGCCGAAATGCTTCGCAATGTTTTCAAGCCGCAAAATGGGCGCCGGGTTCGCGATCGATACGTCGAGTTCAAGTGGCGCAATGCTTTCGACGTCGATTTGCGGCGCCTTTTTGAAGCGGTCGAAACGGCCGCGCACGATGCCCCAGATGCCTGCCGGCAGGAACACCATGATCAGAATCACCGCGAGCCCGTACACCGCGAGGTAGATGTCCTTCAGAAAGCGCAACCACTCGGGCAGCACGATCAACAGGCCGGTGCCGAACACGCCGCCGAAGGCGGAGTCGACGCCGCCGAGCAGCGTCATGGTCAGGAATTCGATCGAGCGCGCGAAGTTGAAGTTGTCCGGGCTGATGTACGCGAAGCCCGCCGCGTAGAACGCGCCGCCGATGCCTGCCAGTGCCGCGCTCATCGTGAACGCGGTGACTTTCACGCGCAGCGTGTCGACGCCGGTGACTTCCGCGGCGAGTTCGTTCTCGCGCACCGCGCGCATCGCGCGGCCGATGCGCGTTTGCGGCAGTCGCCACACGAAGGCGACGGCCGCATACAGGAACACGAGGCACAACACCAGATAGACGCGATCATCGGCGAACTGGAAGCCGAACAGCGACGGCCGCTGGATGCCTGCGACGCCGTCTGGCCCTTGCGTAACGCTCGCCCAGTTCACCATCACGAGATCGAAGATCTGCTGGAAGCTGATCGTGATCATCGCGAGATAGTGGCCGCCCAGACGCAGCGTCGTGAGACCGAGCACGAAGCCTGCGAGGGTCGCGAGGCCGAGACCCATCAGCAGCGTGAGCCAGAAGTTCAGGCCCAGTACGACGGTGCCGAGGCCGACCGCATAGGCGCCGAGTCCGAAGAATGTGGCCTGCGCGAGATTGATCTGCCCGGTGTAGCCGAGCACGACTGTCATGCCGAGCACGGCGATCGCGTAGGTCGCCGCCTGCATGAAGATGTTCAGCACGTACGGCGTCAACGGGAACACGAACGGCACCAGCGCGAGCGCAATCGCGACGACGATCGCCGCGACGGCGCCGAACGAAAGCCGTGTGGCGCGCGCGTCCGGCGCCGGTCCGGTGGAAGCGGGGACCTGGTTCATCAAGCCTTCTCCGAAATCTTTTCGCCGAAGATGCCTTGCGGACGCAGCATCAGGAACAGGAACAGCAGCAGGAACGCGAACGCGTCCTTGTAGGCGACCGAGATGTATTGCGCGCCGAAGCTCTCGACCACGCCGAGCAGCAGGCCGCCGATAATCGCGCCGGTGATGTCGCCGAAGCCGCCGATAATCGCGGCGGCAAATGCCTTCAACGCGATGATCGAACCCATGCCGATCGACACGAACAGAATGGGCGACACCAGTGCACCGGCGAGCCCGCCGAGCACCGCGCTATAGAAGAACGTGAACGCGATCATCGCGGCGACCGGAATGCCGACGAGGCGCGCCATGTCCTTGTCCTGCGAGGTGGCCTGCAGCTTTTTGCCGAGCATCGTGCGTTCGAACAGCACGTACTGGAACGTCACAGCGATCGCGGTGAAGCCGAGAATGGCGAGGTATTGCGTGTCCATGAACACGCCGCCTACGTCGATGCCCGGCGTGTCGAACAAGCGCTTCATCGCGCGCGGCTGCGGGCCGAAAATGTACTGCGCCGCGTTCTGCATGAAGATCGATGCGCCCAGCGTGCTGATGATGACCGGCAGGTACGAGCGGTGCCGCAGCGGGTAGTACACGCCGAGCGCGAAGATCACGCCGAAGATGCCGAGCACGACCAGCGCGAGCACAAAGGCGAGCCAGTACGGCAGGCCGCTGCTCAGAAACGCGACCATCGCGAAGCCGCCCACCATCGCAAAGTCGCCTTGCGCGAAATTGACGACGTTGGTGGCCCGCACGATCAGCACGAAGCCGAGCGCGACCAATGCATAGATCGAACCCAGCGCGAGTCCGGCGAACAGCACCTGGACGTTGTTGACCACGAAGCTCATCGCTTCTCTCCTCTCCTCTGTCTCCCCGATGGCGGAATGGTCTGAAAACGACCGGTCAGACTTAAATGACTACATGTATAAAATCTGTATGGGAATGGTATTAACCTGTTCAGAGGCTGTCAACAGAAATTGGAATTGCGTACAATATCCGAATGGTCAAACTTTTCGAAAGGATCGATGCGATGAGCCCGGCGACTTCCCATCTGGTGGGCGAGACCGAGGTCAGCGGCGGCACGTTCGACGCCGGTACGCTGGGCGAGCGCGTCGCTGAAAAGCTGTTGGCGAAAATCCGCAGTGACGGTCTCGCGCCGGGCACGCGGTTGCCGTCTGAGCACGCGATGGCGCAGCACTTCGGTGTAAGTCGCACGGTGATGCGTGAAGCGATCGCGTTGCTGAAGGCGGATGGACTATTGACCACGCGCAAGGGCAGCGGCGCGTTCGTCGCGCAGACCGGGTTCCCGCGCGCGGCGAAAGGCGATCCGCTGACTGAGCAGTCGGTGCAGTCGCTGTTGAATCTGACCGAAGTCCGGCGCGGTCTCGAGGCGGAAATCGCGGCGCTCGCGGCAGTGCGGCGCACGCCCGGGCAGCTCGCGGAAATCGAGCACGCGCTAAGGCGCGTCGAAGATGCGATGCGCGCGGGCGGCGATGGGGTCGAGGAAGATGTGCAGTTTCACCTGCGGATTGCCGAGGCGACCGGCAATCCGTATTGGGTGCGCTTTGTCGAGATGTTCGCGCAGCAAATCCGGCTTGCGGTGAAGGTCACGCGCGCGAACGAGGCGCGCCGCGAAGACTTCGCGAATCAGGTGCGCGAAGAGCACGAGAAAATTGTCGCGGCGATCGTCGCGGGTGATCCGGACGCCGCGCGCGCGGCGGCCGGTGACCACATGCTGTGTGTCGCCGAGCGCGTGCGTCTTGCGGATCATGACTTCTGGACGGGCAGCGGCGGCGAACTCGCGCGCGATCTGGTCAGCAATTTCGCCAGATAACGCGCGCCTGTTACCCGGGGTTCGCGACGCGCTTTAGCCGAGCCACGGCTTCGCCCAGCCGAGGCCGGCGGACGTCGCGCCTTTCGGCACGTACTCGCAGCCAATCCAGCCGTCGTAGCCGAGTTCGTCGATCAGCGCGAACAGATACGGGTAGTTCACTTCGCCGAGATCCGGCTCGTGACGGTCCGGCACGCCAGCGATCTGCAAGTGGCCGATGTCGTCTTTCATCATCTGCTTCAACTTCACTGCGAGATCGCCTTCCATGATCTGGCAGTGGTACAGGTCGAACTGCACCTTCAGGTTCGACGCGCCCGTTTCACGGCAGATCTGCTGCGCGTCGCGTTGCAGATTCAGGAAGTAGCCCGGCATGTCGCGCGTGTTGATCGGCTCGATCACCACGGTCAAACCGTGCTGCGCCGCTTGCGACGCGGCATAGGTGAGGTTGCGTACGTACACGTCGCGATGGCGTGTGCGGTCCGCCTCCGCACCGACAAGCCCCGCCATGAAGTGAAGCTTGCGGTTACCCAGCGCCTGCGCGTAATGAAGCGCGGTGTCGACGCTGCGCTTGAACTCGTCTTCGCGGCCCGGCAGTGCGGCGATGCCGCGCTCGCCTTTCGCCCAGTCGCCCGGCGGCGCGTTGAAGAGCGCCTGTTCCAGACCGTGCTGCTTAAGCAGCGCCGCGAGCTGGTCGGCCGGATAGTCGTACGGAAACAGATATTCGACAGCTTTAAAGCCGTCAGCCGCGGCAGCGCCGAAACGCTCGAGGAATTCGTGCTCGCGGTACATCATCGTCAGGTTGGCGGCAAAGCGTGGCATCGTCGTGGTCCAGGTTCAGGTCCAGCAAGTTAGGTGGGTTACCAGCGCGCGCCAAACGTGGTGCGCAATTCGTCGATCTGCGCGTCCGTGAGTGGCGCCGGACGCGGGTCGGTCATCAACCAGAGTTGCGCGGTTTCCTCGAGCTCTTCGAGCGCCCATGCGGCTTGCGATACGCTCGCACCCCATACGACAGGACCGAGCCGCTCGAGCAGCACGCCGCGCACATCGTTTGCCAGCGCGCGCACGCGCTCGGCAACGCTGGGGTCACCGGGGCGGCAATAAGGAATGAGCGGGATGTGGCCGACTTTCATCACGTAGTACGGCGTGATTGGCGGCAGCACGTCGTGCTGCTTCCAGACACCGGCCAGCGTCAGCGCGACCAGATGCGTCGAATGCGTATGCACGACACCGTGCATGTCGGGGTTCGTGTCGTAGACGTTGCGATGCAGCGCCAGCGTTTTCGACGGCTTGTCGCCGCTGACCCACTGACCATCGCGGTCGACCTTCGCGATCTTCGCCGGATCGAGGTGGCCGAGGCACGCGTCGGTTGGTGTGATCAGCCAGCCGTCTTCGAGCCGTGCGCTGATGTTGCCCGCGGAGCCGACCGTATAACGGCGCGAATACAGATCGGCGCCGATTTGCGCGATCTCTTCGCGCGCACGGCTCTCCGCAGCCGCGGCGGAGGTGATGGCGGTGCTCATTGCGGTGCTCCCGCAAGCTGGTCGAACATGCCGAGCGTCTTGCTGAAAAAATCGACGGTGCCAAAGTTGCCGGACTTCAGCGCGAGCGCGAACGGCGTTGCGCCAATCGACACGGTGGCCGGTACGCCCGGATCGATCTGCGGGCCGATTTGCAGCGCCTTGACGTTAAGTGCATTAACCACCGCGCCCGATGTCTCGCCGCCTGCGACTACGAAGCGGCGCACGCCCGCGTCGCGCATGCGCTGCGCAATCGCGGCAAGCGCCTGCTCGACGAGTTCGCCCGATGCGGCGGTACCCAGCTGCTTTTGCACCGCGCCGACTTCTTCCGGCGAACTGGTTGCGTACACAAGCACCGGACCTTGCGCGAGCAGCGGCTGCGCGAAGGCCATCGCCGCGTCGACCACGTTGTCGCCGCGCGCGAGCGCGAGCGGATCGACGCGGAACGCGGGGCGCCCGCTGTCGCGCCAATGCGCGACCTGCGCCTGCGTCGCGCGCGAGCAGCTACCCGATAGCACCGCGGACAAACCGTTCACGCCCGGCACCTGCTCGCTGTTTTTCGCGGCCGGCAGCAGGCCCGCGCGTTCGAAATTGCGCGGCAGGCCGATGGCGAGACCGGAGCCGCCGGTCAGCAGAAGGTCGTTCGCGCACGCTTCGCCAAGCGTGTACAGGTCCTGATCGGAAATCGCATCGGCAATCGCGAGGCCGATGCCGTCGCGCTGCAATGCGCCGCGTGCCTCGTTGACTGCCGCCGCGCCGCGCTGCACGGTGTCGTAGCGCAGCAGGCCAACCTTGGTCGGTGTTTGCCGCTGCAGCACGCGCACGAGGTTCGCATCGGTCATCGGCGTCAACGGATGGTTCTGCATGCCGGATTCGTTCAGCAGCAAATCGCCGACGAACAGATTGCCGCGGTAGACGGTGCGGCCGGTTTCCGGAAACGCCGGGCAGGCGATCGCGAACGGCGCGTTCAGCGCCTTCATCAGCGCGTCGGCGACCGGGCCGATATTGCCGGCGTCGGTCGAGTCGAAGGTCGAGCAATACTTGAAGTAGAACTGCTTGCAGCCGAGCTTTTGCAGCCACTCGAGCGCAGCTAGCGATTCGGCAACCGCCTGTTCACGCGGCGCGGTACGCGATTTCAGCGCGACCACGATCGCTTCGGCGGGCTGGTCGAGCGGGCCATTTGGCACGCCGATCGTTTGAACGGTACGCATGCCGCCGCGGACCAGCATATTCGCGAGGTCCGTGGCGCCCGTGAAGTCGTCGGCGATACAGCCGAGCAAGGCAGGGGAGGAGGTCATGTTGGCATTCCGAAGTTTGCGCTGGACCGTTGGCGGCGAGTCGCCGCGCGATTCGGACCCGCGAGTCTGGTCGAATCAGGCCGGTTGCGCGGCGTTGTCCCGGATAAACGCGTGCACGACGCTGTCGAAATCCGCATCGAACACGAAACCGAGCGAGCGCGCGTAGTCAGCCGAAAAGTTGCCTGGCCACGAATTGACAATACGCTCGACGGCCGGATCGCGTTCCATCCGCACGCGGTTCGCGACCGTGTCGCCCGCGATGCGCCGCAGCGATGCCAGCATGTTTTCGACCGATACCGACAGGCCCGGCATGTTGATCACGCGCCCTTGCGTCAGCTTTTCCTTCGGCAGTTCGTAGCCGTGCAGCAGATTGTCGATCGCGCGATCCGGCGACATCAGCCACAGAATCGTTTCCGGCGCGACAGGGCACACCGATTCGACACCGTTGATCGGCTCACGAATAATCCCGCTCGCGAAGCTCGACGCTGCGCGGTTCGGCTTGCCCGGTCGCACGACGATGGTCGGCATCCGCAGGCTGCGGCCATCGATATAACCACGCCGGCTGTAGTCGGCGAGCATCAGGTCGGACAGCGCTTTTTGCGTGCCATACGAGCTTTGCGGCGCCCACACTTGCGAATCCGGCACCGTGGCGGGCATCGCGCCGCCGAACACCGCGACCGAGCTTGTCATCACGAAACGCGCTTGCGTGCCCAGCGTGCGGATACGTTCGAACAGCATCCGCGTGGCGTCGAAGTTGATCCGCATGCCCAGTTCGAATTCCTGTTCCGCCTGGCCTGATACGATTGCCGCAAGGTGGAAGACCGCGAGCGTGTCGGCATCGACAAGCTGCTCGATCTGTGCCGGATCGGCGATATCGCCGGTGACTGCGCGAACGCGCGGGTCGTTAATGCCTTCGAGCGGCACCACGTCGAACGCGTCGATCCGATCGATTGCGACCGGTTTGCCGGCTGGGCCGGTCAGCTCGCCGCGTGCCAGCAGCGCACCAATCAATCGACGGCCGAGGAAGCCTGCCGCACCCGTTACCAGCACTTTCATATTCGTCTCCATCTCCATACAGAATGCGCACGGTCGCGCACGGCGGAGCGCCCGCCGCGAAAGTTGTATGATGATGTTATCTTAGGTTGGCGGGTGTGGCAAACTGCGCGACGCAGAGTTCGAGGTGTTTTGCTCCGTGCTGTGATGCTTTAGTTGCGCGAGCCGCGTTTGGCGGCTTTCCTGGCTTCGTTGATCAGGGGTCCCGCGGCTGCACGGCCGACGTCGTCCCAGAACGCCGAGTCCGCTTCCTGGATGCGCGCGCCCGCGTTGTCGATGTGCGTGATCGCGGCTTGCCGCGCGGCGTTGGCATCTTGCGCGGCGATCGCGTCGAACAGCGCGCGATGCTCGTTGCGCACCTCGGTCGAGAAATCGTCGCGGCGCGCTTCGTTGGTCCGTGTGACGAGGATCGCCGCGTGAATAAACTGGCTGATGAATTCGAGCAGCGACGGATAGAGCGGATTGCCGGTCGCGCGCGAAATGGCCATATGGAACGCGAGATCTTCGTCGACGCCATCGCGCTTTTCTTTCGCCGCGCCGTCGATCGCGGCGAGTGCGCGTTTGATGTCGGCCAGCTGCGCACGCGTGCGCCGCTGCGCGGCGAGCGCGGCTGCTTCCGCTTCAATGCCGCGGCGCAGTTCGGTGACGCGCAGCACTGCGTCGACTGAATTCTTCGGGTCGATATCGAGCCGGAACGCGGTGGTACGGTTCGGTTCGCGCACCACCGTGCCGCTGCCCTGACGCACTTCGACAAGACCGTCGGACTTCAAGCGCGAAATCGCTTCACGCACGACAGTCCGGCTCACGCCGAAGCGCTCCGAAATAACCTGTTCGGTTGGCAGCCGCGTGCCGGCCGGAAATTCGCCGCCTTTGATCTTTTCCAGCAGAACGGCTGTGACGCGATCGGCGAGCGTGCCGACGTTCGTGATGACGGGCGCGTCGAACGTCGCAGAGGAGCGGGGCGTGGTGGTCGAGGTAGCCATGTCGTTAGAAAAGACTGAAGAGAGACTCTGGATTTCGTTGTTGGCGATGCGTTGACACGGTACCACTTTCTACCTATGATCGGAACGCCATATGTAACATATATGGTTATCATACAATTTGATGTGAAGGAGACGAAGCGGTGCAGACGGAATCGGTAGAAGTCGTAACACAGCGCGACGCGCAAGCATTCGAAGAGCGTACCTACGCAAAAGTCACGTGGCGCATTGTGCCGTTCCTGATGTTCTGCTATCTGGTCGCGTACCTGGATCGGGTGAACGTCGGTTTTGCGAAGCTGCAAATGTCATCCGACCTGCACTTCTCGGATGCGGTCTACGGCCTAGGCGCCGGCATCTTCTTTATCGCGTACTTTCTCGTCGAAATTCCGAGCAACATCATCCTGCATCGCGTTGGTGCGCGTTTGTGGATGGCGCGCATCATGATCACATGGGGCGTGATTTCATCGGCGATGGCCTTTGTCACCACGCCGACCGCGTTCTACGTGATGCGCTTCCTGCTCGGTCTTGCCGAAGCGGGCTTCTATCCGGGCGTGATTCTGTATTTGTCGTATTGGTATCCGTCGCATCGGCGCGGCAAGATGTTCGCGGCATTCGCTGCCGCGGTGCCGCTTTCGGGTTTGATCGGCGGCCCGTTGTCGGGTTATCTGCTGAGCGCGTTCTCCGGCGTGATGAACTACGCGGGCTGGCAATGGCTGTTCTTTATCGAAGGCTTGCCGTCGATCGCGGCGGGCATCGCGGCGTTCTTCGTGCTGACCGACGGCATCAAGAAAGCGAAATGGCTGACGCCTGAAGAGCGCGCGCTGCTCGATATGAACATCCGCGCGGATTCCGCTCACAAGGCCGAACCTTTGCTGCGTGAAGTGTTCACGAACGGGCGCGTGTGGCTGCTCACGGCCATCTACTTTTGCCTGATCTGCGGCTTCTATACCGTTGGTTTCTGGCTGCCGACGCTGATTGCGTCGACCGGCGTGAAGAACCCGCTACATATCGGTTTGTTGACGGCCATTCCGTATGGCGCGGCGGCAATCACGATGTTGCTCGTGTCGCGCAGCGCCGACCGTCTCCGCGAACGGCGCTGGCATCTTGCGTTCACCGCGGTGCTCGGTGGCGTGGGTCTGATCATGTCGGCGGCGTTCGGCTCGCAACCGGTGCTCGCGATGATCGGCCTGACGCTCGCGGCGATGGGCGGCTTGAGCACGCTGCCGATGTTCTGGAGTCTGCCGACGGCTTTTCTCGGCGGTTCCGCGGCCGCTGCCGGAATTGCGATGATCAACTCATGGGGCAATCTGGCGGGCTTTGTGAGCCCGTATCTGATCGGCTTTATCAAGGACACGACGCACAGCACCAATCTGGGCCTGTACGCGATGGCAGGCGCGCTCTTTGTCGGCACGCTGCTGACGTTTATCGTGCCGGCTAAGGTGGTCAACCGCTAGCTTCGCGCGAACGCCCGCTCGCCCGGCGTTGTGCGCGTCGAGCGGCGGGTCACGCGCCCCATGATTGCTTTTATTGCTTCACCGCCCCGCTCGAACCCTTCGTCGTGTCTCCCTGCTGCGACATCCCCTGTTCGCGCTTTTGCATCAACGTCCCCTGCGGCGATGACGCGCCGCTCTGCGGACTGCCTAACTGATCCATGCTATTCGCCGTTTTGCCGGGTGCCACGCCGCCGTGCGTCGCGCCGGATGGCGTGCCTTGCGCCGAACCCTGCGCTGCGCCGGCATCCGTCGCATTTCCGCTGCCGGAGTTCGTCTGAGCTGAAGCGTTCGCGCCGCAAATTAGCGCCAACGCACAAAACGCCGCAGTCAAGCTTTTCATAAACCCTCCCAATCGGTTCCGGCGCTTCCGCGCACCTGTGTTTTCCCTTCGTGCATACGGCGTGCCAGCTTGCGTGAAACACGTCGGCGCAAGGTTTGTGCATGGCTTTTTCCGGCGGGTATTTATTATTCGTGCCGGTTGAGTCGAATGAATTGAGATACGGCAAGGCATATTTTTCTGGAAATTCTGAAAGTGCCTTTCCACCGTTTCGAGAAATCCGAGAATAACGTGACTGCGTTCAGTGATAGTGCCCCTTACCTTTGTCCGGTGCATTTCTGAGTTGGGTAAGGCTCACAGGTCCGCCGCGTCAGGCCTGTCGTGGAATAAGCCGATTGCATTACCTGTTTTCTGAAAACACAAAGCGAAAAGGATTCAAGTAATTCGCTGTATGTAAATGAAATAATCGATATAAGCCTCTTCTTCGCGGAGAAAAAGAAATGCAAACCGGCCGCATACACGAATTATTCGATACGTACGATGGACTTGAAGTGACGGTCGCAATCAAAAAAGAAAACGATTCAGGAAAGAACGACCAGGAACCTGCGTCACGTCATGGTGAGATTATTCCATTGTCGCCGCATGTCAGCGAATGGCTGAAGAGTATTCGTTGGACTAGTGGATTGGGTTCGAACAACGACGTCGATTGGTGCATCAAGAGTTATGCCGCCTCTGATGTCAAAGAGCGTCGGCTTCGCGCCCGATGGGAGAGGATCGAAGGCGTCGGTTTGCGCTGCACATGGATCGAGGAGCCGGACGTCGGGTCCGACGCCGCTGCGGACACCGACGCCGGTCGTGATGCCGCTGGCGATCAAAACGAACCGGATGAGACGTAGCAGGCAAGCGCGTTGATGGCTTTTGTCGATGTGCCGCGTCGGCCATTAATCTTCGCCGGACGCATCGTCGCGCGGCGCGGGCTTGACCGTCGACAGGGTTCGCTCCGCCAGCACCGCATCGCGCTTGGACAGCAGGTGTGAGCGCAGAATGGTGCGCATCTTCTTGCCGTCGCGCGACTCGAGTGCCTCAATCATCGCTTCGTGATCGCGAATCGCACTATCCCACTTGTGCGTCTGGAAGTTCGAGCGGAACCGTAGCGCCTGCAGGCGCCGGTTGATTGACAGATAAGTCTGCCGCAACGCCGAATTGCGCGCCGCTTCATTGATCTTGTCGTGAATCTGCTGGTTGCGGCTGTAGTAGCCGGACAGGTCGTTGTGTGCGCGGCACGCGAGCATCGCATAGTGCAGCGCCTTGATTTCGGCGAGCTCGACCGGCGTGATGCGCTCGCACGCGAGCTCGCCCGAAAACGCCTCGAGCCCGCTCATCAGTTCAAACGTCTCGCGAATTTCCTCGTCGGTCATCTGCAAGACGGTTGCGCCCTTGTTCGGCGAAATCTCGATCAGGCCTTCGGCGGCCAGCACCTTCAGCGCTTCGCGCAGCGGCGTGCGTGAAATGCCGAGCGTCTCGCATAGCATCCGCTCGTTGAGCTTCACGCCGGGGGCGAGCAGCCCTTCGACGATGAAGTTGCGCAGATGGTCGACGACCGTGTCGTGCAGACGCTGCCGTTCGACCTTCGGCAATGACGGCGGCAGCATTGCCTCCGGCATGTCAGCATTTTGCATGCAAAGACCTCTTTTTTAGATTCGCCGCAATTTTATCGCAGACCGGGCAAAAAGGACGCCTGCGGGTATATACCTGGAACAAATCCGCTTCCCGCATTGACTTCGGTGCGTTAGAGTATTTTGCATGCAAAATTCAAACGCAAGGGCGCACACATGCTGAAACTCGACTTTCACCCGGCCGGACGTCACTTTTTGCAGATTCCGGGGCCGAGCCCGGTGCCGGACCGCATTCTGCGGGCAATGAGCTATCCGACCATCGACCATCGCGGCCCGGAATTCGGCGCGCTGGGGCTGAAGGTGCTGGATGGCATCAAGAAGATCTTCAAGACCGCGCAGCCGGTGGTGATCTATCCGGCATCGGGCACCGGCGCGTGGGAAGCGGCGCTGTGCAACACGCTGAGCCCGGGCGACACCGTATTGATGTACGAGACCGGTCACTTCGCGACGCTCTGGAAGAAGATGGCCGAGAACCTGGGTCTGAAGCCGGAGTTTCTTGGGCTGCCGGGCGTCGAGGGCTGGCGCCGTGGCGTGCAGGCCGACCAGATCGAGACGCGTCTGCGCGCGGATGCGAATCACACGATCAAGGCGGTGTGCGTCGTGCACAACGAGACGTCGACGGGCGTGACGTCGGACATCGCGGCGGTGCGCCGTGCGATCGATGCGGCGGGCCATCCGGCGCTGCTGATGGTCGATACCATTTCGGGCCTCGCGTCGGCGGACTATCGGCATGACGAATGGGGTGTCGACGTCACGGTGTCGGGCTCGCAGAAGGGTCTGATGCTGCCGCCGGGCATCAGTTTCAACGCGATTTCGCAGAAGGCGATGAAGGTGCAACAGAGCGCGAAGCTGCCGCGCGCGTTCTGGGACTGGACCGATATCGTCGAAATGAACAAGCAGGGCTACTGGCCATACACGCCGAACACGAACTTGCTGTACGGGCTGTCCGAATCGCTCGAGATGATCCTCGGCGAAGGACTCGACAACGTATTCGCGCGCCATCAGCGGCTTGCGGCCGCGTGCCGTGCGGCGGTCAATGCATGGGGCCTCGAGATCCAGTGCGCGGACCCGGCCGTCTATTCGCCGGTGTTGACCGGCGTGATCATGCCCGAAGGCGTCGATGCGGATGCGGTGCGCAAGCTGATCTACGAACACTTCGACATGTCGCTCGGCACGGGGCTCGGCAAGGTGAAGGGACGCATGTTCCGGATCGGCCATCTCGGCGAATGCAACGACCTCACGCTGATGGCGACGTTGTCCGGCTGCGAGATGGGTCTGAAGCTCGCGGGTGTGCCGCTGAAGGCGAGCGGCGTCGCAGCAGCGATGGACTATCTGACGAGCCACGTCGCGAAGCCGTCGCTGAAGGCGGCTGCATGACGGCGCGTGAGCCGCAGGTTGCGGCTGCCGAGCGGGCGGCGCTGCTGGCGCGCGTGCTGATCGACGCGCGCGCGCAGCGGATGCCGCTCGATGAGCTGTCTCGCGACGTGCAGCCGGCGGACGCTGAGGGCGCCTACGCGGTCCAGTTCGCGACGCTCGATGCGATGCGCGAGTCGATCGGCGGATGGAAGGTCGGCTCGAAGTCGCCGACCGGGCCGATTCAGGGTTCGCCGTTGCCGGCCGATTGTGTGCATCGCAGTGGTGTCGCTTTGCCGCGCGACGCGTTCAACCAGGCCGGGCTTGAACTCGAGGTTGCGTTCGCGCTCGGACGCCGTTTCGACCCGGCCGGTGCGCCTTATTCGGACGAGCAGGTGCTCGATGCGATCGAGTCGATGCATGCGGCGATCGAAGTGGTGACGAGCCGCTTTAGCGGTTGGCCGAATGTCGACAAGCTCTGGCAACTGGCCGATTTGCAGAACCACGGTGCGTTGATTGTCGGAGAAGGCGTCGCGTACGACAGCCGCTTTCCGTTTATCGCGCCGGCCGCGAGCTTCACGTTCGATGGTGCGCCGGTGTTCGACGGCGCACCGGCCAATCCCGCCGGCGATCCGCGCCGGCTGCTCGGCTGGCTGATCAATCACGGTGTATCGCGCGGGCTCACGTTCGAACCCGGCACGGTGCTGACCACCGGTTCATACACCGGGATGGCTTTTCCCGAGCAGCGAGGCGTCGCGCTCGGTGTGATCGATGGATTGCCGCCGGTGCAATTCACGCTTGGCTGACGAACCGCGCCTGACCTGCTGGCCCTGGCGAACGCCTACTCATTAATCGTTGCGATGCGATGCTGAATTCCCGTCCTCAAGCGCTGGTCCAGCCGATTCACCTGATGCCCGCCGCCGCGCGCGCGAAGCTCACGCCGCTTGCCACGCGTCTGGCCGCCGAGCTCAAGGGCGACGTGTTGTTCGATCGCGCAGCGCGCGGCCGTTATGCGACCGATGCGTCGATCTACCAGATCATGCCGTTGGGCGTTGTCGTGCCGAAGGATCAGGCGGATCTGCGGCTTGCGCTCGACATCGCACGCGATAGCAAGACGCCAGTGCTAGCACGCGGTGCGGGCACGAGCCAATGCGGACAGACGATCGGCGAAGCGCTCGTGATCGATACAAGCAAGTGGCTGAACAACATCGTTCACTTCGATGCGGACGCACGTACGGTGACAGTCGAGCCCGGCGTCGTACTCGATCATCTGAACGCGTGGCTGAAGCCGCATGGGTTGTGGTTTCCGGTCGACGTATCGACGAGTGCGCAGTGCACGATCGGCGGGATGGCGGGCAACAATTCATGCGGCTCGCGCTCGATGGAATACGGGATCATGGTGCACAACGTCGACGCGATCGACGCGGTGCTAGCCGATGGTCACGAAGCGTGTTTTACAAAGCTGTCGAAGATGACGAGCGAACCGCGCACGCGCGCGCTGGTCGAAGAAGTGCGCAAGATCGCGCAGCGCGAACGCGATGAGATGCGCGAGCAGATTCCGAAAGTGCTACGGCGCGTGGCGGGCTATAACCTCGATCTGTTCGAATGCCAGAATCCGCTGCCGTTTACCGAGGATGGCGAGCCGAATCTCGCGAATCTGCTGGTCGGCTCCGAGGGCACGCTCGCGTTCAGCCGCACGTTGACGTTGAAACTTTCGCCGCTGCCGGCGCACAAGGCGCTCGGCGTCGTGAACTTCCCGACGTTCTACGCGGCGATGGACATGACGCAGCACATCGTGAAGCTCGGTCCGGTCGCCGTCGAACTGGTCGATCGCACGATGATCGACCTCGCGATGTCGAACCCGGCGTTCCGCCCGATAGTCGAAAAGGCGCTGGTCGGCGATCCGCAGGCTGTGCTGCTGGTGGAGTTTGCCGGGGCTGACAAGGATGCGCAGCTTGCCAGGCTCGCGCAACTGGTCGAACTGATGGGCGATCTCGGTTTGCCGGGTTCCGTGGTCGAAATGCCGGATGCCGCCGCGCAGAAAGCACTGTGGGACGTGCGCAAGGCCGGGCTCAACATCATGATGAGCATGAAGGGCGACGGCAAGCCGGTGTCGTTTATTGAAGACTGCGCGGTGCCGCTCGAACATCTCGCCGAATATACGAGCCGGCTGACCGAGGTGTTCCATCAACATGGCACTGAAGGCACCTGGTACGCGCACGCGAGTGTCGGTACGCTGCATGTGAGGCCGATTCTCGATATGCGTCGCGACGGTGCGCGGAAAATGCGTGCGATTGCCGAACAGGCGGCTGCGATGGTGCGCGAATACAAGGGTGCCTATTCGGGTGAGCATGGCGATGGGCTGTGCCGCGGGGAGTGGGTTGCATGGCAATACGGCCCGCGTATCAATCAGGCGTTTCGTGACATCAAGGCGCTATTCGATCCGGACAACCGGCTGAGTCCGGATCGCATTGTCAATCCGCCGAAGATGGACGACGCAACCAATTTCCGCTTTCCGCCGTCGTATCGCGAGCGCGAATGGAAGCCGGCACTCGACTGGTCCGCGTGGAATGTCGCGCGCGATCCATTGACTGGTAACGAAGGCGCGCCAGGTTCAGGCGGCGATCGCGCGAACGGCCTCGCGAAAGCGGTCGAGATGTGCAACAACAACGGACACTGCCGCAAGTTCGATGCGGGCACGATGTGCCCGAGCTACCGGATCACGAAGGACGAACAGCACGTGACACGCGGCCGCGCGAATACGCTGCGGCTCGCGATCTCGGGGCAACTTGGCGAAGACGGGCTGGCCAGCATCGACGTGAAGGAAGTGCTCGACCTCTGCGTGTCGTGCAAGGGTTGCAAGCGCGACTGTCCGACCGGTGTCGATATGGCACGCATCAAGATCGAGGCGCGCGCCGCGTGGAATGCGCGCCACGGGACGACCTTGCGCGAGCGGTTGATCGCGTATCTACCGCGTTACGCGCGATATGCGAGCCGCATGCCATCGCTCGAACAGATGCCGTTTTCACGCTGGATAAAAGCACGTTTAGGTCTCGCAACGGAGCGCTCATTCCCACAGTTTGCGAAACCTTTTCTGTCGACAACGCAGCCTCGTGTGAATGTTGAAGCAGGCGCTAAAGAAGTGCTGTTATTTGTCGATACCTTCAGTAATTACATGGAGCCGGACAACGCACGGGCGGCACAGCGCGTGCTCGAAGCGGCGGGCTACGAGGTTCACTTCAACGTAAAGGCGGGCGAGCGGCCGTTGTGCTGCGGCCGGACGTTTCTGTCGGCCGGACTGGTCGATGAGGCCAAGGCCGAAGCGCGGCGCTCACTCGATGCGCTGCTGCCGTACGTAGAGCGCGGCGTATCGATTGTGGGCCTTGAGCCATCATGCCTGTTGTCGCTGCGCGATGAATTCCTCGGCTACGGGTACGGCGATGCGGCCGAGCGGTTGGCGAAGTCGTCGTTCCTGTTTGAAGAGTTTCTCGTGCGGGAGCATGACGCCGGGCGTTTGAAGCTGCCGCTCAAGCCGCTCGATACCGGCAAGGCGCTGCTGCATGGCCACTGTCACCAGAAGGCATTCGACGCGGTGCGTCCAGCGCAAACGGTGCTCGGCTGGATTCCCGGGCTGAAGGTCGAAGCGATCGAATCGTCGTGCTGCGGTATGGCGGGCAGCTTCGGCTACGAGGCCGAGCACTACGAAGCATCGAAGGCGATGGCGGAACTGTCGCTGTTGCCGGCGGTGAGAAAAGCCGGCGATGCGTTGATTGTCGCGGATGGCACGAGTTGCCGGCATCAGATTGCCGACGGCGCGCAGGCCGAGGCGTTGCACGTCGCACGCGTGCTTGCGGCGGCGTTGGAATAGAGCATCAGAGCATCACTGAACGAATAACAAATTGAGCAGCAACGAAAAGAGACTGCCGACGAGCGAATACTAAACAGGAGACAAAGCGATGAAACGACGTTGCAATTCCCAATCCGGTGGCTTACCCGCTTCGATGCGGGACCCCAGGCCGAGCCGGATGTAGTGACGGCGGGCACTCGTTGCCGCCATGCTTTTGCAGTCTGTTTTTCGATGCCTTCGGTGTGCGCTCGCACGTCGCGGGACTTCGCACACAACTATGGGAGAGGATGATGTTCCGTCGAGCCACGACGCGCGTTCTATTGCTTCTCTGCGCGATGTATTTCATCACGTATATCGACCGGGTCAACGTCAGCACCGCCGCCAGCGCGTTCGGCGCGGAACTGGGCCTGAATCACACGCAAGTCGGTTTTGTATTTTCCGCGTTTGCCTATCCGTACCTGATCTTCCAGATTATCGGCGGCTGGGTGGGTGACCGTTTCGGACCGCGCCGCACGCTGGGTATCTGCGCGGTGATCTGGGCGGGCGCGACCGTGCTGACGGGTCTCGCGGGCGGATTCGCATCGATGATCGTCGCGCGTTTGCTGCTGGGCCTCGGCGAGGGTGCAACGTTCCCGACCGCGACGCGCGCGATGTCGAACTGGATGCGTGCCGATCAGCGCGGGTACGCGCAGGGGATCACGCACGCGGCTTCGCGAATCGGCAATGCAGTCGCGCCGCCGCTGATCGTCTGGTTGATGGTCGCGACCAACTGGCGTGGCGCGTTCATCATTACCGGTATTGTGAGTTTCCTGTGGGCGGTCGTGTGGATCTGGTACTTCCGCGACAACCCGCGCGAGCATCCGCGTATTACGGATAGCGAAACTGCGAAGCTGTCCGCGTATAGCGGCGCCAAGCAGCGTACGCCGGTGCCGTGGCGCGCCCTGGTCGGCCGCATGGCGCCCGTTACCGCGGTGTACTTCTGCTATGGCTGGGTGCTGTGGTTGTTCCTCGGCTGGATTCCGCAGTACTTCCTGCACAACTATCACATGGACCTGAAGAAGTCCGCGCTGTTCGCGTCGAGTGTGTTTTTCGCCGGCGTGATCGGCGACTACCTCGGCGGTCTGGTGACCGATCGCATTCTGCGTTCGAGCGGCAATGTGCGGCTTGCGCGTAACGTGATGGTCGGTGTGTGCATGTTTCTGACGCTGCTGTCGCTGGCGCCGATCATGCTGATCCCGAACATTACGATCACGATGGCGGCGCTGTGCCTGGCGGGCGGCTTCTTCTTCAACGAAATGACGATCGGGCCGATGTGGGCCGTGCCGATGGATATCGCGCCGAAGCATGCGGGTACCGCGAGCGGCATCATGAACACCGGTTCGGCGCTGGCGGCGATTATCAGCCCGGTGGTCGGCGGCTGGCTGATCGATCTCACCGGTAACTGGAATCTGCCGTTCACGGTGTCGATGATTTTGATGGCGCTCGGTATCCTGCTGTCGTTCACGATGCGACCTGACCGTGTGCTCGGCATCGACGGTAACGAAGTCACCGCGAAAGACGCGCGCAAGTTCGTTTGACACCAGCGCCAGGCATTCACGCGCCGCACGGGAGTCTCGTGCGGCGCGCATGATGCCCGGGCGCATCTATGAAGGGCCGCCAGCCGTGGGCGCTGCGCATGGCCCTGTCTCCAGCCACCTGACACGACAGTGACAGTGATTTTATCCAGGGAGACGATATGGCTGAACTCACCATTTCTATCGAACGCGACGGGACGATCGCGACGGTCACCATCGACCGTGCTGCGAAGCTCAACGCGATGACCAAAGACCTGTGGCGCATGCTCGGCGAACGCATCGACGAATTGTCGGCGGACGACGGGCTGCGCTGCATCGTGTTGCGCGGCGCGGGCGAGAAAGCGTTTTCGCCGGGCAACGATATCGGCGAATTCGCGACCGATCGCTCGGACGTCGAGCAGGCGCGCACCTATGGCGCGCTAATGCATAGAACGCTCAATTCGCTCAAAGCGTGCCGGCATCCACTGGTCGCGATGATTCACGGTATTTGCGTCGGCGGCGGGCTTGAGATCGCGGCAATGTGCGATTTGCGCATTTGCGGCACGTCGAGCCGCTTCGGTGTGCCGATCAAGAATCTTGGGCTCGTGATGGCGCATGCGGAGCTCGAAGGGCTGGTGCGTCTTGCCGGCCCTGCCGTTGCGCTGGAAATCCTGCTGGAAGGGCGTATCTTCGATGCACAGGAAGCCTTTGCGAAAGGCCTCGTCACGCGCGTGGTGCCCGATGCCGAAGTGACCGCGCGCACGTACGAAACCGCACAGCGAATTGCCGACGGCGCGCCGCTGGTTGCCCGCTGGCACAAGCAGTTCGTGAAGCGCGTGATGGATACCGCGCCTCTGACGCCGGCCGAACGCGACGAAGGCTTTGCGTGCTTCGGCACTGAAGACTTCCGTACCGGTTATCGCGCGTTTCTCGACAAGGTCAAACCTGAATTCAAGGGACGTTGACATGGCAGACACGAAAACACAACCCACGGCGGGCGCTGGTCCGCTCGCCGGTATGCGCGTGATCGAGCTCGCGCACATCATGTCCGGGCCAATCTGCGGAATGATGCTCGCGGATATGGGCGCGGACGTGATCAAGGTCGAGAAAATTCCGGGCGGCGATGACTGCCGCCGCTTTGCGCCGATTACTGATGGTGGCGAATCGGCGTCGTTCATGATCGTCAACCGCAACAAGCGCGGCATCGCACTGAATCTGAAGACCGAAGGCGGCAAGGAAGTGCTGCGCAAAATGCTCGCGAGCGCGGATGTGGTGACCGAGAACTATCGTGGCGGCACGATGGAAAAACTCGGCATGGGTTACGACGCACTGAAGCTTGCGAATCCGGGCCTGATTTATTGCGCGATTTCGGGTTTTGGCCGCAGTGGTCCATACGCGGAAAAAGGCGGTTTCGATCTGATCGCGCAAGGCATGAGCGGCCTGATGAGCATGACCGGCGAGCCGGGCCAGGCGCCGATCAAGGCCGGTTCGCCGGTGACGGATATCAACGCGGGCATTCTTGCCGCGCTTGGCATCTGTGCCGCCTATGCGAACAAACAGCGGACCGGGCGCGGGCAGATGGTGGACACGTCGTTGTTCGAAGCGGGCTTGCAACAGATGTACTGGGCGTTTGCGAACTATTTCGCGGACGGTACGGTGCTGCCGAAAGCAGGTTCGGCGAATCCGACCAGCGCGCCGTATCAGGCCTTTCGCACACGCGATGGCTGGATCAATATCGGCGCCGCAAATCAGAGCAACTATGAGCGGCTTGTCGGTGTGCTGCAAATCCCAAATCTTGAGCGTGACGAACGCTTTAAAACGAATGCGGGGCGTTTGCAGCATCGCGAAGCACTGGTTGAGATTTTGACCGCGCGTCTCGTTGAACGCACAACGACCGAATGGCTTGCCGTGTTCGATGAAATCGGCTTGCCGTCGGGGCCGGTGCTCGAGGTGCCTGAAGCCGTTGCCCATGAGCAGGCAGTGGCGCGCGGGATGATCGTCGAGACGCAGCATCCCATCGCAGGAAAGATGCGTGGGCTCGGTCTGCCGATTCATTTTTCCGAAGGCTGCACGCGCGAATCGCGCGCTGCGCCGCTATTCGGCCAGCATACAAGCGAGGTGCTACGCGAATATGGCTTCGACGATGCGCGTATTCATGCGTTAAAAGAAGAAGGGGCCGTGCTGGAAAGCGTGGTCGCTGCATAGCGTAACGGTCGATTTTGGGTTGTCGCGGCGCCGGCGCGTCGCATAACGGGGCAACCACGAAGACAACCATGGGGCGGCATCGGCACGTAGAGCTAAAGTTTTGTAAGCAACGTGCCGATGACCGTAAGGAGTGCCGCGAAGGTAACTTATTCAATGCGGCACCTGTCTGTTCACGCCGGATAATCATGTCAAAGAACCTGTCGATAAGAACTTGCCTGACCGTCATGGTGGTTGCGTTCGCAATCACTTTGATGGTGGGCGCAGCCATTGGGCTTGCCGCGTTGCGTTCGGAGAACCACGCGCTTCAACAAACCTATACCGTCGATACACCCGCGGTCGCGAATCTGGAAAGCAGTGCTGGGCAGCTGTTGCGTCTGCGTCTTGCGCTGGCAACCTATGCATCGTTGACCGACCTGCACGATGCAAAGGGTGCTGACGCGGTGCTCAAGCGCTCGGACACCTACCTCGAGATTTCGAACGACAAGCTGAAGAAATATCTCGCTGCAGCAGTGGACAGCGACGAAGCGCGCAATCAGATTCAACTGATGCAGGCTGCGCGCGACACGTTGCTCAAGGAAGGCATCGAACCCGGATTGGCCGCATTGCGCGCCGGCGACAGGGATACATTTCTGCAGATTCAGGCGTACAAGCTCCCGAAACTCTATAGCGCATTCGAAAAGGCGATGCTCGCGGTCGAGAAGGTGCAAATGGACCAGGGCGAAGATCGTTACCGGAAAGCGCAGGACGAGTTCCGCCTCGTCATGATGCTGGTGGCGGTCGGCCTTGTGGCGGCGCTTGCACTGTCGTGGTTGATGCGCTTTGTGTTGCTGCGCGCAATCGTTAGACCGGCCGATGCGGCGATCAAGCATTTCGAGCGTATTTCGGCGGGCGATCTGAGTGGCCGGATTGTCGTCGACAGCAGCAATGAAATGGGTATGTTGACGGCTGCGTTAAAGCGCATGCAGGAGTCGCTGATCTCGACCGTCGGCAATGTGCGGGGCGGCGTGCAGTCGATTCACACCGGCGTGAGCGAAATTGCCGCGGGCAATGCGAATCTGTCGCAGCGTACCGAGGAACAAGCGGCGTCGCTCGAAGAAACGGTCGCGAGCATCGAGCAGCTGAGTTCGACGCTCAAGCAAACGGCGGACAATGCAAAGGTCGCGAGTTCGCTGGCAACGGGTGCGTCTTCGCTTGCGAGCCAGGGTGGAGATTTGACGCGCGACGTGGTCGGTGCAATGGAAAATATCGTGACCGATTCGCACAAGATTGGCGAAATCGTCGGCGTGATCGAAGGCATCGCGTTCCAGACGAATATTCTCGCGCTCAATGCCGCGGTTGAAGCGGCGCGGGCGGGTGAGAATGGCCGTGGTTTTGCGGTGGTTGCGAGCGAAGTGCGCTCGCTTGCGCAGCGTAGTGCGTCGGCGGCAAAGGAGATCAAGGACCTGATTGGCGAATCGACCGGACGTATCGAATCCGGCGCGCAACTGGTGACGCGTTCGGGTGAGACGATGCGCGAGATTCTCGATTCGATCACGCGGGTGAGCGCGATTATGGGCGAGATCGAAACGGCATCGTCCGAGCAAAGCGCGGGGATCGGGCAGATCAATGTCGCGATCGCGCAGATGGATCAGGTGACGCAGCAGAATGCGGCTTTGGTGGAACAGGCGGCGGCAGCGGCCGGAGCGCTGGAGGATCAGGCGAACCGGTTGAATGCAGCGGTGGCGATATTTGAGTTGGGTGGGTCTAGCCGCCACTAGAATGCGCGCGCCGGCTCATAGCCGGCGCGCGAACATCCGAATCAGCGCAGAACTGCAGGTCCGCAGTCCCACGCTACGAGCCACAGATCATCGGCGTCGGCCCTACTCATCATCCGACGCCGTGGTCTTGAACGAAAATTCCACTTCGCCGACATAAGGCTCCGCGTTTTTCTCGCACTTATACGCACGTCCTGCCGCAATAACCGCCTGATTGAACACGGAAGTCGGCGGCGTCACGCGTACGATCTTCACGTCACCGACGCTACCATCCGTATTAATCGCCAGATGTGCGATCACGTCCGCGGAAATCCCATCCTGCAGCGCTTTGCGCGGAATCTGCGGCTGCACCGACTGGCAATGACCACGACCGTCGACCACACCATGCAGCGCCGGCGGGGCAGTGGGCGCCGCGCCCGCTCCGGCGGTCGGTGTCGACGGCGCTGACGTCGCAGGCGCCGTGGCCAATGCCGGCGCGTTCTGCGCAGGGTCCGCCGCAGCCGGAATGACCGCTTCCTTCTGCACCGGCGCAGGCTTCGCAGGCGGTGGCTTCGGTGTCGGCAACGGCTTTGGCTGAATCTTTTGCACCGGTTTCTGCGGCACGGGCGGTGCCGGCGGCGGCTCCAGCTTCTTGACCTCGGGCGGCGGAGGCGGTGGTGCGATCTGCACACGCATTTCCTTCGGCGCAGGCGGTGGCTCCTGCTGGAACTTCACCCGCGACAAGCCCGCAATCAGCAGCACTTCAACCAGAAGCGCAACGCCGATCGCAGTCTTCATCGAAAGACCGTTATGACGCGCGGGCGCGGACGAAGCCCAAAGCGCGCCGGACAGCGGCCGTCGCGGTACGTTCGTATCGATAGCTGGCGAGTTCATGTGGTCGGATTCGTTGCCAGTGCGACCGAACTGATGCCCGCCGCGCGCACCAGGTCCATCACCTTGACGATGTTCTTGTAGCTCGTGCCCTCATCGCCCGCGATCGCGACGTCGACTTTCTTCGAGTCGTGCACCAGCTCCTGCAGATGCGCGGTAAGGGCCTCCGGCGTGATTTCCTTTGCGTCCAGATAAAGCTGATCGCTCTTCGTGACACCGATCGATACCTTGACGGTCTGCTGCAGTTGCTCGGCGGTGCTCGATTGCGGCAAGTCCAGCTTGATGCCCGCGCCCTGGATCATCTTCAACGTTGCGAGCATGAAGAACACCAGCAGGAACATCATGATGTCGATCATCGGGATAATCTCGATGCGGGCCTTCTCTTCGCCGCCGAGATAGTGATTGCGATGGTTGCGCATGATTCTGTCCTCCTCGTCGCTTACGCGGCAAAGCGCGATACGAGCAACGATTTGATCAGGTCGAACTGGTTGACCGTCATCCGGATCCGCTTGTTGAAGTAATTGAGGAACACCACGCAGATGATCGCGATGGTCAGGCCGCACGCGGTCGCGGTCAGCGCGTGACCAATACCGCCCGTCACGCCGTTCGGGTTCGCGGTGCCGCTGGTGCCGAGTACATTGAACGATTCGACCATCCCGATGATCGTGCCAAGCAATCCGAGCAACGGCCCAAGCGTGACAGCAGTGTCGAGAATCCACAGGTTGCGATCGAGGCGCGGCAACTGGAACATGATCGTCTCCTCGATCTCGCGTTCGACTAGCGCTTCGCTCTTGCCCTTCGCCTTCATCGCGGTTCTGACCAGTTCGGCCTGCACGGTGCGGCTGTAGTGTTCAGCGACCTTTGCAGCATCGTCGGGATTAGCCGGATCGACGAGCTTCAGATCGTGCTCGAGCGTATGGCCCGCACGTACCGCTCGCGAAAAGAACATGAAGCGTTCGATGATGATCGCGATGCCGATCAGAAAGATAAACGCGAGCAGCGGGATGAGACCCATCGACTGGATCGAGTAGGTGATAAGCGTGTTCAGCACTGCGGACTCCTGTTGGCACGTAACGGCCGTTGCATAACGGCAGGGTTTTCTCGTTGTCGGTTCCCTTGTGGGTAGCCGGCTTGAAAGCAGGCGCAAGCAATGCAAATGGCGTACCAGCGGAAAGCCATTTGTCGTCGTTTGGAGATGTGCGACGAATCGCTGAAAGGAAAAGATCAAGGTGCCACGGGCTTTAGCGGGATGTCCTCATGCAGCCAGCATCGCTTTAAAGCGCGATGTCGCGCGTGCAATCGGCGGATTGAATCATCAATGCGAGATCCCGCCAAAAGAAGATTCCTGGAATTGCAAAGCGTGATTAAAGATTTCGTGGTGCTGATTTGGTGCGAATGATTACAAAAGCAGCGACATGGTGCAAAACCACTATTCGCCCTAGACATGTTTCTTACAAATATTTTAATGGGAAAGGTTGCTAAAACGAGAATGTAAAGGCGCCAAACGTAGATGTGGCGGGCTAAACAACATGTAATTACAAATAAATTACAATTATATATTACAGCGGTTTTCTGCTCGATTTCGGTGAATTAATCGAATCCGGATAATCCTAAATCCAATGCACCGCTTCGAAAATTAACGCATTCGGCAGGTGCGGATAATGCACCACATCTGAAATAGAATAAAAATTCTAAAGGTCGGTGCACACAACGCTTTTGATTTGCGTTGTGTTATTCGCGCGAAAGAGCGGAGGCCGGCTTCCATTCGTCTTCATCGCACGCCAACGAAAGCGCGATCAATCAAACACTTGCATGGAAATCAATAGCGCTGGACGAAGCGGTTGTGTCTGCAACTTGCTTTAAGTTGGCATGCGACCTGCTTACGCTGCGCTCGCTTTAGAAACCAGTACGCACTCGACACGATCGGCAAAGCGTTCTGGACGGGACGTGCGGGACCTGGGGGTAAGGACCGGCGGCGACGAACTCGCTGTTCACAACGGACTTCGCACGGCTGCACGGCGCGCAACTCGCGCGCCGTGCGGATCGTTCAATAAAGGTAGCCTCAACAACAAGCAGGAGAGCAAGTGAAGAAGAAGAAATTGGTCTCGGCGATGACGAGAATCATAGGTGCCGAGCTCGTGTTGACGGCAGCTTGCATACCGGTCGCGTATGCGCAAAGTCAACCGGATAGCGCCGCCGCCCCCGCAGCAGCGGCAAGCAGCGCACCGGCCGCGTCGGCGCCGGTCAGCAAACTGGAAAAAGTGGAAGTCACCGGTTCGCTGATCCGCACGTCGGACAAGGTCGGCAATATCGAAGTTCAAACCATCACCCCGAAGGAAATCCAGCAAAGCGGTTACACGACGGTTGCCGATTTTTTGCGCGGCCTGGCGGCGAACTCCGGCAGCAGCTGGTCGCAATCGACGATGAACAGTTCCGCGCCCGGCGGCGCCGGCATCGCGCTGCGTGGCCTGAGCGAGAAGTACACGCTGGTGCTGGTCGACGGCCAGCGCGTTGCAAACTACGCGGTGCCGGTAAACTTCACCGATACGTTCTTCGACGTCAACGCAATTCCGCTTAATATCGTCGACCACATCGAGGTGGTGAAGACGGGCTCCGTGTCGGAATACGGCTCGGATGCGATTGCGGGCGTGGTGAACATCATCACGAAGAAGAATTTCCAGGGCTTGCAGATCGATGCGCAGGCTGGCAAGACCCAGCATCCGGGCGACGGCCAGGGCAGCTTCAGCGTGCTCGGTGGCTTCGGCGACCTGAACGCGGACCGCTTCAACATCACGGGTGCGGCCAGCTGGTATCGCGACTCCGGCTCGACGCTGGCGGACCGCTCGATGACTGCGAATCAGGACTTCTCGCAGTTTCCCGGCGGCCACATGGCTCCGCTCGGGCCAAACCAGCAGTCGAATTGGGAGCTTGCGGACGGCAGCACCGCGCCGATCAATCCGTGTCCGCCGAATACGAATTCGAACGGCCAGGTGTGCGTGCACAACCCGGCGTCGCAGACCTCGCTAATGCCGCAGATCACGCGCCTGAACGCGAAGTTGCACGGCGCATTCAAGATTAACGACGACACCCAGGCGTACGCGGACCTGTGGTTTAGTCACGATGAGAACGTTCAGTTGCAAGGGCCTGCGGCGATCAGTAGCCTGTCGAATGTGTTCGACCCGGCGACGGGCTCGGTGGCGCCGATCTCGCGGACCGTCCCGGCGAGCAATCCGTTCAACCCGTTTGGCGTTCCGACTGACATCAACTACACGTTCCCCGGTCATACGATCGTCGCGGATACCGTATCGACGTTCTGGAAGGCGTCGACGGGCGTAAAGGGCGCGTTTACCACGCCCAAGATCGGCGACTGGGACTGGTCGGTCGATTACGGCCATTCGCAAAGCACGGTCGATACGAGTTACTCGAACGAGTTGAGCGTCGCGGGGGTGCAGAACATTCTCCAGAACGGCGTGTTCAACTTCGCGAACCCGGCAGCGACGCCGAACGGCACCAATGGTTTGTTTCTGACCGATGATCAACAGGCGATCTCGAAGCTCGACGACGTGACCGCAAAGATGTCGACGGGCAATCTGTTCACGTTGCCGACTGGCAACGTCGGCCTTGGCCTCGGCACCGAGTTCCGCCATGAAAGCTCGCTGATCAACCCGCGCACGCTGTCGTCGCAGGGCATCGTTACGCCGGCGCAAGTGCAGACGGTCGACGGTACGCGCAATGTCGCAGCGGTCTACTACCAGGTCGACATTCCGATTGTGCGTAACTTGACGTTCACGCAATCGGGACGCTACGACCATTACAGCGATTTTGGCGGCGCTTTCTCGCCAAACTTCGCGTTGCGTTTCCAGCCAGTCCAGGCATTCACCGCGTATGCATCGTATGCCCGAGGCTTCCGCGCGCCGACGCTGGTCGAGAACTCGCAAGCGGTGTATCTCGCGCACCAGAACCTGACCGATCCGAACGACCCGAGCGGCACGCCGACCAAGCACTTCACGACCGAGCAGGTCAACGGCAACCCGGATTTGCAGCCGGAGCATACGAAGAACTACACCATCGGCTTCCAGCTATCGCCGGACCGTTCGACCGATATCGGCGCGGCGTTCTACAAAATTCATATTGACGGTGTGATCGGCACGAACGATCCGAACGCGGTGCTGCATGCAAACGATCCGTCGACCGTGGTCCGCAATCCGGACGGCTCGATCCGCTTTATCAACCAGCAGTTCGTGAATCTCGGTTCGCTGGATACTGATGGCTTCGACTTCAACTTCCGCAAGTCGGTCGGCACGAAGTACGGCACGTTTACGCTCGCAGGCGATTGGGCGTACGTGTGGCACTTCAAGCTGGATCAGCCGGGCGCGCCGACGCAGGATTTCGCCGGCAACAACCTGGCGTTCCTGCAGCCGTTCGGCGCAAGCAATCCGCGCTGGAAGGGCAATACGAGCCTTACCTGGGACTATCGCAAGTTCACCACGACGCTCACGTGGCAGTACACGGGGCCGTACACGAACGCGGTGGCGGCGGAATTCGGCGATGGCGGCACGCTGGCGGTCGCATCGTATAGCCAGTTCAACCTGATCGCGACGTATACGGGCTTCAAGCACTGGACGATTTACGGCGGGATCACGAACCTATTCGACCGCTCGCCGCCGTTCGACGTCGAATGGCAGGCGCAACCGGACATCACCGGTTACGACCAGTCGCTTTACACCGACCTGGGACGTACTTTCCAGATCGGCGCGACGTATCGCTTCTAAGCGAAGCGTGGTAGCACGCCGGCGTGCAGTTTGCCGGCGGCAGTGCGGTGCTGTTGATGTTGATGTGAATCTCCTCTCGCCCTTTCGGTATCGGATGAAGGGGCTTGGCGGCGGTGCTGCGCGCACCGCCGGCTTTTTTCGTTTGATGGCTCCGGATCGACGCAGGCGCGCAGCATGGTCCGTTTGTGGAGTTTCCGTTGGAATTGCCTATGAAATTAAAGCTGATGTTCGCGACGGCGCTCGGCGCGCTCGTCATGTCGGCGGCAGGTCGCGCGCCGGCTGTCACCCTTCCCGCCGGCGTCACGCTGGCCGCGCAGCAGGAACTGACGCGCGATGCGCAAATCGAGGTCGAATCGCTCGACCCCGCCCATATCGAAACCGTGATCACCAGTACGATCGGCAGCGATCTGTTCGAAGGTCTTACGCGCGTCGACGCGGCGGGCAACGTCGCGCCCGGTGTCGCGACATCGTGGGAGCGCACCGCGCCCGATACATGGGTTTTCAAGCTGCGTCACGATGCGCGCTGGAGCAACGGACAGCCGGTCACTGCAGCCGACTTTGTCTATTCATGGCAGCGGGTCGCCGACCCGAAAACAGGCTCGAAATATACGATCCTTGTCGAGTTCGTCAAGAACGCGCGGGCGATCATCGCGGGCAAGGCGGCGCCGACGACGCTCGGCGTGCGTGCGATCGACCCGTACACGCTCGAAGTGAAGACCGAGACGCCTGTGTCATTTTTCCTCGACGTGGTTGCAAAGGTGAATATGGCGCCGGTCAATCGCGACACGGTGGCGAAGTTCGGCTCTGCATGGACGCGTGCCGGCAATATGGTCAGCAACGGCGCGTATGTGCTGAGCGACTGGCAACCGAACAACCATATCGTGATGGTGAAGAACGGCCAGTACTGGGATGCCAAAGACGTCGCCATTACCAAGGTGACGTACCTGCCAATCGAAAGCGACGAAACCGCGCAGCGGATGTATCAGGCCGGACAGTTCGACTTTACGTACACGATTCCATCTGGCATTTACACGCAGCTGCGCAAGCAGTTCGGCAGTGAGCTGAAATCCAGTCCGACGCTTGGCACTTACTACTTCACGCTGAACAATCAGGACCCCGCGTTGCGCGACAAACGCGTGCGGCAGGCGCTATCGATGGTGGTCGATCGCGATCTGCTGACTGCGCGGCTGCTGCAGTCGGGCCAACAACCGGCGTATGGTCTGGTGGTGAAGGGCACGAAGGGCGCCGAGCCGTTCATACCGGATTGGGCATCGTGGCCGATGCAAAAGCGTGTCGATTTTGCGCGTGGCCTGATGAAGCAAGCGGGCTACTCCGACGCGAAACCGCTTACGCTGACGCTGACGTACAACACGAACGACGAAAACAAGAAAATCTCGCTGTTCCTCGCATCCGAATGGCGCACGAAGCTCGGTGTGAACACGAAGCTGGAGAACGTCGAATACAAGGTGCTGCTCAAGATGCGCCATGACGGCAAGACGCAGGTCGCGCGCAACGGCTGGTATATCGACTACAACGATGCAACGTCCTTCCTCGACCTCGTACGCTGCAACAGTCCTCAAAATGACGCGCAGTATTGCAATCCGCAAGTCGACGCGTTGATCGACCAGGGCAACCAGCAACTCGATGAAGCGAAACGGGCCGCGCTGCTGACTCAGGCGCACGTACTCGCGATGAACGACTATCCAGTCATTCCGCTCTATCAGTATTCGAATAACCGGCTCGTGAAGCCCTACGTAGGCGGCTATTCGCTGGCGAACTACCTCGACCAGCGCCTGACGCAGGATATGTACATCGTCAAACACTGAGCAACGGAGCGCGCTGATGTTCGCTTATACGCTACGCCGTACGCTGTGGGCGATTCCGACCGTGCTGGCCGTGATCACCCTCTGCTATCTGTTGCTGCATCTCACACCAGGCGGGCCGTTCGACGCTGAACGCAAATTATCGTCGGCGGTGATGCAGAACCTGAACGCGAAATACCACCTCGATGAACCGTTGTGGCGCCAGTATCTGCGTTACCTCGGCGCACTGCTGCACGGTGATCTTGGGCCGTCGTTCCGCTACAGCGACTGGACCGTCAACGATCTCGTACGCAAGGCGTTGCCGGTCAGTCTCGGCGTCGGCGGTATTTCGGTGCCAATCGCGCTTGTGCTCGGCGTGGGTTTCGGCACGCTCGCCGCAGTGCGGCGCAACAGCCTGATCGATTACGGCGTGATGGTGCTTGGCAATATCGGCAACGTGGTGCCGTCGTTCGTGCTGGGCCCGGTGCTCGTATGGATTTTCGCGATTCTTCTGCACACCGCGAGCGGGCACGGCTGGTTGCCCGCTGGCGGCTGGGGCGACGGCGCATGGTCATACCGCGTGCTGCCTGTCGCGTTGCTCACGGTGGTCAACATGGCGACGATTGCCCGCGTGATGCGCGGCAGCATGATTGAAGTGCTGTCGGGCAACTTCATTCGCACCGCGCGAGCGAAAGGGCTGCCGACACGCACGATCGTCTTGCGTCATGCGATGAAGCCCGCGTTGATGCCGGTCGTGTCGCTGTTGGGCTCGGTATGCATTTCGTCGATTACCGCCGCGATCGTCACCGAATCGGTGTTCGCGTTGCCGGGGCTGGGTCAGCTCGTCGTGAACGGCGCGATCAATCGCGACTACACGCTCGTGCTCGGTCTCGTCGTGCTGACCACGGTCGCGGCCGTTCTGTTCAATCTGCTCGTCGATCTTGCGTACGCATGGCTCGACCCGCGCATCCGGTACTGACTTTATGACTCGTTCATCCTTCGTTGCCGGTGCGGTTTCACCGTCTTCGTCAGCGGCGCCTCGGTTGCCGCGCTCGCGTAGCCCGCTTGCGACTGCATGTGCGCGCTTTGTGCGCAATCGCGCGGCCGTGGTTGCGCTCGCGGTGCTGCTGCTGGTTGTGCTCGCATGCTTTATCGGCCCGCTGCTGCTGCCTAACAACGCAATCGACAACGACTGGTCGGCCATCAGTCTTCCGCCCACGTTACAGGGTGCGCACTGGTTCGGCACCGACGAGGTTGGCCGCGATCTGCTCGTGCGTACCCTTGAAGGCGGCCGCGTGTCGCTCGAAGTCGGTTTGCTCGGCACATTCGTGTCGGGCGTATTCGGCGTCGCGTACGGTGCGATTTCCGGTTATGCCGGTGGCCGCACCGATGCGGTGATGATGCGCATCGTCGACATGATGTACGCGATTCCGTACATGCTGATCGCTATCCTGATGATGACGCTGTTCGGCCGTTCGTTCTATCTGGTCGTGCTGACGATCAGCGCATTTTCGTGGCTCGAGATGGCGCGCGTCGTGCGCGGCCAGACGCTGACGCTGCGCACGCGTGAGTTCGTCGACGCCGCGCGCGCGACAGGTGTGAAGCCGCGCGCGATCATCGCGCGCCATATCGTACCGAACCTGATCGGCGTGGTCGTCGTCTATGCGAGTGTGACGGTGCCCGGTATCGTGCTGACCGAATCGGTGCTGTCGTTCCTTGGGCTCGGTGTGCAGGAGCCGATGACGAGCTGGGGCGTGCTGGTGCAAGACGGCGCGCAGAAGCTTGAAGCGATGCCGTGGCTGCTGCTGTGTCCGGCGACGATGCTTTGCACGACACTGTATTGCGTAGGCTTCGTCGGCGACGGCCTGCGCGATGCGTTCGATCCGAAGGAGCGTTGAAATGGCGCTGCTGGACGTGAAGAACCTGCGCGTGCGCTTTGCGCGTCACGACGGCGCACCGGTCGATGCGGTGCAGGACGTATCGTTCTCGCTCGACAGCGGGCGCACGCTTGGCATCGTCGGCGAATCCGGGTCGGGCAAGAGTCAGACGGTGATGGCGCTGCTCGGGCTGATCGCGTCGAACGGCACGGTATCCGGTGAGGCGGCCTATCGCGGGCAGGATCTGTTGAAGCTGAATCCGCGCGAACTGAACCGTATTCGCGGCGACCGCATCGCGATGATCTTTCAGGACCCGATGACGTCGCTCAACCCGTTCCTGACAATCGAGCGCCAGATGACCGAGGCGTTGCAGCTGCATCGACAGATGTCGCGCCGTTCGGCGCGGCGTCTCGCGATCGATGCGCTCGATAGCGTGCGGATTCCGGATGCGGCGCGGCGTATCGGCATGTATCCGCATGAGTTCTCCGGCGGCATGCGCCAACGCGTGATGATTGCGATGGCGCTCTTGTGCGAGCCGGATATTCTGATTGCCGACGAACCCACCACCGCACTCGATGTCACCGTGCAGGCGCAAATCATCGAACTGTTGCGCGATCTGAACCGTGAACGCGGCACGGCGATCATTTTGATTACGCATGACATGGGTGTCGTCGCGGGGCTTTGCGACGATGTGATGGTGATGTATGGCGGCCGCACGGTCGAGCATGCAAGTGCACAGTCGCTGTTCGCGGCGCCTCGCCATCCGTACACGATGGGGTTGCTCGATGCGTTGCCGCGTCTCACCGACGAAGGCGATGCGCCGTTGCGCACGATTCCGGGCAATCCGCCGCTGCCTGGTATGGTTGGCGAAGGTTGCGCGTTCGCGCCGCGCTGTGCGCATGCGAGCGAAGTGTGCCGCGTCGAGCGGCCGCTGTTGCACGCATTCGAAGGCCGATCGCGCGCGTGCCATAAAACGGTAGCGGAAATCGCGAGCTTGCGAATCGGAGCACAGACATGACAGCACATTCACCGCATAAAAATGTTGAAGATGCCGACGCACCCTTGCTGTCAGTCGAAGATCTGACCGTTCATTTCAGCGTTGCTCGCGCCGGACGACGCGCGCTGCCGTGGTCGCCGAAGGCGACGGTGCGCGCAGTGGAGCGCGTATCGTTCGACGTGCGGCGCGGCGAGACGGTCGGCCTTGTCGGCGAATCCGGCTGTGGCAAGTCGACGCTTGCGCGCGCGCTGATCGGGCTCGTGCCGGTGACCGGCGGCAGCATCCTCTGGCGCGGCGAGGAAACTGTGCTCGGCGCGCGTCGGGAGTTGGCGCGCTTGCGTCGTGACGTGCAGATGATCTTTCAGGACCCGCTCGCATCGCTGGACCCACGGATGACGATTGAGCAGATCGTCGCGGAGCCGTTAAAAGCACATCGTCCCGACATCGCCCGCGCCGAATTGCGCAGGCGCGTGCAGACAATGCTCGAACGCGTCGGTCTTAACGCGTACCATCTGCCGCGCTATCCGCATGAATTTTCGGGAGGACAATGCCAGCGTGTCGGTATTGCGCGTGCGTTGATCAGTGAGCCACGGCTCGTGATTTGTGACGAGCCGGTTTCCGCGCTCGATGTTTCGATTCAGGCGCAAATCGTTAACTTGTTGCGCGACTTGCAGCGCGAGTTGTCTTTGTCATTGCTGTTTGTCGCGCACGATCTGGCGGTGGTCAAGGCGATCAGCCATCGTGTGCTGGTGATGTACCTCGGGCGGGTGATGGAGTTCGGCACGAAAGAGGCCGTGTACGGCGAGCCGATGCACCCTTATACGCGTGCGCTGCTATCGGCGGTGCCGACACCGGATCCGGCCGTCGAGCGGGCGCGGAGTCATTTGCTGTTGCGTGGCGAGATTCCGTCGCCGCTCGATCCACCGTCAGGCTGCGTGTTCCGGACACGTTGCCCGCAGGCGATCGATGCATGCGCGGGGGACGTGCCCGCTGTGCGCGCATGGCCGCCGCGGCCAGGCAAGGTGGCTTGCATTCGGGCAGGTGAACACGACAGACGCTAGATGTGCGTTGGCGTTGCTTTGCGTTGCCCTCAAAAATGCATCGCCTGGCATAAAGGAATATCCGCGTCGCGGGCCTGTTATCTGTTGTCGGAGAGTTAATTCCGACAGCAGTGGCTGCCCGATTAACGTGGAGAAGCGATGAGTTATCCTGGACACCAGTATGGGCGAAATGACGCGCCGTGCGTGCCGTCCGCCGGCGGCATTGCGCGCGTGCGGCCGTTCGATGCGGCCGCATTCGAAACGGCGGTGACCGCGATGTTGACCGCTGCGGGTGTCGACGTCGAAAGCGAACACCTGCGTCTCTCTGCGCAATGCGTGCGGGAATTATGGCAACAGCGGCTGCTCGACGGCTACGATGTCGACTCTGCTGACGCGCTGGGCAATGGTTTCGCCGACGCGCGCCGCGACGTCGTGATCATGCGAGGTATTACCGTGCATGGGATGTGTCCGCATCATCTGCTGCCGTTTCGCGGCGTCGCGCATATCGCCTATCTGCCGGGCGGGCGCCTGTACGGATTCGGTGGCCTGACCCGCCTGGTCGATGCGGTATGTCACCGGTTCGTCTATCAGGAGTGGGCGACGGATGCGATCGCGAATGCGCTGGTCGCGCATGGCCACGCACGCGGCGCGGCCTGCGTGATCGAAGCCGAACAGCTATGCCAACTGATCGGCGAAGTGCGACGTGGTGACGAACGGGTTGTGACGCAGTCGTTCGCCGGCGAATTCAGTAAGAACAGCGCCGCACGGGCTGAATTTCTCCGCGTAATCGGCACGAGCGGCACGAGCGGCGCTTAGCCAGTCCCCGGGTGGTGCGGCGCGCGATACCCTTGAAAAACCGCGGACACACCCTGCATGTGCGGACCCAATTATCTGGAGCCATGCGATGGGAAGCCGTCCCCGTTTCATCGACGATTTATCAGGCCCAGCGCCGGACTTGCCCGAACCGGCCGGCATCCTTCCTTCCGCGTCATCGGACGATGCCTTGCTCGACGCCTATTCGCGAACCGTGATCGGCGCGCTCGACCGCGTGCGCCCGGCGGTCGCGTTTATTGCGGTCGAAAGGCGGCTGCCCGATGGCCGTGCCGCGCATGCGGGGACCGGCTCGGGCTTTCTTTTTACACCAGACGGGTATCTGCTCACGAACAGCCACGTTGTACATGGCGCAACGCACATTCGCGTGACGCTCGCCGATGGCGCGAAGTTCGACGCCGACCTGGTCGGCGACGATCCGCATACCGATCTCGCCGTGCTGCGCATCGGATCCGCCGAACCGCTGCCGCACGTCGAACTCGGCGATTCCGGCAAGCTGCGCGTCGGGCAGATCGCGATTGCGGTGGGTAATCCGCTCGGACTCGAGCAGACCGTGACGACCGGCGTCGTTTCGGCGCTTGGCCGGTCGCTGCGTGCCAATTCGGGCCGGATGATCTACGACGTGATTCAAACCGACGCCGCGTTGAACCCCGGCAATTCGGGTGGCCCGCTCATCAATTCGGCGGGTCAGGTGATCGGTGTGAATACCGCGATCATTCCAGGTGCGCAGGCGATCTGTTTCGCGACCGCGATCGATACCGCGAAGTGGGTGATCATGCAGATCTTCGCGCACGGCCGCGTACGGCGCGCGTATATCGGCGTTGCCGGCACGACGGTCGTGTTGCCGCGGCGTGTGCAGCGCTATTTCGGTTTGACGTCCGATAGCGCGGTGCATGTGATGGAGGTGGTCATCGATAGTCCCGCCGCGCAGGCCGGCATTCGGACCGACGATCGGATCGTCTCGATTGACTCGTTGCCGGTGGACGGTGTCGATTCGCTGCAGCGAGTGCTCGACGCGTCGAGAATCGATCGCGCGGTGAGTTTGACGACATTGCGCGGCGCGCAGCGGCTCGAATTGACCGTGACACCCGTCGAGCAGACTGGCTAACGTATCCGCTCAGTAAGTGCTTCGGCATTACAGCACCGCTTGGGGATCGAGCAGCTTATCGAGGCGGCCTGATGTGTCGAGTGCCTCCAGGTCGTCGAACCCGCCGACGTGATACGTGCCGATATAAATCTGCGGGACCGTACGATCCACATCGCGTTGCCAAAGCGCGATCGCGGATCCGCGCGCGCCGGCAATCGTGATTTCGTGAAAACCCAGGTCTTTGCGTTTCAACAGCGCTTTGGCGGCGGCGCAAAGGTCGCAGTCGGGACGCGTGTAAATCGTGATCGAGTTCATCGTTTTCGCCTTCCGGCGCGGCACGCAGCGCAGTGCATTACTGCAATCGACCGCGCCGCTACGCCTTCCGATAAGCAGGTTACCGTCGTGACGGCTTGAACCTTACTATAGGCGTGCGTTTGATGCGCGTGAAGCGCGCAACGGATCATCCGCATGCTCGAACGGATCAACGCGCGCGGGTGCGGCGCGTGCGGCGCGTGCGGCGAGTGCGGCGAGTGCGGCGAGTGCGGCGAGTGCGATTACCCGGCGCTGTCCATTTCCGCATCGTCAGTCAGCTTTGCATGCGCGTTGCCGCCTGACGTGCGCCAGCGCGACGGCGTGATACCGGTGTGGCGTTTGAAGATACGCTGGAATGCGGCATCCGATTGATAGCCGACGGCTTCGCCAATGTCGGCGACGGGCCGCGTGGTTTGTAGCAACAGGCGCCCGGCGACCGTCATGCGGACCTCCGTCAGCACGTCAGTGGCGGAGCGGCCGATTGCTTCCTGAAACTGACGGACGAAAGTCGCGCGCGACATATTGCACAGCGCGGCGAACTGATCGAGCGACCATGGTTCGCCAGGTTTGTCGAACATCGCGGTGATGGCCGGTTGCAGACGCGGCCGGCCAGCCAGCGCGAGCAGTCCATGCGGAGGCTGCGCGGAAGTTTCGGTCGCAAAACGCAGCGTCAGTCCGAACAGCGCGGCCGATAGATGATTGACCAGCGTCTCGCTGCCCGGCCCCTGGTCGGTCGCTTCTTCGCGCATCAGTTCGATCAACCGCGTAAGCCGCGTGCCTGAATTGAGCGGCTTGGTGTTGTGATTGTCGTTTTCGTACGCGCGCGCGTCTGCGCGTTGCGGTGCGCTATGAACAATCAACCTCCCCGGCAGATGATCGCGCAGCAGACGATCGGGTACTGCACCGACAAGAAAGCGACCGCAAAGCAGATCGGCTGCAACACCCGGTGCTCCGTTCTCCACGATGAGCAGCGATTCGTTCTGCCGTTCGATTGGCGGCCTCGGCAATTTGCCGCTGCCGTCATGTATCCGGTGCGGGCTGCCCGCGGGAAACAGCACGATATCCCCGGGCACCAGTCGCTCGGGCGGCCCGTTGCCATCTTCGACGACCGCCGTGCCAGAGAGCAGCACGTGATACGGAATCTCGCGCATGCCGGCGGTATCTTCCTCGATTGCCCACGGTGCGCCGAAGTGACAGCGCACTTCAAGCCGGCCGCTGACTGGCATCAGCGAAAGAAGACGGCTCAACAAATCCATAAGAACGGGCGCATGTTTTGTAGTCGTTTGGAGGGTGACATCTGCGCTGCGTCGCTGCACGGTTCGCAACGGCGAGCAGTCTCGTCTGAGTGTTGTCAGATTTTACTGGAACGAGGGAGCGGTCGCAGCGAGGGGCTGCGCGTTCAGATCGCGGGCGCGCTGCGCGATCGGGAGGGCGGCCAGGTTTGGAGCCCCACGCCCGTGCCTGCCGCATTGGTCAGCGGCTGGCACGGGCTATTCCATGCATGCGTTATTCTTCGTCGTTTGAAGATTTTCCGCGTGCCGCAGTGTGCCAATGCCGCCGCGCGTGAGACCGCGGTACCGGTGCGGCTGCCGCGCTACTTGCCGCGCCGGCCGTTTGACGCGTGATCGACGATGTCTCGTTGGTCCAGCCGCCGTTGACGATCGCGCGTTGCAGCAACGACTGTGCTTCCGTATTGCCTTCCTGAATGGCCAGCGCGCTACTTGCCGCATCGAGTACGCAATTCCAGTGCGACGCAGCCGCGCATGCGCGGGCGCGCGCGAGTGAAGTCTCGATTGCCGGTGCTGGCGTCGCGGTGCTTTGTGCGGCAACCGGCATCGGGATGGCCGACGGACTGCTGCCGGGTGCATCGCCTTGCGTAACTGCTGGCGTGTCTTCAGCTTGTGAGTTCTGCGCAGCTGTTTGGGCGCTGGACGGTTCGTCGAGAACCGCGCGCTTTTCTCCTTCGCGCTGGAAAAAAACGACTGCGCCGAGAATCAATATGAAGCATGCGATGCTGAGCGCCGCGCTGCTGCCCGGGCCCCACGAGATCCAGCGCACGGGCGTTTGTGGGGCTATACCAGATGGATTCGCCGCCGGCGCCGCGGGTTTCGAGCCAGTCGTTACGCTCACGGGCGTTGGCGTGTCTGAGGAAAGTCTGTCGGTAGTCACGATGTTGCTCCGGCAGGCAAACGCATCACCGCGGCAACGGTCGCGTCCGCGGCTGTCGACGCCGGGACTACGCAGTTGCTTCTTATGAACGGACGCGCATGCAACCTGTTACGAGAGGCGATAATCCCTGTGCGATGGCGGTGACCGCGTAACACGGCATCGTCGGTGCACAGGGGACGATTTACCACTTGATCTGCGTGTCAAACGTTCCTGTTTCGACAATCTCGAACTTCATTTCGCCGCGGAAAGTGCCTTCGATACGGTAACTGGCCGATGGCACTGAAAACAGGCAATGCGGGCCGCCCGCGACGAAATCCATCAGCACTCTTCCGTGACGCCGCAGCCGCACAGCGACGTCCGAAGCGGGCGCGCCATTCTGCTGCGCAAACGTGACGCCAAGATTGAACGGATGTTTCGGGTCCGGTGACGTGACAGTCTTCTCGAGCCCTGCCTGGCCGCACACGTAGTACAGCATTTCCTGTGCATCGGACTCGGGGCCTGATACGGCTTGCGGCGCGGACGCGCTTTGAGCGGCGGCAAACGTACAGCCGCACAGCGCGATACCCATCATGACCAGCGTGCACACCTGTCTGGACGGAATTGTAGTTTTGCGAATATTTGTACTTGTGATTGCACACCTGACGGCACACATGACGACCTCCCTGGGATCGTGGAAAGGAAAGAATACGAACAGGCACGATAAAACGCAATCGGAAAGCACCAGCAAAAATTGCTTCATATTATTAAGGGATGCGTAGCATATCTCGATAGGTCTATTTTCACCGTATGGACGGTTGTAACGAAAGGTTACCCGTGTAAGCGGGTGAGTCGGTTCTCGGTTGTATCGGCTAACGCGGGTGAAACCATGAATCAAAAATGAAACATCTTGGACACTTTTGGCAAAACTCAACGAGTCTTGTGATCAATGACGCGATTGGCAATGTTCAGCGGCGTCAAAAATAGTACGTATATCGGGTTATCAGTTCGAATGCCTGACGAAGCGTGTGTCCGACCTCGCTCGATGATCGTCAGTAACACGCACAACATGCACGAGTCTGTTCGTTGTTTCCGGAGCGCCTTCATCGTTGTGTTTTCGTGTAAATCCGTTGATCGCAAAGGGATGACGATCACGTCGGGGATGTATCGCAAATGAAACGCAAGCATCGCGAAATGACTGTCAATCCTATTTAGGAAAGCGCATGGTTCGGTGTGTGTGTTGTGGCATAGATGTAGCTTGTACGGAGCGGTCTCAACTCAGGGAAAAGTAGTCCTTCAGAACAATGCACTCAACGTTAAGGACAAATCGTGAACGCTCAACCAAAGCGTCTGTATGCAGTGCTTGCTCAGCCGAAGAGGCTTCATCCAGCCAACTGCATCACGCTAGCGGCCTGTGCGCCCGTTATGCTGCTGTTTCTTTCGTCGGTGTGTTCCGCCATGGAGGCGGACAATGGAGGCTCCCGCGAACCCAATGATGTCGCCGAAGCACCGTCGATCACTCAGACTCCAACCATCGCACAACCGATTCAGCAAGCTCAGCAACCTGCCGAGCAAATGCCTGAACCGCAGACTCAACAACCGGCGCAGCCGGCTACTCAGCCCGCGACGCCCGATCAGCAAACGCCCGGTCAACCTGCTCCGGCGGCCACTCCTGCGCCTCCCACCGGAGCGGGCGGCGCGCAGTCCGCTAGCGCATTGCGCACGGAAGTGTTCGGCCTTGCTACAGGCGGTGGTGCGGTGCAGGCGCTTGAGGAGGCCAAGGCGCGGCCCGATGTCTTTACGCCAGTAGATATTGCACAACTTGAAGAACTTTCTATTCGTCAGCAGGTTCGTGGTGGACGCGATAAAGCACGTGCTATGACGAGTCCTGACCGCTTCGATGGGATCGATAGCGCACTTAAGGCGGCGGACAATCTCGAAGCTCGTCTGCCGGATACACCGGAGTATCAACAGGTGCGTTACGCGCTCGCCGGAGATCGCGTCGTTGCATACGCCGGCCGCGGCGAGATGGAGAAAGCAGTAACGTCATATGTGTCGATTCCCGCGGACCAGCCGATTTCAGTCGAAGCACTTGCTTCGGCGGGTGAAGCGTATAGCTACCTGAACGAACCGGGTAAAGCGGAAGTTGCGTATCGACGTGCGATTCAACAGCAAGCGGCAGCGAGTACCGATGTAGCGACTCGCGGCTATCAATACGGCGCGCGGACCCGCCCGATCGACCTGCGCGAAGGGCTCTTCTATGCGCTGACTGATCAGAACAAATTTGTCGAAGCTGGCAAGGTCCTCGACGATATCGCCGCATCGTTGCCGCCGCCCAACCAGGTGAGACCATGGGATCTTGCCAACGACGATTATCTGAGGCTCAATCGATTGCGTGCGCAGTATCTGATTTATGTTGGTCAGACGGATGCGGGCCTGGCGGAGTTGAAGCGCCTTGAAGAACAGGTGCCATTTAGCGCGGAGGTGCGCAACGCGGAAGCGGACGCACAGCTCGGCAAGGGACGCAACCGTCTGGCGAAAGATATGTATGTGGCTGCGCTGAACGATCATCCAGACAATATCGAAGCACTCGCGGGGCTCGGACGCACATCGCTCAATACCGGTGACTATGCGAACGCAACGGCAATCAACACCGCGTTCGGCAACACGTTTCCCGAGAACGGCTCGGTCAGGAACTTCAAGCGCGATTACGACGCATGGCGTGCACCGACCGTCTCGACCGAGCTGACTGGCGAGCACGGCGCGGCCGCGATTGCCGATGAGCAGTTCACTGCGGATACCTATATCTACTCGCCGCCGATCTACGACTACTGGCGAGTGTTTGGGCACAACTTCTATGAGTGGGCGCTGACCGATATCGGCAGGCTACAGCGCATTCGAAACGGTATCGGCGCCGATTTTCGCCGCGGGCCGCTGACCGTGCAAGGAGAGGTATCGCGTTCGACGGGCGGCGATGGAAGAACGGGAGGCAACGGCCAGGTCGAATACGCAATCAATGACTTTTTCAAGGCGACGGCCGGTTTTGACAGCGATGCCAACGATCTACCGTCGAAGGCCTACGTTGCTCATATCTGGGGGCGCACAGGGCAGGTTGCATTCACGTATACCGATGGCGATCGTCGTTCTGCGGACATTGGCTACAACATCGGCCGCTATAGCGACGAGAACTTCCATCAGGAGTTTACGGTCGGCGGTTCGCAACGCTTGTTCACGTTTCCGAATCAGCAGATCAATGGGACGCTACGTTTTGGTACCAGCAGCAATACGCTGCAGAACACGCCGTACTTCAGTCCGTCGCGTGATTACTCAGCGGAGGTCGGCATGTCGCATCAATGGGCGATATGGAGAAGCGGGGAGCGTTCATTGCTGCAACGTTTTTACATATCGGGAGGCGCATATAACCAACGGGGGTTCGGCACAAGCGGTTTTTGGGCCGCGCGGCTGGAACATGCATGGACGTTCCACCACGATATCACCTTGACTTATGGCATCGGTGTCGGCCGGCACGCCTATGACGGAGAACAGGAACTTTCAGAAACCGCATACGTATTGCTCACCGTACCGTTCTAACGTTTTGGGGGTTCGACGATGCAGTCGCGCAGACGTTTTATTTGTGGTTGTCTCGGAGCGATGGCAGGTTGTTCGTTGTTTTCTGGGCTGGCGCCAGCGAAGCTGGTTGATATTCTTCCGCCGTCGGACCCAGCCGACGGCAAGACTTTCAGGGTCATCTGCTTTCACGATGTGCGGGATAACCTGCTGGCTTCGTTTAACTCGCAAAACATGATCGACCCGTACGCTGTCGATACGGGAACCTTGACTTCGATCTTTTCATGGCTTCAGAGCAGCGGCTATCATCCGATCACGGTGAAGGATGTCGAAGCATCGCGCAACGGCGGCAAGCCGTTGCCGCCACGCGCAGTTATGCTGACTTTCGACGACGGCTTTCGTAGTCACTACACGAAAGTGTTGCCGCTGCTCGAGCGTTTCAAATTCCCGGCGGTGATGGGTATCGTTACATCATGGGTCGATACGCCGCCGAACCAGAAGATCCGTCTTGCGATCAACCTCGAAGTACCGAGGGACACGTTCATGTCATGGGATGAGGTCTCACAGCTGGCGAAATCGCCGCTAGTGGAACTCGCGTCGCACACGCACGACCTGCATCACGGCGCCATCGCGAATCCTCAGGGCAATGAATTGCCGGCTGCGACTTCGCACCTGTATTTGCAGGATCAGAAGCGCTACGAAACCGATGAGGAATTCGAAGCGCGCGTGCAAAACGATCTGTCCGCGTGTCTTCGCCGCTTGCATGATCATGCGGGCGTCACGATTCGTTCGATGGTCTGGCCTTATGGCGCCGAGAACCAGCCGGTGCGCAAGATTTCCAGATCGCTTGGCATGCACACACAATTCAGCCTCGAAGCAGGGCCGAATACGCCTGATGTGCCGCTTGACCGGCTGCGTCGCAATCTGATGACCTATGACGTCGACGTCGGCGGGTTCGAGCGGGCGATGCGTGAGCCGGCGACCAACCGCGGTCAGGTCAATCCGGTTGAACGCGTGGTGCGCGTCAGTCTGGACGATGTTTATGATCCGGATGGCGCCGTGCAGGAAAAGAAACTCGGCGTTCTGATCCAGCGCATTTATGACATGCGGCCGAGTTCCGTTTACCTGCAGGCCTATTCCGATCCGAACAATACCGGCGCTGCGGAAGCGCTGTACTTCCCGAATCGCCATCTGCCGATGCGCGCCGATCTGTTCTCGCGTGCCGCGTGGCAGTTGAATACGCGCTCGCAAGTGCAGGTCTACGCATGGATGCCGTTGCTGGCGTTCCGCTTGCCCGCGGACCAGGCGGGGCGTGTCGAACTGGTGACGGCAGCCGCGGGCGCGCCCGCCGACCGGCGTGCAGCGAAGATGGTTCGCTTGAGTCCATTCGATCCAGCGGCGCAGACGATGATCCGCGAAATCTATGCAGATATGGGCAAGTACTCCGCGTTTACCGGGCTGCTGTTCGGTGGAGACGCGATGCTCGACGATTACGAGGACGCCGGTCGCCATGCGGCGCAAACGTTTCAACGCTGGGGGCTGCCTGCCGATATCGGCACGATCCGCTCGACCCCTGAGTTAATGACACGCTGGACGGCCGCGAAGACCAGGTATCTGGTCGATTTTTCGATGGAACTGGAGAAGATTGTTCTGGACAGCCAGAACGGCGGCGACGTGCTGACCGCTCGCGATCTGTATGCGGATGTATTGCTCGACCGGGCGGCGGAAGCGCGTTTTTCGCAGAACTACGATTCGTTCCTGCATGCGTACGACTTCGTTGCGTTGCTCGCGATGCCACCCGGTGAGCGTTACGGAAGCATCAATGGTCGGCTCGACTCGCTCGCGGATATTACGTCGACCGTACCGGACGGTTTGCGCAAGACGGTGTATCAGTTGCCAGTGATCGATCCGCAGACCGGCCAGGATATTTCGTCTGACCGTCTGCTCGAAGAAATGCGCTATCTGCGGCAGCGCGGCGTGGTGAACTTCGGCTACTACCCGGACCGGTTCTCTGCGGATATGCCTCAAATGGTGACGATGCGCGATGTGATGTCGCTGCGCGCACGGCTCGATCCGACCTCGATCAACGCGCTCCTTCAGGCGCAACAGCGTAAAGGAGTGACCCGCTAATGACGCACGATCTGATCGCCCGTCTACAGGATTTCATTTTCTTCTACCCGTTCTTTATGTCGTATTTCTGGATGATTGGAGGCGTCGTTCACTATCTCGCGCTGGAGAAGGGCCGGACCCGGTCGCATCGGGCACTCGTCGCAGCCGGCATGCCGAAGGTGTCGGTGGTTGTGCCGTGCTTCAACGAGGAATCGAATGTTCGCCGCGTGATCTACCACCTCGCGAATCTCGGCTACGCGAATTACGACATCATCGCGGTGAACGACGGCAGCAAGGACGGCACGGGTGCGATTCTGAACGAACTAGCCAAGGAGATTCCACGCCTGACCGTGATCCATCATTCGAAGAACGAAGGGAAGGCGATCGGCCTGACGACCGCTGCAACCGTTAGCGATGCGCCATACCTGATGTGTATCGACGGCGACTCGCTGCTTGGTCGCGATGCGATCGAATGGATGCTGGAGCACTTCATTTCCGATCCGAACGTTGGGGCGGTCACCGGGAATCCGCGCATCCGCACGCGCACGTCGTTGCTCGGGCGGATGCAGGTCGGCGAATTTTCGTCGATTGTCGGGTTGATCAAGCGTACGCAGCAGGTGTATGGACGCATTTTCACGGTGTCCGGTGTGATTACGATGTTCCGCAAGGCGGCGCTTGCGGATGTCGGTTACTGGAGCTCGGACATGCTGACCGAGGACATCGATATCAGCTGGAAGCTGCAGACCCGCGACTGGCGGGTCGCATACGAGCCGCACGCGCTAAGCTGGATTCTGATGCCCGAGACGCTGACTGGTCTGTACCGTCAGCGTCTGCGCTGGGCGAAAGGCGGCATTCAGGTGCTGATGAAGTACGCACCGGAAATCGCGAAGCCGTCGATGATCATGATGTGGCCGTTGTTCCTCGAATATCTGGTAGGCATTGCATGGGCGTATTCGATGTCGTTCGTGATGGTGCTCGGCCTCGTCAACATGCTCGTGCCGTTGCCGCCCGACTGGCACATTTCGCTGCTGCCGCACTGGCACGGCATGCTGCTTGTCGCAACCTGCGTGCTGCAACTGATCATCGGCTGCCTGATCGATCGCCGTTACGACGAGAAGTTGTTGTTCTATTTCATGGATACCGTGTGGTACCCGCTTGCTTTCTGGTTGATCAACATGATCACCACTGTCGTTGCATTGCCTTCCATCGTCCTGCGCCGGCGCGGCAAGCGCGCGGTATGGACAAGCCCAGACCGAGGAATCCAGCATGAATAACGCCCCAGTCATCGACCTGTCTCTACGCACGCCCAGTCAGATCATCGCGGATAAAGGAGTCAAACTAGGTCTGATGCAGGTCGTGTGGTTTCGCCTGATACGTCCTGCAACCGTGGGTTCGTTGTGGGCGGCGATTGGTGTCTATACGTATCGGTATCTGATGCCGTTCAATGAAAACGAACTGCCGCTCGAGCAGTTGCTGTCGTATATGGCCGCGATTGGGACCATCGCCGCCGCGCTAGTCGTGTGGATGATCGTGTCGCGCGTTGCTCACCCGTTCGCATCGCGTTCGCGCATGCAACGGCTGTTGCGGAGAACGGCAGGCCTGACCGTCGAGCCTGGTCCGTTCGCGGCCGCGTCATTGCGAACGCGTGGCGCGGTCGCGCGGGTCTTTATCGCATCGCACGATGCCAACGGGTTTATTGCCGCGCTGCGCGCGATGTCCGAGCCTGAAGTGGAGGGCGACGACGACGGACCGGCCGACGTACCGATCGGCGTTGACCCCGCCCATGCGCGCTGGTACGACGTGCAGGATGGGGCGATGCACATGCCGGTCAATATGCCGATCCGGGTTCGGTATGTAATGGGGAGTCGTCCGATGACCGATACAGAGCTTTGAGGACCCGGTAACATTCGCACGAACGCTGCTCGAGCGCCGCGCGTTGCTGGACCATCACGCCATGTCGATCGTGCGTGACGATGCCCGCGACGCCGAGCGCGTGCAACGCGGAGCGCACCGAGCGCGCGGTTACGCCAAGTGCACGCGACAGCGACACGGCCGAGGTTTCGATGCGTGCGCAAGGGTGGTTGTCCGCGAGCGTGAGCAGACGGCATGCAACCTGCTGTTCGATCGAATGGAGTCTCGCACATGAGGCCATTTGCGACATTTCGGCGAACATCAGTTCGACGTACTGCAACATGCGCGCTTCGACCCATGGCTCTTCTTTCAGGCAGGCGAGCAACGACGCTTCACTGCAGCGAAACGCCGTGCCCGATGCTGTGACGATAGTGCGAAACGGCATCGACCCGGTACGCGTGACAACCGGCCAGCCCGCGAAGCCGTTGCGGCCGATGGTCACGAGTTCGATCGAGCGGCCGTCGTCGAGTATGCACTCGTACGCGAGACGGGCCGTTAGCGGGAAATACACGTGATGAAAGACTTCGTTGCAATCGCATACCACCTGGCCGGCATGCAGGTCGATGCAAACGAAGTCGTCAACGCGTTCGAGCAGGTGCAGGCGGCGCGACAGCAACGTGAGCACGCTGTCGTAGTCGGCAAAGCGCACGCCGGACGTGACGGATTGACCGGACACGAGGGGTTCGGACGCATGCTTCATCTGGGCAGGGGCAAGCAGCTTGTCTCGATTCATGGTGCTTTGCTCGTGAGATGTTGAGCGCGCGCAGCGAACACGCGGCGGCGGGACGGAGTGTCATTGTACGTTTGTCCGGGTTGCGAAAGAAAGTCATTGGGCGCGCGTATTGCTCGACGCGAACCGAACGCATTGATTCGTTGTTGTGGCAACGACAGTGAATGAAAGCGGACTCGTGAGGAGGATGACGTCGTGCCGAAAAGGAACCGTGATGCGCCGGCGCTCGTATACGCGTCGGTCTCACATGACCCGAGCCTGTGCGACCGTCTGCGCGAAGCCGGATGGTCAGTCGAGCTGATCGGCAGTGTGCATGAGCTGGAGCGCACATTGCGGCACGCGCCGGCGCCCAATGTGGGCCTGCTCGAGCTCGGCGACGAGCACGCCGGCACGATGGGCGCAATTGTCGAGCACTGCGTCGGCGCGCCGCAAGTGCACTGGATCGCGGCCGTCACGACAAACCAGTTGCGGCGGGCCGCAACGCGCGAGTTGATCGGGTGCTACTGCCTCGATTATGTGTTTTTGCCATATGCGTTCGATGTCGTCGAGTCTGCGTTGCGGCGTGCGTTACGTCTTGCTTCGCTGCTGCGGGCCGTTCCGCATGCGCCGTCGGTGGCCGGCGGTCAAGCCATCGTCGGGCGCAGCGAACCGATGCAGGCATTGCAGCGTGAAATGCAGAAAGTTGCCTATACCGACGCGCCGCTCTTTATCGCCGGCGAATCGGGCAGCGGCAAGGAACTGACCGCGCGCGCTGTTCACGACGCTTCGCCCCGCGCGCAGGGGCCGTTCGTCGCGATCAACTGCTGCGCGATTCCGCCGACGCTCGTGCAAAGCGAACTGTTCGGCCACGAGCGCGGCGCGTTCACCGATGCCGAGCGCCGCAAGATCGGCCATATCGAGGCGGCCAATGGCGGCACGTTGTTTCTCGACGAAATAGGCGATCTGCCGCTCGAATGCCAGGCGACGCTGCTGCGTTTCGCTCAGGACGGCACGATCCAGCGGCTCGGTAGCGATGTATCGATTCCACTCGATGTGCGCATCATTTCGGCGACTCATGTCGATCTCGAAGACGCCGTGCGCGGCCAGTCGTTCCGCTTCGATCTCTACCACCGGCTGTGCGTGCTGCGCATCGATGTGCCGCCACTGCGCGAACGCAGCACCGACATCCATTTGCTCGCGTTTCATCTGCTGGGTCTGTACGCGGGCGAACGAAAGTCGCGGATTCACGGTTTCACCCCTTCCGCATTACGCGCGATGCTGCTGCACGACTGGCCGGGCAATGTCCGGGAACTTGCGAACAAGGTGCGGCGCGCGATCGTCATGGCCGACGGCGCGTATATCCGCGCCGTCGATCTCGGCCTTGCAGAACCGCCGGCGCGCCGCGCGTTGACACTTGCCGACGCGCGCGATCAAGCGGAGCGCAACTGCCTGATTGAGGCGCTGATCGCGCATGGCAATCGGTCAGGCGAGGTGGCGGAAGAGCTCGACATATCACGCATAACGCTTTATCGACTCAGAATGCGGCACGGGCTGCAGGATATCGCCGGGCTTGTGCCACCAAATTTTCCGGAGCGGCGCAAGTGAGACCGATTCAAATCCCGAGCCCCGTGGGGCGTGCAATGCGTATGCCGTTATCGGTAATCGGCATCGCCATGTTGTTATTGCCGATGTCTGCCGCGGTGCGCGCGCAAGCGCCGCAGGCCGTACCGATCGTTGCAGCCGCATCGACTCCCGCAGCGGCGCCTGCCTCCACGTCGGCCCCGACTCGCGGATCTCATCCGGCTTCGACCGCCTTTGTCGCGCCGGTCGGCGCAGTAATGGCCGTGCCGGCGCCGGGCGTTCGGGATGAGCGCAGTTTCATGCATGGCATCGGCCAGGCAGATGGGGGTGATGGCAAGACGTGGGTGTTCTTCAGCAGTTCAGGCGTGCCGCCGCACGGCGCGGGCCGCAATGGCAGCTGGCCGCACGACGTCTATGTCGGGCAGTGGGAACCGGGTACTGCGCATCTGTCGAACGTGCGCATCTTTATCAAACGGCCCGAAGCGCAGGAGCCGGCATCGGTCGCGCAGAACACGAAGGGGACCATCTTCATCACGTTTGAGGATGGCTGGAATGCGCCGCGCAACGTCAGCCAGCGCTATGGCGTGTATCGGCAAAACCTCAAGCCGATCCGGCCTTACCCGAGAGACGTCGAGTCCGGCGGGCATTCAGGGCACGTCGCGGCGGTCGGCGACCAGTTCGTCGTGTTTTATTCGGCTGACTGGGTGCAGGGCGGCGGCGTCGACAATCTCGGCACAGGGGGCGGTGTCTACGCGAACGTCTATGACGGAAATGGCCGCTTTTTACGGCACGTGAACGTCGCAGCTCACGTGCGCGAATGGTGGCCGGTCGTTGCCGGTTCGCCGACCCAGGCGCTCTTTGTCTGGCAAAAGTACATTCCAGGCAGCACGATCGCGTCGTTGCAATACGCGTTGTTCGATCCGCGTACCGGCAAGCTGACGCGTACACAGGAAAGCGTCGATCCGTACCGCGTGCAGTACTACGTTTATGCGAGCGCCTATGTGCCCGCTGTCGACCGGTTCGTTGTGCTCGCAACACTCGATACCGGTCGCGCCGTGGCCTTTCTGGTCGATGGACAGGGACGCCGAACGGCCGAACTGGACTGCCTGCCTGCGCTGGTGCGTGAAAGCAATATTGCCGTCGAAGGCAATGCGGTGTTCGTCCCTACTCAGGACGGCCGGATGATGACACTCGGGCTTGAAGGCGACCACATCGTGCTGCGCGGCACGCAACGCGCGCCGTTCGCATGGGGCAATACCGGCGTAACCGGAATCGTGAGCGGAGATATGGTGCATTTTGTATCGCTGTCGCCCGACGGTCTGCGTGAAGCGGACTTCAGCACGCAAAAGCAGATAGCGGCGAGCCCGGGTGATCGTTGCGTGGTGCGGGCATCGAAATAATCAATTCGATCAGGGAAGACGGAGGGTTCACGTGATGTAACGCAGTTCTCATTAGAGCAATTTGAGCAGTCCCAGTGGAGGCGAATATGTGTGGAATCGTGGCAGGAGTAACCCAGCGCAATATTGTGCCGATGTTGCTGGACGGGCTGAAACGCCTCGAATATCGCGGCTATGATTCGTGCGGTGTCGCGGTGCTTCAACAGGGCGCGCCACGGCGCGTGCGGACGCTCGCGCGGGTGCGGGCGCTCGAGACCGACGTGACCGCCGAAGCGCTGGACGGGTCGACCGGCGTCGCACATACGCGCTGGGCCACGCACGGCGTACCCGCAATTGATAATGCTCATCCGATTTTTTCGCGGGACCAGATCGCGGTGGTGCATAACGGCATTATCGAAAATTACGAGGAACTGCGCGAATCGTTGCGCGCGCAAGGGTACGAATTCAATAGCCAGACTGACACGGAAGTGATTGCGCACCTGATTCACAGTCACTACTGCGGCGACCTGCTCGCCGCCGTGCACAACACCACTCGCGTGTTGCGCGGCGCCTATGCGATTGCTGTGATTTGCCGGGACGAACCACGGCGCGTGATTGGCGCGCGGCAAGGTTCGCCGCTCGTCGTCGGACTGGACGACGACAGCGCATTTCTCGCGTCCGATACGTTTGCGCTCGCCAATTGCGCGCGGCGGTTTATTTATCTCGAAGATGGCGACATTGCCGATATCGTGCGCGGCCATGTCCGCATCATCGACCCGACCGGCGGTGATGTTGCGCGCGACGTCCGTGCGGTCGCCAAGCAGGAGGACGACGCGGAACTCGGCGCGTACCGCCACTATATGCAGAAGGAAATTTTCGAGCAGCCGGTCGCAGTCGCGCGCACCGCGGGGCATGTTCATTCGCTTGATACCGAGCCGTTCGGCACAGCCGCACCCGAGATGCTGACGGGCATCGAACGCGTGCTAATGCTCGGCTGCGGGACGAGCCACTACGCGGCGCTTACCGCGCGCGGCTGGTTCGAGCGTCTCGCCGGTGTCACCGCGCACGCGGAGATATCGAGCGAGTTCCGCTATCGCGATCATGTGAAGGAGCGCGGCACGCTCGTCGTGCCGATCTCGCAGTCGGGCGAGACCGCCGATACGCTTGCCGCGCTACGCTACGCGCAGTCAATGGGGGAAGCGCTCACGCTCACCCTCTGTAATGTCGCGGCAAGCGCGATGGTCCGGCAAAGCCGATGGGCGTTCATTACCCAGGCTGGGCCGGAAATCGGCGTCGCGTCGACGAAGGCATTCACGACACAACTGGCCGCGCTGTTTCTGCTTGCGCTGACGATTGGCCGGCGGCGCGGCCGCATCAACGACGACGAGGCCGTCGTCTATCTGCGCCAACTCGCGGGCTTGCCCGACGCATTGCGCAGCGTGCTCGCACGCGAGCCGCAAATCATGGCGTGGGCGGAGGAGCTGCATCGCAAGGAGAATGCGCTATTCCTCGGGCGCGGACTGCATTTTCCGATCGCGCTCGAGGGTGCCCTTAAGCTCAAGGAGATTTCATATATCCATGCCGAGGGCTATCCGGCGGGCGAACTGAAGCATGGGCCGCTTGCGCTCGTCACCGAAGCGATGCCGGTAATTGTCACCGCGCCGAACGACGTGCTGCTCGACAAACTCAAGTCAAACGTCCAGGAAGTGCGCGCGCGCGGCGGTCAGCTTTATGTCATCGCGGATACCGATACGCAGTTCGCGAGTTCGCCCGGGGTGCGGGTGATCCAGATGCCTGCGTACTATGGGCCGCTATCGCCTGTACTGCACGTGATCGCGTTCCAGTTGCTCGCTTATCACGTCGCGTGTCTACGCGGCACCGACGTTGACAAGCCGCGCAATCTGGCGAAATCGGTGACGGTTGAATGACCGCTCAGTGGTGCAGATAGGTGGTCGATGTGCGCGGCGGCGCAACGGAGGACTCGCCGTGCCACTGCATCGGCCCATCAAAGTCGCGTTGTACGCGGCGCGGGCCGTTTGCTGCCGCGCCGCCGAACGGATCGATTGGCGGCGCTTTCGTCGCGTACTTGCGCACGCAGCCCCGCTGGTCCTTGCTCGCGCACGGATTGGCTGCCCGCGCCGAGGCTTCGTCGCGGGTAGCGCCTGACGCGGGCCGTGTCTTCTCACGTGCCGACCGCGTGACCGCCGCGGTACCGTCCTTCCCGGATGTGAGCTGTCTGTCCGCGAGCGGATCGGCGTCGGGCGCGGATGCGGCGGCCGGTGCGGCCACTGCAGCCGGCAATTCGGGGAACGCCGCGAGATCTCCCGGCAACCACGCCATTCCCATCACTGTGCGCGGCATCAACGCTTCGGCGCGGCGCAGTGTGTCGGGATTTCCCATTCCCACGATCGCGACGTAGCCGCCGAATACCAGGACGAATGCGCTGACCGCTACGCCCAACCCCATCCATGCCGCCGCGTTATTGTTCGGATCAATAGGATCGGAAAAAGGGCCGTTGCTAAACGGATGATTCGCAGCACCAGGTATTACGTATCCGATCGGCCTCCGCGGAATGATAATTTCATCAGACCGTTTCTTTTCGTGAGATGTTTCAGGTAGCGGATCGCCGTGGTCCAGGCTCACGCATTCGTCGCGATCGAACTGGGCGCGATCTAACGGGGAACGATTGCGGTGCAACAGGTGGTTGGAAACGGATGCGAGGTAACTACCGATGTGAACGGGGATTTTCATCTCGTCGTCCTGCGTTTTAGTTACTTTTTCACTCTAGCAGACCCTCGTCGTTTTCACGACAAAAGATTCGACGTTTTGCGGTCTTGGCCCCCTAAAAAAATTATATAGGGATGCTACGTAACTCCTTCCATTCAGACCCTAAACGAACGCGATGCGAGGTCATAATTTCAGAACTGACCAGAGCATTTTATGTTCCTGAGGGTTTATTTTTCCGATAAGCGCGGGTATTCTCCAGGCTCTTTTGTCTGTCGTTAGGTGCCGTTAACTAGCTCAGCGGCTAGGAAACGATGCCTGCCACCCCGAAAGGAACGAAGGTTCGTGCCGGTTTTTGACGGCGCGGACTCCTGAATTCCTTTCATTCAGCTTCGCCAACTTCACCGAATTGGCGTTTTTTTCCTCGGCATCGATCCGAGTGGCGGAGCTTTTTTCCTTGAAAAAGGAAATCGGACAAATTTACTCGTCCACGTCAATCGGATTCGAGCGGCCATTTATCATAGGAATACTGAATTTTGCGCCTCACCTCTCCCGCCCTTCGTATCGCCGCAGCTGGTTTTGCCCTCTCCGCACTTGCCGTACAGGTCCAGGCGGCCTGTGTGAACAGCCCCGCTGACCAGTCAAGTTCCACTTTGCCTTCGACGCTCACCGGCAAGCTCGCGTACCACAGCTACGTCAGCTACGGCGACGGCACGAGCCAGCTTTTTATTTACGACTTCACGGCACGCACGCTCACGCAAGTGTCGAAAAGCTCGTGGGGCATCAAAGATCCGATGAATGCGGTGTTCAGTCCTGACGGCAAATGGATCGCGTTCATGGGCGTCACGAACAACGCGTGGAACGTGTTCATCTGGCAGGTCGGCTCGACTAGCGCGCCGATCAACATGACGAACAGCACTGGCCAGACCCGCAATGAAGACCCGAAATTCAGCAGCGACGGCAGCAAGCTGTTCTTCAAGCAGAACGGCGACGTGATGGAAGCGACGCTGTCGTTCACGAGCGGTGGTCCGCAGTTCACGTCGGTGGTCGATGTGACGAACACGGCGCCGGGCATCGAAAGCTCGATGCCGTTCCCGTCACCGGACAGCAGTGCGGTGTACTTCGCGACCGGCACCGGCGCGGGTCTTGGCCTGTACAAGGAAACCATCGCGACGCATCAGAAGGTCGCGTTCGACGCGCCGCAGGGGCTGCAAACCTACTATCCGATGGTGCGGAAGGACGGTACGGTGTTCTACGCGCGTTGGCTCAGCGCTGCCAGCCAGCTCGATCAGATCTATTCGAAGGTCAACCCGGGCGACACGCCTAACCAGCTATCGATCAACGACTGCCGCGGCAATAACTCGGATCCGGCGCCGGTTGATAACACGAACTACCTGTTCATGTCGTCGACGACGGATGGCGGGTATCAGCTGTACCTCGCGGATGTCAGCACCGGCAAGCGCTGGAATTTGTCGCAACTCGGCGTGAACTCGGACAAGACGAAGGCAAAGCTTGGCTCGAACTACTGGAGCGGCACGACCACGTCGACACCGGGCAAGACGCTGCTGTCGCAGGGCAAGCCCGCAACCGCTTCGTCGAGCTACAACTCGAGCCTGACGGCGGACAAGGCGTTCGACGGCAATACGTCGAGCACGCGCTGGGATTCGATCGAAGGCAATTCGGCGGGCACGCAGTGGATCACGGTCGATCTCGGCGCGGTGAAGACCGTCACTGCAGTCGACCTGTATTGGGATGCGGGCGCGAGTGCGTATCAGATCCAGACGTCGAACGACAACGCGAACTGGACCACGATCTACTCGACGTCGAGTGGTGTCGGCTCGGGTCACGTGTCGCTTGCGAACCTGAAGGGCAGTGGCCGCTATGTGCGCATGTTCGGCACGAAGCGCGCGACCCCGTGGGGCTACTCGCTCGACGAGATGCAGGTGTGGGGTTCGTAATCCCGCTGCACCGGCTGGCTTAGGCGCCGTTACGGCGCCTGACGGCCGATGCGCTGTCAGCCGATATCGACGACCAGCTTGCCGCGTGCGCTGCCGTCGGAGAGTGCCTGGTACGCGTATTCGGCCGAAGCGGGATCGAAGCGGCGCGGATCGACGCGCGGCATCAGTTTGCCGCTGTCGACGAGACGCGCCGCTTCGCGAAGCATCTCACCGTGATGCGAGCGATGTTGTCCGCTTAATAACGGGTGCAGCGTGAACACGCCCGAGTAGGTCGCTTCGCGAAACGACAATGGCGCGAGCGCGTGTGTGCCCCAGCCGAGCGCGCTGACCACGTGCCCGAAATGTTTGACAGCGGCGAACGACGCGTCGAGCGTCGCGCCGCCGACCGTATCGACGACCACGTCGAAGCCCGCACCCGCGGTGCAGGACGCAACATACTGGTCGACCGTCTGCGTGCGATAGTCGATCGGCGTAGCCCCCAATTGCGCAACGTAGTCGAGATCGCGCGCGCTTGCGGTAGCGAAGACGGTCGCGCCAATCGCGACCGCGAGCTGCACCGCGAGGTGACCGACACCTCCCGCGCCGCCTTGCACGAGCACGTTCTGCGCGGCTTGCAGATGGGCGCGATCGACGATGCCCGACCACGCGGTGATGAATGCGAGCGGCAGCGCGGCAGCATCATGAAACGACAGACTCCGCGGCTTCAGCGCAATCAGGCGTGCGTCCACGGCCGCGTATTGCGCGAGCGACCCTTGAATGCCGCCGACGCCGCCAGTCATTCCGAATACCTGATCTCCCACATTGAACGCGGTGACACCGGGCCCCACGGATTCGACGGTACCGGCGAGGTCGATGCCCAACACAAGCGGTAAAGGATGCTTTGCATGCGCGGCCTGTCCTGCGCGAATTTTTGCGTCGAGCGGGTTCAAGCCACTTGCCGCAATGCGCACCAGCACTTGTCCGGTGGCGGGTGCGGGCTTCGGCAAGCGGGTCCATTCAAGCGGACCGTTGTGACGATTCAGTACGAGTGCCTGCATGGACATGACCGTTTCCTTGATGAGCCAGCGAATAGACGCATCGTCGCCTATGCTTGAATGAATGTAAATCGACGTTTTCGCATGGTGCTCAAACGAAAATGAATGACTTCGCGTTCGAATGGGGCGACGTACGTATCTTTCTGGCGATCGCCCGTAACGGCACGCTTGGCGCTGCCGCGCGCACGGTTGGGCAGACTCAGCCGACGATGGGGCGGCGCTTGCGCGCACTGGAAGAGGCAGTGGGCCACGCATTGTTCCAACGCACGCCCGATGGCTTTGTACTGACCGATGAGGGCAACGCGGTGTTGAGCTACGCCGAACGGATGGAGGAAGAAGCGCTTGGCTTCACGCGCACGCTGGCGGGCGAAGAAAAAGAACTGACAGGCGTATTGCGCGTGTCCTCGTCGGACTGGTTCGGCGTGCATGTATTGACACCCGTGTTCGCGCGCTTCGGTGCGAAGCACCCGCAAGTCACGGTCGAACTGGTGACCGCATCTCGCCGCTATAGCCTCGCGCGCCGTGAAGCGGACCTTGCCTTTCGTATCACTCCATTCGACGAGCCGGACGTGATCCAGCGCAAGCTCATGCACGTCGACTACGCGCTCTACGCGCAACGCGGACTCGAAATGCCGCGAGCTGGCGATGGACGCGGCAGCCGGATAATCAGCATGGACGCCGAATTCGGCACGCTACCCGATGTTGTGTGGATCAAGCAGATGCTGCCGCATGCGCACATCGGCTTTAGTAGCAACAATCGTGGTGCGCAGGCGCGCATGTGCGCCGAAGGCGGCGGCGTGGCGGTGCTGCCATGTCCGCTCGGTGACACGACACGTGGACTCGTACGCGTCGACCTCGGCGAATCGCCGCCCGGCCGCGACGTATGGCTGGGCTTCCACCGCGATCTACGGCGGCTCGCGCGCCTGCGCGCATTGCTCGATACCACCATCGAGCAGTTGTCCCATTTATAAATATAAAGCGACGCTTAAATTCCCATTCAGAAACAGTAGCGCGTCGCGTTTATTCCGCAATAGAAAGGGATTGCATGGGTTTTTTTTAAATCGCACGGAAATACCCGTTGGTCGATCACGAATATGCTTCCGAAAAGGGCCGGCAGACAGGGAAAGAGACAACAGAAAGCGGTGATACGCAAATAATTTTCGGACGCCGGAATAGTGGCCGTGATCGCGATGTTCACACTGATGTGGGCAACGTTGAACAAGCCCCCCACTATCACCGATGGAGTCTAAGATGAAGATGCTTGCGATGCTCACGATGTCCGCTGCCGTTCTTGCTTCGACAACGGTTTTTACCAACGCCTTTGCGCAGGAAACGACGCGTGCGGAAGTGCGTCAGGAACTGATTCAGGCTGAAAACAATGGATCGCGCTTCGTATCCAATACGTCGTATCCCGACGTTGCGCCGATCTTCGAGAATCAGGTCGCGCGCCTGAAAGCGCAACACGCGGATAGCGGCGAAGGCCCGGCGATGTCGGGTACGAGCCAGAGCGGCCATCGCATCGCGATGCCTGGCAGCACGTCCAGCAAGCCCCAGACGTGTGTTGGTCCGGTGAGCTTCTGCAATATCTACTTCGGTAGCTGATGCATAACGCTTCCGGTTCACGAAATCCCTTTGGCCAATCAAGGAATCGAACCATGAAGACGCTTATCTATCTGACGCTGGCTGCCAGCGCGATTGCGGCTCCTGCTTTGTCGTTCGCACAAAGCCCGATTACGCGTGCACAAGTGAACGCGGAGCTCGCGCAAGTCGAGCATGCCGGCTACGATCCTTCAAATGGTGAAAACGTGAATTATCCGGCCGATATTCAGGCTGCTGAAGCGAAGATATGGGCGCAAAACGCGTCGACGAATAGCGTTGGCGGCAGCATGGCGGGTTCCAGTGCAAGTGGTTCGCGCATGGCAAACCGTAATCATCCCGCAAACCAATGTGTCGGCCCGGTCAGCTTCTGCGATCCTTACGTTGGCGGTTGATCGATGAACATGCGTGAAGGAGACGGGGGCCGGCTTTGCCCCCGCTCCATCGTCGCAATTGAATGAACCGGGTTTTGTGAAATACGCGTTTGCGTTACCTGTCGATCGATTCGACAAATACCTTTGCAACCGCTTCCAGCCCTTGACGATAAAGCAACGCCCCTCAGCGTTGCGCGGGCGATACCGTACGGCGCACCAGTTGGCCCAGCACACGCAGTGCGTCGTCGATTTTCGCATTCCACGGATGGCCGAAATTGAGCCGCACGCAATTTGCAAATGCGCGAGCCGCGGAAAACATCGGTCCCGGCGCAACACTGATACCGTGCTCGATCGCGAGACGGTGCAGTTCCATCGCATCGATGGGGTCCGGAAACTCGAGCCATATGAAGTATCCGCCTTCGGGACGCGACCACTTCACGCCGGCCGGCATCCAGCGACGGATCGCGGCATCCATATCGGCCAGCTGTGCAATCAACGCCGAGCGCAGCTTGCGCAAATGCCGGTCATAGCCGCCGTGCTGCAGGTAGTCGGCAAGTCCGGCCTGCGCCGGAATACTGGATGACAGCGTGGTCATCAGCTTGAGCTTTTGCACCTTGTCCGCGAACTTGCCTGCTGCGACCCAGCCGACCCGGTAGCCGGGCGCGAGCGTCTTGGAGAACGAACTGCAGTGCATCACCATGCCGCGTTTGTCGAACGCGCGTGCCGGCAGTGGATAGTCGGCGTCGAAATGCAGTTCGCCGTACACGTCGTCTTCGATCAGCGGCACGTCGTGCCGCGCGAGCAATTCGACCAGCACCTTCTTTTTCTCGATCGACAGCGTGACGCCGGTCGGATTCTGGAAATTGGTCATCAACCAGCACGCGCGAACCGGATAGATTTGCAGCGTGTGCGCGAGTGCGTCGAGGTCGAGTCCGGTGCGTGGGTCAACGGGAATTTCGCAGGCCCGCAGGTCGAGCCGTTCGATCGCCTGCAACGCCGCATAGAAACCGGGCGATTCGATCGCGACGACATCGCCTGGCCGAGTCACCGCCATCAGGCACAGGTTCAGCGCTTCGAGCGCGCCGTTCGTGACAACGATTTCGTCGATCGGTTGCGCGATGCCCATGCCGAGGTAGCGCAAAGCGATCTGGCTGCGCAACGTTTCATTGCCGGGCGGCAGGTCGGCGACGGTATTCCATGGGTTCACAAACCGCGCGGATTGCCCAAGCGACTTCGCGAGACGCTGCAGCGGAAACAGCATCGGCGACGGAAACGCGGAGCCCAGCGGCACGATGTCCGGATGTTTGGCGGCTTCGAGCACCGAGAAGACGAGATTGCTGATGTCGACCTTGGCCGGTTCGGCGGGTGTTTTGACTGGCGGGCGCGCGGAGTCGCGGGCGACGGCCGCGCCTCGCGCGACATAGTAGCCAGAGCGCTCCTGCGCGCGGATCAAGCCCCATTCCTCGAGCAGGTAGTACGCGCGAAACACGGTCGACTGGCTTACGCCGTGCTGCGCGATGATCTGACGCAGCGATGGCATGCGTGCGCCGACCGCGAGACTCCCGGAACGGATCTGCGCGGCCATCGTATTGGCGAGTTGTTCGTATCTTGTCATCGCGATTGCCGTCGTGAACGCGCGAATGCGCGTACGACATTATCGCGCGCCGCGCCGCATCGAGCAGAAGACGATTACCGCGGCAGTCAGCGCGACCGCTGACGCTGCGACGAACGCGTTGCCGAAACCCGCGCCATAGCCGGCTCGCGCAAGCTGAGTGACGTTTTGCACTACTGCTTGCGGATACAACTGTGTTGCACGTTCGAAGTCGCCTGCGACGATCCGGTCGACGAAGCCCGGTGCAATCGGTACATGCGCGTCGATCAGGTTGCGCCGCACCGCTTCGCGCACGCTGACCGCCAGTACCGCGCCGAGCCCCGAAAAACCGAGCAGGATGCCTGAGAAGCGCGAGGTCGTGCTGATGCCGGACGCCATGCCCGCGCGATCGCGTGGCACGGTGCCCATGATCGCCTTTTGCGTTTCGCCATTGAGCAGACCACCGCCGCTGCCGAGCACCGCCATGCCGGTCAACAGCACAGTGAAACTGCCCGAGCGCGCGGCCACGCTCATGATCGCGCTGCCGACACAGACCACAACGAGTCCGAGCGTGAGAATCTGATACGACGCGAGATAGTGGCCGAGCCGGCGGCCGACCATCGGCAGAAACAGCATCGCGAGCGCGAACGGCAGCATGCCGACGCCCGCGTCGAGCGCGCTTTCGCCGCGCGCGTTCTGCAGAAACAGTGGCAGCAACGACGCCATCACCTGCGCGCAAGCCGCATACGCGAACATCGCGACGATCGCGCCGACAAACGGCCACGCGCGAAACAGCGTGAGATCGAGCATCGGAAGCGCACGGCGGCGCTCGACGGCGGCGAACAGCGCGAACAGACATACGCCCGCGAACGCGCGCAGCAGCACCGTTGCGCTGGTCCAGCCGTGGTCCGGGCCAAGAATCAGCGCCCATGTGAGTGCGAACATCGCGGACGCAAACAGGACGATGCCCGGGAAGTCGACCGTGCGCGGCGTCGGGTCGCGCGATTCGTCGACGATCTTCAACACCGCGACGGCGAGCGCCGCGCAAATCGGCACATTGATATTGAAGGCCCAGCGCCAGCCGAGATACGCATTGACCACACCGCCGATCAGCGGCGACACGACCATCGTCAGCCCCATAATGCCGCCCCAGATGGCCCATGCGCGTGCGCGTTCGCTTTCGCCGTGAAACGCGTGGCCGATGATCGCAAGTGCGGGTGCGAGCTGAAACGCGGCGCCGACGCCTTGCAGCGCGCGCGCGACGTAGAGCGCCTGGGCGGTCGGCGCCATTCCGCACGCGAGCGACGCGAGCGCGAACAGCGCAATGCCGGCGAGAAATACGCGCTTACGCCCAAACCGGTCGGCGATCGAGCCGGCCGGCAGCAGCAGCGACGCAAAGCACAACACGTACGCGCTGATCACCCACTCGATGTCCGCGAACGACGCGTTGAGGTCTCGCGCGATGGTCGGCAGCACAATGCCGACCACATTCGTGTCGAGCACGGTCATCGCACAGCCGAACGAAGCGGTCAGCAGCAGCGGGGTATTGCGAGACGTCGTCGTCTGCGCGGCGGAAATGGAACTCATCGGGGACCTTGGGTGCTGCGCTCGCGGAATGCAAGCGCGTAGTCGAAGACGTGAATGCCGCGAGGCGCGCGGCGGCACAGGTCACATTCAACCAGCTTCCGCTGTTAACTTCATTATTGGCGTTTGCCAATATAATTAGTTTTTGCCTAATGGAATTCGGTGAGGGAGGCTGTGGAGCTAAGACACTTGCGTTACTTCATCGCCGTTGCCGAACAGCTGCACTTTGGCCGGGCGGCCGACCTGCTTGGTATTGCGCCACCCACGTTGACCGTGCAAATCCAGCAGATCGAAAGCGCGCTCGATGCGCAGCTGTTCAGCCGTACGAGGCGATCGGTCGCGCTGACGCAGGCCGGCGAAGCGTTTCTGATCGAAGCGCGCGCTGCGCTCGAGCAGTTCGAGCGCGCGCTCAATACCGGCCGCCGCGCGGGCCGCGGGGAACTGGGGCGTGTCAATCTGGGTTTCGTCGGTTCCGCCGCGTTCAGCGGCGTGCTGCAGCATCCTGTGCGTACGTTTCGCGAGGCGCGGCCACAGGTGCTGATCGATGCGCGCGAGTTTCCGATGGGCGAATTGCCCGCGCTGGTCGAAGACGGACGCGTCGATATCGCGTTCGTCCGGATGCCGGTCGATCTGCCGGATTCGTTGCGCACGCACGTGTTGTTCCGCGATCGCTTTTGCGCGGCGCTACCGGCCGAGCATCCGCTTGCGCAGGTGGAGTCGCCGCTCAAATCGAGGGTGTTTGCCGGCGAGACCTTCGTCGTGCCGGAACAGCGCGAGGGCACGCTCGAAGTCGGGCGACGCGGCCGCTTCACGCCGGTGATTGGCAGCGCGCCCGGAGGCCTTGTTGCGGTGCTGACCGAAGTGTCGCTGGGTGTAGGCGTCGCGATCGTGCCGAACGTGCTGACGCAAGCGGTCGCGTTGCCGAACGTCGTGTTCAAGGAGATTGCCGGCGAGCCGATCGCGTCGGAAGTCGCGGCCGTGTTTCGCCGGTTCGAGCGTGCGCCGGCGGTCAAAAGCCTGATCGATCAGATTACGCGAACGCCGGCAAGGGCGGGGTGACGCACGCGCAGCACGCGTACGCAGTGCGTCGCTATGTCAACTGGTATCCGGGTCCGACCGTCAGCTCCGCCGGCATCGCTTCGCCGCACTGCTCGAGCAGCGACCGTTCGAAGTTGCGCGTCAATGCATCGAGCGGCAGGCTGTTCGGCAGTTTGCCGAACGGTTCGGCCACCTCGCTCGCGATCGCTTCCAGCGCGATCAGCGTGTACGCGACGAACAAAGAGATGATCGGTGTCGCGACGCCGATCGAATCGACGAGACCGAATGGCAACAACAGACAATACGCGTAGACCGTCCGGTGTAGCAGCACGCCATACGGGTACGGAATCGGCGTCGACGCGATACGCTCGCAGCCGGTCACGGCGGCCGTCAGATGGTTGATCTGATTGTCCAGCATCATCAACTGCTGGCTCGAGATCGCGCCGCTTGTGTGCCGTTCGGCGAGCGCGCCACGCAGGTCTGTCAGCAACGAGACCGGCCGGAAATGGGTTTGCAGCAACGCCGCGCTGCGCTGCGGCGGCACGTAGCGCGCGATATCCTCAAACGGTTCGGTTCCGCGCAGCTGATGTTTCATCACATACGTGAAAGCGATCAGCTTGTGGATGAAACCGCGCCGCTCGAAATGCGCGTCCGCGGGCACGTAGGCGGACACTTGCGATGCGAGCACGCGGCCCGCGGTCATCACCTCGCCCCACAATTGGCGCGCTTCCCAATAGCGGCTATATGAAGCATTGTTGCGAAACGCGAGGAAGATGGTCAGCGCGACGCCGACGAGCGTGAACGGCGTCGCGTTTAGCGGCACTTTCTCGCCGAAGATACTGCCGTGGGTTGTTACGGCGACGATGTCGACAAGCGCGACAAACATCAGCTGCGGAATAATCGACTGTAAGACTGAGCCGTTCCAGATGAACAGCATGCGAAACCAGTTTTCCTGCGGTCTGACGATCACGATGGGCGGCGCGAAGATTACGCGCCGCCTCTAATCGAAGCGGCGCGTGTAAGGTTGTGCGTGCATCGGTTTGCTGCGCGGCAGCGATGCAGCCGGGATTCTACGCCGCGTGCCGATGCAACAGCACCGGAATCGACTTCGATGTCGGCGTATTGCAGATATCGCCGACGCTATGCAACGGCACGAGCGGATTGGTTTCCGGGTAATACGCGCCAAGGCAGCCGCGCGGAATGTCGTATTCGACCAGCAGGAAGCGGTCTGCGCGGCGCTCGATGCCGTCGTCCCAGACCGTTTCCATATCGACCCATTCGCCAGCCGCGAGGCCCAGCGCCTTCAGATCTTCCGCGTTGGCGAACACCACGCGCCGCTGGCCGTACACACCGCGATAGCGGTCGTCGAGCGCGTAGATGGTCGTGTTGTATTGGTCGTGAGAGCGCGTCGTCATCAGTGTCATCACGCGGTCGCCGTGCAGTTCGCGCGCGCGTTTAATCGGCGTATCGCGTGCGATCGGGTGCACGACGAACTGTGCCTTGCCGGTCGGCGTGAGCCAGATCCGCTCGCTCGACGCGATAGGCAAGCGGAAGCCGCCGGGGTGCGTAATGCGCTCGTTGTAGCCGTCGAAGCCGTCAATGCTTTTTTCAACCGCATCGCGAATGCGCGCGTAGTCTTCCGCATACCAGCGCCACGGCACCTTCTTGCTGCCGAGCGTCGCATCCGCGATGCCCGCGACAATCGCGGTTTCCGACTGCAGGTTCTTCGACGCCGGAATGTTCATCCCGTACGACACGTGCACCATCGACATCGAATCTTCGACCGTCACGCCTTGCGAATAGCCGCCTTGAATGTCGATCTCGGTGCGGCCGAGCGTCGGCAGGATTAGCGCGTCCTTGCCGTGCACGAGGTGGCTACGGTTCAGCTTGGTCGTAATGTGCACCGTCAGGTCGCAGGTGCGCAGCGCTTCCCACGTGCGCGGCGTGTCCGGTGTCGCAATCGAGAAATTGCCGCCCAGACCGATCAGCACCTTGACCTTGCCTTCGATCATCTCCGCGATGGTCTCGACGACGTCGAGGCCGTGCTCGCGCGGCGGTTCGAAGTCGAATGCGTTGCCGAGCTTGTCGAGGAACGCCTGGGTCGGCTTGTCTTCGATGCCGACCGTGCGGTTGCCCTGCACGTTCGAGTGGCCGCGCACCGGGCACAGCCCCGCGCCTTCACGGCCGATATTGCCGCGCATCATCATCACATTCGACAACATATGGATGGTCGCGACCGAATGCTTGTGCTGCGTGAGGCCCATGCCCCAGCATGAAATCACGCGGCGGCCTTTCGCGTAGATCTGCGTGAGCGTGTCGATGTCCTCGAACGGCACGCCCGATTCCTCGACCAGCAGGTCCCATGATTCGTCACGCAGGTCGTTGGCGAACGCGGCGAAGTTCGAAGTGTGCGTTTCGATGAATTCGGCGTCGAGCACGCGTTCGGCACCATCCGCCTGCGCGGCGTCGTCCATCTCGATCAGACGTTTGCCGACGCCTTTCAGCAGCGCGAAATCACCGCCGAGCTTCGGCCGGATAAACGTCGACGCGATTTTCGTGCTGCCGCCGGTCAGCATTTCAACCGGATGCTGCGGGCTCGCAAAGCGCTCGAGGCCGCGCTCGCGCAGCGGGTTGATCGACACGATCGTCGCGCCGCGTTTCGCGCATTCGCGCAGTTCGCCGAGCATGCGCGGATGGTTGGTGGCCGGGTTCTGGCCGAACACGAGGATCGTATCCGCATGCTCGAAATCGTCGAGCGTCACTGTGCCTTTGCCGACACCGACCGTAACCGGCAAGCCGCGGCTGGTTGCCTCATGGCACATGTTCGAGCAATCGGGGAAGTTGTTGGTGCCGTACATCCGCACGAACAACTGATACAGAAACGCCGCTTCGTTGCTGGTGCGGCCCGACGTGTAAAACGCGGCCTGGTTCGGGTCGTCGAGCCGGTTCAGATGGTGGGCGATCAGCTGATAGGCGTCATCCCAGCCGATTGGCTTGTACTTGTCCGATGCGGCGTCATACACCACCGGGTCGGTCAGGCGGCCGTGCTGTTCGAGTGTGTAGTCGTCCTGCTCCATCAGTTGGGCAACCGTGTGCGCGTCGAAGAACTCGGGCGTTACACGCTTGCCGGTTGCTTCGGCCGCCACGGCCTTGACGCCGTTTTCGCAGAATTCGAACGTCGATGCCTTCTCGCGATCGGGCCATGCGCAGCCTGGACAGTCGAATCCATCCGGCTGATTCTGGCGGAACAGCGTCCGGTAGTTCGTGCCCGCGACCTTTTCCTTGATCAGGTTCAGCGCGACGTATTTGAGCGCGCCCCAGCCGGCGGCCGCGTGTTTGTATGGCTCGATGCGGCCTTGCGTTTTCGTTTCTTCCACGACGCTTCACTCCAGGATGCATTCGGCAGTGACCGTCGTGCCGGCTCGAGTTGCCGGTGCCGCTTTGCATGCGCACGACGCACTGCATTCATGACACCCATGGTAGGGGCGCGCCGGTCTAGCGGGCAGACACACAATCGACGATCAGGAAAGAGCACAGTTTGGCTTCGCGCCGCACCAAAAAGAAACACAGCACCGGCAGGCGGGGCGCAAGCGGTGGCACAATGCGGCTATTTGCCCCGATCTGCGCCGCTTCCGGCGAGCGGGGAGCGTCCGTAACCGGGGGGAAGGGCGTTGAAACTGTATGAGAAGCTTGCCGACGACATCGAGGCACTCGTCACGCAGGGCGTATACCGGCCCGGCGAGAAGATCCCTTCGGTGCGCCGCACGAGCCAGCATCACCGTTTGAGCATTACCACCGTGCTACGCGCTTACGCGCTGCTTGAAAGCCGCGGCGTGATCGAAAGCCGCCCGCAATCCGGCCATGTAGTGCGCCCGCAGGGGCCGGCCGTCGCCGCCGAGCTTGCGCCGACAAGGCCGCTGGCGATTTCCGCGTCGGTGGATGTGAGCCGCCTCGTGCTGTCTACGCTGCGTTCGATTCGCAGCGACGAAGCAGTGCCGCTCGGTTCGCCGTATCCGGACCCGTCCGCGTTTCCGTATCAGCGGATCAACCAGTACGCGAATGCGATCGCGCGGCGTCCGGGCTTGTGGCACGGCTCGGAAGAGCTACCGCCCGGCGCGCGGCCGTTGATCGGCCAGATCGCGAAACGCTATCTGGAGAACGGGCTGTCGATTGATCCGAACGAGATCGTGATTACCGTTGGCGCGACCGAGGCGATCAATCTGTGTCTGCAGGCCGTCGCCAAACCGGGCGACGTGATCGCGGTCGAGTCGCCGACTTTCTACGCGATGCTGCATGCGATCGAGCGGATGGGGATGCGCGCGATCGAGGTTGCCACGCATCCGCGCGAAGGCATCGATCTCGGCGCGCTCGCGCATATTCTCGAAACCCAGCGGATCGGCGCGTGCATGGTGATGCCGAATTTCCAGAATCCGCTGGGCTTTCAGATGCCGGATGAAAAGAAGCGCGAGCTGGTCGAACTGCTCGCGCGCTACGACGTGCCGGCCATCGAAAACGACGTGTATCACGAGCTGTACTACGGCAGCTCGCATCCGACGTCGCTGAAGTCCTTCGACGAAAAGGGCCTCGTGTTGCATTGCGCGTCGTTTTCAAAAAGCCTGTCGGCGATGTACCGGATCGGTTGGGCTATTACCGGGCGATACCGCGAGCAGGTGGAAAAGCTTAAGTTCCTCAATACGCTGACCACGCCGTCGATTCCGCAGCTCGCGATTGCCGAGTATCTGAAGAACGATAGCTACGACCATCACTTGCGCAAGCTGCGCAAAGCGTACGCGCAGCAGGCGAATCTGATGAAGGCGATGGTCAAGCGCTTCTTTCCTGAAGGCACGAAGATGTCGGAGCCGGTCGGCGGTTACGTGCTGTGGGTCGAGATGCCGGACGAGGTCGATTCGATGCAGGTTTACCAACGGGCGCTCGAGAACGGCATTACGGTGGGGCCCGGCTATATGTTCTCGACCACGCCCAGCTATCGGAACTTTATCCGGCTCAATTACAGCTACCCTTGGGATGAGCGGGTCGAGAAGGCGGTGATTACGCTGGGCAAACTGATTGCGTCGTGTATGAGGTCGGCGGCGTGATTGGGCAACGCGCGAGGAACGCGCGGTGAAGACCGGTAGCGCCGTGAGCGCAGCCCACACTGCAGTTCACCCCGCAGTTCACGCATTGGATACGAGGCAACGATGACTTCGAACCGAGACGATGCGCAAACGCCGCAAACGCCGCAAACGCCGCAAACGCCGCAAACGCCGCAAGAGCACGGCGATGCGCCGGATATGAGCGACCCGCAGGTACAGCTCGTCGTCGTGCTTGGCGAGCTTTGGGGCGCGCGTCAGGAATCGCCGGACAAGCCATGGTCGCTTGCGAAGCTCAGCAAGCGCACGCAGTTGCCGATGAGCACGCTGCGGCGATTATTGACCGAGTTGTCGTCCGCGAGTCTCGTCGATGTCGAAACGCGGCCTGACGGCACAGGTTCCGCGGCGCTCACCGCGCAAGGCGCGCAAGTGTGCGCCGATCTGTTCGACAAAGCGTGACAGGCGGGCGCGCATATCGGGCCCCTCCTCTACCGCGCGTCGCGGCAGTCAATGCCCCGCGCCTCCATACATCACGCAACTGATCACCAGCGTGCTGCCGTTGCCGGCATCGCCGTTGACGCGCGCGACGTGCGACTCCGCGTTGCCGCACTGCCATTCCATCACGAAGCCTTTCTGGTGACAGGCGGCTGGCGCCGCGTCGGCCACATCGGGCACGACATACGCGCATGTATCGCGGTTGTCGCAGTACGACGCGGCGTCGCGCGTCAGATTGCCGGCGCGCGCGCCACACGCTTCGCCATAGGTTGCGGATGCGATGTGGATCGGTGCGGCGGCCAGACCGGGAGCAATGGCCGCGAGCACAACGGCTGCGGCCAGCGTGACGGGACGTGTGCGCTCAGACGTCCTTCGTAGGGAGTACGACATGGCCTGTCTCCAGCAGCGACTTGAGGTTCGACAGGATGCGCGGCCAGCCGCCCGATACCGCGCGGATAAAGTTCGAATCTTCTTTGTCGATGGAATGGGTGATCGTCAGTTTCGACGCGTCGCCAACCGGTTCGATTTCCATCACGCATAGTGATGGGCCCTCGGCCTTGAGCTCGGGCCTGAACTCGTTGTGCCAGCGGATGACGAGCCGCTTCGGCGGTGTACTTTCGACGATTTCTCCCGTATCGGCGACGCGCCCGTCCGGAAACACCATGCGCCACGACGAACCGGCCTGCCAGTCTGACTCGCAATGCATGTCGAACCAGTATTGCCGCTGGAAATCGGGGCTGGTCAGCGCCGCCCAGATTTTCTCCGCCGACGAGCGGATATACGTCACATACACGAACGTGTCGCTTCCTTTCATGGTAGCCCTCGCTGTATCGCATTGCACGGCCGGGCGCGGCGGCGGCGCTGTGGCGCGGGCGCGCGTCAACGGGTGGAGTCGCCCTCCGGGCGCTCGAGTTCCTGCCTCAGATCGGACAACGCCGCGAGACGCGGGCGCTCGAACTTGCCGATCCAGCGCTCCGCAATTTCGTTGATGGGCACCGGATTCAGGAAATGCAGCTTCTCGCGACCCTGGCGCTGCGTCGACACGAGATTCGCGTGCTCGAGCAGCGTCAGGTGTTTCGCGACAGCCTGGCGGGTCATGTCGAGCCCCTCGCACAACTGCACCAGCGTCTGGCCGTTGCGTTGATGCAGCCGGTCGAGCAGCAGGCGGCGGCTCGCGTCGGCCAGAGCGCGGAAAACAGCGTCGTCGTCCATGTCGATAATAGGCAACCATTTGGTTACGTGTCAAGGCCGATTATAGTCGTTCGCGCGACGCACGTGTGATGCGTGCGGTACAGCGTTTCGTTCGGCGCGGCCTTGCAGTGCACGCGGGCGTCAGCGGCATAATCTCGTGGCGTCGTCGCGACGCTTGCCGGAGATGACTATGTCCTTCGAACAGATCGTGCGCGGTACGCCCGTTTGGGTGTGGATTCTGCTGGTCTATCTGCTGTCGCGCGGCATCAGCGCGCTCAAGGGCGGCACGGTGCCGCTCGGCAAGCTCGCGACCGTGCCGGTGGTGTTTGCCGTCTGGGGCATCGTGCATCTCGTCAAGGAACCGGCCGCCGGCTGGCAGGCGGCATGTGCGTGGGTGCTCGGCGCGGGCGCCGGGTTGATCGTCGGCGCGTGGATTGCGCGTAAAAGCCGCTTCAGCGTTGACCGTGAGCACAAGACTGTCACGCTGGCGGGCTCGGCGGTGCCGTTGATCCTGATTCTTGTGACGTTCGCGTCGAAGTTCTGGCTTGGCGTTGAACTCGCGGTGTCGGCGCCGGTGCCGACCGATTCGGGCTACGTGGTGCTCGATGGGCTGATTTCGGGCATCGTCGCGGGCATTTTCGCCGGGCGGTTTCTGGTCTACTGCATGCGGTTTCGGGCGCAGCCGGCGTTGCAGCCTAACGACAATATTTAGGCATCCGTCTGGTTCGAACGGCGCGGGCCGGAACCGGTGGGATCCGGTTCCGGCCCGCGCCGCTGTTGCGTCCTGCTTCCAGGCGTGTCGCGTTTTGCTGGCGTTCCTCCGTTTCGCCCCATTCGCCGCTCACGCCCAGTGAGCCGGAATCCACACGCGGCCAACCCAGTGACCCGGCACCCACACCACGGGCCGCGGCTTCGGGGCGACATATACAACCGGGGCCGGCGCGACATACACGACAGCTTTCGGCGGCGGAGGCGGCGCAACGTAGACGGTCTTCGGTGCAGGCGCGACATAAACCGTCTTCGGCGGGGGCGGCGGCGTCACCACGACAGCGGGCGCGGGCGGCGGCACATAAACAGCAGGCGGCGGCGCGTAGACAGCAGGCGCAGGCGCTACAACCACCGGCGCGCTGCCCACCGCAACCGTCGCACCGACGGTGGTCACCGAGCCGCTCGTCGTGACTGTCGTGCCGTGCGTGCCGGTCACCGTGCCCGTCGTGACGACAGTGCCGGTCGATACGCGCGTTGCGCTGCCCGCATGCGTGACAGTGCCGCCATCGTTACCGGTCACGGTGCCCGACCGGTAGCACGAATTGCCTGCGCAATTCGTCGACGCGGAATGGGTGGTCGTGTTGCCGTTCGATCCGGTGACCGTACCCGACGATGAATACTGGCCCGGCGCCGTGCGCGTCACGCTGCCCGACGTGGTGGCCGTGTTGCCGTTGGAACCCGTCATCGTGCCGTTGTGCGAGCAAGTGCCGCTCGCGCAGCTGGTGTTGCCGGAATGCTGAACCGAGTTGCCCCACGGGCCGACGGCCGTGCCGGAGTTCGAGAACTGGCCCGGCGCGGTGCGCGTGACGGTGCCGCTATTGGTGCCGACGCCGCCCCACGGGCCGACCACACCACCCGCATGCGAGCAGCTGCTGCCGCCGCACGACGTGTAGTGCCCGCCGCTGTACGTACCGTGCGACGTGTACGCGGTGCCGCCGTGCGCCCAGCCGGCCGATGCGGACGCGCTGCCGAGCGCGAGCATGGCTGCCGCGGCCGTCATGACCAGGTGACGCACGGCATGGCGCGAGCGCTTGACCGTTGCGGTGGAGGCCGGCGTAACGCGGTCGGCGGGAGCGACGTTCGATAAGATGTTCACGGAAAGTCCTTCGCGGTTCGGTCAGTTCGGGCCACTCGGTATTGCCGGTGCTGCATTGCGTGGCGACGGAACGAACTATAGAAGGACGGTCCCGCGAAGTCTGTTAGAAAACTATGTCGCGCGGTTTCACGGGCCGGACACGCTTGCTGCGCGGGGCTCACGCGTTGATGAGAAGGGCCGCGTCGGCGAATCTGCTTTGCGGTAAAGGGGTAGCCACGCGTGCCGCGCAACGCTATGTTCGGATGAGCGCGGTATCCGAGGTATCCGGTGTTGCGGCAGAGTCCGGCGTCGCGCCTGTTTCATGTTTTCCTTATTCCCGCTACCGGTCAATCTCCATGGATTACTTTGCTGCAGTGCGTGCCTTTCTTCATGCGGCGGAACTTGGCAGCTTCAGCAAGGCGGCCGCGCAAATGGAGATCAAGACGTCGACGGTGTCGCGGCATATCAACGAGCTCGAAGCCGATCTCGGTATCGCGCTCTTCAACCGCTCGACGCGCGGGCTCGTGCTGACCGAAGGCGGACAGGTATTTCGCGGCCATGCACTGGCCGCGATGCAAAGCCTCGATGAAGCGCGGCAGTCGGCATCGTCGCTCAACGCGTCGCCGAAAGGCGTGCTGCGCGTGACGATGCCCGCTTCGTTCGGACGGCGCCATGTGATTCCGCACGTGCCCGAATTCATCAAGCGTTATCCGCATATCGACGTCGATGCGGTGGTCACCGATGAACCGTTGAATATCATCGAAGCGCGCATCGATCTGGCGATTCGCATCGGTGCGCTGCCCGATTCGCAACTGGTCGCGCGCCGGCTCGCCGAGCATCGACGCATTATCTGCGCGAGCCCTGCGTATCTCGCACATTATCGCGCGCCGCAAGCGCCTGCCGAGTTGGCCGCGCATAGCGCATTGCGTTTTTCGCTTGTCCCGGACGACCGATGGATACTCGTGAAACGCACCGGCAGCGCCAGCGCAACACGCGCGGCGGCAGGCCGTTCAGGACAGCAAGCGCATGATGAAGTCGCGGTGCAACTGCAAGGCCGGATTCGCGCGAACGATACCGACGCGCTGCTGGAACTCGCGATCGCCGGCTGTGGCATCGCGCTGCTGCCCGCATGGAGCGTCACCGACGCGATGCGGCAAGGCCAACTCGTGCAGCTGCTGCCGGACTGGGAAGCGCAGACTTCACGCGCCGAGCCGGCGGTCTGGGCCGTGTATCCGCCGAAGAAGACGGTGTCGTCGAAGGTGCGCGCGTTCCTCGATTTCTACGCGGCGCTGTTCGCAGACGATGCGTATTGGAAGATCTGATCGGGAACGCGCGAGCGGGTGGCATAAGCGGGCAAAACCCGCTCAGGCTGCCGGTGCCCGCCCGCATCGCTACTTGCCGATCGTCTGAATGACCTCGAAGCCCTCGAATTCCGGGTGCCCAAGATAGAGCGGCCGATTGTTGCCTGCGTCGCGGTGCGCTGCACGAAACGCGTCGGAGCGCGTCCAGTCTTCGAATGCTTGCTGACTTGCCCAGATCGTGTGGCTCGAATACAGCACGTGGTCCTCCTTTTGCGGACCCTTCAGCAAGTGAAATTCGACAAAACCGGGCACCTGTTCCAGATGCGAGTCGCGGCTCTTCCAGACCTGCTCGAACGCGGCCTCGGAACCGAGGGTGACCTTGAAGCGATTCATCGCGATATACATGGGATCGATCCTGTGAGGCGCGGAAATGACACAAAGCGGATGCAAAAGCGGACGAATAGCGGGCGCATCGCGGCGCTGGCGTCAACGCAACCGGCGGCTGGCGGCTCGCACTTCGACACGCCCGAGTCCGATTATAGAGCGGCTATTGTGCGACTTCAGCGAACGGCATAGGCTGTCCAGTGTCGCTCGCGCGGAGCATGTTGCCGCGCCGTAGCATCGTCCGCTGACCGTGCGGGAGCGTTCCTTGCTGCGCGACGATTTCATCGTGAATGGATTCGGCACACGAGGAAAAGCAAAATGACGATTGAATTTACCGGCCGGCGCCATGTCGTCGCGGCATCGCGCGTCGCATTCGAAGCAAAGGTGAGCGGCAAGGAAGTGTGGTGCAGCATCTCGATGGATGCGTTGAACGATCATTTCGGCAACACAGGTACGTCCTCCCATGAGTTGATTCAGTCATTCGAAGCGAATCGCCCACGCATTGAGGCCGCCGCGCAGCGCGTGCTGGAGCGCAACGGCGGCCAGTCGGTCGAACTGGAAACGGGCGACCTCGATTAAGCGCGTTGCGTCGCGCCACGCGCCTCGGTGCATCTTTTGAAGAACAAACCTGCTCCGGACGAGTCCGATTACCGGTGATATAAAGGTGGCAGCCTGTGCCGTACGGCCTGCCGGCAGCATGAAGCTGTGCCGCCTCTTACGCATGCGGCAAGTCGCGACCAGCCGGCTGCAGACCGGATACAAGCGGTTTCCAACCCGGGCTTGCGTGCGCTTCAGCGCAGACTTGCCCGCTTCGACAGTAGAATCGTCCTGACGAGGAGATCTGACGGGGGAGCAGACCCTCGCCAATATCCACTACCGCCGCATGACGGGCAGCGGATTATGCGCAGGAAATTTCATCGTAACCGGCAGCAGATGACCGCTGCTGCACTTGGCGTGCCGTTGCGGCCGCGAGGAGTTTGCATGAAAGTACTTGCGGTTCACCCCAGTGGCTTGATGTACACCCGTGTGTTCCTGCGTCTGGAGCCTCTGGGTCTCGAAACCGTGGCGGCGGTGATCCGCGAAGCGGGCCACGATGTGCGCCTGCTTGACCTGCAGGTCGAGACGCATCGCGACTTCGATCGTTGGCTACGCGACTGGCGACCGGACATGATTTGTTTCTCCGGCAACTATCTCGCCAATATTCCCGAAATCATCGATCTGTCCAAAGCGATCAAGAAGACGCTGCCGAACTGCTTCGTGTTTGTCGGCGGCCATAGCGTGTCGTTTACCGCGCCGGACCTGCTGCGCCATTCCGAAGGCGCGATCGATTGCGTGCTCAAAGGCGAAGGCGAGTCGTCGGTCGCGCAACTGCTCGACACGGTGCAACAGCGCGGCGATCTGCTGCGCGTGCCGGGTGTCGTTACGCGCGACGGTTCCGGGCCACCGCCGGGTTTTGTCGAATCGCTCGATCACATTCGTCCTGCGCGCGACCTGTTAAGGCATCGGCGCAAATACTTTATCGGTGTGCTGGACCCCTGCGCGTCGATCGAATTTGCGCGCGGTTGCCCGTGGGATTGCACGTTCTGCAGTGCATGGACGTTCTACGGACGCACGTATCGATCGCGCAGCCCCGCAGTGATCGCGGACGAACTCGAGTCGATTCGCGAGCCGGGTATCTTTATCGTCGATGACGTAGCATTTGTGCATGCGGATCACGGCATGGAAATCGGCCGCGAAATCGAGCGGCGCAACATCCGCAAGCGCTACTACCTCGAGACGCGCGGCGACGTTCTGTTGCGCAACAAGGAGGTCTTCAAGTTCTGGCGCAAGCTCGGCCTCGAATACATGTTCATCGGTATGGAAGCGATCGATGCCGAAGGGCTCGAATTATTTCGCAAGCGCATCGATATCGACAAGAACTTCGAGGCGCTCGAGTTCGCGCGCTCGCTCGGCATCGTGGTTGCGATCAATCTGATTGCGGACCCGGACTGGGATCACGACCGCTTCGAAGCCGTGCGGCAGTGGTGCCTCGAGATTCCAGAAATCGTGAATATCAGTGTGAATACGCCTTATCCGGGCACCGAGATCTGGCTGCGAGAGCGCCGCCGGCTGACGAGCCTCGACTATCGTCTGTACGACATTCAGCACGCGGTGTTGCCAACCCGTTTGCCATTGCCTGAGTTTTACCGGGAGTTGGTCAACACGCAGCAGGTGCTCAACCGCAAACATCTCGGTTGGGCTGCGTTGCGCGGCGCGCTCGGAAAAGCATGCCAGCACCTGTTGCACGGCCAGACGAATTTCGTGCGGATGCTGTGGCGTTTCAACTCGGTGTTCGATCCGCGCTTGCAGCTTGCCGATCATGCACGCGAAGTGCGCTATGAAATGACACCGCCGCCCGATGCGGAAAGCGTGGAGGCGCGCGTCAGTGCGAAGACCCTCTACATACACGGTCCGGTCGGCCGCAAGGGCCGGAAGATTGACGACGCGACCGAGCAATTCGTCGATCAGACGCGCATGGGAACCGGCTGACGCACAACGCCGTTTCGCTGCATACCGAAGGGCCGGCATGACGTGCATGCCGGCCCTTCGTTTCATTGCGCGCTGTGTCTGTCGACACGAGTGCGGCGCGCGCTATCGGGCAGACCGGCTAGTGTTTGTCGCCTGCGGTCAGCATCGCGTCCGCGACGTCACGCTGCGTGGCATCCGCAGTGTCCGTTTCATTCATTGAATAGCCGGTTTTCTGTTCCGCGGCCAACGTTTGTGCGCTGATGCCGCGCTGGGAAACGGGAGCGCCGACGCCTGGCTGGTAGTAAGGCGAAGGGCCGTACCCGCTTGCGAAGACGGGCGCGCTGAGCGCACACAGTGCGCCCGCGACGGCGAGCGAGCGGGCGATTGGGATGAGACGGCTGCGAGTCATGATAGTGCTCCTGAATAGTCGAACGATCGGATGTCGGAGTGCTGCGCAACTGATATCGATCAACCCTCCGGAACGTGTAAAAAACGTACGTGTTGATCGTTCAACTTCAATACACGGATGACCGTTTCCGCGTGCATCGTCGTTTTGTGACGGATGCATGCTGTTGCAGCTGTACGTGGGAGTAGTATCTTGACGAAGTCCTCATCGATGAATGATCTGGCGTCCAGATTTTTTGTGCGGAACGCCGGAACCGGAAATCAACGCGGTTTGCTGGGTTCACTGAACATGGATGCCGTATCCGATGTGCTGCGTTTCGTTCGCCTGTCCGGCGCGCTCTATTTGAATGGAGAGTTCACTGCACCATGGTGCGTGAGCGGTGAACCGGACGCGGCGTTGTGCACCAGCTTTCTGCCGCGCGCGGAACGTGTGGTCTCGTATCATCTGATCACAGAAGGGCAATGCTGGGCGCAGCTGCCGGGCGATCCTGCTTCGGCCCTTCGTGTTGAAGCGGGCGAATTGCTGGTCGTGCCGCAAGGCGAAGCGCACCTGATGGGCAGTGCGCTCGACATCTCGCCGGTGGCCGCCGCACCGTTGCTGGCGAGCCAGGTGCAAGCGGCGCCGGGTGAAGTGCTGCGCCTGTCGTACGGCGGCGGTGGCGAGCGTACGCGGTTGCTATGCGGCTTTCTTGCTTGCGACGAAACGCTGAACAATCCGGTGCTGTCCGCGCTGCCGCGCATCTTCAAGATCGACATGCGTAACGACCCGCGCTCCGCGTGGCTCGAGGCGTCGCTCGAATTCGCCACGGACGAGGCTGCGCAATGGCGTGCGGGCAGTGCAACTGTGCTCGCCAGGCTCTCCGAATTGCTGTTCGTCGAAGCGGTGCGCCGCTGTATCGATGCGTTGCCGCAGGACCGCAAAGGTTGGCTTGCTGGCGTGCGCGATCGTTTCGTCGGCCGCGCGCTCGCAAGCCTGCATGCGCAGCCCGCATACGGTTGGACTGTCGACGAACTCGCGCGCAAAGTCGGTCTGTCGCGTTCCGCCCTTGCACAACGTTTTACTGACCTGCTTGGACAGCCTCCGATGCAATATCTGGCGAGCTGGCGCCTCAGGATGGCCGCGCAGGAACTCGCATCCGGCAGCAAGACACTGGCGGCGGTCGCGGAGCAGGTCGGCTATGAGTCGGAAGCCGCATTCAATCGCGCGTTCAAGCGCGAGTTCGGCATGCCGCCCGCCGGCTGGCGCAGAAACCGCGTACAAGCGGATGGCGTCGATCATGCGGTTCAGCACACGGAACCCAAACGCTCGCACAATCTTTCCGTTTGACGCCGTCTGCGCGCGTGCAAAAAAAACGCCGCCCGCAGTGAGTTTGCGAGCGGCGCGAAGGGGACCATTGGCATGGTCCCTGGGAGGATGTCCGCTTCAGAGAAGCGATGTCAAACGCAGCGTGTGCTCCATCTGCGGCGATTCGCGAAGCCGTAACCGTTGTTGCTGAATGCATGCACGGCGCTGTACGAAAAGTCCTTGTGGCCAATGCTGCGAAACTTGACAATAGTGTTCAACCGGGTATCTGCAATGTTCGAATGTGATGCTCCCGTCGTGCGTCCGATCCAAACATAGCGCATGCGTTGCGATGTAACGCGCGGTAACGTTCAATGCAGGCATGCAGGCATGCACGCATTCGCGCAGGAAGCGCTTTCACTTGATGCTTGCGGGAACGCGCTCGCTTGTTACGGCGCGCATCCATATGACGCATGCAGGTGTGTTAACGAGGAAAACGGCCATCTATTCCCACTCCGCGTTTTTTTCAACTGCAGCTGTGGGTGCGACGGACCATGCGTCGCGTGTAGCGTCGCGAACTGCATGATGTTTTACAGTGCGCCTGTCGAAGCAAGCGCGAGTTGCGAGTCAGATCGCTCGCTTCAATGCGCGGAAGGATCGGGCGGAGCAGTACGTAGGTGAGGCCGATACGCTTAACGATGTTAGCTATATAACCGATGCATCATTGGCTTCATACTTACATATGATTTACGCTCAAAACCCTTGCAGATAGATTGAATTTTGAAGTCTCAACGGGCGCGATGTCAGCCCTTCGTCAATCCTCATGAAGGATGTGCAGCTTGCCCAACGCTCCCATTATTACGATCGTTGACGACGACGAGTCGGTCAGGCTTGCAACCGCCAGCCTGATCCGCTCGTTGGGCTGGTGCGTGCAGGCTTATGCATCGGCTGAGGCGTTCCTGGGCTCCCCTGGATTTGCACACACGGCATGCGTCGTCTGCGATATCCAGATGCCCGGCATGAATGGTCTCGAGTTACAGGCGCATCTGGTCGGCACGGGCAATCCGCTGCCGATCATCTTCGTAACCGCGTTTCCTTCCGACGCCGCGAAGCGGCGCGCGAGCGAAAACGGCGCGCGTTTCTTCCTTCATAAGCCGGTCGATGCCGCCGAGTTCATGCGGTGCCTGCAATCCGTCCTCGGCTCCGAGCAGGCTCAATGAGCGCTCCTCGCGAAACCGCGAGCCAGCCGACAAATTCCTGACGATCTCATCCGCAGCCATCATCCGCGTTGCAATCCCAGGCGAGACAACCCGTTGCGAAGCTCGATGCACATGTCCGTGCGGATTTGAAATTGCGCGGCGATTGGTGGCTGCCGTCGCCGCCTTTTTTGGCTAATTTTCGAAGTGACGGGTGCGGCGTGCCGGACTTGTGGCGTCCTGCTTGGCGAAGGAGGTGGAAATGAGAAAACTTGTATTGATTGCGACGTCAGCGGCTGCGCTCGCGCTGATGGGTGGTTTCACGAGCGCATCCGCCCAGTCGACCGGTGCGCAGCCGTCGGCCGCGCAACCGACGAGCGCTGGCGCATCCAGCGGCACCGGGTCCGGAGAAGGACCCGGCACGGCGGGCATGACGGCGAGCGGCAAACATCGGAGCGGATGGCCGTGGTACAGCCAGGGCAATAACAGCATGAATTGCGTGGGCCCGATCAGCTTTTGCAACGTTTATTTCGGCGGAGGCTGAAGCGGGTACAGATGCTTCTTCAGCTGGCCGGCTTGCGCACTGCCGAGCCGGCGGCGCTTTCTTCGTCGAACCGCGATCGTTCCCGAAACATGCGCGCTGCCGCGACGCACCGCGCAACGCGCACCTGACTCGCCGAGACTGACGAGTCAGGTGAAGAGCCCTTAAATGCGGTGTTGCGGCGCGCCAATCCGTCTGCTTGATCAATACCGCTCGCGCGGCGCACTATGAACGGCTCTGGCCGGATTCACCGGCTGGCTCGAGCGCGCGCGCCGATCGCACGCACGCGTGTGGGGAGGGAACCATGTCCGAACTCGATCAGCGGAGTGTGGTTGGCGTGCTCAATCACATTCTCGAATCGGAGTTGGCCGGCGTCGTGCGCTATACGCACTACTCGTTTCTCGTGTTCGGCTTCGGCCGCATTCCGATCGTCGCGTGGCTTCGGCAACAGGCGGATGAATCGCTGCTGCACGCGCAGCAGGCGGGCGAGTGGATCACCACGCTTGGCGCCTATCCGTCGCTCGAAATCGGGCCGTTGCTCGATTCGCACACGTTCGATATCGGTTCGATTCTGCGTGAATCGCTTGAAGCGGAGAACGTCGCGCTCGAGCTTTATCGCGAGTTGCTCACGCTCGTGCAGGATCGCTCGGTGGCGCTCGAGGAATACGCGCGTCAGATGATTCACGCGGAAGAAATGCACGCGGGTGAAGTCGACAAGATGCTGCGCAGGCCCGGCGCGCTTGCCACGTCATCGGGTGCGCCGCCCGCGTGAGCGTGTCGGGTTGCTGTGCTGCGTCATTGAGCCCGTCATTGAGCTGTTTGCTGACGCTCGTATTCGTGGTGCTTCATCTGGATGTAATCGTCCTTCTCGACTTCGTGCAACTGCCGAGGGTACTGTTCCGTCGCGTCGAACCAGTGATTCAGCCGGGCATCGAGTTGCTGTCCCGCCGGGGCGGACAACGACGCCAGATATGCATCGATCGCGAGGTAGTAGCGCATCGTATTGCGTTCGACAAGGCCCCGCACGCCACCGACATAGTCGCCGTTCCCGGCTGATCGGGAAAACCCCACTTTGTCGCTGCCAATGGTCGCCAGATAGGTTTTCATCGCAAGCCGTCCAGCGGTGCCATAGCCGTACGAATAGGTCAGGTGGATAAACGTGCGCGCGCTGTCGATCGCGACCGCTTCGAGCATGATGTGATAGTCGCGGGTGCTCATCGGCCCCTTGTCCGCGCTCAGATCGACCCTGAAGTAGTCCGGCCGCGTGACGTCCGGGCGATAGTTGAACGCGACGCGGAACGTCGAAGACAGATTCTCTTCCGTCTTCTTCCCGAGATTGACGTTGAGCGTGCTCCCGCCATCGCTACCCGTCGACACGTGGCAATACTTGGTGTTCAGGTGCAGGATCAGCACATCGCACCAGTTCGCGGGACCTTTCGTCGGATCGTTCAGCGCGCTGTTCACCGTAGCGAACGGATAATCGATCACCGCATAAATGCTGCCTTTTAGCGAGTCCGGCGCTTCCGTCGAATCAAGATAAAGCGGGCGATGAAACGGGTTGTTCGCAAGCTGCGGCGCGAGGCTCTGATATCGGGCGCGAAGCGCGGCGGCCGCATCGTCCGCGGCGAATGACGGCGTGAGTGGCGTGATGCATGCAAGCGCAAGCGTGAATAGCGAGGCGAGCACTCGCATTACCGCGACCGTACGGCTGAATGATGCGCGTCTCTCCTTCCATTGAGCAATCGGGTTCATGTGCCCAAGCCTCCCCCAGATTGTTTGTGATTGGGTATCAGCAATCGCCGTGCTACGCGAACGCAATAAGAATCAAGCATACGCCACCGGCATATGTCACACGGATAACATTAATTGAGCCCGCAAAATGCGATCGCACCCATCGCGCTGTTGTGACGCACACATTAGTCAGGACTGGGAATAGTCACGGCAAGTCAGGTGTTCTGTTGACACCGCATGACGATCGAGATTGCGTGTTCGACTGAACGGCATTCGTCGATGCGGGCGGGCCGATTTACGCATGCGCCCGGACAGGCCAGAAAGGAGGCAGGATGCAACACTTGGCACAGCACGTCCATGCGAATGTGCGACTTCCGAAAATTACCTATCACTTCGCGGTCCAACCCGGCGAGGTGTTCTACTGGGACTGCACGCCGGGGGCCGAAGTGCGCACGCTCAGTGAACGCGTGTGGCTGACGCGCGCGGATTGCGACTATGACTACTGGCTCGAACCCGGCGGCGTGCTTCGCTTGCCGAAGGGCGAACGCCTTCGCATTAGCACCGACGCCGATTGTGCCGCAGAAATTTCGGTGACCAGCGACTACTTCAGCGTGCAGGCCGCGGGCGGTTGGTTCGATCGCTTGAAGTCGGTTTTCCGCAGCCGGCCGGGGCCGTTGCTGCGGCATATGTGACGAGGCTTCACGACGGAGTTCGCCGACTACAGGCCGAAAAGCGCGATAACGTGTATTTCGGCCGTCGCGTTCGCGCCGCACCACGCCTCGCGCGACACCCTGCCAGAATTCGAGCGCCCGCTCGCGTGGCAGCGGCAGCATAAAGCTGACCGACGCGCCGCCTTCGACGCAGTCGATCAGTACGTCTGCGAGCGCTTCGACGTAGCGCGTCGCCTCGTCCCCAGCGACCCGACGTACGGTTATTTCTTCGTTCATGTTGATTGTCCGATGGCATGGCATCGTTGTCAGTTTATCGCCTTTGCACGCGTGAACGGCCAGCCTTTGACCGTGCGTATCGGACAGTCGTTGTGCAAAATGATAGAAGCTCGGCGCATTGCTGACTCATCATGCTGGATGCTCAGAAACCATCGATTGTCATATCGACGTAGCAACGCATTGATAGCGTCTATTGCTCCGATAACGCCAATATGTTGCAAGTGCAACCATCAGCCTCGTGGCCGGCGGTCCGTTGCAGCCGGAAACGGCCTCCTGGCAGAATCTGCTGTGCGATTGGCACGGATCGATGGAACGAACTCATTGAGTCAAATCGGCCGGCAACCGAAACTTGTTGCGTAGTCCAGACAGGGTGCGTCACCCGCTTCAAACTAGCGAGCGAGCGGCGAACCGGAGACCTTCTACTTCTTTGGAGTAACCGCAATGAGCAAGATCATCGCCGGCATCAAGATCCCCGACAGCAAGATGGCGCGTGAAGCGACCGAACTGGTTCGGGATACCGAATCAGAACTGCTGTTTCATCACTCGACTCGCGTGTTCCTGTTCGGTGCGTTGACCGGCGAGCGCAAGAAGCTGAAGTACGATCCGGAACTGCTCTACATCGGCGGCATGTTTCACGACATGGGACTCACGCACAAGTACCGCGCCTCGCAAAACCGGTTCGAAGTGGATAGTGCGAATGCCGCCGCGGAATTTCTCCGCCAGCATGGCATCGCCGAAACGGATGTCGAACTCGTCTGGGACGCCATTTCGCTGCACACGACACCCGGCATTCCGCCGTTCAAGAAACCGGTTGTGCAACTGGTGACGGCCGGCGTCGAAATGGACGTGCTCGGCCTTGCATACAACGAATTCAGCGAAGAACAGCGCCGTCAGGTGGTGGCCGCGCACCCGCGTGCAGTGAACTTCAAGGAACAGATTATCGATGCGTTCAATGAAGGGATGAAGCATCGTCCGGAGTCGACGTTCGGCACCGTCAACGACGATGTGCTCGCGCTGAAGGACCCGGCATTCCGACGCATGAACTTTTGCAGCATCATTCTCGGCAACGCGTGGGTGGATGATGCACACGGTTGCGTGCATTGCGATGATCCGTCGCATAAGCACGGCTGAGCCAGGTGCCGGCGTCGATCACGCCGGCACACAAGCTGGATGTGTTCGAAGTCAATTGATCGATATTCAAAAGGAAACCCCATGAGCAAACTCACCACGGCATTCGGCGCTCCCGTCGTCGACAATCAGAATACGCAGACGGCAGGCCCGCGCGGCCCGGCACTGTTACAGGATGTCTGGCTAATCGAGAAGCTCGCGCACTTCGCGCGCGAAGTGATTCCCGAGCGGCGCATGCATGCGAAAGGTGCGGGCGCTCATGGCACGTTCACGGTCACGCATGACATCACGAAGTACACGCGCGCGAAGATCTTTTCGCAGATCGGCAAGAAGACGCCGATGTTTGCGCGCTTTTCGACGGTAGCGGGCGAACGCGGTGCGGCGGACGCCGAGCGCGATATCCGAGGTTTCGCGCTAAAGTTTTATACGGAAGAAGGTAACTGGGATATGGTCGGCAATAACACGCCGGTGTTCTTTTTCCGCGATCCGCTGAAATTCCCGGACCTGAATCACGCGATCAAGCGTGACCCGCGCACCGGCTTGCGCAGCGCGCAAAACCAGTGGGACTTCTGGACGCAACTGCCCGAAGCGTTCCATCAGGTGACGATCGTGATGAGCGATCGCGGCATTCCGAAAAGCTTCCGCCATATGCATGGCTTCGGCAGCCACACGTACAGCTTTATCAATGCGAGTAACGAGCGCTTCTGGGTGAAGTTCCATTTCCGCACGCAGCAGGGCATCCAGAACCTGACGGACGCGGAAGCGGCAGCTGTGTGCGCGACCGATCGCGAGAGCAACCAGCGCGACCTGTACGAGTCGATCGAGCGCGGCGAATTCCCGCGCTGGACGCTGTACGTGCAGATCATGCCGGAGAAAGATGCGGGCTCGTACCACGTGAACCCGTTCGACCTGACCAAGGTATGGCCGAAGAAGGACTATCCGCTGATCGAAGTCGGCGTGGTGGAACTGAATCGCAACCCGGACAACTTCTTCGCTGAGACCGAGCAGTCCGGCTTTGCGCCGTCGAACGTCGTGCCTGGTATTAGCTTCTCGCCGGACAAGATGCTGCAAGGGCGTCTGTTCTCGTATGCCGATGCGCAGCGTTACCGGCTGGGCGCGAACTACTTCCAGATTCCGGTCAATGCGCCGAAGAGCCCGGTGCATAGCTACCACCGCGACGGCATGATGCGGGTGGACGGCAACAAGGGCGGTACGGCCTCGTATGAGCCGAATACGGTCGGCGAATGGCAGGAGCAACCGGATTTCCGCGAGCCGCCGCTGTCGATCGAAGGGGCGGCCGACCACTGGAATCATCGCGTCGACGACGACTATTTCTCGCAGCCCGGCGCGCTGTTTCGCAAGATGTCGCCGGCGCAGCAGCAGGTGCTGTTCGATAACACGGCGCGTGCGCTGCAAGGTACGACGGCGGCTGTGCAGAATCTGCACGTCGAGCATTGCACGAAGGCTGACCCGGCGTATGGTGCTGGCGTTACCAAGGCGCTAGCCGCGATTGAGGCGAGCAAGAACGCACGCTAAACGGCGCTTGCGGTTTGCGCTTGTGAAGTCTGAAGTCGTTGCCCGGCCCGCTAACGCGAACTTGCGTTAGCGGGTTTTTTGTCGTCCAGGCACGCAAGCCGGACAAGCGATTCGCGCAGCAGGCTTTTCGCGCGGGCGGGTTCGTGCGAACCCGTTTTTCGCGGTTCTCGTGTGCATATAAATGTCACGTCCGCAGAGTCGCGTTCCGGGCCGCGTTGCGCGGCCCGTCTACGAAGACGGCGAGGGGCGGACTAGCTGTGCGAGGGCGTTTCCTTTTGCGCTGCGGCAAGCGTCTGTTTGCCGGCGTTCGACCAGAAGCCGATACGACGGAAGCGTTCGCGCTTCTGTTCTTCTTCGAAGTGCCCGAGCGACGGTTTGATCAGATCGCTGCGCGACACGATGCCGATCAGCCGCAGTGACTTGCGATCGGCCACCACCGGCAGCCGTTCCAGCCCGTGCACCGCGAGCCGCGTCGCGACGAGGCGGCAGGTTTCGTGCGGCAGTGCAACGGGCGGCGCGTCCTGCAGCAGGTCGCCGATGCGCGTGTCGAGCGGGTCGGGCAGCGTGTCGGTGGTTGCGCCGTTTGATGCACCGTTCGCGATTGCGATGTTGCTGGTAGCGGTGGTCGCCGTGGCGACGGTCCTCGTCGACAACTCGCGAATCCGTTCGAGCGCCGCACGGTCGATCACACCGAGCACCGCTTCATTGCTGATCACCGGGTACGCGCGCCGCGTCTGATTCGTGCCGAAGTAGGTGGCGAGCGCGTCGCGAACCGTGACGTGCGCGTCGATCGCTTCGACCGTGCGCGACATCACTTCATCCACGTAGTGACGCTCGAGCGGATCGACGCCGTATTCGCGGTAGATGTGGTACCCACGGCGAGCAATCTTCTCGGTCATGATCGAGCGCTTCATCACGACGGTCGCGAATCCGTGCGCGACAAGCGTGGCCGCGAGCAACGGCAGCAGCGCGTTCGCGTCGTGCGTAAGACCGAACGCGAACACGATCGCGGTGAGCGGCGCGCCAAGCGTTGCACCGAGCGTGGCCGCCATGCACACGAGCGGCCACAGCGACGGTTCGCCGCCCGGCAGCACATGACCGAGCACGACGCCAAGGCCCGCGCCGAGCATCAGCAGCGGTGCGAGCACGCCACCCGATGTGCCCGAGCCGAGCGCGATAACCCACATCACCGCTTTCACGACCAGCAGCGCGACCGCGAACTGCAACGCGATATGTTGATGCAGCAGATCGCCGATCACGTCGTAGCCGACGCCGAGCGCGCGCGGCTCGACAAATCCGCCGATACCGACCACGATGCCGCCGAGCGCCGGCCACCACATCCAGTGAATCGGCAGACGGGCGAACAGGTCTTCGACTTTATATAGCGCAGCGGACAGGCCCGATGCGAGGGCCCCCGACAACACCCCGGCCACCGCACAGGAGACCAGCGACATCGCGCTCGGCTCCGCCGTCTGCAGCGGAAACAGCGGCGCCGTGCCGAAGAACACCGCACGCGCGAAGCCGGCTACCGCACACGCGACCGCGACCGGCAAGAAACTGCGCGGCCGCCATTCGAACAGCAGCAGTTCGACCGCAAGCAGCACGGCTGCAACCGGCGTACCGAACACGGCGGTCATGCCGGCCGCCGCGCCCGCGACCAGCAGCGTTTTGCGCTCCGCCGCGGTGACCTTGAAACATTGCGCGAGCAACGAACCGAGCGCGCCGCCCGTCATGATGATTGGACCTTCCGCGCCGAACGGGCCGCCGCTACCGATCACGATGCCCGAGGACAACGGCTTCAATATCGCAACTTTCGGCGACATCCGGCTTTTACCGAACAGGATGGCTTCGATCGCTTCCGGAATGCCGTGGCCGCGAATCTTGTCCGAGCCGTAGCGCGCCATCAGGCCGACGATCAGCCCGCCGGCGATCGGGATCAGCACCACCCATGGGCCGAGCGTGTTGAGCGCCGGCGAACGGTCCACAAACGAAAAACTACCGAAAAAGAACAGATTGGTGAACAGGCGGATCAGGTTCAGCAGCACGAATGCGGCGAGCGTGCTGAGCAACCCGATGACCACCGCAAGCGCGGAAATGCCTGGCAGTCGGGCGTTGCTGGAAAAATCGCGCTTGTGATCGTCGAGACTCATGATGTTTACAGATCGATGTGCGGAATCGTGAAAGCGCCCTTGAGCGATTTCAGCTCGGCGCGATGCAGTTCGGCGAGGCGCGCGAGCACGCGCTCACCGGCTTTGAGCAAATGGACTTCCACTTGCCGGCGGTCGATCTCGCTGACGCGGCGTTCGACAAGGCCCAGCGCTTCGCAGCGCGATACCAGCGCGACCACGCCGTGATGCTGTGCCTGCAGCCGCTCGGCGAGCTCGCCGATGGTGGCCCATTCGCGGTCCGGATAGCCTTTCACGTGCAACAGCAGCAGGTATTGGAGCGGCGTAATGCCTTCGCCCTGCGCAGCCTGCTCGGAAAAACGCTCGAAACGCCGCATCTGATAGCGGAATTCCGATAGCTGCTCGAAGTCAGCTTTGCTCAACTCGCGTGCGAGGGTTTTCATACGGGGGCGTCGGGGTGGGCTAGGGGAAAGTCCCTAATATATCACGAAGTGATATAAATCATCAGGTGGCGCGCGTAGCGATGTGGGTGGTCGTTCCGCGCGCCAGTGCTGTTGCGGCTTGATCGTTGCACTACGCGCGTGGGCTTACGCGGCCCGGTATTCACGCGAGCGCGTCCGGCGATACAGCCCGGTGATCAGGTCGGCCTGCGTGATGATGCCGGCCAGACGCCGGTGCGCATCGAGCACCGGAATGTGGTGGTGACCGTGCGTCGCGAACAGCGGCACCAGTTCGACGATCGGCGTGTCGACGGAGACCGTATGCACGTGTGTGGTCATCAGATCTTCGACGCTGGTGCGGCGCACTGGCCGCGCGATGCCGAGACTCGGGCGGGGTGCGAACCAGCGCTGCCGCCAGCGGCTGACGAACGTCGGAACGCGCTCAGTGGCGCCGCCGGCGAGGTTCGCGCGCGTGACGATGCCGACCACTCGCCGGTCGTCGGTGACGACCGGTAATGCCTTGATGCTGTGCTGGTTCAGCAGGTAAGAGGCAGTGCCGGCAGTGGCGTCCGGCGGGACGCTAATAACCGGATTCGACATGATGTCCCGGCACGAAAGCTCGCCGAAATTGCGCGCGTACGCTTGCATTTCGGTTTCCCGCAGCAGCGTTTCGAGATCGTCCGGGTTTACGTCGAGCAGTTCGCTGCGACGGCGCAACACCGCTTCGAGATCGGCGCGTAGCGACGACTGAAGCACGGCATCGCCGGCTGCATCACCTGCGATTTGCGCGACATGCGGGTAGCGGTGACCGGTGATCGCGTGATAGATCATTGCCGAGCCGAGCAGCAGCACCGACTGCACGAGTACTGGCTCCAGCACGAACTGAAACCCGAGCGCGCGGATCGCCGGGCCGCCGAGCACGGCGGTCAATGCGACCGCGCCCGATGGCGGGTGGATGCAGCGCAACGTGAACATGCCGGCGATTGCGCCAGCTGCCGCGATCGCGGCAGCGATGAACGGATCGGGAAACAGCATTGCGCACGCGACACCGACCGTGGCCGATACGAGGTTGCCGCCGATTAGCGACCAGGGCTGCGCGAGCGGGCTGGCCGGCACCGCGAACAGCAACACCGCCGACGCGCCCATCGGTGCGATCAGCATCGGAAAAGCGGCGCTGGAGCCGAACACGGCCTGCATCAGCGTAGCGGTCACCGCGAGGCCGATGAACGCTCCAGCGGACGAGCGCACACGCTCGGGCCATTTCAGCAGGATCGGGCCTGGCTTGAAGCTGGACAGCCAGCGAATCACTTTAGTACTGGACACGATGGAGCAGAGTGGAGCAAAAGGTCCGTAATTATATTTCAATGTGATATAAATTTAACATTCCCCTGTAACATTGGGGTGATTGAAAAAGCTACCAGTCAAGCGTGCGCAAGGCTGAGGAAAGCATGCCCGGCTCGCTGAAACAGGTCATGGCATGACATAAAATGGAGTGGAGACACTTCGGATTGACATCCGGAAACACCAGGAGCCGCAACGCGTTGCGCAGGTGCGCGGCCCTAGGAAGGAGGCATTGTGATGATTACTTTTCAGTCCCGCGCCACACCTGATGTGGTGATGTTGAGGGATCTCGCACAATATCTGCTTGGGTTGGTCGGCAAGCGCCTCGATGCGCGCGGGGTCATTCTGCATGACGAATTGCCCGGCGCGATTCGCCGTCTCGAAGCGGCCATCTCCGACGACGATAAGGCGGAAGCGGCGCTGGAAGCGCTTCACTATGCGCGCGAGCGCAACGAGGACGCGGGTGGCGGGCTCGCGCAGCGAGCCTGGCCGTTTCTGGACATGATGCGTGAAGCACATCGGCACGACGCGGATATTATCTGGGGGCTGTAACGCCCGGCTGTGGTCACGCGTTTGTGCATGCGGGAACGCCGTAAACGCGCGATGGCCGTGTGTTTAGCGCGAAACTTCGAATAGCACGCCGCACGACACGCGATCGAGCAGCAGCGCGTGATTCTCTCCGGACAGCCAGCGCGCAAAGAACCCGTGCGGATGGTGTCCGATGACGATCAGATCCACGTTCAATTGCGCCGCGAGGCGCGAAATCTCGTCAACCGCGCTGCCGGCCGCATGATGGCCCATTGCATCGACTCCCCACGTGTGCAGGCGGGCGATGCCCTCGTCGAGCGTTTCGCGCGCGAATTCATCGTCGGCGTCGCTGCGGGCCGCGGTCATTACATCGTAACCGCTTGACCAATGTGTGGTATCGAGCACCGACAAAAGGTGAGTTTCGGCGTGCAACTGCTGCGCAAGCACCGCGCCCGCGCGCAACGCGAGCTGTCCTTCCGGTGTTGCGTCATAGCAAAGCAGGATACGGTTGAACGGAGTCATCTGCGTACTCCTTGTTCCCGTGTTTATGTGACTATCGGCACGGTTTCGATCAGCGCAATGCGCATGATTTGATTATATGTCACGTTGTGATGCATGTGGGCGTGCACATTGCGGCATGGCCTTTGCCGCATGGCGCAAACAGCGTTGTGCGTCAGCGCGGGTTCAATGCGGGGTCCGAGCGAAGCCGGTCGATCGCGAGGTCGAGAAACGCACGTACTTTCTGCGTCGCATGACGTCCTTCACGATGCACGACGTGGATCGGCAGCGGCGGCAACTCGTATTGCTCGAGTAGCAGTTGCAGCGTGCCGGCGCGCAGGTGGCTCGCGATCTGATACGACAGCGGCCGCACAATGCCGAATCCGGCCGCCGCCGCGGCAATCGCGGAATCGTTGGTGGTGCTGGTCATGCGCGGCTGCAAGCGCGGCGTGGCCGAGCGCCGCTCGACCGTGAAGCGCCACTCCGGTGAAGTCGATGCGGCGTTCGTCGAGATGATCGTGTGCGAGGTGAGATCGTCGGGCGTGAGCGGTGTGCCGCAGCGCGCGAGATATGCGGGCGACGCGCATATCACGCGCCGCACGGAGCCGACGCGAATTGCCTGCAGCGATGAATTCGGCAGTTCGCCGATGCGCACCGCGACGTCGATACCTTCGTCGACGAGGTTTACAACGCGATCGAGAAACCAGCAGTTCATATCGACATCAGGGTAGCGCGTCAGATACTCGACGACGACCGGCGTCACGTACGCGGCGCCGAACAGCACCGGCGCGGTGATCGTCATCACGCCGCGCGGCGCGGTGTGTTCGCCGGTAGCCGACTGCTCGGCTTCGTCGATTTCGCCGAGAATGCGCCGGCAATTCTCGAAGTACGACGTGCCGGTTTCCGTCAGACGGACGATGCGCGTCGTACGCGTCAGCAGGCGCACGCCGAGATGCTCTTCGAGTTCGGTGACGATGCGGCTGACCACCGACGGCGACACCTCGAGCTTGCGCGCGGCCGCCGAAAAGCCGCCTGTTTCGGCGACCGCGACGAACGCGGTCATTGCCTGTAGCCGGTCCATGCGCTGATTCGCTATGCGTTGTGATGTTTCGCCATTAACGACGAAGCGTCAGGGTCACAGGCATCTTGCTTGGCTTCATGATGAAGTCGTTGATTTCCTCGATCTCCGAAGGATCGACCGCGAGCTTCATCTCGAAGTTTGCGACGAGCATCGACAGCGCCGCGCGCATTTCGACGCCGGCCAGATGCCGTCCCGGACATACGCGCGGGCCGGCGCCGAATTGCAGGTACGCGCGCGGTTCGTGCGCTCCGCGCGCGGCGTCGCGCGCATGCAGCCAGCGGTCCGGGTCGAAGCGTTCGGGGTTCGCGAAGTGGCTTGGGTCGTGCATCGGCGGCCGGTTCAGGAAAAACATGAAGGTGCCGGCGGGCACGCGCACATCGCCCATTGTCACGTCTTCGACCGGTTCGAACGAACTCAGCGCGGCCACCGGTTTGAAGCGGCCGGTTTCGGTGCAGACGGCTTCGAACAGATCGAGCTCTTTCAGCTTTGCATACTCGGTACAGAGCGACGAATCGCCGAGCACCGAGCGCGCCTCGTTTGCAAGACGCGTCTGCAGAGGTTGATCGGTGGCAATAAACAGCGTCGACCATGCGAGCGAATTCGCGGTGGTGTCTTCACCGGCCAGCAGCATGGTCAGCACGTTGGCAACGATCTGGTCGTCGGTGATGCCCGAGTCCGGCGTGTCGCGCATCGCGAGCATCGCTTCGAGCAGATTGCGCGGCCCTTCCGACGGCTCGTCGCGCATGCGCGCGCGCGCACGCTCCATCATCTGGCGAACGTAGCGGTGAATCTCGACGAGCGCGCGGTCGAGGCGCCGGTCACCCGGCAGCTTCACGTAATGCCAGTACGGGAACGGCGCCTGGGTGCGCGACATCAGCGCCGGCATGATCTGTTTCAGATGTTCCTGAATGACGTTGTCGTCGCGCTCCAGCGTGCGCGGGTCTTCGCCGAACGCGAGCGCGCTCGTCACATCGACGGAGTAGCGCTTCATCTCTTCGACCATGTCGATCGTGCGCTGCTCTTGCGCTGCGCGTAGCCACCGTGCGCGCAGCCGTCCGGTGACATCGGCGAGCGTCGGGTAGACCGCGCGGATCTGCGGGATGGATAACGCCTGCATCACGAGCCGGCGCTGCGGTTCCCAAGCCGCGCCCTCCGCTGAGAAGAGACCGTTCGCGCCGAACTCGGCAAGAACCGATTCGATCGGCTTGAAGCGGCGATATCGCTGCGGGCGCTCGCGCGAGATGCTTTGTACATGATCGGTGTCGCCCAGCACGACGACCTGCTTGCCGAACATCCGGAATACATAGGGCGTGCCGAGCTCGCGGCCCCAGCGCTCGAGATTCAGGTGGAATGTCCGTAGTGAAACCTGATGCATATTGCCGATTAGCGGCAGGCCTTTCGGCGACGGCAGATCGCTCAACTGGCGCAGCCGTGTGCCGCTGGTTTTGTCGGTATCGCCGCTTGCGGTGGTGCTCATGGAGGGTCTCCGGTATGGCGCAGGGGGAGCGCACTGCGTTGGCGCATATCGGGCGGCGGGGGTGGCCGTTTGCCTTGAGCGCCTTTTTGCTCGGATCAATGCTTCGGCGCCATTGTATGCGGTTCGCGATTTTTTGCGTTGACCCGAAACGGCGTCTGGCGATGCGAAGTGCGCGTGGTCGGGCAGCTTGCGGATAGTGCGCCGCGTGCGTTGATGCCGGCGAAGCTGGCATATCGGGAACAGAACGTGCATGATCCGTTCACGTGCGGATCATGCGGCCATGGGGTGCCTGGGCGCTGGCCATCCGACCGTATGGATCTTTTCGACGCATCGTTACCGGAGAATCGAGCATGGACCCTAAAGACGCAGCCAATCCGTTTGCCGACTTCAACAAGATGCTGGAGCAATTCAGGTTACCCGGTTTCGATGTCCCGGCTGTGATGGAAGCGCGGCGCAAGGACGTCGAAGCCCTGGTCGCCGCCAATCAGACCGCGTTGCAGGGCATGCAGTCGTTGGCGCAGCAGCAGGCCGACATGCTGCGTTCGACGCTTGCCGAACTGCAGTCGCTCGCGTCGAAACACGCGGCGGCCGGCGGCATGCCGTCCGCCCAGACCGCCGAACTGGTTCAGCAAACGCTGCATAAGGCGCTGGCCGACATGCAGCAGCTCGCGCAGGCCGCTAACCAGTCGCAGGCCGATTCGTATGCGGTGATTGCGAAGCGCGTCGATGAAAACGTGCAGGAACTCAAGGCGCTGCTGCAGAGGAAGTAGTGAGCTGTGATGCAGGCGCGGGCGGAGCGGTCTCGCGCCGGCGTGCCCGCATGCCGGGCGGCTTGCGGGATCGCCTAGCCCGGCGCGGTCGATCCCGTGTCCGTTTCCGCATCGGTTTTCGCATGCGCTCCTGTGTTGCGCATCGCCGCTGCCGCGATCACCCGATGCACGAACTCGAGTTTGCCGACGACCGGTGGCGCTAGCGTAAACGGATAACCATCGGCCATCCCGAGGCTCCGGTTCAGGCTATTCAGCGCATAGGTCAGCGGAAACCAGCGCTGCATCAGGCTCTCGAAGCTCGCCTGCGCGACCGGCGTCAGGTCGGTCAACGCGGGCTCGCGCGGTTCGCGCGGCAGCAGCGCAAGACCGTACGATGCCGCCGTGTCCAGCACATCGACGATCAGCAGGTAGTGCGCCCAGGTCTCCGACCAGTCTTCCCATGCATGCATCGTCGCGTAGGCGCTGATAAACCGTTGCGACCAGTCCGCGGGCGCGCCGTTCCGGTAGTGCGCGTCGAGCGCAGCCTGGTAATCGGCGCGTTCGTCGCCGAAGCGTTCGCGAAACGGCGTGAGCCACCGCGTGCCCGCAATCAGCCGGTCGAAATAGTAGTGGCCGGACTCGTGACGGAAGTGCCCGAGCAGCGTCCGGTAAGGCTCGCCCATCGCGGCGCGCATGCGTTCGCGTTCGGCGTCGTCGGCTTCGGCGACGTTGAGCGTGATGCGCCCGTTCATGTGCCCTGTGATGATTCGTTCGCCGTTGCCGGGGTCTTCGAGAAACTCGAATTCGAGCCCTCGCTGCGGGGTGTCCGCGCGCGCTTCGAAATCGAGGCCGAGGTCGGCGAGCGTGTACAGTAGCCGCCGTTTCGCAATTTCGAGCCGGTACCAGTAATAGCGGTTTTCGGGTGTGCTCAGGTTCGGGATTGTGCGCGTCAGCCGGCATGAGCGGCATAGCGGCGACGAGTCGTCGGCGGGCAGCATCCAGTTGCAGACGTTTTCGACCGCGTAGTTGTGGCATGGCCGGTACAGCTCTCCGCGCGCATCCGGATGCAGGCTGCGCCACAGGCCGTTTTCCGCTGCGTCGAATGAAACGAGCGCACGTAGCTCCGGAACGTACCCCAGCCGGGCGTCGCAACGTTCGCATTGCACGTTTTCGAAGAACACACGCTGGTCACAACGATTGCAGTGGAAGGGTCTCATCGCGCTCGCCGGTGAACGGTGAATGCGCAGCGGTGCGAATACGCGTGCGCGTCGCCTGGAGAATAAGGCTCACGTCGAAGCGCCGCAAGGTTCATACCGCGTCACGCGCTGCGTCGTCATGGTGCGGCGCCGGTGGCGAAGCGCGGCAAGCCGCGGGCAGCGGCATCGGGCGTGCGATCAGTGGTTGCCAGTATCATGTCGCTAATCCTGCCGAACGCGGCAACCAGGCGTTCCCGATAACGTATACGACGCGGAAAGCGGGAGCGGGCGACGCGCGCTTTCCGCTGTCAGGCGATCCGAAGAACAGGCAACCCGACACGATCTTGGCCTTTCAATCGACTTTTCCGTTCGAAGCCGCTGCCAGCCGGGCCGATGCGCTCGCGCTGCTGCGCGCGCTGCCGGTGCGCGAAGGCCACTGGGACGAATTGCGCGACGCATCCGGCGCGCTGCGCGAACCATGGCGGCGCTTCTTCGAGTGGCTGGGCGATGAAGGCGTCGCGGGGCTCGACGCGCACACCGCGTCGATCGACCAGCAGATCCGCGACAACGACATCAGCTACAACGTGTACGCCGACAAGGGCGAGCCGCGTCCCTGGGCGCTCGATCTGCTGCCGTTCCTGATCGATGAAAGCGACTGGGCGCTGATCGAGCGCGGCGTGGTGCAGCGCGCCCGGCTGCTCAACGCGCTGGTCGCGGATGTCTACGGTCCGCAAACGCTTCTGTTGCACGGCCAGTTGCCGCCGGCGCTGGTGCACGGCCATCCGGGCTATCTGCGTGCGGTGAAAGGCTTTACGCCGCCTGGCGGACAGTTTTTACAGGTGGTCGGCGTTGACCTCGCGCGTGGGCCCGGCGGCAACTGGACGGTGATGTCGCATCGCACCGAAGCGCCATCCGGCCTCGGTTATGCGCTCGAAAACCGGCTGATCGTATCGAGCCTGTTTGGCAACGCCTTTCGCGAGATGCACGTGTGCCGCCTTGCACCGTCGTATTCGCAACTGATCAGCACGCTCGCCCAGCTTGCACGCGCAACGATCCGCGACGACGCGCCGGATGGCGGCGCGCAGCAGCAGCTCGCGCGCATCTCGCTGCTGTCGCCGGGGCCGTTCAGCGAGACCTATTTCGAGCACGTGTTTCTCGCACGTTATCTCGGCGTGACGCTCGTCGAAGGCAAGGACCTGACGGTGCGTGGCGACATGCTTTATCTGAAGACGCTGGCCGGCCTCGAACGCGTGCACGTGCTGCTGCGCCGGCTCGACGATGCATTCTGCGATCCGGTCGAACTGCGCGCCGATTCGACGATCGGCGTGCCTGGTCTGTTGCAGGTGATGCGCGCCGGCAATGTGATTGTGTCGAACGTACCCGGCTCGGGCTTTGTCGAGTCGCCGGCATTGCATGGCTTTCTGCCCGGCATCGCCGCCGCGCTGCTCGATGAAACGCTGCTATTGCCGGACGTGCCGACCTGGTGGTGCGGCGAGCGGGCCGCTCGCGAGCACGCGTTCACGCAACTCGAAGAAGCGTTCCTTGTGCCGACCTGGCCTGCGCTCGCCGCTCGCGCATCGGACGGGGTGCCCGGTATGGCGAGCGGCACGCAACGGCTTGCCGCGTGGTGCGGCCGCATCGACGACGCGCCCGACGCATTTACCATCCAGCAACCGTTGCCGTACTCATGCACGCCCCGCTACGAGAGCGGCGCTTTAGGCAATCGGCCGTCGGTGCTGCGCGTGTATGCGATCGCCGATCTGAACGGCGGCTGGCATGTGCTGCCTGGCGGTTTCACACGACTCGCCGCGCACGGCCAGACGAGTGTGTCGATGCAGTTCGGCGGCAGCAGCGCCGACACGTGGGTGTTGTCGAGCCAGCCCAGCTCGACCTTCACGCTATTGCCGTCGCCGTTGCAGCCGGCCGATCTTGCGCGCAAGCATCGGACCGTGTCGAGCCGCGACGCGGAAAACCTGTTCTGGGCAGGCCGTTACGGCGAGCGCGCGGAAAACAACGTGCGCTTGCTGCGGCTGATTCTCGGCTCGCTGGAAAGCAACGATGCCGGCACGATGTTTCCGACGCTCGTCGAGCTCGCGGTGCAATTCGGTCTCGTGCAGCAGGGGGACATGCTGGCAAACCCGTCGCCGCAGTCGTTCGAGCGCACGCTCGTCGCGAATCTGCATGAAAGCGCGGGCGCGGCGAGCATCGGACAAAACCTCGCGAGCATGGCTCGTTCGAGCGGCGAAATTCGCGGGCGTTTATCGAACGACCATTGGCGCACGATTCTCGCCGCGCGCAACGACTTCCGCGATGTTCTGTCGACGCTGACGCCGGCCGTTGCGTCGCCGGCCGGCGACACGCGCGGCCGGACGCGCGACACACGCGTGACCTTGACGGATGCGCTCGAGCATCTCGCGATGCAATTGTCCGCGATCAGCGGCGCGCAGGGCGACCGGATGACGCGCGACGAAGCGTGGCGGCTGCAATTCGCCGGCCGCCATATCGAGCGCGTATGGGCGATGGCGACCATCCTTCGGGTCGTCGCGAGCCACCGGCAACTGGCGACGCCGGCCGGCTTCGATCTGCTTTTGCAGCTGTTCGACAGCACGCTGACCTACCGTTCGCTGTATCCTGGGCGCTTCGAAATCGCGGCGCTGATCGATCTGCTGGTGGTCGAACCGACCAATCCACGCGGCCTGTATGGCGTGTACAAGCGGCTATGCGCGAAGCTCGACGATATTTCGCTCGCGGCCGGCGGCACGCGGCATCGTCCGTTCAACGATCTGCTGCCGCCCGCTGCGTCGCTGCCGCCGCTCGACCGGTTATGCGCGACCGATGCGAGCGGCGCGTATGCGGAGCTGATCGATATCTGCGATCGGGCCGCCGGCTGGGTCAGTGTCGCCGCGAATCACATCAGCGCGCGGTATTTCAGCCATGCGAATACGCTGGCCGCGCAGGTATCGCCATGAACAGCGCGCGGGCGCAGCGCTCGCTCTTGTCGGTGTCGCACCGCACCACATACCACTATTCGACGCTGGTCGAAACCGCGCAGCATCTCGCGACCATCCGGCCGCTTGCGTGCGCGTGGCAGCGGATCGTCGCGCATGACGAGCGTATCGAGCCGGCGCCGTCATATTGGCACAGTCGCATCGACGCGTTCGGCAATGACGTGCTGTACTTTGCGCTCGATACGCCACACGAACGACTCCAGCTCGTCAGCGAAACGACCGTGCAATTGACGCCGCGCTGGACGAACCTCGATCCGCACGCGACGCCCGCATGGGAAACCGTTGCCGGCGCGCTGCGCTTTCGGGCAGGCGCCGGGTACGCGCCGCAGGCCGAATTCTGCTTCGCATCGCCAAATATCGCGTTGCGGCCGGCGTTGCGCGCCTATGCATTGCCGAGTTTCGCGCCCGGTACCCCGATTGCGGCCGGTGCGATCGATCTGATGCATCGGATTCACGCCGATTTCGCTTACAAAGCGTCAGCCACGATGTTCGATACACCGGCCGAGCGCGCATTCGAGCTGAAAAGCGGCGTATGCCAGGACTTCGCGCAGGTGATGATCGGTTGCCTTCGCTCGCTCGGCTTGCCGGCGCGCTATGTCAGCGGTTACCTGCGCAACGACCCGCCGCCGGGGCAACCGCGGCTGATCGGCGCGGATGCGTCGCATGCGTGGGTGTCGGTGCATTGCCCGGATAGCGGCTGGATCGACCTTGACCCGACCAATGACGTGCTGGCGGACACGAGCCACGTCACGCTTGCGATTGGACGCGATTACAGCGACGTGTCGCTGCTGCGCGGTATGATTCTCGGCGGCGGCACGCACCGTATGGAAGTGGCAGTCAACGTGCTGGCGCTGTAATTGCTCCGGCGTCGGGCGCACGGGCCAGGCATTTTCATGCAACAAACCGGTTGACTGTGTGTGTACGCACATATACACTGCCTGACATGAACAAGCCCTTGTCCCATGACGACTGCAATTGCTTCGCGCTGCGCCAGGCGGCGCGCTATGTCACGCAGATGTACGAACGCCATCTGAGCCGGGTCGGCCTGACGGCGGCGCAGTACACGATCATGGCGAAACTTTCGCGCAAGCCGCAACTGGCCATGGTCGATCTCGCCGATTCGATGGTGATGGAGCGCACCACGCTGGTCCGTGCGTTGAAGCCGTTGCAGCGCGATGGGCTGGTGGTCAGCGAGCCGTCCGAGCACGATGGGCGCACGTATCTGTTCAGCTTGTCCGATGCGGGCAAGCACCTTTTCGAGCAGGCCGTTGCCGCATGGCGCGACGCGCAGGACGAGTTCGAAGCGAAGTTCGGCAAGACCCGCGCAAAGGCGCTGCGCAGCGAACTGTTCAATCTGACTGCCTGATTTCCCCAATTGTTGAAACAAGTATCTGAAACCGCGATGGTATTGTTGTGCATATACACACAAAGAGCGAATCGATAGTCACGCAGAGTCCTCCGGACGACGATTGTTTTGCGATCCGGCAAGCGGCGCGCTACGTATCGCAGCTTTACGATCGTCACCTCGGCAAGGCTGGCCTGAAAATCTCGCAGTATTCGATCCTGCACCGGGTGCAGCGCAAACCGGGCATCACGATGAAGGAACTGGCCGAGGCGATGGTGATGGAGCGCACCACGCTGGTTCGAGCGATCCAGCCGCTGCAGCGCGACGGTCTGGTGCAAAGCGACGTTTCGGAAGTCGATCGTCGCGCGCTGAAGATGAGTTTGACGCCAGCCGGGCGGGCCCGGCTGGAAGCCGCGTCGACCCACTGGTACGCGGCGCAGGACGAATTCGAGAAGCACTTTGGCGCGCAGCGTGCTGCGTTGCTGAGGCAGGAACTGTTCGAATTGACGAAGAAACCGGTGTAACGAGGATCGCGCCAAACGGCGTATTTTTTTAAACATTAGAGTGCATACGCACATAAACCTATGAGCTCAACTCCATCGACCATTGCGCCGCCGAACGTAGCCGGAGCCGCGAAGCAGACGCGCCGCATCCCATGGATGTGGCTGGCGATTCTTTCCGTCGTCGTCGTGCTGGTCGGCGCCGGGTCGTACTGGTACGTGGTCGGCCGGTTTATCGAAACGACCGATGACGCGTACGTCGGCGGCGACGTCACCGTGATGGCGCCGCGCGTCAGCGGCTTCGTCACTGACGTGCTGGTGAAGGACAACCAGTTTGTGCATGCGAACCAGGTGCTGATCCGCATCGATTCGCGCGACTACGACGCCCGGCTCGCGCAGGCGAACGCGGAGGTGCAGAGCGCGCAGGCCGCGGTCACCGAGCTCGTGGCGAAGCGCTCGCTGCAACTCGCGGTGATCAACGAACAGAGCGCCGGCGTGCATGCATCGGGTGCGGAGCTCACGCGCAGCGCCGCCGACCAGTATCGCTATCGCGAACTGGTGAAAGACGAAGCGGTATCGAACCAGGTGGTCGAACGTGCCGATGCCGATCTGCAGAAGGCGCGCGCCGCGGTCGATCGCAGCAATGCGGCGCTGCTCGCCGCGCAGCGGCAGCTGGCCGTGCTCGATGCGCAGATCGGCGATGCGCAGGCCCGCGTGGCCACCGCGAAAGCTGCGCAGCGAGTCGCGGAACTGAACGTCGAATACACGACGATCCGCTCGCCGGTCGACGGCTATATCGGCAACCGCACCGCGCGGGTCGGCATGCTGGCGAACGTTGGCGCATCGCTGCTGACGGTGGTGCCGCAGCACGGCCTGTGGGTCGATGCGAACTTCAAGGAAGACCAGCTTAGGCATATGCATGCGGGCGACAAGGTCGATGTGCAACTCGATGCGTCGAGTGAGCCGCTGACCGGTGTCGTGCAAAGCCTTGCCCCGGCGACTGGCGCCACATTCAGCATCCTGCCCGCGGAAAACGCGACCGGCAACTTCACGAAGATCGTGCAGCGCGTGCCGGTGCGCGTGGTGCTCGATGTGCCGAAAGACGGGCTTCACGTGCTGCGTCCGGGGTTGTCGGCGACCGTGAAAGTGCATCTGGAAAAACAGCGCTCAGGCGCGTGATTGAACCGCCGTTCACCCGCCGCCGCTTAGTCCGGAGACTGCTCATCATGAACCACGCTGCCCAGGCGCCGATCGACCCGATGAACCTGCCGACGCGCGAGAAAGTCTTCGCGTTCACGCTGATGTGCGTCGGCTTCTTTATGGCGACGCTCGATATCCAGATCGTCGCTTCGTCGCTGAGAGACATCGGCGGCGGACTTTCCGCGAGCCAGGACGAGTTGTCCTGGGTGCAAACCGCGTATCTGATCGCCGAAATTCTGGTGATTCCGATGTCCGGCTGGCTCACGCGCGTGTTTTCGACGCGCTGGCTCTTTACCGCATCCGCGTTCGGTTTCACGGTAACCAGCATGCTGTGCGGCCTCGCGTGGGACATCAACTCGATGATCCTGTTTCGCGCGCTGCAAGGCGCACTCGGCGCGGCGATGATCCCGACCGTGTTTACCACGGCATTCATGATGTTTCCGGGCAGCCAGCGCCTCATCGCGTCGACGACGATCGGCACGCTCGCAACCATCGCACCGACGATCGGCCCTGTGATCGGCGGCTGGATTACCGATCAATGGTCGTGGCACTGGCTGTTCTATCTGAACCTCGTGCCCGGCGTGCTGGTCACGGTGCTGGTGCCCAGGTTCGTTCACGTCGACCGCGCCGATGTTTCGCTGCTTAAGCGTGGCGATTACTTCGGCATTCTGCTGATGTGCGGTTTCCTCGGCTGCCTCGAATACGTGCTCGAGGAAGGCCCGCGCAAGAACTGGTTCGGCGACGATGTGATTCTGATCTGTGCGTGGATTGCCGGTATTTCTGGCTTTCTGTTTCTCGTGCACTCGTTCACTGCGAAGGAGCCGATTGTCGATCTGAAGGCGCTTGCGTTGCGCAATTTCGGCATTGGCAGCCTGCTGTCGTTCGTGACGGGCATTGGCATCTTCTGCATGGTGTATCTGACGCCGGTGTTTCTCGCGCGCGTGCGCGGCTTCGATTCGCTGCAGATTGGCGTCGCGCTGCTGTCGGTCGGCGTCTTCCAGCTGATCGGGCTGGTGATGTATTCGACGGCCGCGCGCTTTATCAATCTGCGTGTGCTGCTCGTGTTCGGGCTGATTCTGTTCGGTATCGGCTGTTATCTGTATGTGCCGATCACGCACGACTGGGGCTGGCGCGAACTGCTGATTCCGCAGGCGCTGCGCGGGTTCGGCCAGCAGTTCTGCATTGCGCCGATTGTTACGATGGCGCTCGGCTCGCTGCCGCCGTCGCGGCTTAAATCGGCCAGCGGCCTGTTCAACCTGATGCGTAATCTGGGCGGCGCGATTGGCATCGCGGTGGTCAGCACGATGATGAACGACCGGCTGAACCTGCACTATGAACGGCTCGATGAACACGTCACCGCCGGTCGCCCGGTCGTCGAATCGTTCCTGCGCGACCAGGCCGCGCGGCTGGCAGCCGCGGGTGGCGATGTGGTCAACGGTGTGCAGGGCAGCGTCGCGGGCCTGCATCAACTGCTGATGCGCGAAGCGCTGACGCTGACCTTCTCCGATACGTTTCTTGCGGTGGCGCTGTGCTTCGGCGTCGCGCTGTTCGCGATGCTGTTTTCGAAGCCATTCAGCGTGAACGGCGCCCCGCCTCCCGATGCTCATTGAAGGAACCGACATGAAACCGCTGCTTCTGAAAGCGCTTGCTGCCGCAGCCGTGTTGACGCTCGCCGCGTGCGCGGTTCAACCGGCGAGCCACAACGATTTGCCGGAGACCGTGAAGACCGTTGCGCCGAGCGCATGGAGTGTCGACACGCCGCGCGATACGGTTGATGCGAACACCTGGTGGTCGCAGTTCGGCGATCCCGTCATGCACGACCTGGTGCTGTCGGTGCTGAACGACAATCTCGACGTGAAAGCCGCCGTTGAACGCGTGAAGCAGGCTCAGGACGACGTGAAAGTGAAGCACTCGGCGTTGCTACCGGAACTCGATGCGACCGCAACCGCCGCGCATACGCGGCAGATCCTGCCGCCGCCGCTCGGTTACGTCGATGCGGCGGGCGTGGGCCTTTCGGCAAACTGGCAACCGGACGTGTTCGGCGGCGAACGGCTCGCGGTGCTGGCCGCGCAGGCGCAGGTGTCGGGACGCGAGTCTGCGCTGAACGAATTGCGGCTTGCGCTGGCGGCCAATACGGCGGCGGCCTATATCAATCTGCGCTGGGCGCAATCGGAACTGCAGATCCTTAACGATAACGAGCAGATTCGCAGCCGCGCGCTCAAGCTGACCCAGGACCGGCTGCGCTATGGGCTGTCGACGCAACTGGACGTTGCCCGCGCGCAGAACCAGTTGCAGGACCTGCAAGCGCGTATTCCACGCGTGCAGTCGGAAATACAGCATCAATTGAGCCTGATCGCGGTATTTTCGGGTCGCACGCCGGAAAGCGTCAGCAGTCTCCTGCTGACCGACGCGCGCGCGATTCCGGTGCCGTCGCAGGGTGCGCCGGTGACACTGCCGTCCGAGGCGCTGCTGCGTCGTCCGGACGTGCGCACCGCGTACGCCAAAGTCGAACAGCGTGCTGCGGAGGTCGGTGTAGCACGCTCCGAGCGTTATCCGAAGTTTCAGCTTAATCTGACTGACGGGTTGCTCGCCGCATCGTGGGTCGGCACACCGACCCTTACAGATAACCTGTTTAGTGCCGCATTGAGCGCCACGAGTCCGATCTTCAACGCGGGGCGGATCACCGCGAATATCGATGCGAGCGAGAGCCGGATGCGCGAATCGCAACTGGCGCTCGACCAGACGATGCTGAACGCGCTGAAAGAGATCGAGGATACGCGCAGCGACCTGGTCAGCGGCGCAACGCAGGTGGAACGGCTGGGCGGCGCGCTCAGTTCATCGGACAAGGCGTTGAAGCTGTCGACGCAGTTATACAAGGGCGGCGCGTCCAGCTTTCTCGATGTGCTCGATGCGCAGCAGGCGTATCTGCTCAATGCCGAATCGCTGAATGAAGCGAAACGCACGCACGCGCAGTCGGCGGTGGCGCTGTACCGGTCGCTGGGTGGAGGGTGGGATGCATCGGCTGCGGATGCGGTAGCGGCGAACGCGAGCGAACCCGCCGGCGCGATGCCGGCAGCGACCGACGCGCGCGGCTCGCGGGACACGCGGAACGCGGCATCGGCGTTGGCAGTGAATTGACAGACAGGCGGCGACGAAGCCGAACCCGTTTCGACATTGCCGCTGCATCAACCCAGGTGCCTCGCGCGGCGAGGCTTCGAAGTGCAGTACGTCCTAGTGAGGAATAGCGATGACTACTCGAGAAATCGTGATCGGCAATCCGGTTAGAACCGCCATCGGCGCATTCGGCGGCACACTGAAAGACGTGCCCGCGACCGAGCTTGGCGCGATTGCGGTGCGTGAGGCGGTGCGCCGCAGCGGGTTCGACGCGGGCAAGCTCAGTTCGGTCGTGATGGGCAATGTCGTGCAGGCCGGCAACAAGATGAACCCGGCGCGTCAGGCGGCGATCGGCGCCGGCGTGCCGGTGTCGGTGCCGTCGCAGACGGTGAATCGCGTGTGCGGTTCGGGTGCGCAGGCGGTCGTGTCGGCCGCGCAGGAAATCTGGCTCGGCTTCGGCGAGGCGGCGGTCGCGGGCGGCATGGAAAATATGGACCGCGCGCCGTTTCTGCTCGACAAAGGCCGTTGGGGCTACCGGATGGGCAATGCGCAGATTTATGACAGCGCGTTGCATGATGGTCTGGTCGACGCGTTTTCGAATGAGCATTCCGGGTGGCATACCGAAGACCTCGTGACGAAGCTCGCGATCACGCGCGAAGCGCAGGATCGTTGGGCCGCGCGTTCGCATCAGCGTCTGGCAGCCGCGCAAAAGCGCGGCGCGTTCGAAGCGGAACTCGTGCCGGTCGAGGTGCAGGGCCGCAAGGAAACGATCCGCTTTATCCAGGACGAACAGTTGCGCCCGGATACGACCGCCGAAACGCTCGCGAAGCTGCGCCCCGCGTTTCGCCGCGACGGTACGATTACCGCCGGCAATGCGCCGGGTCTGAATTCCGGCGCGGCGGCGATGCTGGTTGCGTCGCGCGCTTATGCGGAAGCGAACGGCATCGAGCCGTATGCGCGGCTCGTCGCGTATGGCGTGGCCGCGGTCGAGCCGGGCATGTTCGGTCTGGGCCCGGTGCCGGCGGTACGCATCGCGGTTGAACGCGCGGGCTGGACACTCGCCGACGTCGAGCGCTTCGAGATCAACGAGGCGTTTGCCGCAGTGCCGCTTGCGGTGATCCAGCAGCTGGGCCTCGCTGAAGACGTCGTGAATGTCGAAGGCGGCGCGGTCGCGCATGGCCATCCGATCGGCGCGACCGGGGCGATTCTGACCACGCGTCTGATCCATTCGATGCGGCGCGATGGACTCAAGCGCGGCATCGTCACGCTGTGCATCGGTGGCGGCCAGGGCATCGCGCTCGCGCTCGAAATCCTCTGATCCGTGCGGCGTGCGCGTGATCGTGCACGCTGCCGGTAAGCAGGAAGCATGCAGCCTGCGGCTCATGCCGCGGGCCGCGCGCGTTTGGCTCATCCGGTTGGTTGGGCCGGGTTGGCACGCCCGGCTTGAACTGCGACACCTGGGTCGTCGCGCGTACACTTCACGTGGGCAGTCTTCAAGCGAAGGAATGACGATGCGAATTCTCGTGGTGGGCGCAGGCGCGCTCGGTGGATACTTCGGCGGGCGCCTGATCCAGGCGGGCCGCGATGTGACGTTTCTCGTGCGCGCCGGGCGCGCGGAGGAACTGAAGCGCTCGGGCCTGGTGATCAAAAGCCAGCACGGCGACGCGACGCTGCGCGACGTGCCGACGGTGGTCGCGAATGATCTGCGCGCGCCCTATGACCTGGTTCTGCTGAGCTGCAAGGCGTACAACCTTGACGATGCGATCCAGTCGTTCGCGCCCGCGGTCGGCCCGCAGACGATGATTCTGCCGGTGCTGAACGGCATGCGTCATATCGATGTGCTGACAGCGAAATTTGGCGCGGCAAACGTGCTGGGCGGGATCGGGCTGATTTCCGCGACGCTCAACCGCAACCGTGAAATCGAGCATCTGAACGACTCGCATGCGATTACCTACGGCGAGCTTGCTGGCGGGATATCGGCGCGCGTGCAGGAAATCGGGCGCACGTTCGAGGGCGCCGGCTTCGATTCGAAGGCCGCTGACCCTATCGTCCAGCAAATGTGGGACAAGTGGATATTTCTGGCGACGCTTGCCGCGAGCACATGCGTGAGCCGTGCGTCGATCGGCGATATTTTGCGGACGCCGGACGGCAAGCGGCTGATCGAAGGCCTGTTCGACGAGTGCCGGGCCGTCGCACAGCACAATGGCTTTCCGATGAGCGACGGCGCGCAAACGCGTGCCCGCGCGATGCTGTTCAACGAAGCGTCGCAGTTGAGCGCGTCGATGCTGCGCGACATCGAAAACCGCTCGAAGATCGAAGCCGACCATATTCTCGGCGACATGATCGAACGCGGCGCGCAGGCGCGGCAGCCCGACGCGCAGCAAGCGGGCTTGCCGCTGTCGCTGCTGCGCGTCGCGTACACGCATATGAAAGCGTATGAAGTGCGCGAAGGGCTGCAAGCCGCATGACGTAAGCATCAAGTAGAATCGAGCGCACGATAAGAAGCCTTGTGACAGGAGGTGAATATGCTGAGTCCCCAAGGGTCGGTCATTGCGCTCAGTTCTGCTTCGGCAACGGTGTTCTCGCTCGGCATCGTGTTCCTCGGCTACTGGGGGATCACCGAACCGAGCGGCTGGACCGGCATCGACCGGTTCATCGCCGGCATCGCGTTGCTCGGGTTTGCGTTCCTCGGGCTGGTGCCGTGGATGGCCACTTCCCCCGTCGAACCCGATGCGAGCGACGCGAAAATACGCGTCGCGCGCCGGATGTTCGTTGCGGGAGTCGGGTTTATCTGGCTGGCGATCGTCGTGGCCGTGGTCATCTAGGCACGTGTGCCGTGCGCACGCGTCACGTTTCACCGGGCTTATACGCTGCTTTCGCCCCCGCAATACGATGACAGATACATTGCGAACCGCCATCGTCTACACCGCGTATCTGATCGATCCGCACGCCTATCCAACCGGCAGCGCGCTGCCGCGCCTGATTTTCGGCAGCGCGGCCGCGCAGTGCGTGCTCGCCGTGTTGATGCTCGTGCGGCGCGTTCGGCGCAGTGCGTGGTTCGGCATGCTGGCGCTTGTTAACGTGCTGGCCGTGCCGGCCGGTTTGTGGTTTGCCGGCACGCGCGACGCAAGCATCCTGACGACTGTGCCGTTATGGCTGTTCTGCGTGCTGCAACTCGCGGTCGTGGTCCATTGGCTTGCGACGCGGCGTACCCGGATGCTGGCGAACCTCGCGTTGTTTATCCTGCTTGCGGCGCCGTGCGCGGGTCTGCTGATTGCCGCGCATCTTGTCGATCCCTCTCACCGGACCTACTGAGCCGGATGGAAATCCATATCGCAGTCGAAGGCCGTCACGACCTTGCAGGCCAGATCTACCGGCAACTGCGAGCGGGCATCGTCGAAGGGCGGCTCGCGGGCGGCACGCAATTGCCGTCGACGCGCGATCTTGCCGCGCAACTCGGCGTATCGCGCAAGACCACGCTCGACGTATTCGAAAGACTGCTTGCCGAAGGCTTTCTCTATGCGCGGCCCGGCGCGGGCACCTATGTCGCGCGTGGATTGCGCAGATTGCCAGGCGAACCTTCCGCGCATGCGCGAGCGGCGCACCAGGCTCGCGTTCCCGCGAAAGCGGGCCTGCGTTCCGTGCCGTTATGGGATGTCGCGCCGCTTCTGCCGCCGGTACCAGCCGCGGGGGTGACCTATGACTTCGTCGGTGGCGTGACCGACAAGTCGCATTTTCCGTTCGACGCGTGGCGCCGCTGCGTGAATCACGCGCTACGTGTGCAGGTGCGCGGCGCGGGCACGTATCGCGATGCAGCCGGCGAACAGGAACTGCGCGTCGCGATCTCGCGTTATCTCGCGTTCAACCGTGCGGTCGACAGCAACTGGGAAGATGTGATCGTCACGCAGGGCGCGCAGCAAGCGCTCGATCTGCTCGCGCGCGTCACGCTGCGCGGCGGCGATGTCGTGGCCGTCGAAGACCCCGGTTATCCGCCCGCCCGCGCATGTTTCGCCGCCGCCGGCGCGAAGCTCGTCCCGGTGCCGGTCGACGGCGACGGCCTCGTTGTCGACCGGCTGCCGAACGACGCGCGGCTCGTCTATGTGACGCCTTCGCATCAGTTTCCGCTCGGCCTGCCGATGAGTCTCGAGCGCCGCATTGCGTTGCTCGAATGGGCGCAGGCGCGCGGCGCGGTGATCATCGAAGACGACTACGACTGCGAATACCGCTTCGAAGGCCGGCCGATGGAGCCGCTGAAAAGCCTCGACCGCGCGGGGCTCGTCGCCTATGTCGGCACATTCTCAAAGACCATGTTTCCTGACTTGCGGGTCGGCTACGTGGTGCCGCCCGCGTCGCTGACCCGGCCGCTGGCGAACGCGCGCCGGATGACCGACTGGCACGGCTGCATGCTGACGCAGACCGCGCTCGCGCGGTTCATGCTGAACGGCGACTTCGCGAAGCACCTGAAACGGATGCACAAGCTGTATGCAGGCCGGCGCGCGCAACTGCTCGCGAATCTGCAAGGCGGTCTCGCGCGCTGGTTCGAGCCGGTCGTGCCCGCGGCCGGCATTCACCTTGCGGCGCTGCTCAAGGCCCCGCTTACCGAGGCGGCGGTTGCCGAAGCGGCGCATCGCGCATCGATTGCGCTGTACGGCATTGCGCCTTTCTATCTCGGTACCCCCCGGCGCGAGGGCTTCGTGTTCGGTTACGGCAGCATCGAAGCAGCGCGGATCGATGCCGCGTTGAGCGCGCTCGCGCGGTTGCTGCCGACACTCGGCGATGGCTCCTCCGGTCATGCCAACCCGCATCCGCTGAAGCAGACTCCAGCGCCCAAAAGGTGATGGACAGGTACCTACAAAATGCGACGTGATGACTTTTAACCCGTAAAACAAGCGTCAAAATGTGTCCCGTAGTCTGCGGCACGCAACAAAACAGCATGTCGACGCATAAAAGATTCGCGCGAAATGCCTTAGCGCTTGTAGAATCCCGCGTGAAGCGTGCACATGGCGTGTGCGCTTCATGGCTCACTGACCAACAACAGGTAGGAGAAACATGCCGACTTCCGCAAAGAAGGTTGCCAAGAAGGCGACCACCGCAGCGACCAAAAAAGCCGCTGCACCGAAGGCGCCCGCGAAGAAAGCCGCGGCTAAGAAGGTCGCCGTGAAGGCGTCCGGCGCACCGTCGCCGATCAAGGACACCTTCACGAAGGCCTCGCTGGCTGCTCACGTCGCAGAGCGTTCAGGCGTTGAACCGAAGTCCGCCAAGCTTGTTCTGGCTGCGCTCGAAGACACGATCCTCGGCTCGGTCCACAAGAAGGGCGCTGGCGAATTCACGCTGTCGGGTCTTCTGAAGATCGTAGTGCAAGCTGTGCCGGCGAAGAAAAAGCGCTTCGGCAAGGACCCGTTCACGGGCCAGGAGCGCTGGTTCCCGGCTAAGCCGGCTTCGGTGCGTGTGAAGGCACGTGCGCTGAAGAAGCTGAAGGACGCAGCTTCGGCCTAAGCGGTTGCGCCGCGTGGTGGCTCACCGCTATCTTCGGGCAGCGGCGAGCAGTCATGCTGATGTCTCCGTAAAAGCCGTATGCAGTAGCCGAATCTGCAGCAGCCGTATCCGCTGCATTTGAAATCCCCGCGGGAGAACACCCGCGGGGATTTTTTATTCCCGCGTCCTGACCGCGGTTGATCGTCGTCCGGCTGGCGCCGATACCTGCGTCAACTTATCGAGCCGCTTCAGGTCCGGCGGACTCAAGATTCCCTAACCCGGTTCGCGGCTGCATCGAACTGGTTTCTCGTGCTACCGCTCGCACCTTGCTAGCGCATCGCCGTGCTGCGCAGTACGATCGGATCAAGCCGTTGGCTACGACGCCCGAAGCGCAAACCGGTTGTGGCCGGGTCCCGCGATGTGTGCTGGTACGATGCGCGTTCGCAGTGCATAGCGGTGTTGCGTTGCTTGTGCCTGTCGATCGATGCGGTGCGCGCGACGTCAATGGCATAACGCTTGCTTGAACAAGACGGACACCGAATGCGCAGCGCATTCGCCTTCTATCCGACAAAAAGAGCGGGGCGTGACATGCGATGCTATGACGAGATGCGTCGACACGACGATGCCTTGCGGCCGCACTATGCGCGCTTCGCAAACTGGCTGGCGCAACAGGGCAACGAAGCGATCGCGCGCAAGCGCGCCGAGGCTGACCTGCTGTTCCGGCGCGTCGGCATCACGTTCGCGGTGAACGGCGATCTGTCCGGTACCGAGCGGCTGATTCCGTTCGATCTGATCCCGCGCATCATTCCGCGTGACGAATGGCGAACCCTCGAAGCCGGCCTGCGCCAGCGCGTGCAGGCGCTCAATCTGTTCATCCATGACATCTATCACGAGCGCAATATCGTGCGCGCCGGCATCGTTCCGGCGGGCCAGGTCTATACGAATGCGCAGTACCGGCCGGAGATGCAGGGCGTCGACGTGCCGCTGGGCGTGTATGCGCATATCGCCGGCGTCGATGTCGTGCGCGCCGGGATGGACGGCGAGTTCTATGTGCTCGAGGACAATCTGCGGGTGCCGTCCGGCGTGTCGTACATGCTCGAAAACCGCAAGATGATGATGCGGCTGTTCCCCGAACTGTTTGTTCAGAACCGCATTGCGCCGGTCGCGCATTATCCCGATCTGCTGCTCGATATGCTGCGCTCGGTCGCGCCGGCGGGCGTCGACGATCCGGTCGTGGTGGTGCTGACGCCGGGTATGTACAACTCCGCGTACTTCGAGCATACGTTCCTTGCTCAGCAAATGGGCGTGGAGCTGGTCGAAGGCAAGGATCTGTTCGTCGACGACAACTATGTGTTCATGCGTACGACCCAGGGGCCGCGGCGCGTCGACGTGATCTATCGCCGCGTCGACGATGATTTTCTCGATCCGCTCGCGTTCCGGCCGGATTCGGCGCTTGGCGTGCCCGGCCTGTTGACCGCTTATCGCGCCGGCCGCGTTGCGCTTGCAAATGCGATGGGCACCGGCATTGCGGACGACAAGTCGATCTATCCGTACGTGCCGGAGATGATCGAGTTCTATCTCGGCGAAAAGCCGATTCTCAACAACGTGCCGACGTACCAATGCCGCAAGCCGGACGATCTCGCCTATACGCTCGCGCATCTGCCCGAACTGGTCGTAAAGGAAGTGCACGGCGCAGGCGGCTACGGGATGCTGGTCGGTCCGGCGGCGACGGCGGCCGAGATCGAAGCGTTCCGCGCGCGGTTGATGGCGAGACCGGCCGGCTACATCGCGCAGCCGACGCTGGCGCTGTCCGCGTGCCCGACGTTCGTCGACGCCGGCATTGCGCCGCGCCATATCGATCTGCGTCCCTTCGTGCTGTCGGGCAAGACCGTCACGATGGTCGCCGGCGGGCTCACGCGCGTCGCGTTGCAGCAGGGGTCGCTGGTGGTCAATTCGTCACAGGGAGGCGGGACGAAAGACACCTGGATGGTCGACTGAGCGCGTTCGCCGCGCTTCAATGCGCCACCGCGGCGGCCATCGCGGCCGCCGGCGCGCGTGGGCCGTCACGGGTGACCACGCGCCGCGCCGTACGTATCCCGTGCCGATCGACAAACGGAACGCCATCATGCTGAGCCGCACCGCCGACCACCTGTTCTGGATGGCACGCTATATGGAGCGCGCGGAGAACACCGCGCGTATGCTCGACATCAACCTGAAAGCGCAGTTGCTGCCGCAGACGCCTGAACAGGAGGCACGTGCGCAGCGAGCGGTGCTGCGTATCTCCGAGCTCGAAGAGGCATTCGCGCAGCGTCACGCGGAGCCGACGCGCGAGAACGTGCTCGCCTTTATGGTGATCGACGACGCGAATCCGTCGAGTATCCAGTCGTGCCTGCACGCGGCGCGTGAAAATGCCCGCGCGGTGCGCGGAACCCTCACGACCGAGTGGTGGGAGACGATCAACGACACGTGGCTCGAGTTCAACGAGCAGACGGCGGCGGGGCAACTGACCAGCAATCCGGCCGCGCTGTTCGAATGGGTGAAGTTCCGCTCGCACCTGTCGCGTGGCGTGACACTCGGAACCGCGCTGCAGGACGACGCGTTTTTCTTCACACAACTGGGCACCTTTCTCGAGCGCGCGGACAACACCGCGCGCATCCTCGATGTCCGTTTCGCGGACGCAGCGCCCAATTCGCGCGACGCGGCACGCCAGCTCGAAGACTTCTATTACTGGACGTCGATTCTGAGTTCGGTATCCGCGCTGGAGATTTACCGCAAGGTATATCGCGACGTCGTCACGCCAGCGCGAGTGGTCGAGCTGATGATCCTCAATTCGCAGATGCCGCGTTCGCTGCTCGCATCGCTTGACGGCGTCTGCGCGAATCTCGCGATGCTGCGCACCCAGGGCTCGACCCAGTGCGAACGCTTTGCAGGCAAGCTGCGTGCGGAGCTGCTGTATGCCGATATCCGGCAGATCTTCGAAGCGGGACTGCATGCGTGGCTCACACAGTTCCTCGCGCGCGTATTCGAACTCGGCAACATGGTCGCGCGTACCTATCTGTTGTTGCCGGTGGCCTGACGGAGTGCCCGTATGTTTATGACGATCCGCCACGATACGGTCTATCGCTACGACGCGACAGTCCACTATTCGATCCAGCAATTGCGGCTGACGCCCGTCAGCGGCGCGTCGCAGACCGTGCGGCGCTGGTTTCTCGACGCGCCGGGCAAGCTCGATTCGACCTTCGACGCGTATGGCAACGTGCTCCACACGCTGGTGCTGAACCGGCCGCACGATGAGATCCGCGTGCAGGTGTCGGGCGAAGTCGACACGATGCCGCTTATCGGCGGGCGCCTGCACGACGACGCCGGTCCGATTCCGCTCGAGCACTATACGTGCGCAACCCGATTGACCGACGCCGATCCGGCGATCTGCGAGCTCGCGCATTCGGTACCGCCGCTTGGAACACCCGGCGCGCTGATCGCGCTCGCCGAGCGGATCGTCGAACGTGTGCCATTCGAGGCCGGCATTACCGCGGTCACGAGCACCGCCGCGCAGGCACTCGCGCTTGGCCGGGGTGTTTGCCAGGACCACACGCACCTGATGCTCGCCTGCTGCCGTGCGCGCGGCGTGCCGGCGCGCTACGTGAGCGGCTATATCGAACACGGCGAGGTCGATGACGCCGCGAGCCACGCATGGGTCGATGTATGGCTGGACGGCCTCGGCTGGGTGTCGGTCGATGTCACGCACGCGGCATTCGCGACGGATGTCTATTGCCGGCTCGCGGCGGCGCGCGACTACGAAGCGGCGTCGCCGGTGCGTGGGCGGCGCATTGGCGGGCTCGGCGAGCGCCTCGACGTCTCGGTCTCGGTGAGCGCACAGGAACTGTCGCCTCAATAACAACGAGCGCGAACGCGCGCGACGCAGTGGCCAGGTTAAGGGCCGGCGGCGCGTGGCGCGCATACAATGGCGGCGTCCGGTCGCCTTCAGAGGTTTGTCATGACGTATTGCGTCGCACTGAGCGTCGATGAAGGACTCGTGTTCCTGTCGGACACGCGGACTAACGCCGGCGTCGACCATATCAGCACGGCGCGCAAGATGTCCGTGTTCGAACAGCCGGGCGAGCGCGTGCTGGTACTGCTTGCCGCCGGCAATCTGTCGCTCACGCAGGCGGTGCTGCGCGAATTGTCCGAACCGTCAGACCCGGCCGAGCCGACGCTGTGGAACGTACCGACGATGCCCGATGCGGCGCGCGTGGTCGGTCGCGCGGTGCGCAGCGTGCATCAGCGCGAAGCCCAGGCGCTGAACGATTTCAGCGTCGAATTCAATTGCAGCTTTATTCTCGGCGGACAGATCGCGCAGGATGTAGAGGCCGCCGGTTCGCGCACGCCGCCGCCGCGTGCGCGCCTGTTCATGATCTACGCGGCCGGCAATTTCATCGAAGCGTCGAGCGTGAACCCGTACTTCCAGATCGGCGAATCGAAGTACGGCAAGCCGATCATCGACCGCGTGCTGGTGCCGCAAACACCGCTCGACGAAGCGGCCAAATGCGCGTTGATCTCGATGGATTCGACGCTACGCTCGAACCTGTCGGTCGGTTTGCCGCTCGACCTGCTGGTCTATCAGAAGGACACGCTGCGCGTCACCCGCTTCGTGACGATCACGCAGGACAACGCGTATTACCAGATGATTCACCGCACATGGGGCGAGCGGCTGCGCCAGGTATTCGGCGAGATTCCCGACCCGGACTGGCAGGATGCCGCGGCGATTCCGCACGCCGATCTGGAAGACGACGCAGTGCTGTTTCGCGCGCCGGCGAGCACCGCGCATGGCGCTGTCGATGCGCGCCCCGCACAGACGCTGGCGCAGGCGGACAAGCCGAAAGCACGGCGCTAACTCTGGCCGCCATCGTCGCATGCTGTCCCGCCGCAGCGGCAGCTGTGCGGCCGCGCGTTGACCAGCCTGATTCGCGTCACCGAAGAAAAAAGCCAGCCTGCGGCTTGCGCCTTAGGCTGGCTTCGAACCGCAGCATGGAGCTTCAGCTGCGCAGCTTGTTGTTGCTTATTAGAACTTGTGACGGATACCGATGCTGACGATGGCTTGCGTGTCCGAACCTGCCTGGAAGCCATACGAACCGACCGATGCCACTGCGTCCGCGGTCGAGTTCGGGCCGGTACGCTGCGTGCCGCCGGCGTGCTGCCATGCGCCGATCAGGTACAGGTCGGTACGCTTCGACAGATTGTAGTCTGCGCCAGCCGACACCTGGTGATAGTTCGCCGACACGTCGCCCGACTCGTGCGTCCAGATGTAGCCCAGACCCAGCAGCAGGGCCGGCGACATCTGGTAACCGACGTAACCGCCGACCACGTTGAACTTCGCCTGTTCGGTGAACGCCGAGAAACCGTCCGGCTTGTATTGCGCGAAGCTGTAGCGTGCGTTGAACGTGAACGGACCCGCGACGTACTGAGCCGCCGCCGACGAGATGCTGATCGACTTCGCCGATGCGTACGCGCCGTTGATCGTCGAGCCGTCAAACGTTGCGTCCGACGTAGCGCCCGTGCTCCAGCCCGGCAGCGTGCCGTCCGGGTTGGCCGCCGTCGGAGCGACGCCGCCGCGTGCCGCGAAGCCGTTCGCGTTGTCCATGCGGATGTAGCCCGCAGCGACGCTGAACGGACCCGTGCCGTACGTTGCCGCGCCGGACCAGGTCTGACCCGAGCCCGTCGTGCCGGCCACACCGCCGAACGCGTACATGCCTTCGAACTGGAAGCCGCTCCACACCGGCGACACGTACTTCACTGCGTTGTTCGTACGCGAGCTGTTGTCGTTGTTGTCGACGTCGCCCGGCGTGGTGAACGTGCTGCCGAAGAAGTTATCAGCCGTCAGCGGCTGGACCATATCGACCAGCGGGTCGTACTGGCGGCCCAACGTGACCGTACCGTACGCGTCATGCGTCACGCCAACATAGGCCTGACGGCCGAACAGGCGACCGCCCTGACCGAGCCTGCCGCTGTTCGGGTCGAAGCCGTTTTCCAACTGGAAAATCGCCTTCAGGCCGCCACCCAGATCTTCAGTACCTTTCAAACCCCAACGGCTACCTTGCATGTTGCCGGCCGCGAGGTGATACAGGTTGTTGTTGTCCGTGTCGGCGTTGTGCACCCACTGGAACGAGTCGTCGATCAAGCCGTACAGGGTCACGCTGCTCTGGGCGTGCGCCGCGCTGGCAGCACCTAGCAGAGCCAGCGAGAGGGTAGACAGTGCGATTCGTTTCATCCAAATCTCCACGCAAATGATTGTTTAGTTGTTGCGAAACGGAGAATAACGCAGGGGGTTGACGCACAAGAAACGAAAAAAATAAAGGTGTATCGAAAATGTGACAGGTCGCGGAAAGCCTTGTCTCACAAGACTAATCGTGATTATTGCAATTACAGCAATGTTTTATCGTCTAACTAGCATTATTGTTGTTTTGGTAGATGATATCCGTCGCCAGTTGCATAAGTCGGTGTTTTATGAAAGCTATATGTAATGTAGTTGTCTAGGCGGAACCGCTGCCTGGAGCAGCTAGGTAAACAGCCTGTCTGATGGCTTTCGAGATTGTGCGAGTGGACAACATTCTTGAAATGTGGTTTGACAAGCCGAGGCGACAGGTACGCGGATGCGTTCGGAGATCTAGCGTCCGCCGCCACGGCGGCCGGACATCGCGGCAACGATGATCGCCGTGCCTGCCGCGACCAGCACCGAACTCCATGGATGGCGCCGCACGTAGCGGTCCGCGGCGACTGCGGTACGGCCTGCGTGCACCAGGCTCACGGCCGCCGCATGCGTCGCGCGCGTTTCCGCATGCACGACCGAGCGTCCCATACGGACGGCCTTGCGGAACATGGGCCGTCGCCGGGCGCCGTCAGCACTGGTAGCGATAGCCGATGCCGTACCCAGCTGCGCGCCGTCTGTTTCCGTCGCTGCGGCGGGATGAGACGACCTGCCGCGCATCACCTTGGCGCCGCGCGCCGGATTCACGCCGGCGGTCGGCGCGGCGAGCACCGACGCGATCATCGCGCGGCTGCCCGGCGGCGTCTGCTGCAGAAACGCCCACGCGCCGCGCGGGTCGTGCAGCCGGCCGCGCGCTGCCGCGAATTCCGCGCCGAGCAACAGCACGAGCGCCGAGAAGTACAGCCACATCAGCAGCACTGCGAGTGAACCCGCCGCGCCGAACGAGTTCGCCATGCCGGCATGCGCGAGATAAAGCGCGAACAGCTTCTTGCCCGCGGAGAACAGCACCGCCGCGACGATGCCGCCCACCAGCGCGTCGCGCCAGCGCACGGGTGCGTCGGGCAGAAACTTCAGCAATGCGGCGAAGGCGAGCGACAGCACCAGCAGCCCCACTGCCAGTTGCAGCAGATTGCCGAACACGATGGTCGGTGAATCGCCCCACAGCCAGTTGCCGATGAACGTGATCGCCGCATCGAGCACCAGCGATACGATCAGCAGGAACGCGACGCCGAGCACGAGGCTGAACGAGATCAGCCTGGTCCGCACGAGCGCCATCACGCTCGATGCGCGCGGCCCGCTGGACGGCCAGACGATATTGAGTGCGCTGTTCAGCGACGAAAAAGTTGCGGACGCACCGATCGCCAGCATCACGAACGAGATCACCGCTGCCGCGCCGCCCGCGCTGCCGCTGCGGTGCGCGTTCTGCACGATGGTTGTGATTGCCGACGCCGCATCGTTGCCGAGCACGTCATGCACTTCGCGGTACAACTCGCCCCTCGCGGCCTCGCCGCCGAGAAACCATCCCGCGACCGCGATCACCATCACGAGCGTCGGCGCGAGCGAGAACGCCGCATAGAACGCGATGCTCGCGGCCATCGCCGGGCAGCGATTCTCGATGAACTGGCGGCACGCGCCGACGGCCCACGATGCATGCAGCCGGGCGGCGCGATGCAGCTTGTCGGCGGAAAGAGATTCGAGTTCCATGGCGATCCCTTGTGACGGAAGGCATGACGCAGGATGCATCGCTGCGCGCTGAACGGGCTGCGCTTCGCCCGCTGCCCGCGGGTACCCGTGCAAGTGCTATGCCTGTTGCTGCAGTGCGCTATGTGTATCAGATTAACGCGTGTTTTCCCGCATGTTTAACGATGTAAACAGATCAAAATAAACGACTTATACTTTTTGGTACCCCACACAACCGAGCGCGAGGGCTTCCATGCTACAGATGTCCCGGCGTCAGTTCCTGAAGGTGAGTGCCACCACATTGGCGGGATCGAGCCTGGCGTTGCTCGGCTTTTCGCCGGATGTCGCGCTTGCCGAAGTGCGACAGTACAAGCTGTCGCGCGCCACCGAAACCCGCAATACGTGCCCGTACTGCTCAGTCGGCTGCGGCATCCTGATGTACGGCCTCGGCGACGGCGCGAAGAATGTCAGCGCGAGCATCTTTCATATCGAAGGCGATCCGGACCACCCGGTCAATCGAGGCACGCTGTGTCCGAAGGGCGCTAGCCTGATCGATTTCATCCATAGCGAAAGCCGCCTGACGATTCCCGAGTATCGGCCCGCCGGTGCGAAAGACTGGCAGCCAATCTCGTGGAACGATGCGCTCGATCGCATCGCGAAGCTGATGAAAGACGATCGCGATGCGAATTTCATCGAGTCGACCGCGGATGGCAAAAAGGTGAACCGCTGGCTGACGACCGGCATGCTCGCTGCGTCCGCGAGCAGTAACGAGGTCGGCTATCTGACGCACAAGGTGATCCGCGCGACCGGGATGCTCGCATTCGACAACCAGGCGCGTGTCTGACACGGCCCGACGGTGGCAGGTCTTGCCCCGACGTTTGGCCGCGGTGCGATGACGAACCATTGGGTCGACATCCGCAACGCAGACGTGATTCTGGTAATGGGCGGCGATTCAGCCGAGGCGCATCCATGCGGTTTCAAATGGGTCACCGAGGCGAAGGCGCATCGAGGCGCGAAACTGATCGTCGTCGATCCGCGCTTTAACCGAACCGCATCGGTCGCGGACCTGTATGTGCCGATCCGGACCGGCAGCGACATCGCATTTCTGGGCGGGGTGATCAACTATTTGCTCACCAACGACAAGATCCAGCACGAATACGTGAAGAACTACACGGACTTCACGTTCCTCGTGCGCGAGGACTTTGCGTTCAACGACGGCCTCTACTCAGGCTTTGACGACAAAGCTCACAAGTACACGGATAAAACATCATGGGACTACGAACTGGGTGACGACGGTTTTGTAAAAACCGATCCGTCGTTGCAGAACCCTCGTTGCGTGTACAACCTGATGAAGCAGCACTACTCGCGCTATACGCCCGAGATGGTCGAAAAGGTATGCGGAACGCCGAAGGACAAGTTTCTAAAGGTCTGCGAAATGCTAGCGACGACCGCCACGCCGAACCGCGCTGGCACGATCATGTATGCGCTCGGCTGGACGCAGCACACGATCGGCTCGCAGATGATCCGCTGCGGCGCGATGGTGCAATTGCTGCTGGGCAACATCGGCGTGTCGGGCGGCGGGATGAACGCGTTGCGCGGGCACTCGAACATTCAGGGGCTGACGGACCTCGGTTTGATGTCGAACCTGCTGACCGGCTATATGACGTTGCCGAACGAGGGCGAACAGGACTTCGACGGCTACATCAAGAAGCGCGCGTCACAGCCATTGCGGCCCAACCAGCTGAGTTACTGGAAAAACTACAAGGCGTTCTTCGTCAGCATGATGAAGTCGTGGTATGGCGATGCGGCCACGGCCGACAACAACTGGGGCTACGACTATCTACCGAAGCTCGACAAGCCGTACGACATGCTGCAGATCTACGAGCTGATGGCGCAGGGCAAGGTCAATGGCTACCTCGCGCAGGGGTTCAACCCGCTTGCGTCGGCACCGAACAAGGCGAAGATGACCGCCGCGTTCTCGAAACTGAAATGGCTCGTGATCATGGACCCCCTCGCCACCGAGACGTCCGAGTTCTGGAAAAACTATGGCGAATTCAACAATGTCGATTCGTCGCAGATCCAGACTGAGGTGTTCCGGCTGCCGACTACCTGCTTTGCGGAGGAGCGCGGCTCACTTGTCAGCTCGTCGCGGGTGCTGCAATGGCACTGGCAAGGCGCGCAGCCGCCGGGCGACGCGAAAAGCGACCTCGAGATCATGTCCGGCATTTTCGTGCGGATGCGCGCGCTGTATCAGAAGAACGGCGGCAAGTACCCCGATCCGCTGCTCAAGCTGAGCTGGCCATATGTGCACGCCGATAGCCCGACGCCCGACGAGATCGCCATGGAGTTCAACGGCAAGGCGCTGGCCGACGTAACCGATCCCAAAGATTCGACCAAAGTGCTCGCGAAAGCCGGCGACCAGCTGCCGGGATTCGCGATGTTGCGCGACGACGGTTCGACCGCGAGCGGCTGCTGGATTTTCTGCGGCTCGTGGACCCAGGCGGGCAACCAGATGGGGCGGCGCGACAACGCCGATCCGACCGGCATCGGCCAGTCGCTGAACTGGGCATGGGCGTGGCCGGCAAACCGGCGCGTGTTGTACAACCGCGCTTCGTGCGACCCGAATGGCAAACCGTTCGACCCGTCGCGCAAGCTGATCGCATGGAATGGTAAGACGTGGAGCGGCGCCGATATTCCCGACTTCAAGCTGGACGAGAACCCGGACGGCGGCATGGGGCCGTTCATCATGAACCCGGAAGGCGTTGCGCGCTTCTTCGCGCGCGACATGATGAACGAAGGACCGTTCCCCGAGCACTATGAGCCGTTCGAAACGCCGCTCGGATACAACCCGTTCCATCCGCAAAATCCGCTTGCGACGAATAACCCGGGCGCGCGGATATTTCCCGACGATCGCGCGGCGCTGGGCAAGGCGGCCGATTTTCCGCAAGTCGCGACGACCTACCGGATCACCGAGCATTTCCACTTCTGGACCAAGCACGCGCGTCTCAACGCGATCATCCAGCCGCAGCAGTTCGTCGAAATCGGCGAAGACCTTGCAAAAGACATCGGGGTGGTCGCGGGCGATCGGGTGAAGGTGTCGAGCAATCGCGGCCATATCGTCGCGGTGGCAGTCGTGACCAAGCGGATCAAGCCGTTGATGGTCGACGGCAAGAAGATCCAGCATGTCGGCATTCCGCTGCACTGGGGGTTCAAGGGCCTCGCCAGACCCGGCTATCTGACGAATACGCTGACACCGTTCGTCGGCGACGCGAATACGCAGACGCCGGAGTTCAAGTCGTTCCTCGTGAAAGTCGAGAAGGCATAGGGGGCGTCATGGCACTGCAATCACTCGATATCAGACGTCAATCGGCGACCACCGTGCAGCCGCCAACGGCGCGCGAGCCGGCCACCGGCAGCGTCGCGAAGCTGATCGATGTCAGCAAATGCATCGGCTGCAAGGCGTGCCAGACCGCGTGCATGGAGTGGAACGACTTGCGCGACGAAATCGGCATCAACAGGGGCGTTTACGATAATCCGCCCGATCTGACCGAGCATTCATGGACGGTTATGCGCTTTGCCGAGTACGACAACCCGAACGGCAATCTCGAATGGCTGATCCGCAAGGACGGCTGCATGCATTGCGCGGACCCGGGGTGTCTGAAGGCGTGTCCGTCACCGGGGGCGATCGTTCAGTACACGAACGGCATCGTCGATTTCCACGAGGAAAACTGCATTGGCTGCGGTTTTTGCATCGCGGGGTGTCCGTTCAATATTCCGCGTATGTCGCAGGCGGATCGCCGTGTTTACAAGTGCACGCTGTGTTCGGATCGCGTCGCGGTGGGGCAGGAACCTGCCTGCGTGAAGACGTGCCCGACCGGCGCAATCGTGTTCGGCACCAAGACGGACATGATTGCGCATGCGGAAGAACGTATTGTCGATCTGAAGTCGCGCGGTTTCGAAAAGGCCGGTCTCTACAATCCGGAAGGGGTCGGCGGCACGCACGTGATGTACGTGTTGCATCACGCGGACCAGCCGTCGCTTTACCACGGCTTGCCGGACTTCCCGACCATCAGCCCGATGGTGCGCGTGTGGAAGGGCATCGCAAAGCCGGTCGCGCTGGCCGTGATGGCGTTCACCGCGCTAGCGGGCTTCTTCCATTACACGCGCGTCGGACCGAACGAAGTGACCGAGGACGACGAAGTCGCCGCACGCGACGAAGCGCGCAGAATCAGGGAGCAGCGCGGAACGCAACCCGTCGACAATCCTGAAGGGAAGACCGAGGAGCCGACCAAATGAAAGATCACGATCCGAACCTCATCGTGCGCTATACGCCGAACGAGCGCACGAACCACTGGATTACCGCGATCACGTTCGTGCTGCTCGCGCTGTCCGGCTTGTCGATGTTCCATCCGTCGATGTTCTGGTTGTCCGGAATATTGGGCGGCGGCCAGTGGACGCGCATTCTGCATCCATTTATCGGCATCGTCATGTTCGTGTCTTTCCTGATCCTCGCCGTGCGTTTCTGGCATCACAACTATCTCGACAAAAGCGACTGGCAATGGATGCGGCAAATGAACGACGTGCTCGCCAATCGTGAAGAAAAACTACCAGAAATCGGCCGCTACAATGCCGGACAGAAGTTACTGTTCTTCGTGATGGTGGTCTGTCTCGTGTTGCTGTTGCTAAGCGGCATTGTGATCTGGCGGGCATATTTTTCGTTCTATTTTCCGATCGGTGTTGTGCGAGCCTCGGCGTTGATCCATGCAATCGCGGCGTTCGTGTTGATCGTCGGCATCATTGTGCATATTTATGCGGCGATCTGGGTCAAAGGCTCGGTCGACGCGATGTTGCGCGGAACGGTCACGCTCGGCTGGGCCAGAAAACATCATCCGCGCTGGTTCCGGGAGAGCATCAAATAGCGGATGCCACGGGGAAACGCTTGCGGTTTTGCTCCTATTGCTGACAAACGAAACCGGCGCGAGAATCTGTGCACAGCGTGCCGGAAGTCAAACGCTTAAGTATGCCAATCGTGTCATGCATAACGGGGAGTCCCGCAATTGGTGCAGCGCATACTCGACCCAGCGCAGATCGAATCGCTCGATCAGTCGGCCATTCCACGTATCCGCCTGCCCGAACGGATTTCCTGCTTTACGACGCGTGCGGCGCGCTTGCGCAAGCTCGCGACCGGCAATCCGATCGGCGGCTATCTGCGGCTGATGGCGTCGTTGGCCGATGCGCAGCAGCAGGTGCTCGCCAAATTTGAAGCGGCGATGCCGTCCGCTGAAACGATTGAGCAAGCCCAGCGCAATTCGATGCCGCTCGTACCCGCGCTATCGCCGGATCGCGATCCGGCGTGGCGCGATGTGCTGCAGCGTTTGCTCGATCGCGTTGAAAGTTCGGGTCCGGTGGCGCCGGCGCTCGGCAAGGCGATCGATGCATTGCGCTTGATGGGCGCTGCCGAACTCGATGCGCAGGCCGACGCGATTCTTGCGCAGCGCTTCAATGAAGTCGAGCCGGCCACCGCGCCGTTCATCACGGCGGCGCTCCAGGTGGTGTGGACCGATCTCGCTACCCGCTTCGATGTGCACGACATTCCGTACCTCGATACGCCGGGCGCGTGCCCGGTGTGCGGCGCGCAGCCGGTGGCCAGCGTCGTGCGCATAGGTGGGCCGTACCAGGGTTATCGCTATCTGCAATGCGGGCTGTGCGGCACTGAAGCGCATATGGTTCGCGTCAAATGCTCTAACTGCGATTCGACGAAGGGCATTGCTTACCACAGCATCGAAGGCGGCAGCGAGGCGTGGAAGGCCGAATCGTGCGACGAATGCCATACCTATCGAAAGATCGGCTACCAGGAAAAAGACTTCGATATCGAGCCGCTCGCCGACGATCTCGCGAGCCTGACGCTCGATTTGCTGATGAACGAAGCGGGCTACGAGCGCAGCGGGCCCAATCCGCTGCTGTGGCCTGAAGTGGCGTCGGACCGTTGAGCGGGGAGGCCCGGGTGAGCGATGCGGCAACGAGTGAGCGGCGGCGCGCACGTCTTGCGAGTGTGCCCGCGGTCGAGCGCGTGATGTCGATGCACGCGGTGCAGGCGTTGACGCAAGCGTATGGGCGCACGCAGGCGGTCGAGGCAGTGCGCGTGTCGCTTGACGCGCTGCGCGCGGAATTGCTTGCGGATGTAGATGCCGATGTTGCGGCGTCTGCCGGTGGCGACGCGGATGCGTCCGAGGCGGCCACCCGCTATGACGCACAGATCGTTGCGCGCGCAAGTGCTCTTCTCGAACAGCGTGCCCGCGGTCATCTGCGTACGGTGTTCAATCTGACCGGCACCGTATTGCATACGAATCTCGGACGCGCGCTGCTGCCCGACGAAGCGGTGCGTTCAGTGATCGACGTACTGACACGGCCGGCGAACCTGGAGTTCGATCTCGCGACCGGAGCACGGGGCGATCGCGACGACCTGATCGAAGATCTGATCTGCGAACTGACCGGCGCCGAGGCCGCGACGGTCGTCAACAACAATGCCGCTGCGGTGTTGCTGACCTTATCCGCGCTCGCATCGAAGAAGGAAGTTGTCGTTTCGCGCGGAGAACTGGTCGAGATAGGCGGTGCGTTTCGCATCCCGGACATCATGGCGCGCGCCGGCGCGCGTCTGCGAGAGGTCGGTACGACCAACCGCACCCATGCGAAAGACTATGAAGAGGCGATCAATGCGCGCACCGCGTTGCTGATGAAGGTGCATTGCAGTAACTATGCGATCAGCGGTTTCACAAAGAGCGTAGAGATCGACGAACTCGCGCAGATTGCACACCATCACGCGCTGCCAGTCGCATTCGATCTGGGCAGCGGCACGTTGATCGATCTCGCGCAATGGGGGCTGCCCGCCGAACCGACGGTGCGCGGCACCGTCGACGCGGGCGCCGATCTTGTCACGTTCAGCGGCGACAAGCTGCTCGGCGGGCCGCAGGCGGGGCTGATCGTCGGGCGCGAAGCGTTGATTCGCAAGATCAGGAAGCACCCATTGAAGCGCGCGCTGCGTGTCGGCAAGCTCACGCTCGCGGCGCTCGAACCCGTGCTGCGGTTGTATCGCGCACCCGAATTTCTTGCTCAAAGACTGACGACGCTGCGCTTGCTCACACGGCCGGCCACCGATATGCACGCGGCGGCATTGCGTGTGCAGCCTTCGCTGCAACATGCGCTGGGCGAACGCTACGCGGTGACGGTCGAGCCAATGTTCAGCCAGATCGGGAGTGGCGCGTTGCCGGTCGATCAATTGCCGAGCTATGGAGTCGCGCTGCGTGTCGCGACGGCGCGGCGCGGCGGCCGCGCGCTCGTACATCTGGAAAAGGGGCTGCGTGAGTTGCCGCGGCCGGTGCTGGGCCGCATCGCGGACGATACGCTGCGGCTCGACCTGCGTTGCCTCGAGGCTGGGGACGAGGCAGCGTTTATCGCGCAATGCGCGGAGTTGCGCCTATGATCGTCGGCACCGCGGGCCACATCGACCACGGCAAGACGACGCTGGTGCACGCGTTGACGGGCGTCGATACCGACCGTCTGAAAGAAGAAAAAGCGCGCGGCATTTCGATTGAACTCGGCTATGCGTATACGCCACTCGCGAATGGCGATGTGCTTGGCGTAGTCGATGTGCCGGGACACGAAAAGCTGGTCCATACGATGGCGGCAGGCGCATGCGGAATCGACTTTGCGCTGCTCGTCATTGCCGCCGATGATGGCGTCATGCCGCAAACGCGCGAGCATCTGGCCATACTCGAATTGCTTGGCGTGACACGTGGTGCGATTGCGTTGACGAAGGTCGACCGCGTCGATGCGGCGCGGCTTGTGCAGGTGCATCGCGAGATCGATGCGTGGCTCGCGTCCACCACATTCGCTGGCGCGCCGGTTTTCGAAACCAATGCGACATCGGATGGCGACACGGGAGTGGTGCAACTCGATCGGTACTTGCGCGACGCGTCGCTCGCGTTGCACGAGCGACGCGACGACGGCCTGTTCAGGCTGGCGGTCGACCGTGTGTTTACGCTTGCTGGCCACGGGACGATCGTGACCGGCACAGTGTTCGCGGGACACGTCGCGGCAGGTGACACATTGATGCTTGCGCCCGCATTGAAGCCGGTTCGGATACGCAGCATTCACGCGCAGAATCGCGCGACGCAAAGCGGCCATGCGGGCCAACGTTGCGCGCTCAACCTTGCCGGCATTGACAAGGATGCGATCGAACGCGGCGACTGGATTGTCGATGCGCGACTCGCGAAGCTATCGGAGCGGCTGGACGTCGAATTGACGCTGCTGGATGACGCCGGGCTCACGTTACAGCACTGGACGCCTTTGCACGTGCATCTGGGCGCGACGCATCGTGTCGCGCACGTTGCGTTGCTGGATGGCGATACGTTGACCGCGGGGCAGACAGCACGTGTGCAACTGGTGTTCGATACGCCGCTCTGCGCGCTGCCAGGCGACCGCTTTATCGTGCGCAACGCGCAGGCGAATCGCACGGTGGGCGGCGGACGCGTGCTCGATCCTTTCGGGCCGGCGCGCAAACGCAGGACTGCGGAGCGGCGTGCATGGCTCGATGCGTTACGGATATGGCTCGATGACGCGCGCATTGTGCCATTGCTCGAGCAGGCGCCGCACGGAATGCAGCGCTCGATGCTCACATGTTTGACAGGGTTGCCGCACGACGCGGTGCCGTGGCCTGATGACGCGGTCGACATCGCGCTTCACGGTAAAGTAGCCGATGACGGGTTTGTCGTGCTGCGACACCACTGGGTGCAAATGCGCGAGCAGATCGTCGACACATTGCGGCAGTTTCATACGCGCTTTCCCGATGAGCAGGGGCCGGACGCGTCGCGCCTGCGGCGCATCGCTGCGCCGCTCTTGCCGGATGCGTTGTGGCGTGCGTTGATCAATACGCTCGTGGTTGACGGCGCGGTGGCGAAGAGTGGACCCTGGCTGCATTTGCCGATGCATACGGTTTCGCTCGATCGGCGAGAAGAAGCGCTGAAACAGATGCTTTTACCCCTGCTCGAGGCTGGCCGCTACGACCCTCCATGGGTGCGTGAACTGGCGAGTTCGGTGCGTCAGCGTGAAGACGATGTGCGCGCATTGTTGCGCAAGCTTGCGCGGCAAGGCGACGTGTATCAGGTGGTGCGTGATCTTTTCTATCACCGCGATTCGATGCGGGAACTTGCGCTTCTGATTGCGCGGCTGGCGATGGAGCAGGGCGGCGCGCTGTCGGCGGGGGCGTTTCGCGACGCGACGGGGCTGGGGCGCAAGCGTGCGATTCAGGTATTAGAGTTCTTTGACCGCGTTGGATATACCCGCTTTCAGCGTGACGTGCATTTGCTACGGGGTGATAGCGGGATCAGTGAAACGTTGTGAACGCATCTAGTTTCGGGTAGCCGTTAAATCGCTAGTAACGGAAGGCATACGCATCTGGTGGTGCGGCTGGGCTTCAAACCCAGTAGGGGGTGTCAGACACTCTCTGGTAGGTTCGACTCCTGCTGCCTTCCGCCCTTAAGCAATACGGTCACTCGACCGCGACAACTGTCCAGTTACTCATAAATCTTCCGTTCGGCAATTAATTGATTGTATATGCCGCGTCGAAAGTTACATGTTGTTGTTACGTAGATCGCGCACCAATTGAGTAGTGTAGTTCGTTCCCCTAGCGGCCAGATTCCACTTGGCTCTCGCGCGAAGATCACGGACTCTTCTCCCATGCAACGCTGGCAATGTCGCGTCCGCAACGTTTCGCACCTTGATTCGGACATCGTTACTTTCTAGTCTAAGGTTAGCGTATCGGGGAAGCCTGTCATAGGCGTCGTGGCATCCCCGCAAGCAATCACGTCAAGCGGGTAATGCAAGCGCTTGAGCACGCGCGCCACAACTGGATTCAGGTTCTGCTTCATTGATCACATCTCTCGTCTTCTCCCCTTGAGCATAGCAGACCGCCTTACTGCGACAAAGCCCGCCCGTCTGCGGATCGATCCAGCCGAACTGCACGCGACCGTCCGTCGTGAGCACGATCAGGCCGGCCGGTACGCTCCCAAATGGACTATTCATTTCCACCACCATCCGGATTACGTTGCGCTCTGTGTCGTCTGGGTCTGAGCCGCTGTGCGCAAGCGGGATAGACGAAGCTGCTGTGCATCTCGATCTTCGTTTCGGTATTCGAGACAAGGTAGTGCGTGCTGCAGGAGCGGCATGGTGCGACGGCCATGCGTGTGTCGGCGGCCAACGGGCGCACCGATAACGCCGGCATGTCCGGCATTCTCGACCCGGTGATCTCGCGTTTTGCGACGGTCGTCGAGCTCGAACCGACGATCGAGGACTGGACCGCCTAGGCGGTGCGCAGCAACGTGCCGCCCGAACTGATCGCGTTCCTGCGCTTCGACGAACCGCCATTGACCAGATTGCGCCCCTTACAGGCGCCGAGAACGGCTCCTATGGCTGGCGCGAGTTTCGGCCTTCCCGCGCCGCATTGGGCAAACGTCGATCGACTACATCAGCCGCAGGCGCTCATCGTCACCGGGCTGGGCATGTTCTTCGCTCCCGCTTGGCAGCGCAAATTGGAAGACTGTGCCGCGGGGCACGTTTGGCTTCGCCCAGATCTGTCCCCCATGCGCGTCAACGATCGTACGACAGATCGACAAGCCCATGCCCAGGCCACCCGCCTTGGTCGTGTAGAACGGATCGAAGACACGCTCGATTTCCGCTGTGGGCAATCCCGGGCCCGAATCCGAGACGGCAATCGAAACGCACTGCGATGCATCTGCGGTCGTGCTGATCCGCAAATCGCGCGGTCCATCGCGCATTGCGCTCATTGCCTCAATGGCGTTCACGATCAAATTGAGCATCACCTGTTGCAATTGCACGCGATCGCCACGAACAGGCGGCAAACGATTTCCTAATACTGTCTGCAAAGAGACATCATGCTTCGCAGCTTCCCCACGCGTGAGTTCAATGACCTCGCGGACTGCCTCGTTGACGTCCACGTTGTCTTCGTGTGGCGGTGCTTTCTCGACGTGTTCACGAATCCGGCCAAGAATATCACCGGCTCGCTTCATGTCATTCACAATGCGATCAAGCGCCTGTCGGACCTCCTGCAAGTGGGCCGGCTGCGCGCGGAGCCAGTGTATGGCGGCCGCAGCGTTGGTTGCCGCCGCGCCAATCGGTTGCTTGACCTCATGGGCGATCGAAGCCGTGAGCTGCCCCAGCGTCGCGACTCGATTCGCGTGCGCGAGTTCCATCTGCACCTGGCGTAGCTCCGCTTCCGCCCGTTTGCGTTCGCTCAGATCCAGTACGAATGCGACGCCCTGGTTCCCATTTTCTTCGAGGCTTGCCGCGCCAACGAGCACGGGCACCAGGCTGCCGTTTTTCCGCAAGTACTCCTTCTCGAACGGTTGCGCGATCCCGTTCAATTTCAGATCATCAATGGCCCGCGCGTCGCTGTCACGCCACTCGGACGGCGTCAGGTCAGTCGTCCAGCGTACGCGACCCGAGACCAGGTCGTCGCGGTCGTAACCGACGATACGGAGAAACGCATCGTTCGCCTCCAGAATCCGACCTTCGAAGTCCCAGAGCACGATGCCGATGATATTGGCCTCGACGAGGCGCCGGATCTTCGCCTCGCGTTCAGCTTGATCGCGGTACAAACGGGCATTTTCCAGCGTGATCGCGGCCTGCGAGGCCAGTAGCTTCAGCACCGCGATGCGACTCGGCGTGAAGATGCAGGAAGCGAGATTGTTCTCGAGATACAGTGCGCCGATAAGCTTGGCCTGGTTGGTCAAGGGCAGGCAAAGAATCGAGCGCGGCTGGCGCTGATCGATGTACGGGTCCGCGGCATACGACGTCTCTATCGCCGCATCGTCGAGAATCAGGCTATCCTGGGTGCGCACCACGTAGTGCAGAACCGATTCCGGCAATACTGCCGCGGTTACGGGCGCATCGCACCGTTGCACGATGACCGTCTCTCCGCCGGTCGTGGCTTCCGCCACGACCCACTGTTCAGTGCCTCGCGTAAGCATCAACAGGCCGCGCTCGGCACCCCCGTATTCCAGTGCCGTGCGCAGGCACTTGGCGATCAGTTTGTCCAGCACGATCTCATCTGACACAGCCTGCGAAACACTAATCACCGTCGCGAGGTCGAGCTGTTCGACCGATGCCTCGACTGTCCTCGTCGGAGCGAGCACGGTTTCTTCCGTTCTCAGATACGGATATAACGCGTCTAGTTGCCGCACCTTCCCGTCGGCGCCCCAACGGATATAGCTGAATCGGGCTTCCTTCACGTAAGCGCGCGAAGTTGTCTGAAACCCGCGCGCCGCGTAAAACCGTGCGGCAATTTCATTGGCTAGCGCTTCATTGTGGACAAAGCCGTTGGCGCGCGCCGTGCGGATGGCCTGTTCGTAAAGGTCCATCGCGTCCAGCGCGCGGCCTTCAATCCGGGCGACCTCCGCACCGACCAGCGCGGCGCGGTTCTCGAAATTGTCGGGGCAATTTCTCGCCCATACCTGGAGCTGACCGTAATGAGCGGTGAGCGCCTCGAAGTGCCGCTGCCGCGACACGTCTGTTTCCCTGTCCCAACATGCGGCGCGCGTCAGCGCGCCATAGAAGTGATACTCCGCCGTTTCCAACACCGACGGCGAAGCGTTCACCAGCGGTTGCGCTTTGAACGCGGCATCGGCCGCCGCCGGATATCCACCGGCCAGAAAGCGCGCCTGCAGCTTGCGTATCCAGTACCAGCATCCGACAGCGGCCAATGCCGGATGACCTGACAGATAGCGCTCAAAGTCGAGCTCGTTGAACCGCCCATCATCAAACGAGCCAAATTCGGTTGTGAGACCGCGCAGCGTCCGGATCAGCCCAAGCTGCCCGGTGATCCAGACGACGATCGCGCCGAACCCCAATTTGTTGGCAAACTGGAGGCCGCGCTCCGTTTCGCTTTGTGCGTGGTCGAGCGGATCGCCCGCCATCAGAAGATTGGTGTTCAATTGAGCGCAGGCGTACCCCGCATAGGTCAGATCGCCAGTACGGTTCGCGATATGAAACGCGCGCTGTAGCAGGTCACGTCCTGTCCGGACATGCCGGGTCCACGCGCAGACGAACCCGAAGGTCTCGAGCGTCCTCGCCTGAAAACGCTTGAGTTCAGGTTTTTCGGAGAGTTCATAGCCGAGCCGGGAAAATCGAAATCCAGCGTCATAGTTGTCGAAATAAGGGCCGGCCAACATCGCAAACAACTCATACGCGACACATGAGGCGTCGCCGTGGCCGTGCTCAAGGCTGAGGTTGACGGCCCGGCAAACTGCCAGGGAAAACAATTGCAACGTGGTACTGAAGTACGCAGGCACTGCCATTCTTATCAGGAGCTCCATCGTAGCGAGCGCGTCGGGATTGCTCATCAAGGGCAGTTCATGGAGTTCCTCGATCGTGCGGCTGCCGAGCCGCGACCAGATCCGCTCGTATTCGCGGCGCGCTTGCTTTTCGGTCGGATGCTGCGGCCAATCAATTCCAAGGTCGCGGAGCGAGTCGAGACCGACCACGACGGCCCGGTCGTTTTGATCGGTAGTCATGTACAAATCGACCCGCAAACAGGCCACCGTTGCGCGTTGGACTGTGGTGCCGGCGCGCATTGACAGCACCGCCAGGCGCGCCTCGGCTTCCGTCAGTGCGCCCGTCGCGAACTCAGATTCGGCGCGCTGCAGCTCCAGTGCAAAGCTCAGTTCGTTACGACGCTCCCAGGCATCTTCCGGTAGCAACGTCGCACCGGCGGCGAGGTAGGTTAGCGCCGACGCATAGGCAGCCGAAGCCTTGGCGCGCTGGCCCGCGATCAGATTGAGTTCGGCCAGCTGCTCACGCTCGTCCTGCGAGACTATCAAGGTTGCACCACGGTTAAGGTGGTTGACGACGTCGAAGATCGCCTCTTCCTGCTTCTCAGCAGGCGTATGCGCTGCGAGCAGCCTGCCTACCTGAAGGTGCACCTCGCTGCGCCGTTCCGGCGAGATCAACGAGTAGGCTGCTTCCTGTACGCGGTCATGCACGAACCGGTAAGCTCCGGCCAGGCGCTCGATCAATTCCTGACGGACCGCAGGCCATAGCGCCGCGTGGACCTGCTCCTCCGGTGTCTCGAGAACGATTGACACGGTCGCCACCCTGGCTGCGTTGCCCAGACATGCCAGCAGCGGCAACGCCGTCTGCGTTTCGGCCGGCAAGCGAGAGAGCTTGTCGACCATCAGGTCTACGACGTTGTCGGTGTAGCGCATGGCGCGGATGCACTCTACATCCCAGGACCAGCGCGCAGCTTCATGATCGAAGGTAAGAAAGCCCTCTTCGGCGAGCGCGTATAGAAACTGAATGACGAAAAACGGATTGCCACCGGTCTTCTCATGCACGAGTTGCGCAAGCGGTGCGGCACGCTCCCGCTTGCAGTGCAGCGCGTCCGCAATCAACTGTCGCAGATGCGTTTCGGCGAGCGGCGCCAGCGCAATCTGCGAGAGGTTACCGCCGGCAGCTTTGATCGCTTCGAGCTTGCGCATCAGCGGATGGTCGGCCGTGACTTCGCTATTGCGATAGGCACCAATCAACATCAGATGCTGTAGATCGGACCCGGTCAAGAGGCCGTCGAGCAGATCCAACGTTGCCGCGTCGAGCCATTGCAGGTCGTCGAGAAAAAGTACCAGCGGGTGTTCTGCTCGGGCAAAAACGCCGATGAAGCGCTGGAGCACCCATTGGAAACGCCGCGGGGCGTCCTGTGGCGGCAGCTCGGGGACCGGCGGTTGCTCGCCGATGACGAACTTCAGGTCGGGGACAATGTCGACCATCAGGCGTCCGTTCGGGCCCAGCGCCTGCAACAGGGCGTCGCGCCACTCGGTGAGCTCGGTGTCGCTCTTGCCGAGCAGAAGCCTCACGAGGCCTTGGAAAGCCAGGGCGAGCGTCGCGTAGGGTATCTCGCGCTTTAACTGGTCGAATTTGCCTGCGGCAAAGAGTCCGCGCGGCACCAATGCCTTGTGCAACTCGTTCACGACCGCTGACTTGCCAATGCCCGCATAACCGGAAACGAGCACCAGCTCCGGCGTGCCACTCCTGACGATGCGATTGAACGAGGCGAGTAAAGCTTGGACTTCGCGATCCCGCCCGTACAGCTTCTCCGGGATCAGCAGCCGATCAGGCGTGTCCTGTCGCCCCAGTGGGAACACTTCGATGTGACCGTGGTGTTCCCACTGCGTGACGCACCGTTGCAGATCACGCTCGACGCCGCTCGCGGTCTGATAGCGCTCCTCGGCGGTCTTGGCGAGCAGCTTCATGATGATTGCCGAGACCGTCGCGGGAACCGTCCCCACCCGTTCGCCAGGCGGCACCGGCTTGCGTGCGATATGGCAGTGCACCAATTCCATCGGGTCGGCCGCGGTGAATGGCAGGGTCCCGGTGAGCATTTCATACAGCGTGACACCGAGCGCGTAGAGATCGCTGCGCGCGTCGATGGAGCGGTTCATGCGCCCGGTTTGTTCGGGGGCCATGTAGGCGAGCGTGCCGGCGATGGTCTCCGGCGGCTCGGGCGCCTGCCGTTCGCGGGCCAGGTGTGACGCGATACCGAATCCGGTGAGCCGCACTTCACCATTCGCATTCACAAGAATATTGCCTGGTTTCAGGTCCTTGTGGATCAGGCCTCGCTGGTGCGCCTTGCTGAGCGCGGTGACGATGCTGATGGCGAGGCGCAGGAAGCACCCCAGTTCCAAAGGGGCCGTCAAAAGACTAACGAGCGGCTCGCCGCCAGGATCCTCGAGCAACAGGAGAGTTCGATCACCTTCGCGCAGCAGTTTCAGCGGCCGCGCGGCCCAGGTCGATTCCAGTTCTTCCCTCAGTCCGTACTCATGGACCAGACGCTCGACGCTCGCAAGCGTCGGGTATTCGGAGGTGGGTCGGACGGCCAGCACGGCGCGCTGCGCGCCATCGATTGGCCACCCGGTCCGGCAAAGCGTGCACTCGCCGTCGTCCCATAAGACCTGGAAGCCGCTACCCCGATGCGCGCCGAACTGATGAGAAGGATCCAACTGGAAGCCTCCATCGCTAAGCCCGGTTGTTGCCGCGAAGGGAAAAGCGCTTTACTCACGTCGGCCCAACCGGTAAGAGCTTAGTCTGCCATAGGTGAATACAGCAGGAAAAGTTTGGCACTCGAAGGCTGGGTATGGTCGCACTCCTCTGACGTTTCGACGATGGCGGCTGCAAGCGTCGGGTCGGCGGCCAACAGCAGACGTTCGCGGAGAAAAGTCGATGGCTGCGAATGGCCGAAACCGGCAGTTGCAGGATGCGCTGCGGCCCTCATCGGTGCCGCGCATTCGCAACTCGGCCCTGCCCGCCGAATGCCCTTACGCTTGTTAGTGTGCCTCCACACAATCAATGACGTAACGGTGTGAGCTCCAGATATGACCCACTCTGTTTCGTAATTCTGACGAGCGACCAATCGTAACCGAGCGCTTTCACGCGGGCCTCAAGACTGGCGAGAACCTCGGGGGCCGGGTGCGCTGAGCGCGTCAGTACCCACAGGTAGCGACCCGACGGCTCGCCCACAATCGTCCAGTCATAATCGTCGCCATGATCTAGCACCCAGTAATTCCCGTAGAACGGCCCGAAGAACGACACCTTCAGCTTTGAATACGTTTCCGGGTCCGCAATTTTCGCTTTGCCGACCGATTCTCTGAAATCGCCGAAGCCGCGGCGGCCGCGATTGACGACCTTGACCGTGCCATCGTCGTTAAGCGAGTACGCCGCTGTGACGTCGTCCATGTCCTTCTCGAACCACGCCTCATAGCGAAATTGTTCGTACCACAGGCCCATGTATCTGGAGAGGTTCACCGATCGGAGCGGCTGCGGCACCGCGTGGTTGCCGACCGGTCCGGGTCGGCGGATGTACGCGCACGCCCCCAGAAGCAGTGCCGTTCCAGTTAGCGCTGTGGCGATAATCTTTCTTTGCATGGCTGCATAGTCCCTTCGACACCGGAGCGATGAATATACTAACCTCTCCTGACGGAGAATCATGCCTGATAGCCAATTCGACGCTTATAGAAGCTAGTGCAAACCGATTTCGACTCCCGCTTGACAGCGGTCGCCTGCGTCCGGCTCAACTCGCCCCACGGCGGCCTCTAAGCTTTTCTGGAGGCGGTCATTCGTTACCGCAGAATCGATTTCTTGGAAAGGTAAATTAATGCGCATCTCGTTAGATGCCTGCCCACGACCGAGGCAGAGGTTCTCACACCGGGTTACGCCGAAGCATTGACACTAGATGTGTACAACACCAAGTCTAAGGAGCGGGCATAGCATGACCGAAACGAACCGAACCGCTAGTTGCGCTTGCGGCCAACTCACAGCTACGACATCGACTGCCCCGGTTGGCGTCTCCGTTTGTCACTGCCTGGATTGCCAACGCAGAACCGGTAGCGTGTTCGCTGCGCAGGCACGATTTCTCGCAAGGTCGGTGACCATTACCGGTACCTCAAACACATTCGTTCGAGTTGGTGACGGCGCAAGCAAGAGCGCGTTCCATTTCTGCCCCACATGCGGCGCCACGGTGTACTACACCAATGAGGAACGTGAAGACAGCATCATTATCACCGTTGGGGCATTCGCAGACCCGACATTTCCCGCCCCAGACTTCTCCGTGTACGAAGAACGCATGCACTCCTGGGTTGAAATGCCCCGGGGCATCGAGCGCATGGATTAGCCAGCGACAGCGGTCATCTTAGCTACCCGAGTTTCATTGTCGACAATTTGGATGCTCGCATCGACCGTCTCTTGTTGGCCGCGTGGAGGCAATGCCACCTGCGATCTGCTAACCGAAGACCGGCCATTGAGCGAGGGCGGACGAGGCCTCGGTCAGCCAAACTGGACGACGACCTCGACCGGCCGCTCGTGGCCGCACTCCGTCCGATGCTGAATCGATAAGGCACGCGGCGTATTCAGCGTGCGGCAGTCACAACCCGACCCGTTGCGGTCTCTGATAAAACAGCCCGTGAAGGTCCAATCTCTGCATGAAGCGGACGTCGGCGACATGGCCGACTACGTCCTTCCCGTCGAAAAGTGCGCCGCTAGATCGCTTACATGATGGCACCGTTTACCGAGGCCCCTCAGCTCAGGCCAGGTAAATTTTCGGGAACACACATGCATCAACCAGTCGGGAATAACGCCATTTTTAACGAGGCATAGAACACCTCAACTAGCGAACGAGCGCGGCGTAAAGCGCGTCGATAGCGTCCGATACATCGACGCCGCGTGTGTAGAGCGGTGCGAAGCCGAAGCGCAACACGTGCGGCTCACGATAATCGCAGAGCACGCCACGCTCCTTTCGAGCTCGCACCACCTGGTGCGCCTCGGGATGCGCGAAACTCAACTGCGAATCACGCCTTGCGTGCCCGCGCGGGGTGACAAGCAACCTCGCGAGGGTCGCGATCGGCAGCACGCGACCCGAAGGGAGCTGCACTTCGCAAGCGATCGAGCGACGCCATTACGGCGTTGGCGGGTGCAGCCGTCCGTCGTCGCCGAGCACCAGACCTTGCCAGGTCGCGGGCTTGCCGGATATTTCCCAGGCCAGAATCTGTTGCGGCGTTCTGCCGATGCCGCCGCGCACGTTCGCGAGCGCCGCGGGTTCGAGTTCCTTCGTCATTGGCAGGTTTTTGATGGTCAGCGTGTTCATCGTGGTGCTCCTTCGGTGACGTGGCGAGCCGGCTGGCGAGCCCACGCTCTGAAAGGCACGGAGCGTGCCAATCACGTGAAGCCCGCCGCGACGGCACAGCACGTTCAACGGTGACGGGCGGGGACCAACAATCGCTCAGGGCATGTTGGCGGGGAACCGTCGAGCGACCTACGTCACACGCATTCGCACCACGCCTGATCACTTCGAAGAAGGAAATCTGACGCGCTGCCTTGGGGATACCCTCGAATGGCGCCCGCCGGTCATGACGATGCGCAATTCCGCCTCGCTGCTTCGGTTGCAGGCGAGGGAATCGATAGCACAGGCCTCCGGTTGCCCTGCCAGACCCGCCTGGCGATCGCGGGGCTGAGCAGCAACGACGGGGGCATCATGAGGTTGACGACCTTCAGAAACGCTGTCGCCAGCATGCTGTCGCGTTGAGCGGCAAGGTGAAGCTTGCCAATGTACCAGTTGATGAAACGCAACATCAGTGGGCGGGCGCCCTTGACTCGTGGATGGCGGAGGTCGTTGCCAACCGCCATGTCCCACGGAATATCGACGATCTTCGCGGCCGCTCCGAAGAATCGACGCGCAAGATCGTTCGAACCCGCCCGCAGGCACCGCTGTAGCGCGAGCGCTTCCTCCGCCGCGACCGTCATGCCCTGCCCGTAGAGAGGATTGAAGCTGCAGATCGCATCACCGAAAACCAGGTAATTGTCGGGGAAACGTGCGAGCTTCTCGTACCGCCGACGCAGGTTGCAGACGTAGCGGTAGCGCCTGTAGCCGGTTAGAGGCTCCGCCCTTGCGACAACGTCGTGAATCTCCATGGTCGGCAACGTCGCAAGATACGCGAGAAAGCCTCCGTCGTTGTCGGGCGCATCGTCGCCAAAATAACCGCCGGTACTGACGATCCAGCTGTCGCTTTCCTGCGCGAGCATGACGCCATTGCGCCAGTTCGGCGCACTACCGGCGACAACGATACCGTGCTTGCCATCGAGATCAGCAGGTCGGCGTCGATAAGTACGAGTCACGTAGCTGATGCCGATCTCAACCTTCTCCCTGGTGGGAGGTTGGTAACCGAACTCTTCCAGCCACGCCACACTGGAAGAGCCACGGCCAGTCGCATCGACGACAAGGTCCGCGTTGATAGTCTCTTCCGCCTTGCCCTCGGCAAACGCGCGCACACCGGTCACGCTCCTGTGTGCGGAGTCGGTCGCAAGACCCCGCACCGCGCAATTTTCGATGGCGCGCACGTTCGGCAACCTCATAAGCCGTCGGCGTAGATGGCCTTCGAGCACGGGACGGCTTGCAAGCAGACCGATCAGGTCGCTCGCACTGTTAGCAAGCCTGACGTTGTGGCCTATCCAGATCACATCGTTGGCCACATCACCGATCAAACCGCCGCTTTGCGTAACGACCTCGCTGTTATATCCGGGAAAGAATTTCTCGAGTACCGCGCTGCCGCGCGCAAGGAGTCCATGGGTATGACAGCCTTGTGGCACACCCTTGCGCGGCGCGTCTGCGTCCGGAAACGCGTCGCGTTCGAGCACGGTGACGATGGTATAGAAATCCGACAGTACGCGGGCGGCCAGCAGCCCGCTCATGCTGGCGCCGATCACGATGGCATGTTCACCCAGTTTCTTCATGGCAATACTCCAGTTCGATCCGCGCGATAGGTGCAGCGACCCTCATTTGCGGTGAATGGTAGGATTGGTTCGTCCCCTGAGCGTCCCTTGGGCGCCGTCATTGAGGGTCGCCTCGCCATGGCTCTATTTAGCGTGCGGACGCTTGGATTTCCGGAGATCCGTCGGGATCACAGGCTGTGCCAACTACCCTTGCGCAAAGGCCTGGCTCTGTTGGTCTACCTGGCCGAAGCGGAGGGCTCGGTCGGGCGCGACGTCCTTGCCACCATGTTGTGGCCGGAAGGCGACGAGGAGGTTGTACGGGCGCGGCTGCGGCGTCTGTTGCATCGCCTCCGGCACGCGCTCGGCGACGACACGCTTACCATAGATCGGTCTACGGTTAGATGGTCGACAGCGATCACTCCGCAGGTGGATTCCCAACTGTTTGAGCAAGCCTGCGACCGCGGCGAATTCGAGCAGGCGTGCTGTCACTATGCCGGCGATTTTCTCGAGGGTTTTTCGCCGGGCGACTGCCCGCAGTTTGACGAGTGGGCTTTTTTTCGCCGGGAGGCCTTGCGCGGCCGGGTGATCCAAGCACTCGAGCGAGTGGTGCACGACAGGAATGCGGCGGGCGACTACGCGGCCGCGGCCGCGCACGCCGGCCGTCTTGTTGAGCTCGATCCGTTCAGCGAAGTCTACGGCCGGCACCTCATCCGCAACCTTCTGCTCGCGGGAGACCGGGCCACCGCCCAGCGCCACCTTGAGGCTCTGACGCAGCGTCTTCGTGACGGGCTGAATACGGCCCCTGAATCCGAGACCCGCGCGCTGCTTGATGCCGGCGCAACGTTGCGCATCGAGGACCCGCCGTCGACGCGCTACGTCAGCAGTGGCGGCGTCCATCTGGCATTTCAGACTTACGGCGCCGGCCGCGTTGATGTTCTGGTGCTGCCCGGTTTCGTGTCTCACGTCGAACGGGTGTGGGAGGAGCCCCGGTGCCGGGCGTTCCTGTCTTCTCTCGCTGGGATGGGCCGTCTCATCCTGTTCGATCGTCGCGGCGTCGGGCTTTCCGACCGGGTCGGGTTCAATCCCAACGTCGACGCGACCGCGCAGGACATCGGCACCGTACTAGACGCCGCTGGCAGCCAAAGGGTCGTGTTGTTCGGCGCGTCGGAGGGTGGGCCAGCATGCATCAAGTTCGCCGTTGATCACCCCAACCGCGTTGCCGGTCTCATTCTGTTCGCTTCGCTGGCGAAGGGAACCGCAACGCACGACTATCCCCACGCACTCCAAGCGAGTCAGTACGACATGTGGCTGCAGCAGCTAGTCGCGTTCTGGGGCGGCCCAGCAGGCATTGAGACATTCGCGCCGAGCCTGTCCGGCGATCCTCGGGCGAGAGCCTGGTGGGCAGGCCTGCTTCGCGCCGCGTCGAGCCCGGGCGCCATCAAGGGAGTGCTCGTGGCGTTGCGCGACATGGATGTGCGGCATCTCCTGGGTCGAATTTCAGTGCCGACCCTGGTGCTGCATCGTCACGATGACCGCGCCGTTCGCATCGGCGCCGCCCGGCATCTCGCCAGCCACATTGCGCAGGCGCGATTCGTCGAGCTCGACGGCGCTGATCACTGGCCCTTCGCGGGCGATCAGCAACCCGTTCTGGAGAAGGTCAAGCAATTTGTTGGCAGTCTCGCGGGGTAACGGTGACCGGGAGACGCCGCGCAACTCGATGTGAAAAGAGTGAGATTCAGAGAAAACTCCGCATCGACGCGCGGGTATGGGGTAATGGTCCGATATCCTTGGCGGACCGGCCACTCGAGTGCCAATCGTTCAGCTTCCCGCGAGCCGCCCCTCGAGGCCTACGCGCATGTCGTCCTAGGCCTTCGGGAGCCGTGAGAATCGGAAATTGCAATGGCTCGCGCCGCCTGCCAGTGTTTGTGTCCTTTCCAGGCGGATCCCTCGCGTTGCATAGGCGTCGAAATCAAGTCCGCAGATGCTCGGCAAGATTTCCTTGTCTCCATGGCGAGCCGCGAATTTGCAAAAGCCACACGCTGTGTAGTCGATGCCGAACTCAAAATTGTCATCCGGGCCCGGCTCGACAAAATCGTAGACGAAATCTTCTGAAAACTCTCTCTGATGACTTTTTGCAGCCTGCTCGCGCAGCAAAGTCTGATTCTCTGGCGACATGAATTGACGCCCGGACGCGAGACGTTCCGCTTCGGGCACGGTGAGCAATTGCGCCTTATAGGTTTCTCGCTCAATTTCGCCGATCATGGATAGCGAAACGCCGTGTCGCCGCAGCACTCGGCCGATAGCCATGAATCCCATCAGACGCATGAAGAAGTCGCTCATACGACTTGCCGCGCCTCCGACATAGGGCATTTGCGTGAGTACGATTTCGAGTTCGTCCATCACCTCCTGCTTGATCCCATCAATATCGGATAGATGTGCGCGCGCACGCAGCATCGCTTCAGCAAGGTCGAGGCGATGCCGCATGGCAGCCTCCATATCACCGCGATGCGACTCGTAAAAAGGATGAATGACCCCGGCCATTGGACACCTCCTTAACACCACGAACTCAAGCTAAGCTTACTCGACAATTTTTACCGCTGCCACAGTCGTCCTCGCTTTGAGCTTTCACGAAATGAGCACAAGAAAGCGGAGGACAGGATTGCACGAAGCGTTACGAGGTCGCTGATCAGCGGACCCAGTGAAATTTAATATTGACATTCGTGTCAAACACACTTTGTCCGTTAATAATGACAGATCTGTCCAATATCGTGTTGCGACCGTCGATCGCCCACCTCGTGCAACGAGATGATCGCGTACGGTAACGTGGGACGGTGCGGGCACAGCCCTCTCTTGTATAGAAGGACATATGACTGGCTATCACCAGATATCAAAGGTTTGCATCACAACGCGTACCGATGCAGGGATTCTGAAGAAACGCGGCGTTTCTATGACGATCTGCTCGGACTACGGCTAGCGAGCGCGTTTGAACTCAGTGCGACCAAGACCGGCCGTCCAATCAAGGCCTTACATAGTTTCTTCGAAATGGGCGACCACTCCTTTCTCGCGTTTTTCGAAGTCGTGGGGGAAGAGCGCGAGGGTATGTTTGAACCCAAGTCAGATTTCGATCTGCACATTGCTCTGGAAATTCCCGATGTGCGGACCCTGATGAGCTACAAGGAGAAAGCGGTCGCCGCTGGCGTCGAAGTGCGCGGTCCATCGGATCATGGGGCGATTCAGTCAATCTACCTGCGCGATCCTAACGGTTACGTCATCGAGTTGACGGCACAGGTGGAGAAAGATGAGAAGAGCATTGAGCGTCGCTTACTCGAAGCCCATGGAATACTCGATCAGTGGCAACGTACCAAGTACGAATCGCCGACGCCAGACGCGGTCAACTGAAAGTGATCGATCCGGACTTAATGATCCAGGCGGAGCGCACCAGGCGAAGCAGACTTGGCGAAGCCGGGCCACGCTGCCGCAGATGTCTCAAAGTGCGGATCACGCTGCGGCCCGGCAAACTCCACCTGCGCAATGTCTTGCCGGAGGCCGCCACAAACGCTCCCCGATGCCTCATTGATGCAGAATCGGGGCTGAGGCCACAATGACACGACCTGAATACGATGGACGACCCAGAATCGCTTTCCATGGCACTGCCCGACGGCACTAAGGTCTCTGCGCTCCTTCGGGTGCCGGAGGGCGCGCGAGCCCTGTATGTCTTCGCACACGGTGCCGGGGCGGGCATGCAGCACGCCGGCATGTCGTCATTGGCCGACGCGCTTGCGGCGGTCAATGTCGCCACATTGCGCTACCAGTTTCCGTACATGGAGCGGGGCTCCAGGCGGGTGGACTCGCCGGCCGTGGCACATGCTGCCGTGCAGGCCGCCGTCGCAGAGGGCCGCCGGCGGTTGCCGGCCCTGCCGCTCTTCGCCGGCGGCAGGTCGTACGGCGGCCGCATGACGTCCCAGGCCCAGGCCATCTCCCCACTCGACGGCGTGCGTGGCCTCGCTTTCGTCGCGTTCCCGTTGCACCCGGCGGGCGCGCCCGGCGTGGAGCGGGCACGGCACCTGGCGGACGTCACGGTGCCGCTTCTCTTTCTGCAGGGCACGCGCGACAAACTGGCGGAGCTTCACCTGCTGAGGTCGGTCGTCGAGACGCTGGGGCCACGCGCCACGCTGCATGTGGTGGACGACGCAGATCATTCGTTACACGTGCGCGCGTCCTCCGGCCGGACCGACGCGGAGGTCGTGCTCGAACTGGCACGGACGATGGCGGCGTGGTTCTTCGGCGAAGGAGGGTTCGTGCCCGTTACCTGAGCAAGCGCAGGTATGCAGGAATGCTTGTAGCAGAGTCGGGACGGCGAGCCGGCGAATTCGCCGTGCTGCACTCGCCCGCTCAATCCCTTCGCTATCCGCAGAGGTCTGTCGCATAGCCACGATAAGCGACACCTGTCGCGTCAGCGACGTTTTCCCAGTACGGAGCGAGTGAATTTGTCAGATCCGCTTGCGGTGATTTGCCTCCGGAAATCGCGGAGGGCATGCTTTGATTTGGCCGTCACTCCCCGACGCGGTCGCCCGAAACCGACCCTTTGCTGCCGATCGGGATCGCATTGTCCGGCGTCGGCACTAGCGCCGACAGCAGTCATTTAGGGGATATTCGCGGCTAAAAGCCCACACGCCGCGCACATCCCACGGCGATGCTGTCGGTAAACCACGCCTTGAGCAATTGAACAGCCTGTTTGGTTTCCGCACTGGCGGGATGGACGAGGTAGTATCCGGCGTCTAACGTAAGCGCATTATCGAATGGCTCGATCAGTTCTCCGCGAGCCAGTTCCGCTTCTACCAGCAGGGGGCTGGTGAGCACAACGCCTTGCGCGCGCACTGCAGCGTCGATCGCCATCAACGACTGGTCGAACCGGATACCGGCGATGGTTTCGATCCGCGCACCGTCGAGACCGCTGAATCGCGTCAGCCAAGCTGCCCAATGCGGGTGTAGCGTGTTGTGCAGAAGCGTCGCCGTACGCAAATCGTCGGGGCGCTTCAATCGGCGCTGTTTCGCGTATGCCGGGCTGCAATACGCGCGAGCCACGTCATCGCACAGCAGTTGAACGGATAACCGCGCATCGATCCCGTCGAAATGCCTGATCGCGAGATCCACGCCGTCCAGTTCGAAGTCGACCATTGTCGTCGTCGTGCTCAGGCTCAATGCGATCCCCGGATTTGCTTGCAGAAAATCGGCCATGCGCGGCGCAAACCACTTCGCGGCAAAGCTCGGCGGCATCGACACGCGCACCCCGTTACCGCGGCGCTCACGAAGGCGGTGGCTCGCGTGAACGAGTTGCGCCAGCGCGGGTTGAATCTGCGCGAAGTATGCGCGAGCGTCCTCCGTCGGCGTTACCTGCCGTATCTGTCGCACGAACAGCGCGACGCCGAGCCATTCCTCAAGCTTCTGAATCTGCTGCCCTATCGCACCGGGCGTGACGTTCAGTTCCCGGGATGCAAGAGTAAAGCTGCCGAGACGCATGGCAGCTTCGAATGTAGGCAGGGCTTTCAGGGGGGGAGTCGATCGCATAGCTCAGTTTTTCTATTCCATAGTCGACATTAAATCATTTGTAGAGCATGGTGGTGCGGAACACAATCGGGACTTCATCCGCTTTCCTGGTGCGCTGCCATGAATCCCGCCTATTTCGCCTTCGCCGCCCTCGGGTTCATCTGGGGCACCAACTTCCTGTTCATGAAGTGGGCGAGCGTCGATCTGGCTGCCAGTCAAATCGTCTTCCTGCGCGTGCTTTTCGGCTTCATCCCGCTGCTCGCCGTCGCGCTATTCACTAAGGCACTCAAATGGCGCCATCTTCGGCATGCTCACCACTTCGTGGTGATGTCGCTGCTTGCGACCGTGATTTACTACTACGCGTTCGCGAAAGGGGCCGGGCTGCTGTTCTCGAGCATTGCCGGGATGCTGAGCGGCGCCATTCCGCTTTTTTCGTTCGTGTGCGCATGGGCGCTGCTGCGTGAGGAGCGTCCGAACGCGCGAATGATCGCGGGCATCGTCAGCGGATTCGTCGGTGTACTGCTGATCGCGCGTCCGTGGAATGCGCAGGCGGCTGGCGTCAACCTGCTCGGAGTCGGCTATATGGTCGCCGGCTCACTGAGCGTGGGCTGCTCGTTCGTGTACGCGCGCCGCTTTCTTTCCGGCCTGGACCTCTCGCCGGTCGCGCTGTCGACATGGCAGATCGGATTCGCACTGGTCCAGATCGGCTGCGTCACGGATTTCCACGGCATCATGCGTGTGACGGGCGATGCACGAGCGCTGAGCGGCCTCGTACTGGGACTCGGTCTGACGGGCACCGGGATCGCTTACATCCTCTATTACTTTATCGTCGCACGGCTCGGAGCCGTGGCCGCGTCCAGCGTGACGTACATTCCGCCGGTCGTTGCGTTGCTGATGGGTTCGTGGCTCGCGCAGGAGCCGATTGGCGCAGTCGAACTGTTCGCGATGGGCGCAATCCTCGGTGGTGTATTTCTGCTGCAACGTGGCAGACAACCACGCGCATCCGTGGCGCGCAGCCCGGAGAGGGCGACCGGTCGGGGCCGCCGCGCCGTATGAACGCTTTGATGACATAACGCGCGGACCGCAATTTGGCATCTCGACTGAATTCCACGGGCGAGCGGTCGGCGTACCGGTGCCAAATGCCATATGGCTCGTTCAGGGCGAGTTTTCACACGGCCTCGGCCGGCAAGCGACCGCTCGCCGGCCGCCATGCCATCAAACCTCGGTCTGCTCCGCCATCTCAAGGGCATCGTCGACCTCGATTCCCAGGTAACGAACCGTACTTTCCAGCTTTGTGTGTCCGAGCAGCAACTGCACCGCTCGAAGGTTCTTCGTCCGCCGGTAGATCAGCGAAGCTTTCGTGCGGCGCATCGTGTGGGTACCGTATGCGGTATCGTCGAGGCCAATCGATGCGACCCAGCGGTGTACCAGCCGGGCATATTGCCGGGTCGACAGGTGCGGTGACGTATGAATCCGGCTCGGGAACAGGAAATCCGCCGCCTTCAGTGCCCGGGCTTCGATCCACGCTTCGAGGCTGTCTGTAGCCCTCGACGCTACGTGGCTTCCGTGGCGGACATCCTGGACGCGTAACCGTGTAAGGTCGCACGCCCGCAGCTTGCTATCAATCGCCAGATTGAACATCGCGAGCTCACGAACATTCGACGCCATCTGAAGTCTCGTCCGAATCGCCCGGATTTCCCGAAGCTTTAACGGCGACTTCTGCCCGGTCAGCTTGCCCTTGTTCCACGGCACGCGGTCGGCAACCGCGACATTCTCGGATTTCATGGCAATCTCCTTTCAAGCGAATGGAGATTAAGTGTGCGCCGCGTCGGGTGGTGGCGGCCCGACCCACAACGGTCTGTCAATGCCTCCGATAGCGGACACTCAGGAAGTTGACTAAGTCAACGCCCAATGCCAGTTGCCTGCGTAGTCTCGCTCCACAGTTTCCTGCGACTGGAAAGTGAATGTGAGAATTTCGACGATTTCGTCAGGGCACTCGCGCGCCCGAAACACCGCCCTGAATTCCTTAAGGAGCGCCTCGTTTCCGATAAGCAGGTCGCGCTCCGCATCGGTGTTTGTTTTGATCAGAAACCAAGGCCGGGTTGGTTCAAGATCGAGCGCCGTTACGGCGCAATCTGCTACGTATCTCCGAGCATGCGAGCGCATTTCGGCTTCGGCGTATACCGCTATAAGGCGAAAACCGGCTGTCATCGATATTTGGCTTTGTTGATAAGGGAGGCTGCACCGAAGTATTTCTATCGATGGCCGAATTTGATGTGACGATGACCGTATCGTCAACGAATTGATCACCTCCGTCGAATGACCTCCTGGCCGATTATGTGAGGTCGCCAACGACCGCTTTATGGCACTCCAGTTCGCGACAACCTTGATTCGACTTACTGACCGCTTTGGAGACGGCCGTCTGACCGGAGTGGGTCGGTTTGGTGCGTTCCCCGTCGGGCCCGGATTCGCCGAAGGTGGAATGCGTAAAGTCGACCCGAAGTGGACCGCAGATATGCTGAGACGGATGACCGCAAAGCTCTCAATACCGGTCCCTCCAAGCCGATCAAAAGAAACGATGGCTTGCATCGACGCCTCGATGTTGCGATATGCGTGCTGAAACAATATCTTCGAGCGCATCACACGCCGCACGGATGTTGTCGGGCCGAAGATTCGTTACGCTCAAAAGTAGGCCGTTCCTCGCGAGCTCTGTCCGCAGGTACCACGTAGACAGCGCTGACGGTGCAAGATTTTGCTTGCGCGCGGAATGAACGATTTCCAGGTCATCGACGCCATCAGGCAACTTGACAATCAACCCCAATCCCGATTCCACGACCTCCGTGAATCGCTTTCTGAGCAGTTCAACAGCGAGATGGCGGCGCTCAGCGTAGACCTTCTTCATGTGTCGGAGGTGGCGCATGAAGTGTCCATCTGCGAGAAACTCCGTTAGTGCCAGCTGTGTCGTCCTATTCGGAGCAGGTGCCATTACTGAAACTGTTTCGACAACGCGTTCGGCCAGTGCGCGCGGCGCGACGACGAAGCCGAGGCCCAGCGCGGGGCTGATTGTCTTGCTGAATGCGCCGATGTGGATCACGCGTTGCGCGCCATCACCCGCAGCCAGGGCGGGCGCCGCCCGTCCGACCAACTGTAGTTCGCCCAGGTAGTCATCTTCGATGATCCAGACATCCTTTGCTTCAGCCCATTCGAGCAGAGTACGTCTTCTCATCGGCGAGAGGGCGACGCCCAGCGGCGCATGTTGGCCCGGCGTGACCAGCGCTAACGCGGCATGCGGAGCACGAGCGATGCCTTCCTCGACACGTAATCCCTCGACATCTACGGAGATGGGGGCAACCGTAAGCCCCGCCAGCTCCAGAGCTTTCCTTCCGATCGGATAGCCTGGTTCTTCGATCCACGCGGTGCGACCGTGAGCTCTGAGCGCGATCAGTGTAAGCATCAGTCCGTGACGGTATCCACTGGTCACAATAACTTGATCGGGATGGCATTGAATCTGTCGGCTGATGGCCAAGTGACTGGCAATCTGTGCGCGCAAGTCGCGCTCGCCGCGAGGGTCGGCGTAGGTCGTGTATCCGGTCGCGTCCGCACGGACAGCCCGCGCTCGCATTCGAACCCAGACCTTGGCGGGGAATGCATCGTGAGCCGGTACGCCCATCTGGAACGGTAGTGGCGCGCTCGAATACGGTCGTGTAAAAGCATCCAGTGGCCCATCGAGCGGAATCTCGGTCGCGGTTGGCGCTGGAGGAAGTTGCGCGCAGACGCGTGTGCCGGCGGAGCCTGCGCCGACCACTAGCTTCTCGGAAGCCAGCCGCTCGTAGGCCACCAGAATCGTTCCGCGCGCGACGCCGAGCTGCGCAGCGAGATCCCTTCCGGAGGGTAACCGTCTTCCGGGTTGAAGACGGCCGTCGACAATCGCTTGCCTAAGGCTCGCGTAGATCTGCTCGCCAACGGGCGCCGCCGCAGTACGGTCTATCTCGATCGCAAGCGTGGGCATAGTCTTTGGCTCAGTCATTTCGCCAATTCTTGGGCCTGTTGTCCGTAATCTCGGGCTAGTAACGTCGCGTTATGTCATGAGTCATGCGCGAAGGGGAAGTAACCAACCCGCGACCGTGACGCAAGAGACGTTATTTTATGGCCAAACGGCAAAGGACGAAGATGACACGCTTGAACTGGAGCGAGATCGCACCGGACGGCGCAAAAGCGCTTTTCGGTGTCCATCACTATGTGACCAAAAGCACCAACCTGCCCGAGGAACTCATTCATCTCGTGTTCCTCCGTGTTTCACAGATTAACGGATGTGCCCATTGCATCGATATGCACAGTCGCGATCTTAGAAAGACCATGTCCATCGACAAGGTGACACTGGTGCCCGTGTGGGACGAAGTCCCGCACCTGTTTTCCGCTCAGGAGCGCGCCGCCTTGGCTTGGGCCGAAGAGGTGACTCTCGTCAGCGAAACGCATGCTTCAGATGAAGCCTATGCGGCGGCCTCGGCGGCGTTCTCTCCGAAGGAACTTGTCGACCTCACGATAACGATTGCCGCGATGAACGCCTTCAACCGTCTCGGCGCCCCATTCCGACTCCCGGTCGCCGCCAGGACGTGAGTTCACAGAGGCATCGGGCGCCGACGCTATCCAACTAAATCCGCGCTGTGTCGTCAAGCCAATGGATACGGTTAATTGCCGCAGCGGCTGCTGAAAATACATCAGCCAGTTGCGACCTCATGTAGAAGGGGCGGGGCAGATACCGGAGGTCATGTGCACCTGCCGTTTCTAGGCTAAGGCTCGGTCCATAGCGTCCGAGTCAATCGAATCTGACCGGCGGTCATCCGCCAGGAAATGGTCACTCTCCTTGCGTCTTGTGCGGCCGCTTCTGGCCGCGTGGAGGCAATGCCACCTGCGATTTGCTAACCGAAGACCGGCCATTGAGCGAGGGCGGACGAGGCCTCGGTCAGCCAAACTGGACGACGACCTCGACCGGCCGCTCATGGCCGACCGTAGACTCCATGCTCCGCGCGCTGCCGGGCATGACGACATCCGTAAGATGAGCTCGGATAATGGCGCCGCCACGACATCGCTCTGGCATGCACTATGGTTGCGGGTGTTCAAGAAAAAAACGCAGCATCTCAGCACTCGCGTCCGGCCCGCTTGCGTCCGTATAACTCCCGCGCGAGCTGCCGCCTGCCCATGCGTGCGGCGCGCCATGAATGGTCCATAGCTCGGCGTCGACGCCGCCGCAGGAAACCAGCCGGTCTACCGTGCAGTCACGTCGGCCCGCCCCGCGACGACACTCTTTGTCGACGCCCTCGTGTTGTTTTTCGAAACCACGCACGATTCGGGCGGCATTCGACAGGTGAACCGTGGCATCGGCATCACCATGAAAAACGATCATCGGCCGTTGCGGCGCAAACGAATCGCATTGCGTGCGTCGCGCCTCTGCGGGATGTGTGCCGCCTTTCATCGCGGCGAGCGCAGAGGGCAAGTTATGCGCACAACGCGCAGCGAGACCGGAATGTACGCCGGCCGCAGCGTACAGTTCGGGATACTCGCTAATCATGATTGCCGCCATTGCGCCGCCCGCGGACAGGCCCGCGACGTACACCCGCGTAGGGTCGACATCGTGCGTGGCAATGATTTCGCGCGTGATTCCAGCGATCAGGGACGGCTCGCCGCGTTCGCGCGACTGATCACCCGGCCTGAACCAGTTCCAGCACTTTGACGGGTTGGCCTGCTTTGGCTGCACCGGATACGCGACAAGAAACCGGTGACGCTCGGCGAGCGCATTCATCCGGGTACCGGCTGCGAAGTCATCAGCGTCCTGGGTACAGCCATGCAGCATTACAACGAGCGGCATCGGTGTGCTCGCGGTCCCTGCGGGCACATAGAGCCGATATTCCCGACGGCCAGCAGCATTCGAATACGCGTGCGTGCTGAAATGCCCGCGATCTTCGACATCTGTGCGTACCCGTTCCGTCGCACACGGAGGGACGTCGTACCTATTCGTCCGGTAACGCGGGGCGTCCACGGGACTGGATACCGTTACATCCGACATGCCATTCGTCGGCCGCGTGCCTTCGCCACGCAACGCGCGTTGTATTGCCGCCGTCGCCTCGGCGGGGCCGCGCGTACGCAACAAGACCATCGCTTCGTGCATCGAGTTCAGGAATTCTTCATTCAGTTTCATGGTGTGGTCCCGTGAGCGGAGTAGATGCCAGGTTGGGTGGCGTGCGGCTACCGGATACGGTCGGCGAGCGCCGTTTTGACGGCGGGCGTCGCGTGAAATGCCCCCAGCACCGCGACACTTCCGATCGTTGCGCGCGCAAGTTCCGGTGAGACGTCAGCCGCAATGCTGGCCAGTCCGAGCACCTGGATGTCGAGGCGCTCGCGCGCCGTGCGGACTGCCTCAAGGTCCTGTCTGGAAAAATGCTGCATGCCGAGCACGAGCGCGCGGCGTGTGACCGTCTCCTGAAGGACCTGAGCGTGTAGCGCGAGCTGATTGCGGATGGCCGTCCGGATCAGGTCGGTACGGTTCGAATAGAAGCCTTCTTCAACGAGAAGATCGATCTGACCAAGGTCGATCGGGACAAGATTGATCGTGATTTTTTGGGACTCTCCGCCTTTGGCGCGAGGAGTCTCGGGGGGAGCCGCCGCTTTTTTCATAATCCATCCGTACGCCATCCATGTGGATGGTTATAGGATGGTTTTAGCTGCGTTGCAACATACTTTCGCTACGTGAGCGAAATCTCGTCCGATATCAGAAACCGACGCCGATGCCGACAACGCCGCCGACGCTGCGCCGTTGAAACTGCTGCCGCCGACACCGATCCCTATGCTTGTGCCCGGCGTGTAGTAGCCTGGACCGTAGCCGTATGCCGGGTCGCCGTAGCCATAAGGTTGGGCCGCAACACAGCCTGTCACCGCGACCGCGAAGGTCAATATTCCGATCAGCCTGCTCTTGAGAGATGGGCTTCGCCGCAAAAGTGTCAGGCCTTCTTACGTCGACGCCGGTGAAAAATCCGCGGTGTGGCAAAGGCAACGACGAGCATTGGCGCGACGTAGGCGTCCACAGCCCGTCCTCGGTGCAACATCACCGAGTCACGCAGGCGCCTTGGCAAATTTTGCCAAAACGTGATAGAGTAGTTTGCATGAGCACAATGAACATCTCTCTCCCCGATTCGCTGAAGGAATACGTCGACGAGCAGGTCGGTGAGTGCGGGTACGGCACGAGCAGCGAGTATGTCCGCGAACTGATCCGTAAAGACCAGGATCGCAAGCGTCTGCGTGCGATGATTCTGCAGGGCGCGACGTCCGGCCTCGCGGCTCCGGTCGACGAGAAATACTTCGAAGCGTTGCGTGCACGCGTGCGTACTTCGCGTAAATGAGCAGCAAGGCAGTCGTACCGACGAGGATGGCCGAGCAGGACGTAGAGAACGAGGTCACCCATTACCTCATAGACGAGGCTTCGGAACAGGCTGCGCTCGGCTTCATTGCGGAGATCGAGAAAGCGTACAAACGCCTGGCGAAGCACCCTCACGTCGGGTCGCCACGCTATGCCTATGAGTTGGAAATACCAGGCCTGCGGTCCTGGCCGCTTGAGCGCTATCCTCATCTGATCTTCTACATTGAGCGCGAGTCCCACATCGAAATCTGGCGCGTGCTCAACGGCAAGCGTGATATTCCGGCATGGCTGTCGAGTGACGATGACGAACTGCATTGACGTGAACGCCACGCGAGCATTGCCTGTCGGTCGTACATAGCTCGCGAGTTGCAAGTGTGGACGATACGGTCGATCCGGGACAGCACGGTGGTTTGGATGACAGGTGTCACGCCGTAGCTCAGACTTCCTCGAATGAGCGAAGGCGTTCGTCACGGTCATCCGTTGTTATGCCGACGCCGGTGAAAAATCCTCAGGCCGATGAAGGCAGCGACTAGCAAGCCACCAGTTGCGAATGGGACGTGGCTTGCAAAGGACAAACGCATTCCGCTAGGCCGGCTTGGAGCAGCCGATGAAGCGGCAGCAGCAATCGTCTTTCTGTCGTCTCCACGCGCCGGCTTCGTCACAGGCGCAACGCTCGAAGTCGCCGGCGGCGTCTCAAGTTACGCCTGGTGAGGACATCAGTGATCCATTTCGAAAGGAAGGCCATGAGTCGTTTGTTTAGATTGATCTCGAGCTGGAAACCCGTGGGCTCTCACGGACGACTACACAGCGCGCGTCGCTGGATCTTGTGTGAAAGCGCTGACGCCGAAGTGGAGCAAGCGGTTGGGTGCGTTTGACACTTTCGTGTGGGATGAATGCTACGCGATGGAGCAAAGCCTGCGCGTGGATTAACAAGCTGTCTCGTCTTTGGCGACAACTGCTGGAATGTACGTGTGGCCGAACGCTAGCTCAAGCTGTCGGCCTATTGCCGCGTGAGCATCAGGTTCAGGTTCTGAACCGCGGCACCGGATGCACCTTTGCCAAGATTGTCGAACACCGCGGACAGCAGGACTTGCCCGTGTTCGACGTTGTGAAATACGCTTAAGCGCATGTCGTTCGTACCGTTCAGCGCTTGCGGATCCAGGTGCGTCAAGCCGCCCGCTTCATGCGGCGACAAGACACGCACGTGGGCTGCGTGCGCATAGTGATGTGCGAGGCACGCGTGTAACGTGGCGCCGTCCACGTCGGGTGCGAGCAGCCGCAACTCCAGCGGCACTGTCAGCACAATGCCTTGACGAAATGCCCCATACGCGGGGACGAAGACGGGCCGCTGTGCGAGTCCGGCGTGCGTCTGGATTTCCGGGGCGTGCTTGTGCGCGAGTTCCAGGCCATAAACCTGAAATGAAGGCGCGTGGACCGCACGCTGCCCTTCGTGCTCCTCCACGCCGGCGCGACCGCGTCCGGAGTAGCCGGACACCGCATGAATGCTGATGGGGTAGTTATCTGGTAGCAGTCCAGCCTGCAACAGGGGCCGCAGCAAGCCAATTGCTCCCGTTGGATAGCAGCCGGGATTGGTGACCCGACGGGCACCCGCGATGCGTTCAGCTTGTCCCTGCGTCATTTCCGGAAAGCCGTATGTCCAGCCCGGCTGTGTGCGGTGGGCCGAACTTGCGTCGATGACTCTGACGGCAGGATTAACGATCGCGTCCACGGCCTCGCGTGCGGCGGCGTCAGGCAAACAGAGAATCGCGATGTCGCAGGCGTTGATGGCTTCCGCGCGACGGTGCGCATCTTTGCGTTCCGCGGCGGCAAGGGTGAACAGCGTGATGTCGGTCCGATTGCGCAGCCGTTCGTGGATTTGCAGTCCGGTGGTGCCTTGGTCGCCATCGATAAAAACAATGGGAGCGCTCATACGCGGAATACTCCGAGTGGTTGTAACGGGCAAAACGAGCGCCCATATTCGCTGAACCGATAGAATAGGGAAAGTTGAATTTCATAACCTGAACATTCAGTTTTTCTGAATCAGAACAATCGACATGCGAGAAATCAGCCTGGACCGCTTGCGCACGCTGATCGCGATTACCGAGCGTGGGTCGTTTGCCGATGCAGCGCGCGCGTTGAATCTCGCGCCTCCGACGGTCAGCCTCCATATCGCCGAACTGGAAGAACGCATCGGGGCGCCACTGCTGTCACGCAAGCGAGGTCAGGTAAGGCCGTCGGCGATAGGCGAGGTGCTTGTGGAGCGCGCGCGTCGATTGCTGGCCGATGCGGAGCAGGCGTTAGACGATATTCAGCGCCAGGTGCAAGGGCTCGAAGGGCGCGTGCGGCTCGGTGCGTCGACCGGCGTGATCGCATACTTGTTGCCGCAAGCGCTCGAGGTGCTGCGCCAGCGCAATCCCGCAATCGATATTCAGCTTGCGGTGCTCACGTCGCATGAAACGCTGTCCCGATTGGCGGAAGGGACGCTGGATGTCGGGCTGGTCGCGCTGCCGCAGCCGCCCGTCGCTGGGCTCGTGATAAAGCCTTGGCGCCGCGATCCCGTGATGGCCTTCATGCCCGCGCATTGGCGGTGCCCCGCCCGCGTAACGCCTGCATGGCTCGCCGCTCAGCCGCTCATTCTGAATGACGCGACGACGCGTCTGTCGCGCCTGACGGCAGAGTGGTTTGCCGCCGCGGGGCATCATCCTGCGCCGCGCATTCAGCTCAACTACAACGACGCGATCAAGAGCCTGGTAGCGGCAGGTTACGGCGCGACGCTTTTGCCGCATGAGGCCACCACGCCACTACCCGACACGCGCATCGTCATGCGTCCGCTACGCCCGGCGCTGTGGCGTCGACTAGGCATTGCGCACCGTGCGGGGCATGTTGAGCGTGCCACTCAACACGTACTCGATGTCTTGTGGGATCTGCGATTAGCGTAGGCGTTGCCCGTGGCCGTTTGGGTCCGCGCTCGCTGCACAGTACGTATGTATCATTTGTGCCGGATTCCGCCCGGCCCCTTTCCTGTCCATCGTTTCAGCGCTCTGCGGAAATTCGCCGCGTCGCTAAAGCCCACTAGCATAGCGACATCTTCGATGCTCATTTTCGTCGTCTTCAGGTATTCGGTTGCCAACGAGCAGCGCACATCGTCGACGATAGCCAGATAAGACGTGCCTTCCGCGTCGAGCCGCCGGCGTAGCGTTCTGCTGGTCATCTTCAGGACGGCGGCCACGGTTTCCATGTCCGGAAACTCGCCGGGTTTGCGCATCAACTCCTGATAAACCTCGCCCGACACACCGAACGATGTTTTGGCTTGCCCGATCAGGCGGTCGCATGTTTCCTGAAGCAGTGCCGCCGAGTGTCGGTGCGCGAGCTGCGGGCTGAATTCGAGTATCGCGCTGTCATAGATCAGCTCGCTCTGTTGCGCGTCGAATTCACACGGGCAGCCGAGATACTCCGGATAAATGCTCGCGTGAGGTGGCGCTGGATACGAGAAGCGTGCCTTCACAGGTGGGCAGCTTCTTCCTGCAACGTCTTGCAGGTGGGTGACGTGCTGCGTGTATTGCTGCTCGAGCAAAAACTGCTGTACGTCGCGGGGCAGGTTCGACGCGAACGCATCCGGAAACGTCCAGACGGAGCGGTCCGGATACTCGGTCCATTCGATCGTCAGCGTCGGCGTTGCGAGACGATGATATTTCACGCCAAGCCTGAAGTAGTCGCGCAGCGAGAGGCACGACATCAGCGCGTACCCATACATACCGTACGCAGCCAGGTGGAGGCGCGAACCGGTTCTGAAAGGCGTGGCGGGACTCAAGGAGAGATTGACGGCATTGCGGCAGACAGCGGCGTATTGACGTACCGACGTCAGGCACGCGGCATCGTAGATCTGGCTGGGCGCAACGCCACTTCCCTGCAGGCTCTCCTCCGCGCTAATGCCTTGTTCCGCGAGGACTTCAACCAGTGCCGCGATTTTATACGGCGCGTAAATGCGCTCGTTAAGTAGCGGAAGTTTCGAAGACAACTTGCCTCCTCACGATGTCCTCCAGGGACACCACTCTGTCCGGAATAGACCTTACCGGGCAAATCGTATCTAACTATCATCGGTACAACAAGATGCGGGCCGTGTGCCGAACAGCAGCCCGCAAAACATATCGGAGACAGACATGGACGCTTTCACAGCGCGCTCAAAAAATGACCGACACAAATCGTAAGGTCATCATCACGTGTGCGGTAACCGGATCCGCGCATGTCCCGTCGATGTCGGAGTATCTGCCGTTCAATCCCGCGGACATCGAAGCGCAGGCGATTGAAGCGGCGCAGGCCGGCGCGGCAATCCTGCATCTGCATGCACGCGATCCCGACGATGGTCGGCCGACGCCCTCTCCGGAAGTGTTCAGGCAGTTCGTGCCGGCAATCGCAGCGCAGACCGACGCGGTCATCAATATCTCGACCGGCGGCAGTACGCGCATGACGCTTGAAGAACGACTGGCCTATGCGCGCATCGCGAAGCCCGAGATGTGCTCGCTCAACATGGGCTCGATGAATTTTTCGTTGCACCCCATCGCGGCCAGGATGCCGTCGTGGCGATTCGATTGGGAGAAGGCATACGTCGAAGGCATGGAGGACATGATCTTCCGCAACACCTTTCGCGACATCAAAAACATCCTGACTGAGTTCCGCGACTACGGCACTCGCTTCGAGTTCGAGTGCTACGACGTCGGGCACCTCTACAACCTCGCGTATTTCGTCGACATCGGACTGGTCAAGCCGCCGTTCTTTATCCAATCGGTGGTCGGCATTCTCGGCGGAATAGGCGCGGACCCGGAGAATCTCAATGTGATGCGCGCGACGGCCGACCGTCTGTTTGGCCGCGATCGCTATCAGTTCTCCGTGCTCGGCGCCGGTCGCCATCAGATGTCACTCGTGACGATGGGCGCGATCATGGGCGGCAACGTGCGCGTCGGACTGGAAGATAGCGTCTACCTGTCGAAGGGCGTCAAAGCGAAGACGAACGCCGAACAGGTCCGCAAGATTCGCCGGATTCTTGACGAGCTGTCGTTCGAGATCGCGACGCCCGCGGACGCTCGCGACATGCTCGGGCTGAAGGGGCGCGACAACGTTTCGTTGTGAGCGAGAACATCCGGAGAGTTTATGAATGCCACTACCGTTGATGAAGGCATGGGCGTCATTCATCGACTTGCCACGCGCAAGGCGATGGTCAGGCTTATCCCATTGATGTGCGCGATCTATTTCCTGTCGTTTATCGACCGCACGAATGTCGCGCTTGCCAAGACCGCTCTGGCCGCGGACCTGGGTATCAGTGCCGCTGCGTATGGGCTCGGGGCGGGTATTTTCTTTATCGGCTACGCGCTTCTCGAAGTGCCCAGCAATCTTGCAACGCATCGCGTCGGACCACGCAGATGGATCGCACGCATTGCGGTGAGCTGGGGGGTGTTGTCGACGGCGATGATGTTCGTGCAAGGGGAGTGGTCCTTCTACATCCTTCGCGTTCTCCTCGGGGTCGCCGAGGCGGGGCTCTTCCCGGCGCTGATGTACATGGTGACCCTATGGTTCGCGCCGAAAGATCGTGCTGTCGCTGTCGGCTGGATTTATACCGCGCCGTCTGTCGCACTGATCATCGGCAATCCGCTTGGCGCGGCACTGATGCAACTGGGTGGCGTTGGGGGCCTGCACGGATGGCAATGGATGTTTCTGCTGGAGGGTGTGCCGACCATCGTCGCGGGCATTGTTATTTACTTCAAGCTTCCCGACCGGCCGACTTCCGTCAGATGGCTAACGGCGCAGGAAGCGCAAGCCCTCGAAACGCACGCAGTCGTCAATGTCCACGGTCACGCGGAACGCTTCTCGACAGACTGGCTCGCTGCGATCAAGCGGCGCACCACCATCCTTATCAGCCTGATTTACTTCCTGAATCAGGTGGCATTCGTTGGCCTGTACTTCTTCACGCCGGCCATCGTTGGCCAGATGCATGTGACGTCGCCACTGCTCGTCGGGCTGCTGTCGAGCAGCGTCGGGTTTGGCTTCCTGGTCGGTGTGCTTGCGCTTCCGCGCATTCATCGTCGCGTGAGCAACGACTGCGCATTTCTTGGCAGCCTGACCGCGGGTCTGGTAGTCAGCGGTTGCGCGTTCATCGCGACGGGAAACCAGACGGTTCAAATCATTCTTCTCGGCGCGACCGGCTTCTTCGCGGGCGGCATATTGCCGTCGTACTGGGCCGTTGCGATGAAGCGCCTCCAGGGTGTCCAGGCCGCTGCCGGTCTCGCCTTCATCAACACGGTCGGATTGTTGGGCGGCTTTGCAGGTCCTTATCTCTTCGGGCTGACAGAGACGCTAAGCAAAAGAAGCGACTCGGGCTTTAACGTGATTGTCGCGGCGTCGGTCATCGGCTTGTGTCTCGTGCCGCTTCTCGCGAGGGCTATTCGCGCTGAAGAGCGGCCCGGCGCCGGACATGGCGCCGCAGCGCATCTGAAAACGTCGAAGGCCGATTCGCCGGGCTGATCCGTGCAGTACGTTCGGGTTGGACTTCCACGGGATTTCTGGCCGATTACCTGATCACGAAACGATATGAATATTCTTGAACGCCTGAAGCCGCGACCAGGGCTGCGCGTATTGGTGTCGGGTGCGGCGTCCGGTATCGGAGCCGCGATTGCAGAGGCGTTTCTCGAGGCGGACGCGAACGTCTATATCTGCGACGTCGACCCGTCAGCCATCGCGCGTGCGAAAGAGAAGAACCCGAAACTTCACGCCGGCGTTGCCGACGTGGGTAACCGCCAACAGGTCGACGACGTTATCGAAGACGCCCGCACAAGGCTTGGCGGACTCGATGTCCTCGTCAACAACGCCGGCATCGCCGGGCCCACGGGCGAAGTTGAAGCAATCAACCCCGATGAGTGGGACCGTACCATCTCGACGAACCTCAACAGCCAATACTACTTTCTGCGCAGGGCTGTTCCGATACAGAAGGAAACGTCGGATTGCGCCAGCATCGTTGCGATGTCGTCAGTCGCCGGTCGCCTCGGCTACGCGTTTCGCACGCCGTATGCCGCCACCAAGTGGGCGATTGTCGGGCTTGTGAAGTCGCTTGCGATCGAACTCGGACCCGCCAACATTCGCGTCAACGCGATCCTGCCCGGCGTCGTGCAGGGGGAGCGTATGGACCGCGTGATTGCCGCGCGCGCCGCATCGACAGGTGTCACCTTCGACGCGATGAAGGACGAATACCTTCGCAAGATTTCGCTGCGCCGGATGGTCACCGTCGACGATATCGCGGACATGACTCTGTTCCTTGCATCGCCGGCGGGTCAGCACATCTCAGGACAGGCCATTAGCGTCGACGGCAACGTCGAACACCTCTAGAAGGGCGTCGTGTCCTGGCATCTCGTCGAAAAGCCGGTGGAATTCCGCTAAAACGAACAACGGAGACATCATGACAGTGATACATCGCGGTCGTCGGAAGGTCGCGCGCGTGGCCTGCCTCGCGATCGTTTTGATCCTCGCGGGTTGCGGCGGCAGGGATGGCGACGGCGCTGCTTCACCGGCGGTGGCAGGCGTCGCCTGTGAACAGCTCGCGGGCATGGCAGTGCCCGCTTCGACGATCGGGTTGCCCACGTCCGGAGCGACGGTCACCGCGGCGAAAACTGTCGCTGCCAGCGGAGCAGGCGCTGCTCAATTGCCTGAATACTGCGCGGTGACGGGGCAGATTGCCCCCGTCGATCCGTCGGCGCCGGCTATCAAGTTCGAGGTTGCGCTGCCTGCGCAATGGAACCGGAAGGTCGTGATGTTCGGTGGCGGTGGCTTCGATGGAAGCATCCCTGATGTGACAGGGAACGTGCCGAACGGTCCGGTCGACAAACTCACGCCGCTTGGTCGCGGCTACGCGACGTTCGCGAGCGACTCGGGCCATCAGGCTAATGCACTGGGGTCGCAGGACGGGCGCTTCGGATTGAATGACGAAGCGTTGGCGAATTTTGGCGGCGATGCGCTGAAGAAGACGCACGACGCGGCGCTCGCGATCATCAAGGCGCGCTACGCAAGTACGCCGGGCAAGGCCTATTTTGCCGGGGGATCGACGGGCGGCCGCGAAGCGCTTGCCGCGATTCAGCGCTGGCCGTCGGACTGGGACGGCGCCATCGCGTGGTATCCGGCCTGGGACGATGCGGCAGCGTTGCTCGGCGGTCACCGCATGAGCCGGGCGCTCGCGCAGCCGGGAGCTTATCTTTCCGTGGGCAAGCGAGCATCGCTGTACGACGCTGCGATGGAAGCCTGCGACGCGCTCGATGGTGTTGCTGACGGTTTGATCAGCAACCAGCAACAATGCAATGCGCAGTTCGATCCGGCAACGGCCGTCCTGAATGGCGCTCCGCTGCGCTGCGCCAACGGTGCGGACACCGGCGACAATTGTTTGTCCGATGCCCAAATCGGGGCGTTGGAAACGATCAATACGCCCACCAACTTCCGCTTTTCCCTCGCGAGCGGCGAGACGCAATATCCTGGCTACAACGTTTGGGGCGCGGATCTAGGTATCTCGACGCGCACTTCACCGGTGGAGCCGGTCGTCACGTTCCTCGCACTCGGTAGCTCACAGCCGGCTCAGACCATGCCAGCGACGGCGCCCTACATCAGCGTGCTGACCGACCAGTGGCTCAAGTATTCGGTCGCGCGCGACGCCAACTTCGATTCGCTGTCGCTCGACCCGGAGCAACCGGGTGTTTGGGCCGACCGCATCAGTGCGCTTAGTTCGCAACTCGATACGCGCACGGACATCTCTGCTTTCAAGGCGCGTGGCGGGAAGCTGCTGCTGGTACATGGATTGGTCGACGTGCTGGTGAGCACTCGCGCGACAGAGCAGTATTACCAACGGCTTCAAGCGCAGATGGGCGTCGATCAGGTCAACACGTTCGTGCGCTACTACGAGATCCCCGGCATGGGTCATGCGTCGAGCAGTGTCTTCAATGCCACCTGGGATTCGCTGACGGCCCTCGAGCAATGGGCGGAAGCGGGAGTGGCGCCCGTCGGACAGGTGACCACCGACACGGCCGGCGTGCCTGGCCGCACTCGACCGTTATGCGACTATCCGGAATGGCCTCAATACAAGGGCGGCGACGTCAATTCAGCAGCTTCGTTCCAGTGTGTGGAGCCAGCCCACTAGTGATAAAACCTTCGGGTTTTCCGAAGGAAATCGGGTGGCTGTATGAGAGTTGATCTCGCGGATCCGTGGCTGTTCAGGAAGTTAAAAGCCCTATATGTGTTTTCGCAACCGCTATCATTTTGGCCATCGCCAGCTCGGCTCGGAGAGGTGTTCGGCAAAGTAGTCGGACAGCGCGGCAACTTTCGCAGGACGCGCGCGCGCCGACGGCGTGACGAAGTAGAGGCCACCCTTCGTCAGCGACCAGTCGGTGAGAATCGCTTCGAGACGGCCATCGGCCAGATATTCGCCGGCGATGAACTCGGGAAGCTCCGCGATCGCCAGGCCATCGAGCAGCATGGGCAACAGCGCATCGGAATTCGTCACGCGTAGCGGACCGGTCGGCATGACCGGCTCCTCATGCCCCGCGTCGTTCGTGAAGCGCCACACGTCGCTGCGCGCGCGATACGCGTACGAGAGGCATGGTCGCTCCACCAGATCGCGTGGATGCGTAGGGCGCCCTTCGCGCTGCAGGTATTGCGGCGACGCGACCACGTATTGCGTGACCGCGCACAGCCGTCGTGCCACGAGCGACGAATCCGGCAGCGCGGCGATACGCAGCGCGGCGTCAAAACCCTCGGCCACCAGGTCGACTGATGCATCCGACAGGTGCAGGTCGATCGACACCTGCGGGTACGCGCGGAAGAAGCCGGGCAATAGCGGCGCGACCCAGCGCAGCCCGAACGACATCGGCACGGCGAGGCGCACCAGCCCACGCGGCTGTACCGACATCTCGCGCGCGGCACTTTCCGCTTCTTCGGCCTGACGATAAATCGCGCCGGCCTTCTCGCAGATTGTCCGGCCGAACTCGGTGAGCGACAGTTGGCGCGACGTGCGGTTGAAGAGCCGCGCGCCCAGCCGGTCCTCGAGGCGGGCGACGCCGCGCGAGACCGTCGCAACGGATACTCCCATCACGCGCGCCGCGGCCGCAAACGATCCTTCCTCGGCGACCTTTGCGAACATCGCGAGCCCTTCGAAGTCAGGCAGCTTCGCCATTTTTCCTCATCTTTGCATTTTTGCAACGTTAGTTTGCGATCAATTCTATTTCGAAAAGATAGAGGCGTCGATATTCTCCTTACATCGCAGTACCCAATACCGAACGCGGACACACCCAGAAAGGAGAAGCACCATGGCACGCACACTCGATAACAAGATCGCACTCGTGACCGGCGCAACCAGCGGCATCGGCCTCGCGACCGCGCAGCGCTTCGCGGCAGAAGGCGCACATGTCTACCTCACCGGGCGCCGTCAGGCTGAGCTAGATGCCGCGGTGAAGAGCATCCGCGAAGCCGGCGGCAACGCGACGGGTGTACGCGTCGATTCCACGAAGCTCAGTGAGCTCGATGCGCTGTATGCGCAGATCAAGGAAGAACGGGGTCGCCTCGACGTGCTGTTTGCAAATGCCGGCGGCGGTTCGTTGTTGCCGTTTGGCAGCATCACTGAAGAACATTTCGATGACACCTTCAATCGCAACGTGAAGGGCGTGCTGTTCACCGTGCAAAAGGCGCTACCGCTGCTGGCCGTCGGTGCGTCGGTGATTCTCGCCGGCTCGACGGCAGGCAGCGCGGGCACGGCTGCATTCAGCGTGTATTCGGCTTCGAAGGCCGCGGTGCGCTCCTTCGCACGTAGCTGGATTCTCGACCTGAAGGACCGCCGCATTCGCGTGAACACGATCAGCCCGGGCGCGACCCGCACGCCTGGTCTGCTCGATCTCGCCGGTCCGGACGCCGGCGAGCGGCAAGGTCTCGCCGATTACCTGGCCAGCCTGATTCCAATGGGGCGCCTGGGCGAACCCGGCGAGATCGCGAGCGCGGCGCTGTTCCTCGCGTCGGACGACGCGAGCTTCGTGAATGGCATCGAGTTGTTCGTCGACGGCGGTCAGCAGCAGATCTAGCATTGCTCGGTCGCGCTGGTGAGTGGCAATCCTGACGATGTGCGCACTGGCGCGTTGCCCGTCGATGCCGACGGGCACGTGCGCATCTCGACGCGACGCGAAGGCACGACGGTGCATCGCCTGTTGCCGGGTTCCTGGCCGGCTTGACGGCTCGACGCGGACGCGACCTCCTATTTATTCACCTCCACGAACGATGCCGTCGCCTCCAGCGCCATTGCGACAAACGCTTGCGTTGCGGCAGAGCGGTAAGCGTTGCGTCGTTGAAGCAAGGCGGCGGGCCTGAGTTCGAGTTCCGGCTGGAATTTCGCCGTGCTCAAACCGGGCCCCGCGACATTTGCCGGCAAGATAGTCGCCACGTCTGTCTGACGAACAATCTCGATCAGTACTGTGATGGAGTTCGCCTCGACCACGATAGCGGGACGTGCGCGCATTTTTGCGAAATAGCGATCGACGCTCCTGCGGATCGAAAAGGATGCGTCCAGCAATGCCAGCGGCGTCGCTAGAAGCTCGGCTCGCGTCACGACCGTCTTGCGCGCGGGCCAGCGACCCGCGCCGGCGATCAACGCAAGCCGCTCCTTATGCAGCGGCGTCACTTCGATGTCCTCTACGGGCATGTCGCCAAACCCAATGCCCAGGTCCAGTTCGTCGTCCCGAAGCGCGGGTTCGATTTCTTCCTGCTGCGACGCGACGCGAACCGACAGCGAGATTCCCGGGTACCTCGATCTGAAGCGCTGCACCAACGGGCCGATCAGATAGTTCGCCACGGTCGGCGTCACACCAAGCCGCAGCGATCCGATCGAGAGGTCCTCGACATCCTTCACCGCGCGAGCGGCTTCATCCAGTTCTTCCTGAATGCGCCGGACATAACGAAGGTACATGGCCCCCCTGTCCGTAGGGCGCACCTGGCGCCCGCTTCGGTCAAGCAATTGCGCGCCCAGGCGATCCTCGAGTTCCTTGATCTGCTGTGACAGCGCCGGCTGCGACACATGCAGCGCCTGGGCTGCCCGGGTAAAGCTCCCGTGGTCGACGACCGCGGTCAGATAGCGGAGATGGCGAAGCAGCATTGTCTATAAGAAAAACTTATGGAAAGTGTAGGAAACGCGTCTTGGACGATTATGCATCCAATCTCTACTCTGTAGTCAGACGCGAAACGAAACACGTCCATTCCGCGATTGCGGAAGGTGTCCATCGAACGGCGGACGCGCGCGATACAGATGACGCGTTTGCCGCAAATTCAAGGAGAGTTGATATGCAACAGTTTGCCCGAGTCCTCGTAAACGGCAGCGCCGTTCCCGTCATCATCGTCGGTGGCGAGCATCTGGATCTGCGTCCGGTCGTGGCGGACATCACACCGCAAGCCATCGCGAGTGGCGTTCTGAACCGGGTCGATACGACTGCGCTCCATCCGTTGCGCGGCGAACATACCTATCTCGCGCCGATCGAAGGCGTCCGTCAGGTCGCCGCGACCGGCTTCAATTACAGGAAGCACATCGAAGAGTTCAAGATGAAGCCGCCGACCGAACCGGAAGTCTTTCTGAAGGCGATGACCTCGCTTGCCGGCCCGAACGACCCAATCTCGCGCGGTCCGAGCCCCGGCACGAAACTGGATTGGGAAGTGGAACTGGCGATCGTCGTGGGGCGCGAAGCCCGGGACATCGCAGCGGCCGACGCGGCCGACTACATCTTCGGCTATGTCTGTATCAACGACATCTCGGACCGCACAACCCAGGTCGACGCGGAGGGCCGGCAGCATCTGGTGCGCGCCAAGTCGCGTCCTGGCTACTCGCCGATCGGTCCATTGCTGACAACCGGTGTCGATGGGGCGAACCTTGATCTGTGGACGAAGCTGAACGGCCAACTCGAGCAGCATGGCAACACAAGCGACATGCTGTTCTCGATTGGTGAAATGCTTGCCTACTTTTCGACGCATATGACGCTGCTGCCAGGCGACATCCTCGCGACTGGGACGCCGCCGGGAGTGGGATTCGGCAAAGACCGGTTCATGAAGCCCGGCGATGTACTGGAGTGCGGTGTCGCCCATCTGGGCGCCCAACGGCACGTGATCCTGGATTGACGGCAGTGGCTCGGGGCCGGGGGCGGACACCTCGACCTCGAACCGTCGAACCCGATCAGCAACCCCCAGCTAACGGGCATGCGCGATCGTCCTGTCCGCGCCAGGCAACAAAGTCTCTTCTGCTCGTAGCATTGGGCAGAGATCGCCCGGCGGCGATGTCGTTCATAGTCCTTTCGCTTTTCCCACCGTGAGCGGCGGTAGCGGGCAGTCGAGCGTATCGCAAATGGCCCGAATCAGCTCCGCTTCGCGGAGCGTGACCTGCTGGTCCGCCACAATGCAGGCCGCACACGCGACGACGATCCTGAGCTTGATGGGCGGGACGGCCTCGTTGAGCACCTGCAGTGCCGCGTCGAACGCGGCGAGCGAGCATTCCACACGGGGCGGCAAGCGGTGGCTGTGCTGGTCGCCCATGTAGCTGCGCATGCCCGTATCGAAGGCCTGGGTAGCATGATCGGGTTCCGGGTGGCCTTCCCAGGCCACTAGCGCCAACACCGTCGCGACCGGCTGCACCAGTTTTTGCGCTGAGCTGTGTACGGATCGCGTCTGACGCTGACGCAGGAACTGGGCATCGAGATGGCGATGCAGCACACAGCGGAGCGTGTACTCGAACAGGCTCAGCTGCTGGTCGGCGCTGATAAGCACTTCGACCTGGGCGCGGAACGCCCGGTGTTGCTGCGGCGACATCTGCCGCAGGGCTGGCAAGGCCAGGTCAAGGAGCGGCAACCGATGTGTGTCCGCCAGGGCGTGGGCAGCGGCGACCAGCCGCGAGGTTTCGGCGAAGTCCCGCGGGTCAGCGCCGGCCTTCAGCGCGGTCAGCTGGCGTTCCCGCAGGTCTGCCCGTGGGTCCATGAGAAGGGCATAGACCAGCGCGCGAGCGCTGAACGGCTCCTGGGCGGCGGCCCGGAGGACATCGGGCATGCCGTCGTTCAACCCTTGGGCGTAACTGATCACGTCAGGATCGACGTGGCCGACCCGGGACACGACTTCGTTGGCGAACCCCAAGACCGGCACTGGCACCTGCGGCAGCCCCGGTATCGTCGGAACCCCGGCGAGCGGCGGGGTGCGGCCGCGGCGGGCGCCTTCAAGTTCTTCCCGATCGACACCGACTGGCCGCACCTCCGGGAATTGGCCGTCGAACTGCGGATCGAGTCGGCGGATGCGCTCGACGAGGGGCGGGTGGGTGGCCAGCAGTCCGGCGAGCCCACCGCTGGCGAAGGCGTTAGCGAAGAACATGTGAGCCGCCTCGACAGCTTGGGGGTTGCCGATGCGCGACCCTTCGGCCAGCCCGCCGATCTTCTTGAGCGCTCCGCCAATGCCGTCGGGGTTGCGCGTAAACTGGACCGCGCTGGCGTCGGCCAGGTATTCGCGCTGCCGGGAGACCGCTGCCATGATCAGCCGTCCGAAGAACGCTCCCACCAGGCCCAGCACAAGCACGCCCAGGCCGAGCAGCATCACGCCGCCCTGGGAGTCCCGCCGTCCGGGCGAGCGTGCGCGGGATGCGAACATGAGGCTGCGTCCGATGATGGACAACGCCATGATTCCGAAGACCAGGCCGATCAGCCGGATGTTGAGGCGCATGTCCCCGTTGAGGACGTGGCTGAATTCGTGCGCCACCACACCCTGCAGTTCGTCTCGGCTCAGGTAGTTGAGGCAACCCTCTGAGACGGCGATCACGGCATCGCCCGGGGCGTAGCCGGCCGCGAAGGCATTGATTCCGGGCTCATTCAAAACATAAACGGGGGGCACCGGCACGCCTGCGGCGAGCGCCATCTCCTCGACGACGTTGAGCAACCGCTTCTGCCGCGCGTCGGTGGTCGTGCCTGGCACCTCCTTGCCGCCCAGCATCAGCGCAACGGCCTGCCCGCCAGAAGCGAGCTGGGCCACCTTGAACGCGCTGGCACCGCCGACCACAATGCCTACCCCCGGCGCCGCAATCAGGAGCAGTTCCGGCTGCCACCAGGACACGGGCTCGTGGCTGCCATACATGCTGAGCGCCACCAGCAGCCCGTACACGAGCGCGATCAGAATTACGATGGCCAGGACGAAATAGACCACCAGCTGGGAGGTCTTGCGTCGGGCAGAATCCTGCTGCTGAAAGAAATTGGTGGCCATGGTCAGAGCGGCTTTGGGAGCATCAAGCACACAGAGCCGCGGCGATTCGCATTACCCAAACGACACCTTGGGCGCCGCGCGCTCGCCCTCCGCGGTTTCGAGTAGCGCCGCCTCCTTGAACCCGAACATGCCGGCTACCGTGACAGCCGGGAAGACCTCGCGCCGGATGTTGTACTCGGTGGCGGCGTCGTTGAAGGCTTGCCGGGCAAAGGCGATCTTGTTCTCGGTTGAGGTCAGATCCTCCTGCAGGGCGAGCATGTTCTGGCTGGCCTTGAGGTCCGGGTATGCCTCGGACAGCGCAAACAGCCGGCCGAGGGTGCCGCCCAGCTGGGCCTCGGCCTGGTTAAGCTCCCTCACGGCCGCTGGGTCGCTCGGGTTGGCGGCGGCTTTCTGCTCGGCCGCCATCGCGCTATGACGGGCCTTGATGACAGCGTCGAGCGTCTCCCTCTCGTGGCTCATGTAGCCCTTGACCGCTTCGACCAGGTTCGGAATCAGTTCGTAGCGGCGTTTGAGCTGCACGTCGATCTGCGCGAAGGCATTTGCAAAGCGGTTCCGTGCGACCACCAATCCGTTGTAGATGCCCATGAGCCACAGCGCGAGTATCAACCCGATGCCAAGCAGCACAAGCAGGGTGATGATGAAGGGACTCATTGTGCGTGACCTCCGACAAGAGGACTGCAGGTTTGGACCATCACACGACTATTGAAACAGGATAAGTGAAATGGCGTTTAATTCAATCGATTCATCGGAAATGATGGAAGAAAAAGGCGTGCATTAAAGCGTATTGCATCAATTCGTCTCTTCTATTGCGACTTTATTCGGTAATGCTATGCGGCAGATTGGGAGATGCGCGTTGAAATGGTGAGGGCCGCGACAAATTGTGACACCTGAGAGGAGCGGTGCGCCGTCGGGCGCCGAGCCCGACGATTCACATGCGCGGCCTTTAGCTAACCACTGACGTTCCGCTCAGGATCTGCTCAACTGCTGCGCGTGTGGGGATCGGCGCGACCGCTCCAAAACCGAGCGTGGACAGGGCAGCCGCAACATTTGCGTAACGGGCGGCGGAGAACGGGTCATCACCGGCACAAAGTCGCGCGACGAAGGCTCCGCCAAAGCAGTCACCCGCACCGGTTGCGTCGATTGCGCTCACCGGATGCGCAGGCACCTGTTGCCGACGCTCGGGCGTTGCAATATAGACCCCTTCGGTTCCGAGCTTGAGTGCCACGATCCGCGGCCCGCGTTCAAGCAGGAAGTCGACGATTGCATCGCGAGTGTCGAGCCCCGTCAGCGCGGTCACATCGTCCCAACTCGGCAGACAGATGTCGGTCTGGCGGATGACCTCGAGCATCGTCGCGCGTGCGCGCGCAAGCGGCCAGAGCTTGAGCCGCAGGTTCGTGTCGAACGACAGCTGCACACCGTGTTTGCGCGCATGCGCGATTGCGCCGAATGCCGCGTCACAGGCCGTCGTTCCGATTGCAAGACTCACGCCGGATAGGTGCAATACCGAAGCCGCCGCGAGCGTATCGAGCGGAAGATCGTCCGCGGCGTACCGGCTTGCGGCGGAATGCGCACGCAGATACTCGAACTGATGTCCGCCCGGTCCGTGTGAAACGAAATACACGCCGGTATGCGCTGCTTCATCGATACGCACAGCGGACGTATCGACGTTTTCCCGCTGCCATAGCTCGAGAAGCAGACGTCCAAACCGGTCGCCGCCCACCGCGGAGATAAAGCCGGTCCTCGCGCCCTGGCGCGCGGCCGCGATACAAAAATTCGATGTGTCGCCGCCGAATCCCTGAAGATAATCCGATCCGCCGACCGAGCACTGGCTGAATTCGACCATTGCTTCGCCAAATGCAACGATCTCGGGTTGTTGTTGGACTCCTGTCTTCACCATCTGTCGACCCCGCATACCGAACGTCCCCGTCACATGATCGCGCCGCGTAACCACGGGATGAACTCGCGGTCCCCGATGCCGTTCTCCTCGCTGCAGGTTTTGCGTCCTGACGCGACCTCGAGTATCAGATCGTACAGACGCGCGCCGGCTTCCTCGACATTCAGCGAGCCATCGATAGTCGCACCACTGTTGAAATCCATGTCGGACCGCATCCGCTCGAAAAGAGCGGTCGTCGTCGCGATCTTGATCGTAGGAACGGGCTTCGAACCGAACACTGAGCCGCGTCCGGTCGTGAAGCAGACGAGGTTCGCTCCGCCCGCGATCTGACCCGTCGCCGAGACCGGGTCGTAACCGGGTGTATCCATGAACACGAGACCGTCTTCACGAACCGGCTCCGCATAATCGTAGACCGCCTTAAGCGCCGAACTTCCTGCCTTCGACACCGCACCGAGCGACTTCTCAAGAATGGTCGTAATGCCGCCGGCCTTGTTTCCCGGAGACGGGTTGTTGTTCATCTCGCCGCCGTTCTGCTCCGTGTAGCCTTCCCACCAGTGCAGTTTGTCCATCAGGCGCTGCGCCACCTCTGCCGATACAGCTCGCGCGGTCAACAGATGTTCGGCGCCGTAAACCTCGGGGGTTTCCGACAGTATCGCGGTCCCGCCGCTGCGCACGAGCAGATCGACCGCCACACCGAGCACCGGATTCGCAGTAATGCCGGAGTATCCGTCGGAGCCGCCGCACTGAAGCCCAAGTTTCAGATGCGAAGCCGGCACCGGCGCGCGCGTTGCGCGGTTTGCCGCGTGGAGTTCCTCGCGAACCATGGCGACGCCGCGAGCAACGGCGTCGCGCACGCCGCCCTCGTCCTGGATGACGAGCGTGCGGACCGGCCGGGACGAAGACGCTTCGAGCAGATCGACTAGCCCCTCGATCTGGTTTACTTCACAGCCGAGTCCCACGAACAGCACGCTCGCGAAATTCGGATTGCGCGCGTAACCGGTCAGCGTGCGGCGGAGCACAGCCATGCCTTCCCCGGCCGAGGATATCCCGCATCCGCTCTGATGCGTGATCGCAACCACGCCGTCGACGTTTTCGAATGCGTCGAGGGCATCGCCGCGAAATGCATCCGCGATCGCGTGGCACACGGTGGCCGAACAGTTCACACTGGCAATCACGCCGATATAGTTGCGCGTTCCAGCTTGGCCGTCGGCGCGTAGGTACCCGAGGAATGTATCCGCACGTTTAGCGGGCACAGCACCGGTATCCGTCGCATACGCGCGCGCTTCAGTGTCGTGTTGCGACGGCATGCCGACGTTGTCCACGTGAACGTGCGCGCCGGCGAGAATATCGCGCAATGCAATGCCGATCGTCTGCCGGTATTTCGTGATCTGAGCGCCTTGCGCGATGTCGCGTAGCGCCAGCTTGTGCCCCGCCGGGATCGGTGACAGCACGCGCAGACGCTGTCCGTTCAGATCCACGAACGCGTCGGCCTCGAGCGCCCGCAATGCGACGGCAACGTTGTCGTCATCGTGAAGAACGATGAGGTCCTGATCTTTCATGACGCCACTACTCCTTACTGGCCAGAGGCAGATCGTTCGCCGCGAGCAGTTTGCGCAATCGCGGTTGTGCGATCGGCGACGACAGTGAATCCGCCAGTTCGACGAGCGGCTGTATCCGGCGCCTGATCTTCTCGCGATGATTGGCGGCAATATCGGAAATGCGATGTGCGAGAAATGGATTCAGGAATCGCTCGCGCACGCTGGCGACGTAAGCATGGGCCTCGCTTTGCAGACCCATCGCGCCAAAGACAGGCAGCACCTCGTCGTGCCACACCGCCTCGAGTTCACCGCGCACGCGGGGGGCGTTCATCGCCTCCAGCACCGTTTCTTGCGCCGAGCGGCGCTCGCTGAGCCATTGATCCGCCAGCCACGTATGACCGAGATTGAGAAAAAACAGCTTAAGCTGCGCATAACGGCGCAGTTCATCGGTAAGCACGATCTGCTCGTGCGTACACGGCAGCTCCATTCCGGCACGCCGTTCGATTGCCCATAGCGCATACGGCTCCGCGACCGCGCCTACCGGATGGATGGGCGCGGACACAATACGGTCGACCAGCGAATTCACCCACACGCACTGTTCCCGCAGATAACCGATGAAAGGCTCGGGTAGCGACCATTGCCGGGCCACACCAAGCACGATATCGCGCAAGGTATCGCCGTTTCTGTCGACGAGTTCGCACGGGTAGACCGATACACCGTGGTGCGGACGCTCACGCCAGCGAGCATTCAGCAGCACCAGCAGTTTCGCCGGATAACTGTGCGGCACGAGCGCGTCGTTCGCCAGCAGATCGGCCGAATCACGCTCATCGAGTTGATAACCGGCATCGCCGGTGTTGGATACGATGACCCGCGCATCATCGATCACCGCGCGACGGATCGCGGCCCAGTCGGTATCGGTTGACCACGCATTGCGCACCACCCGGCATTCGACCACCCGGTCCACCACCTCGCCAGCTTCGCGACCCCGTATGTGTACCGGGTAGTGTTCCGCGTGAGAAAGCGCCGCGATCCGCGCGCGGCTCGATTCGTTCGTTGTTGTCTGCACAACGCTGATGCCGCCAATCGCTTCGCCACGTTCCAGCGCCTCGGAGACAAAGAGCGCGACATGCGCAAGCAGGAAACGGCTGGTGCCAAATTGAAGTATCGGTGTACTCATAAGCGGAATCCTGATTGCGTGGCGGCTTGCCTTAGCATTCGATCAGTGCTTTCACGACCGTCTGCCCCGGCTCCAGCAAACGGGGAAAATCCTCCGGCACGTCGGCAAGGCGCATGCGATGCGTGTTGAGCGCCTGGTCTGGAATCTGCCCGGCGCGCATCGCTTCGAGCACCGTTTCGAAATCGGCGGCCGTCGCGTTGCGGCTCGCGAGCAAGGTCGTCTCCCGCTTATGGAACTCCGGATCCGAAAAGGTGACCTGGCCGGGCACGATCGAAATCAGCGTGTAGGTGCCGCCATGGGCGACAAAGCCGAAGCCGCGGTTCATCGCGTCGATGTTGCCGGTTGCGTCGAAAACGACATCAAAAAATTCACCGTTCGTCAGCGACGCAAGTTGCGCGGTGTCGTCGGGCCCGACCGGGACCGCGGCGGTTACGTTGAGCTGCGCAGTGCAGAACGCGAGCCGGTCGGCGCGCGTGTCGAGACACACGACGTTACCGCCGCGCAGCTTCGCGAAGATCATGGCCGCCATGCCGATCGGACCGGCGCCCACGACGAGCACCCGTTGTCCCGCCTGCACGTTCGCGCGTCGCACCGCGTGCGCGCCGATGGCGAGGAATTCGAGCATCGCCGCCTGGTCGAGCGAGACGCCTTCAGCCTTGTGAACGAACTGGGCAGGCACGCTCAGATACTCGGTCATCGCGCCGTCGCGGTGAACGCCAAGCACCTTGATGTTCACACAACAGTTGGTCTTGCCCCGGCGGCAGGCAACGCATGTTCCGCACGAAAGATACGGCATCACATATACGCCGTCGCCGGGAGCGAGTCCCGAATCGCCATCCGCTTCGACGACGACGCCGGAGAGCTCATGGCCCATCACGCGCGGATACTGAAGGTACGGCTGAGTGCCGGTGAAAATATGGAGATCGGTGCCGCAGATGCCAACCCGGCTCACGCGCAGCAAGACTTCTCCAGTCTTGCGCTCTGGAACGTCGGATTGGTGCGCGCGAAGCACACCGGGAGAGTCGCAAATTACGCTAAGCATGTTGATATCCTCATGAGCGGAAGAAAAGCCGTGGCGTTTTCCGCGCCGACGCAAAAGACGGACAGACGAGTCATGCGTGCCCTTCCGGAAGCGGCACCTGCGCGTCAATCAGGTTTCCGGATCGTAGTGCTGCCCAAAAATCCGCTGGTATCGACTGATCGAGCCACGCAATGTTTTGCTGAAGCTGCGATGCACTGCGCGCACCGACGACACACGACACGACTGCCGGGTGAGCGAACGGAAACTGCAGCGCGGCGGCGGGCAGCGGCACCTCGAAGCGCTCGCACAAAGCCGAAAGCCGACTCACTCTTTCGACAACCTCGGCAGGAGCATCCGCGTAGTTAAACTTGCCGTTGCCGGCCAGCACGCCTGAGTTGAATACGCCGCCAACGACGATCGCGGTCTTCAGACGCACGCAGACATCGAGCAACGGTTCCAGCGCGGTCTGCTCGAGCAGCGTGTAGCGGCCCGCAAGCATGATCGCGTCGAGCTCGACTTCGTTCAACGCATCGGCGGCGACTTCCCACTCGTTGACCCCAAGGCCGATTCCGCCGACCTCGCCGCTCGAACGCAGCGCAAGCAACGCGCGAAAGCCGCCGCCGTCAGTCAGTTGCGTCCAGTAGTGAGCGTGCTGCCCACCGTGCGTCATGCGGCCGATATCGTGTACATAAATCACATCGATTTGCGCGAGCCCGAGACGCTGCTGACTATCCTCGTATGAGCGCATGATGCCGTCGTAAGTGTAGTCGTACACAGGACGGAACGGTAGCGGCTCGGCCCAGCCGTCATCGCCAGGTTTGACGCTCGCGTCGGGGCGCATTAGCCGGCCCACCTTCGTGCTTAGTGTGTAGGCACTGCGCTCGCGTGCGCCGAGCGCATGCCCGACGCGCCGCTCGGAAAGCGTGTAGCCGTAATACGGCGCCGTGTCGAAGTAACGCAATCCGGCGGACCACGCGGCGTCGGCAAGCGCGGCCGCTTCGGCGGCCGCCATCGGCCGGTAGAGTCCGCCGAATTGGGAACAGCCGAGGCCGAGTGCGGTCATCGACAGACCGCTGCGCGGCAGATTGCGTTTTTCGCTTGCCTTCATGAGAGAGTATGGATCCCTAAGTGAGTTTCATCGATCCGTTGACCAGACCCGCGCGGCGCACCTGCGACGCGGCGGGTCCGACACGATTCGTCGGGGCTCTGTCAATAGAGGACGTCCTTTGCTTGCTGCGAATCGAGGTTCTGCTTGTCGACCATCACGACGCCCGTATCGATCTGCTTCGGCACCGGCTTGTGCTCGATGACGCCGATGACCGTTTCGATGCCCTTGTGTCCCATCTGCCACGAGCCCTGAACAGCGATGGATTGCACGGTTCCGTCGCGCACGAACCCTTGCAGATCTTCGTTGCCGTCGAAACCGATCGCGACGAGCTTGCCCGCCTTGCCCGACTGTTTGAGCGCGCGGCCCACGCCGACCGCCGTCGGCTCGTTCGCGCCGAAGATGCCCTTGAGGTCGGGATTGGCGGACAGCACGTCGGTCGTCTGGTTCAAGGCCATTGCCATCTGCGATTGCGAGTAGTACGGCCCGACGACCTGCAGTTTCGAGTGGCTGGCGATGTACTTGCGGAAGCCTCCGACGCGGCTCACTTCGGAGCCAGCGCCAGGCACATAAGACATGATCGCGATCTTGCCGGTCTGTCCGACACGATCGATCAGCGCTTGCGCGCAAAGCTCGCCCGCCTTCTCGTTATCGGTCGACAGGAACGACTGGTAGTACTGTTTGCCCGAAGCGGAAATGGCCGAATCGATCAGCACGACCGGGATATGCGCGTTCCACGCCTGCTTGATCGCGGGAACGAGCGCGTCCGGATCGGACGGCGCGAGCACGATGCCCGCGACATGCCGGTTGACCGCATTCACGACCATATTGACCTCATCGGTGATATCCGATTCGGCAGCCGGCCCCTGAAACGTCATCGTGTAGCCCTTCGCGTCGGCGAGCGCGGCGTTTGCGCCTTTCTGCACGTTCTGCCAATAGTTCGAATTGACGGTCTTGACGATCACGGCGATCTCACCGCCCGCCGCGTACGCGCCTGTACTGAATGCTGCACATAGCAGTGCGGAAAGTGCCAGCATCGGAAAGCTCTTCTTCATGTCTCGCTCCTGTCTTTAGTGGTTGGACTTCTTCTGACTGCCTTAAAGGCTTGTGCTTAGCGCCTGCGGTTACGAAGCTGATCGATCCAGACGGTGCCGAGAATCACCACACCGATGATGATCTGCTGGATGAAGCTCGAAACGCCATTCATGTTCAACCCGTTGCGCAGCACGCCGATCACGAATGCGCCGATGGCCGTACCCGAAATCGTACCGACGCCACCCATCAACGATGTTCCGCCAATCACCGAGCTCGCAATTGCGTCGAGTTCGTACATCACGCCTTCGTTCGGCTGCCCGGTCACGAGCCGAGACATCAGCACGCATCCCGTTACGCCGGCGAGGGCGCCGGAAAGCACATACGTAAAAAGTTTGACACCCTGAACATTGACGCCGGACAGCCGCGCGGCTTCCGCGTTCGAGCCGACCGCGTAGATGTGACGGCCAAGCGAGGTCCTCGAAAGCAGAACGGAGACGACAACGAACAGCACGACCATGATGACGACCGGGTAGGGAATGCCCGGAAAGGTCGTGTCCGGAAAGCCGTCCGCGCCGATGTGGGAGATGCGGAACAACGCACCATTGCCGAGCTCGCCGAATGCTTCGCCGAGGTCGGATACGGGACGCGCACCGGTGATCTGCAGCGCCATCCCGCGAGCGACGAGCATCATGCCGAGCGTCGCGATAAACGGCGGCAGGCCCATGCGCGTGACGCAGATGCCATTGATGAGGCCACACAGCGCACCGACCAGAATGCCGCCGAGCATGGCGACCGGCACCGGCACGCCGACTTTGGCGAGCAGCGCCGCGCAAACGCCGGCAAGTGCGAGTACCGAGCCGACAGAAAGATCAATGCCGCCGGTGATGATCACGCAGGTCGCGGCCACGCCCAGATAGGCGATCGAAGTGACCTGCAGACCCACGGTCATAAGATTGTCGACCGAGAAGAACGCGGAGCTCGCAATCGAGAACGCGATTACGAGCACCACAAGACTGCCCAATGCCGCGAATTTCTGAATGAGTTCGCGTCGCCGCTGTTGTGCGGAGCGATTGGCGGCCTGCGTGCGATCCGATGTTATTTCAAGCATGGGTGCGCCCCGAAGCGTAGTGCATGATCTCCTCCTGGCTGGTGTGTTTTGTTTCGAGAACCGCCGCGATGCGACCTTCGTGAAACACGGCGATCCGATCCGTCATGCCGAGCAACTCGGGCAATTCCGAGCTGATCAGCACGACGCCCACGCCATCCGCAGCAAGCCGGTCCATCAGGCCGTAAATGGCGAACTTCGCACCGACGTCGATACCGCGTGTGGGTTCGTCGAAGAACAGAATTTTCGAACCGCGATACAGCCACTTGCCGATCACGACCTTTTGCTGATTACCGCCGGAAAGGTTGCGCGCGATCTGATTGACCGAAGGCGTGCGAATCGCGAGGTCGCGCACATAGCGGTCCGCCACACGCGCTTCCTCGTTAAACCGCAGGAAGCCCGCACGCGACGAGATACCGCGAACATTGGCTAGCGTGACATTCGCAGCGACCGGCATGCTGAGTGCGAGGCCTTCTTTCTTGCGATCTTCGGAAAGGTAAGCAATACCGTGGCGAATGGCCTCGCGCGGCGAACGTATCGTGACTGGCTCGCCGCGCAGCGAAATCGTTCCGCCGTCGAGCGGATCGGCGCCGAAAATCGCGCGCGCGACCTCGGTGCGTCCTGCGCCCATCAGGCCGGCGAAGCCAAGTATCTCGCCTTTGCGCAGTTCAAACGAAAGCGGCCCGAACACCGCTTCGCGCCGCAGGTCGTTGACGCTCAGCAGCACTTCGTCGGTCGGTACCGACTGGCGCTGCGGATAAGCATCGTCGAGCGAGCGCCCCACCATGCGCGCGACAACATCGTTCACGGTAAGCGCCGCGAAGTTGTCGGTCGAGATATGGCGGCCGTCCCGCAACACCGTCACTCGGTCGACAATCTCCGCCATCTCGTCGAGACGATGCGAGATGTACAGGATCGCCACGCCGTCTGCCCGCAATTCCTTGATGATGCGAAAGAGGTGGACGGTTTCCGACTCCGTCAGTGACGAGGTCGGCTCGTCCATGATCAGCACCTGCGCGTCGAGCGACAGTGCCTTCGCGATTTCCACCATCTGCTGCTGCGCGATGGAAAGCGCGCCGACTTTGGTGGTGGGTGCGAGGGTGAGTCCGATGCGGGCGAGACATTCGCTGGCATTGGCGTTGAGCCTGCGCCTGTCGACAAAGGGGCCGCGCTTGGGTTCACGCGCGAGATAGAGGTTTTCTGCGATGGAAAGATCGGGAACGAGGTTCAGTTCCTGGTGGATGATCGCAATGCCTGCCGCCTGGGCGTCGGACGTCGACCGGAAAGTCACCCGCTCGCCGCGGTAAAGGATGTTCCCTTCGTCGGGACGGTACTGGCCGCTGATGATCTTCATCAGCGTCGATTTGCCCGCTCCGTTTTCACCGCAAATGGCATGGACTTCGCCGCAATGCAGATCGAGGTTGATGCCGTCGAGCGCGATCACGCCGGGAAACTGCTTGCGAATGCCTTCGAGCCGGAGAATCTCTCCTTCCCACATGCGGCTGTTCGGCTTGCGAGCGAAGTCAGGCAGGCTGCGAAGCGTGCTCATCGTGTCTCCTGTGACGGCTGACCCGTCGCGCGGGCCAGCTCAATTGCGACACATTAAAGCGCAATATCGGCGCTTGGTCAATCCAGTTTGAAATTAAAGAACTGACCTTACCAATTCTAACGTTCCCGGGTAAACCAGTTCATTTGCGGGTTCGCATCGGCCGCTGCTAGACTTCGCCACGGCGCTGGTTCGAGCGCCTTCTGTGTACCGGATGCTGGCCGTTCATGAAATCACAAGAGCCCAAGCGGCTTTACCAATCCGTCGCTGCGGAGATTCTTACCCTGATCCGCCAGGGTGAATTTCCAGTCGGCGAGCGTTTGCCGCCCGAGCGCGAGCTTGCGCTAAGACTCGGCGTGTCTCGTCCGTCATTGCGCGAAGCGTTGATCGCACTCGAGATCGGTGGCCGCGTCGAAATCCGGATGGGGTCGGGTGTCTACGTGCGCGACACGGGGGCGGACGATGAAAACGCGGTTGGCGCGTTGGGCGACAGTCCATCGGAACTGATGCAGGCGCGTGCGGCCATCGAGGGCAGTGTTGCGGCGCTTGCCGCCGCGCGTATGACGGCCGCCATGGTGGACCGGTTGAGGCGGACCGTGGAGCGGATGCGTAGGCTCGCCGCAGCCGGCAAGACGCCGGTGGACGCCGACCGGCAGTTCCATATGTTGATCGCGGAGGCGGCCGGTAACTCGGTGCTTGCCCGCTTTGTGGGCGAACTGTTCGACAGCCGCCACGATCCCATTGCGGCAGCGATGCGAGGTCACACTGAGAGCGCGGCGACATGGACCGACGCCGTGAGAGAGCATCAGGATATCCTGCGGGCACTGCAGTCCGGCGACCCGCTCGCTGCGCAGACCGCGATGCGCGCTCATCTGATGGCTTCGGAAGAGCGTTGGATCGGCGGCGTGCTTAAGCGGGATGCCGACTGAAACAGCGATTGCGGCCGTCGCGCTTGCGCTGCGTTGCGCGACTGCGAGTGCGGGGGCAAAGTGAACGGTTTCTACCGGATAGCCGGTCCCAAAGACGGCCCCAAAGACGGCCCAGTTGTTCTGTTATTCTGCGCGTTTTGATGTCGGACCATTCCACTTCGTTTAGAAGGATGCCTAACTGAAAAACCAACCTGCCTTTAATGTCGGTGCGGTCTTTCTATCTGGCGGAGGGAACGTTTAGAGCCGGGCACCGCCCGTCGCGTCGATCAGCTAGCTTTCACCAGGCACGACGCGGCTGGACCTCTGGGTTCAACCACAATCGTCAATCGAACTTGACCAGGTCCTTGAAGATCAGGTGACCCCAGTTCTTTCCGCGCGCATGCACAAGCCATCCACCTTCCGAAAGCCCGCCCAGTTGGATCGGCGCGAAACCGAGATTTTTCGCAAGCGCACCAATATCCGCAGCGGCTGCAGCATCGTCGCTCGCGAGGAACACGACTCTCCTGCCACCCTGTATAGCAGGGTCCTGGTCAAGGACGCCAGCAGCCAGATGGTTGAAACCTTTCACCAAACGGGCTCCGGTGAACGCCTTCGCGACGAATGCAGAGGATGGGAGCCCACCTGATTCCTCAAGTGGGGCCTGCGTGTTCATGGCGTCGATGACGGTCTTTCCGTTCCAGTTGGAAAGCGCCTTCGCGACCTCCGGGTGCGACTCGAAACGGACTGCCAGAAAGATGACGTCCGCCTTGACGGCTTCCGCCAGCGTTTTGGGAATGATCGTCGGCCCGATGGCGGCTGCGTCGGATTCAAAGCTCGCCGGCTCCCGCGTGGTGGCAACGGATACTTCGAGGCCATTGCGGGCGAACGCGTTGGCCAGCGCGCGGCCAATCTTGCCGAAACCGATGATTGCATAGCTCATGAGATTCTCCTTCGACTTCAAGTGCAGTTAGAGCTTGTAGCCGCCGCTCGCTTCGATTGTCTGGCCGGTCACCCAGTGACCTTCGTCGGAAGCGAGGAATGCCACGACGGCGGCGATTTCCGATGGCTCACCAAAGCGTCCCAGCGCGATTTGGGCCTCGACTGCTTTCACGAGTTCGGGATTCTCCCGGAAGGCGGCGTTCGCGTCGGTTCGCGTGTAGCCCGGCGCGACCGCGTTCGCGGTAATTCCGCGCGGCCCGAGCTCGGCTGCGAGCGCATGGGTCAGGTTGTTGATGGCCGCCTTCGCCATCGAATAGACGGGCGCGGCGGTCACGGGCTTCGTGGCGGCAGCGGAAGAAATGTTGATGATGCGTCCGCCATCGGCAAGACGCTCCAGAGCAGCCTGAACAATGAAGAAGGGCGCGCGTGCGTAGACCGCCATCAAGGTGTCCCAACTGTCCGGCGTCGCGTCCTTGAAGCCGACCCAACCGGAGTTGCCGGCATTGTTGACGAGAATGTCGAGCGCTTTGCTTCCGTTGCGTCGGGTGAAAGTGTCGTCGAGCTTGTCGAACAATGACGGGACGGTTACCGGGTCAGCAAGATCCGCATGAATCGCGAATGCCGTGCCTCCCGCTTTCTCGATGGAGGCGACCGCCTCGTCCGCGCCTGTTTGACTGGCGTTATAAGTCAGCGCGACGAGTGCACCATCCTTTGCGAGACGCTCGGCGATGGCTCGGCCAATGCCCCGCGATGCGCCCGTCACGAGAGCGGTTTTGCCCTTTAGTGGCTGTGTCATTTCATCTCTCTCCTTAGAGTTGCGCAAGACCGCCGTCAACGGCGAGTTCGCTCGCGGTCATGAAGCTGCTGTCAGGCGAGGCGAGAAAGGCGGCCGCTGCGCCGATCTCTGACGGATCAGCCATCCGCTGGAGCGGAGTCATCGACGCGAAGACCTTCTGACCTTCCTCGCCTAGCGCTTCCTTCGCGAGTTCGGTCGCCGTCGCCCCCGGCGAGAGAACGTTCACCCGGATGCCGGTGCCCTTCAGGTCCTCCGCCCAGGTCCGCGCAAGGTTACGTACTGCCGCTTTGCTCGCGCTGTAGGCGCTGAAGGCCGGAGCGCCGGTGGTGCCGGCGCTCGATCCGGTGAGAATGATCGAACCGCCCTTGCTCATCAGCGGCAGTGCCTTCTGGACCGTGAAGATCGTACCCTTCACGTTGGTGTCGAAAGTGTCATCGATGTGCTCGACGGTGATCTCGCCGAGCCGAAGCGGACTCCCCGCACCAGCATTGGCGAATACGATGTCGAGCATGGCTCGCTCGGCCTTCACGAGCGCGTAGAGTCGGTCGAGGTCGCCCTGATTGGACACCGACCCTTTCACCGCGCGGGCGCGGGGTCCGAGGCTGGCGACAGCGGCGTCGAGCGCTTCCTGGCGGCGGCCGAAGATATAAACGAAGGCGCCCTCTTCGATGAAGCGCTCCGCCGCGGCGCGGCCGATGCCGGTAGCGCCGCCGGTGATCACAGCAGTCTTTCCGTTAAGTCTGTTCATGTCGTGCGTCCGTTGAAGTAGCAGCGGGAGAGCACAATTCTCAAACACTTGATTCATGAAGACAATTGACTAAAAATCGATGCTACTCATCTATTTTATAGATATCTATGCTGGACAATGTCACTATCAATCAACTTCGGGCCTTCGTGGCTGTCTGCGACAAAGGCAGCTTTTCCGGGGCTGCACGGGAACTGAGGCGTGCACAGTCTGCGGTCAGTCACGCGATAGCCGCGCTTGAAACTGCGTTCGACGTGACGCTCTTTGAACGCAATACGCGCAGAGCGACGCTTACGGCTGCGGGCCGCAGCCTTCTGCCCGATGCTCGAGGCGTCATCTCGCGCACCGAGGAAATGAAGATGCGTGCGGTTTCGATTGTTGAATCCGGCGTCCCACAGGTCTCTATTGCGGTGGATACCTATTTTCCGCGTGCGCACCTTATCGAATGCCTGCGTACCCTCCAGGCGGGATTTCCGACGGTAGCAATCAGTCTCCGCATGACGACCATGCAGGGCGGCGAGCGTTTTATTCTGGAAGGCAAGTGCGCGTTGGCGGTGACGATAACCGACGTGCCGGAGATTCGCCCGGATGGCATCGAACGGCAGCACTTATGTGATACGCAAATGGTGACGGTCTGCGCGCCGTCACATCCGCTGGCCGCAATCGCAGGACCGATTCCGCGAGAGGAATTCGGAAGGCACATCCAGCTCGTGGTAACCGACAATCAGTCCGACGCAGAAAAGACACAGCAGGGGGTTGCCGGCGAGCGCCAGTGGTGGGTGAATGACCTCGGGGCAAAGCACGACCTGCTCAGGGGAAGCCTGTGCTGGGGGCACATGCCGCGTCACATGGTTGCGGAAGACCTCGCGAATGGGACACTTGTCGAGCTCCAACGGCGCGCGTGGCATATGCGTCCGCTCACATTCATGATCTCGTACCGGCGTGGCTACTCCTTTTCCGGATGCGAATCACAGCTTGTCACGCTTCTTGGCAATCCTGAGCACTGCTCGAAAGATGCCATGCGGCGGGCCGTCTCGCGAAAGAGCAAAGCAGGGCGACCGACGACCCGTGAGCGACGTTAAGGGTTGTGACCCGTTGACGGGTGTCCGCAAGAAAATGCCGAACGCCCGTCATCATGCGATATCTATCGTTAGCAGGATTCCGAAAGGAGTGCCCCAGACCGCATCGTTTAAAAATTTGAAAGGGTGATATAGAGTCGCCCTGCGACGCATTCAATACCGAACGTGCAGTCGCTTCTGCTTCACCAGGCGTATATAATTCCGACGTCGCACCCGACTACGCTGCGGCTTCCGCTGTCTGAACGGACTGGGGCCGCAAACTGGAGGCGCTATAGTGAAAAGCTCAGCAGCACGCTACGGCTCGATCGCGCAATTTCTCCACTGGGCCACAGCAATCGTTGTGCTCGTTGCATTTATTTATGGGCCTGGCGGATCTGAACAGCGCGTCTACTCTTCGATGCACGAGTTCGACCGGCGGCTCCACGAGACGTTGGGCTTGTGCGTGTTCGCGCTCACCCTTATCCGCCTGCTGTGGCGGCTATTAGATACGCGTCCCGAGAAACCTCAGATTCCCCGCTGGATGGCTGGTATGGCGACTTCCATACAATGGACGCTCTACCTGCTTCTCCTCGCTCTTCCGCTGACCGCGGTCACTGGCGCATGGCTCGAAGGGCATCCGCTGACGCTCATCTCCGGTCACGAAATTGCGCCATTGCTGGGCACTTCACATCAAGCTGGCGCAGCACTCGCATCAGTTCACAAATGGCTCGGCGATGCGATTATGTGGGTCGCGGGGATTCACGCGTTTGCAGCTCTTTTTCATCATCTCTTCCTTAAGGATGACGTCCTGATCTCCATGCTTCCATGCTGGTTTCCCTCGGGACGAGCACGTACCAGCCGATAACGCGCGAATGGTTCTCGGAAGTGCTTCGAGATATCGACGGTCAGACGTCCAGTGGATCGTGACTTGTCCGCTTGCTCGCCCTATCGGAAGAGGAAAACCAGTGGCGTGGGGACCATGCGTCATGGCTGAACGGTATGCCACACCTGGTTCAGCCCGTCGCCATGTCGGTCTCCTGGCTTTTTGTCCATCAAGCCGTGGTATAGCAGTTCGCCCTTATAGGCCCACTGCGATGCACCGTTTGCTGTGCGCACCAGGCTGAGCTCGCCCGAGGGACGATCACCCTGTGCAGCAAGTGCGGGTGGGAAGTTTCTCGCGCAGTTGCCTTCACATGACTTTTGATCCGGCGGACCACTCCCGCCGAACGGGTAGAGCATTTGGGCCGAACCGACCATCGCCGACCTTCGGCTGCAACGCTGAAAATCGACACGACGCCTTTCTCGCCGGCTACATAAACCGTGCGGGTGCACGAATCGAAAGCGAGCACGTGGATCGCCACCAACGTCAGACGACGCGCGGTCACTCTCCTCGTGCGCATATCGAGTGCCAGCAGCCGTTCGTTGTCTACGCACGCAATTAACGCGAGGCGGTGCTCCGGAAGGATGAGCAAGCCGTGATTGCCTCGCGCTCCCGGCAGATCGATGCGGGCATCCTGTCGGCGCTACCAGAAAGCAGCGTGCGCATAAACGGTTGGGCGCGAGGTGGAGCGATCGATGCACCGGAAAACAGTTGTCGCATCGGGCATATGGTTTGCGTTCCCGAAAAAATTCAGTCAGAGGTGCGATGCCATGAACCCAACTTCCAACTGGCTTTTGAAAACGCTTGCGCGAGCAGTTTCCACGACGCTTTGCGCCGCACTTTCGACGGCGCCGCCCGCGCTTGCGCAGATTACCGCGCCCAACGGAGCGGCCCCTCAGGATAGCCGCGCTGCCCCAATGGGTTCGCGGCCGGCCACGCCGGCTTCTGGAACGATTGAGTCGAACGCGCCGCAATCGTCGGAGGCGAAAAGCGGCGCGCGCGCGCCATCCGAGAAGTCAGGACATAAAACGGAAGGCGCGGGTGGCTTTGATAATGGGTTATATGGCACTGGCGCAGGCAACAACAAATAGCGTCGCGTGGGGCTTTTTCGAGCAGTGCAGTGCGCAAGCCGCGCAGGACTAGAGACCTGCTTTCTGGCTTGTGCGGATCAGCGCGTAAAGACGCGACGACCGTTGTCGCTCCCGAACCGGGCTTTCGCGGCACGTATCGCGACTGTCTCTGTTGGGTCGAACAACCAGCGCTCGCACACACGCACACCGGATCTCCGTCCACGACTCGCGATGCTCGACCTCGCGATCGACAGCATGCTTCGCGTGTGACCCTACGCGATTGCGAGTGCAGGACGTCTGTGACGGAAGTCACGTCGCCAGGCAGTAAAGTCCCAACGCCACGTTGCGACGGGTAACCGACTGATGGCGTTTGCATGCGCGTTGGAGAAGCCGCGCATGCCGGCGGCCGATGTGCTTGATCTTTTCTAACCATTGCAAGGCCGGACACTGTCTGCCACAGCCGACTCGTCGGTCACCCGGGTCCTTCTTCATCTGGCGGCATAGGGTCGTGACGGTTAGCTTGCGGTGATGGCGGCGCTGTTGAGTTTGCCCATCTCGTCGTCCTCTCTTGCGATGGAATCGCGCGGTCGTTGCTCCGTTCACGCCGCTGCGTGAATCCGTGCCGGATTCACCTGGTAGCAGTAACGAAACCGCAGCAACAGCGACATCGCAGCAACAGCCACACCGTCGCTTCGTCGTCGATATTTGCGCCCGCTTCCGACGCGTGAGGTCGGGCATTGCCGATGCTGTACTTCGTTGGCGTGCCATAGCGTCACGCGAGGCGACTCACTGTCATTCGACACATCGAAAGGAGCAGATCATGGCGACGAAGGAACAAGCGTTGGGGACCACGCAACAGGACAATGCGGGCAAGGACGCCGGTGGCGGAGGCACGTTCGAAACCGATATTTCGGAAACCGGCGACGATGGCACCACGGTGCGCCAGGCCGAGGTCAGCGAACAGGAACTGCAGGAGGTCAAGCCGGCGTCCGAAGGAGGCGGACAGAAGGAATCAGGCAGTGGAAGGACGGGCGAGTAAGCGCTCGGCCATGCACTAACACTGACGCGACGGCCGCCGCAGCATCGCCACCACAAACATTCCCGCGCCCATCGCGTCGGACTACTGCAGCGGCGGAATGACGCCCGCTTTTTCCGCTAACGTGCGTTCGTAAACCCCGAAATGCAGGTCCACTTCCTCCTGGGTGACAGCATGCACGAGGACGTTCACCTGCTGAGGCAGCAGTCCCATCACCGTCGAGATTGCGCTCTCCAGCTGGGGGGCGCAAAGCCTGTCTTCGGCCAATGTCGTTCCGATCGTGATGTCGTAGACCTTTTCCTGCCGGAAGACTATTTCGACGATGCGAGCCCGTGCGCTCATGTTGTTGTCGACTGCAAGGCGCGCCACTTCGGCCAGTTGCCGCAGTACTTCGGTCGGAAAGCCTTTCGTCGAACGCAATCTGATCCGGTGTTTGCCCAGCGTTTTCCAGTCGGTGTCGAATTCCATGGCGTCTCTCCTGGAAGAATTTCTGCGCCGAGAGTATGGGCGGCGGTCGATTCTTCAAGAGCAAAAATGCGCGGCGCCACCTCTTGAAATTCTCACGCGCTCTCCTATTTTTGTTTTCGCTCAGGCAGCGGTTCGCGACGCGCGTTGTCCGCGGACGCTGTGTGTTTCAACCTTGATTGTCCCGGCACGGGGGCAACCGGACTGAAGCGCGTACGCCGGTTCGTTTCCCTGCCTATACAGGAGCAAGCGACCATGAGTGATCTTTACTTCGGGACCGACCTCTTTGGCGAATTGGACAGGCTGCAGCGGCAGATGTCGGGTCTGTTCGGCAGCTTCCCGTCCAGTCTTCGTTCAAGCCGGTTAGGCACCTTTCCTCAGATCAACATTGGCACGACCGACAGTGCAATCGAGATTGTCGCGTTTGCGCCGGGCATCGATCCGTCGAAGCTCGACGTGTCAATTGACAAGGGCCTGCTGTCGATCTCCGGCGAGCGGTCCGCGCAGCAGCCGTTGCCCGAAGGCGCGCGCCAGTATGCGCAGGAACGCTTTAGCGGCGCGTTCCGGCGGGTTATCGAGCTGCCGCAGCAGGCGGATCCCGACAACGTGCAGGCGCGCTATGTCGACGGATGCCTGCTGATTTCCGTGGGCAAACGCGAGGCGTCGAAACCTCGTGCCATTACCGTTCAGTGAAGAGGTGACATGATGAGCGACAACATGCAAATCGCCCAGCACGACCCGCACGCGATGACGCGTGCGGAGTCGGAGGAAGCGCGTCGGCGCATTACGCTGACGCCGGCAGTGGACATCGTCGAAGACGCGCATTCCGTTACGGTGTGGGCCGACCTGCCCGGCGTGCCGAAGGATAAGCTGGACATCCGGGTGCACGACGGCAGTTTGACTATCGATGCCGAATCGGTCGTTCCTGTGACGCACAACCTGCGGCTCTCGCATGCGGAAATACGGGCGCCCTATTTTTCGCGCCGGTTCACGGTCAGCGAAGACTTCGACACGTCCCGAATCGAAGCCGCATTGAAGGACGGTGTCCTGAAGTTGACCATTCCGCGCCGTGACGAGGCAAAGCCGCGGCGCATCGAGGTCAGTGTCGGCTGAAGTCCGATGCCTGGTATTCCGGCTGTCGGCCCCGCATCCGACAGCCGGAGATCGGGCATCCTGGCGGATGGTGCGATCGGTCTGTTAGCCGGGACGCGCGTTGGCTTTCTCACGGTAACGGACATTAGCGTCGGGACCGCCTCTTCTTCGGCTTCGGTGGCGTGAGCGCGGCGGTCCAAAAGCGGCGGTTCCTCGTTTTGCCGCTGCCGACGCATGCGCTCTCGCTGAGCCTGCTGCCTTATTTGCAGCGCTCAACCACATGCTGAGGAAAGGATTCTTTTTGATCCCTCAGGCGGTCTTCCTGCGAGGACGCGGGCTGACCGTGCTCCGGGTCTTGTAAGTGACACCGTGTTGTTCGAGATACTCGCGGATCAGTTGGCGCACCACCTGGGAGGGTGTCAGATCCTGTGACGCGCACAGTTTTTCGAACGCCTCCTTCTTCACCGGATCGATTAGCACCGTCAGCCGGGCAGTTTTCGTTTCCATGTCAGCAGCAGATTCCGAGTATGTTAATCCAATTATAATACACCGTCTGAAAACCTCATGCCACGGCTGCCTGGATGTCGCGCGCCGGATCGCGAAAGGCTGGCGAGTGCGACATGCTCGCAACGAGCGGGTTTCACCAGAACCCGTTGATTCCATGAGGCAGCGTTCGGCACGGATCAATGCAGGCATCGTCCGATGATCTTCGCGAAGAATGCACGCAGGAGTTCGTCCCACGTCTCGTCGAGCAACGTCACGTCGGTCGTCGCATTCGGTTGCATGCCGTTGTCCAGGTATATCGCGCGCAGCGATTTTGTATGGATCGGCTTACGGAAGAACCGGCCACCTTCATCGAGGAACAGGCATTCTTTCTGGCGATATCGGGCCGCACGTATCGACGCGGCGTCGAAAACATGGCGTACCGATTCCTTCGGATAGACGAAGATGACATTGATGCCGCACGCCTCGAGACGGTCGCAGGCATCGGCGAACCGGTACAGCATCTGAAAACCGCGTTCACCAGCCCTCCCGACACCGACCACAGCCAAACCGCGGACGCCCACCACATCGCGCACGTGGCGATATAGATGGTTGTGCGACATCAGGGGAGCGGAGACGTCAATCATGTTGCCCTCCTTTGCCAGGCATAGGCATGCCCGTTGTCGATGGTCGCAGATACCTTCATTCGGATTCTCCCATCCGGTTACCATCGGAATATAAATAAATGATAACGACATTATCATAATATGTGTGTTGTGCATACCGGAAGAGAGGGAGCGGCGATTGCGGCCATACGGTGCTTCGCGCTCGCGCTGACGGGGGCTTTCACCTCCACGGGATCAATATCATCCCTGTATGGATTGCCGTGAATAAAGCTGCTAGGATGATAACGGCATTACCATGTTCTGATAATTGCATGATCTTGCTGGTAGACCCTTATGATTCTGCGACCACGAGGCAAACGGAGGCTACGCTGGATGCTGCCTGCATCCAGGTGGGAAACTTATCGTCCCTGGGCTCGCCTGGCAGCGGAATGTAAAGCGGTAAGCGCTGTACCAGCTCAGTGGTGCATGAACCGCGTCTCCACCCGATTGGGCGCTGCGTCCTGCGCCGGCAACCGGTAGACGGCAGAAAGAGAACCGGACGCAATGGGGCATCTATCCATACTCCAGGGGATCCTGCTCATCGTTGCGGGCTGGCTTGCGCTTGCTGTCCTCGGACTGGCGGGTTTGCGGCGGACCGGGTGTGTCGCCCGGGTCCTGTTTCCGGCTGGAGCAGTGTGTGGGCTGCTTCTTGGCGTACTCGGTGTGACGGGTGTCTTCCACGGTCCAGAGGAAGCTGTCGTGCCGCTCGGACTTCCTGGACTACCGTTTCACGTCAGGCTGGATGGGCTGTCTGCCTATTTTCTCGCGGTGCTGGGGATGGTCACCGCCGGTGTCAGCGCGTTTTCGGCGGGCTATTTTCGCAAGGGCGAGGGGACACCGCCGGGGCTGCTTTGCTTCGGATATCACTTATGCATCGCGAGCCTTGCAATCGTCCTGGTCGCTGACGATGCGTATCTGTTCATGGTTGCATGGGAAACGGTGTCGCTGACCGCTGCGTTTCTTGTGATGAGCAACCATCGCGTGCCTGAAACGCGGCATGCGGCCTATCTGTACCTCCTGATATCGCACGTCGGTGCGCTTGCGCTGCTGCTGTGTTTCGGCCTGTTGCAAGCGAAAAGCGGTGACTACACGTTTTCCGGTATGCGTGCGCAACATCTGGACGCGTTCTGGGCATCGTTCGCTTTTGTGCTGGCGCTGTTCGGCTTCGGCACAAAAGCGGGGATTTTCCCGTTGCACGTGTGGTTGCCCGAGGCGCATCCGGCAGCACCGTCGCCGGTGTCGGCGCTGATGAGCGGATTCGTGCTGAAGGCTGGACTCTACGGCGTGCTGCGCACCGTATTCGACCTGCTGCACCTGCAGATCGCATGGTGGGGGGTCGTGATGCTCATGCTCGGCCTCTTTACCGCACTGTCAGGCGTCGTATTCAGCGCTATCCAGACCGATATGAAACGGCTGCTCGCGTATTCATCCATCGACAACATCGGCCTGATGTTCGTCAGCATGGGTCTCGCGATCCTGTTTCGCGCGTATGGTATGTCCGCGCTTGCGGCACTATCGCTCACCGCGCTGCTCTATCAGATCGCGAGCCACGCTGCCTTCAAGAGCCTGCTATTCGTCGCGACCGGTTCCGTTTTGCACGCTACCGGCGAACGCAATCTCGGACGTTTGGGCGGCTTGATGCGCTTTATGCCGTGGACTGCATGGGCAGCGTTGCTCGGCGCACTGTCGAGTGCAGGCCTGCCGCCACTGAGCGGCTTTGTGTCCGAATGGCTGTTGCTGCAAAGCTTCCTGTTCACACCGGGGCTGCCCAATTCTTTCCTGAACATGATCGTGCCGGTGGTTGCGGCGCTGATCGCGCTGGTTGCCGCTCTCGCCGGTTATACGATGGTGAAGTTCTTCGGCATAATTTTTCTCGGTCAGCCCCGCGAAGCGAAGCTTGCCGCCGCGCACGATGCGAGTCCGTGGGAGCGCACGGGCTTTGCGTGGCTCGCGGCGATGTGCGTGCTGCTCGGCTTATTGCCGGTGCAGTTCGCCGCAGTGCTTGATCGCGTGACTCAAGCACTTATCGGCGCAGGAATCGGCCAGGCTGTCGCGCGCAATGGCTGGCTGCTGCTCGCGCCCGTCAACGTCGAGCGCGCGAGCTACATGCCGGTGGTGTTCCTGATGTTCTTCCTCGGTGGCTGCGCGCTTGCGTGGATACTGGTGCGGCGCTTCTATCATGGCCGGCTGCGCAAGGCAATTCCGTGGGCGTGCGGGCATCCCTTCGTCAACGCAAGGATGCAGGATACGGCCGAGGGGTTCGGCCAGCCGATCCGCGAAATCTTCGCGCCGCTCTTCAGAATTGAACGGCAGTTGCCTTCTCCGTTCGACACGCAACCGGTCTATCGCGTCGTCGTAACCGACCGGACCTGGACACTGCTGTACGCATCGATCGAATGTGCGGTCCGGCGTGTCGGCACATGGGCCGGGCTGCTGCAGACAGGACGCATCGCCATTTATCTGATGTACAGCTTTGTCGTGCTTATCGTCCTGCTGGTACTGGTAACAAGATGATGACGCTATCCGGACTGCTCTCCCAGGCGCTCGAAGTCGTACTTGCACTGTCGGCCGCGCCTTTGCTCACAGGCTGGATCAACATGTGCCGCGCATGGCTGCAAAACCGCCGCGCGCCGTCGATCTGGCAGCCGTACCGGACGCTGCATAAGCTGTTCAACAAGGAATCGGTCGTTGCCGTTCATGCGAGCCCGATCTTCCGTGGCGCGCCCTACGTGGTCTGGGCATGCATGACGCTTGCGGCTGCTATCGTGCCGACGCTGTCGACCGATCTGCCAATGTCGCCCGCGGCCGATGCGATTGCGCTTGTCGGGCTGTTCGCGCTCGCGCGTGTCACGCTGTCGCTTGCCGCGATGGATGTCGGCACCGCGTTCGGAACGCTGGGCGCGCGTCGCGAGATGCTGATCGGGTTTCTCGCCGAACCGGCGCTGCTGATGGTCCTGTTTTCCGCATCGCTGATTACGCATTCGACCTTGCTCACGCAAATCGTCAACACGCTGAGCCGTGAGCAACTCGCGATCTATCCAAGCCTTGCGTTTGCCGGCATTGCTTTCACGATGGTATCGCTTGCTGAAAACGCCCGGTTGCCTGTCGATAACCCCGCCACGCATCTCGAATTGACGATGATTCACGAGGCGCTGATCCTTGAATACTCGGGGCGCCATCTCGCGCTGATGGAATGGGCCGCGAGTCTCAAGCTGTTCGTCTATTCGTGCATCGGACTCGCGCTGTTCGTGCCTTGGGGCATTGCCGAAGCAGGCAATCCCCGCGCGCTGCTGTTCGCGATTCCTGTGCTTTGCATGAAGTTGCTGGTTGGCGGCGCGGCGCTCGCTGTCATCGAGGCGCTGAACGCGAAGATGCGTATTTTCCGGGTGCCGGAGTTTCTCGCGACGGCGTTCCTGCTCGCCGTCATCGGCATGCTCGTCCACTTTCTGCTGGGGGCATGATGCACGGGCTAGCCACGCAGATCATCAATCTGCTCGCCGCGGTCTTGCTGATGCTGTCGTTTGCGATGCTCAGCCAGCGCCGGATCCTGTCGCTGATTCACCTCTATACGCTACAAGGCCTCACGCTCGTGTTCGCGAACATCGTGCTCGGGTACGTCACCGCGGATATCCAACTGTATGTGTCAGCTCTTCTCACGCTCGTGCTGAAGGTCGGCGTGATTCCGTGGATTCTCTACCGACTCGTGCGGCGGCTCAATGTGAAGACGGATGTCGAACCGCTCATCAACATTCCGACGACGCTGCTGATCGGCATCGCGCTCGTCGTCGTCGCGTTTAACGTTGCGGCGCCAATCAGTCAGCTTGCGTCGTCGGTGGCTCGCGGCGCGCTCGGCATTGCGCTCGCCTGCGTGCTGCTGTCGTTCATGATGATGATTACACGCGCCAAGGCGATTCCGCAGGTCATCGGTTTCCTGTCGATGGAAAACGGCCTCTTTTTCGCTGCCGCGACGGCGACCAACGGGATGCCGATGATTGTAGAGCTCGGTATCGGTCTCGACGTGCTGGTGGGCATCCTGATTCTCGGCATCTTCATGTTTCAGATCCGCGAGCAGTTCGACAGCCTCGACATTCACCACCTCGAAAAGCTCAAAGATGATTGATGACTGGCTCCTGCCGCTGGTTTTCGTCATTCCGCTCGTGGCCGGCGGATGCCTGGCGCTGGTCGGACAACATCGTCTCGCGCCGGAGCTGAACATCGCGTTCAGTTTCCTGACGCTCGTCGCGGCCGTATTGCTGGCTGCGCGTACGGTCGAACTCGGACCGGCGTTCGCGTTCGGCAAACTCTTCTTCGTCGATCCGCTGAACGTGTTCCTCGTCGCGCTGACTGCGTTCGTTGGCTGGACCACGTCTGTTTTCTCGCGGCCGTACATGCGCATCGAACGCGACCGCGGCAAGATGACCGGCGCGCGCATGCGCCTCTATCACAGCATGTATCAGTTGTTCGTGTTCGCGATGCTGCTTGCGCTGCTCACCAACAACATGGGCATCCTGTGGGTCGCGATGGAGGCGGCCACGCTCGCGACCGTGCTGCTCGTGGGCGTGTATCGGACCGCCGCGAGCCTCGAAGCCGCATGGAAATATTTCATCCTGTGTGGTGTCGGCATCGCGCAGGCCCTGTTCGGCACGATCCTTCTCTATCTCGCCGCAAGCCGGGAACTGGCCGGCGGCGACGCGCTGCTCTGGACCAGCCTGAATGCGCTGAAGGGCGCGCTCGATCCGACCATCGTATCGCTCGCATTCGTATTCCTGCTGATTGGCTACGGGACGAAGGTCGGCCTCGTGCCGATGCACAACTGGCTGCCCGATGCGCATGCCGAAGGGCCGACGCCTATTTCGGCCGTGCTGTCCGGCTTGCTGCTCAACGTCGCGCTCTACGCGGTGCTTCGTTGCAAGGTGCTCGCCGACGGTGCGCTGCAGAACGGTTTGCCCGGGCGCCTGCTGGTCGGTTTCGGGCTGGTGTCGGTGATGGTCGCGACGTTTTCGCTGCTGCGCCAGAAGGACGTCAAGCGGTTGTTCTCATATTCGTCGATTGAGCACATGGGGCTGATGACGTTCGCGTTCGGAATCGGCGGCCCTGGGGCAACCTTCGCCGGCCTGTTGCACATGACCGTCCATTCGCTGGTGAAATCGGCGATCTTCTTTGCGGTCGGCCATGCGGCACAGAAGGTTCGTACGCAATTGATCGACGATATCCGCGGGCTGCTTGCGGTGAGTCCGACCATCGGATGGGGCATGATGCTCGGCGCACTCGCCATTGTCGGCATGCCGCCATTCGGTGTCTTCGCCAGCGAGTTTCTGATCCTGACGAATGCAATGAGGGAACTGCCGTGGACCGCGCCTTTCCTGCTGCTTGCGCTGGCAGTCGCGTTCGCGGCGATCTTCTCGCGCGTGCAGCACATGGTCTTCGGCAGCACGACTGCGACGGTACTGGAGCATTCGCCAGCACCTTTACCGGTGTTCGTGCATCTGGCGCTCGGACTGATGTTGGGACTCTATATTCCGCCCTATCTCGCCACGTGGTACCGGCAGGCAGCGGCGATGATAGCGGGGTGATACATGCGCATCGATGCACTCGGGCTTGACGGAATCGAACGGCTGTCAAGCGCTGCCAGGACGGCGACGGCATTTTTCACACGTAGCGATGCGACGGTGTGGGTCCGCACGGCCATCGCAATCCGTGAGCATGGTGGACGGCTGATTTCGCTGTGGGGCGCACAAGAGCCGGTTGGCACGTTCTCGATCCGCGCGGCCTACGCGTTCGAGGACGGGTTGCTGTGGGTGCAATTGCCGGCCGATGCCGATGCATCTCGCGGCGCAGACGGCTATCCCGATCTGTCTGTCATCTTCCCATGTGCGTCGCGGATGCAGCGGGCCGTTTTCGACCTGCATGGCGTGCGCGCGATCGGCACTGCGGACACGAGGCCGTGGCTCAATCATGGCAACTGGCCGACCGACTATTTCCCGCTGCAAACGCAGTCGTCAGGACATGAGCGCTTCGAGTCTCACGAGGCGGATTACCCGTTTGTGCGGGTTGAAGGTGACGGCGTGCATGAGATCGCGGTTGGGCCGATTCACGCAGGCATCATCGAGCCGGGCCATTTTCGCTTCTCGGTTGTTGGCGAAAAAGTGTTGCGTCTTGAAGAGCGGCTCGGCTACGCGCACCGCGGCGTCGAGCGGCTTTTCGAAGAGACGCCGCTGCTGGCCGGCCATCGCCTCGCCGGACGCGTCGCCGGCGACTCGTCGGTCGCGTTCTCCTGGGCATACTGCATGGCACTGGAAAATGCGCTGGGCGTCGCTGTCCCGCAGCGCGCGCAGTGGTTAAGAGGATTGATGCTCGAGCGGGAGCGCGTTGCCAATCATCTTGGCGATCTCGGTGCGCTCGGCAACGATGCCGGATTCGCAATCGGCCTCGCGCAGTTCTCGAGGCTCAAGGAGGACTGGTTGCGCCTTAACGGCCGGATATTCGGCCACCGCTATCTGATGGACCGGATCGTACCGGGCGGCGTTGCGCACGACATCGAGCGGGATGCGATCGAAGCCGTACGCGAACAATGCCGGCGGATCGAAACCGAGGTTCGGGTGATGCAGCGCATTTACGACGAGCAGTCCGGGTTGCAGGACCGCTTTGCGGGCACTGGCAAGCTCACGGAGAAAGTGGTCGCGCATTTCAGTGTTTGCGGGCTGGTTGCGCGAGCGAGCGGAGTGCGGGCGGATGTGCGGGTCGACCATCCTTACGCGCCGTATGACGAAGTGCGCACACAAATCGTCTGGGACGCACGGGGCGATGTCGCGGCGCGTGTCGCAGTACGCTTCAACGAGATCTACGAATCGCTGCGCCTGATCGAGGCGCTGCTCTCCCGCTTGCCCGGCGGCGATGTTCTTTCACCAATCGATGCCGATGCCGCGCCGTCTCGCGGCATCGGCTGGATCGAGGGCTGGCGCGGAGAGATATTCGTCGCGCTCGAAACCGGCGAGAACGGGACAATCAGGCGGTGCCACTGTCACGATCCTTCCTGGCAGAACTGGCCTGCGCTCGAACACGCGATCATCGGCAACATCGTTCCAGATTTCCCACTGATCAACAAGTCGTTCAACCTCAATTACGCTGGACACGACCTCTGATGTGGCAACTTCTCAAACAGTATGCAAGAACGCATACACCGGCTGAGGCCATCCCGGAACTCGATGGCTCGTGGCAAACCGAGAGCCGGGATATCCGGCAGGAGATCCTCGATGTGCTCGGCCGCGCGCTATGCATCCGGCAGATCGATGCCGGTTCATGCAACGGATGCGAACTGGAAATCCATGCGCTTAACAATCCTTACTACAACATCGAAGGTCTCGGTATCCGTTTTGTCGCCAGTCCTCGCCATGCCGACATGCTGCTGGTGACGGGACCGTTAACGCTGAACATGAGTGAGGCGGTGCGGCGCGCGTGGGAAGCCACGCCTGACCCGAAGCTGGTCGTGGCCACAGGCGATTGCGCGTGCACGGGCGGCCTCTTCAGGGATAGCTACGCGGTATGCGGGCCGCTGTCGAGGTTGCTTCCGGTCGATGTGTACATACCTGGCTGCCCACCTGCGCCGGTCGACCTGCTCAGAGGCATTCTGACTGCGCTGCGTGCGAAGCGCCCAACATCGGCGCTCTGACTGGCAAGGGAGGCAATCCTGGACCGACCGAAGCAAGTTTGCGGGGTACTGGTGCGAAGGGCGTGGCCGCAACTTGCCACCATGGCCGGGTTCGTGCTCGCAACCGGCCTGCGTTTCCCGGTCTGGTTTATCGTCGTCTCGGTCGTGGTTATCGGTGTGGCGGTAAGGCAGTTCGCTCGACGCATCGTTGAACAGCAGCCACCCGCGCATCGTGAACCAACCATAGGTCTCGCCCTGATCGGTGCCGGGCTGGCATCCATTGCTCTAACAATGAAATGGTGGTTTGTGGAAAGACAGATGCAGCTTGCGCCTGGAACGCTACTGAATCTGGCCGGCCACGCCGAGGCAGCATCCGGCCGGGCACTGGTTGCGTGGATGAGTGTGCTGACCCAGTAGGGTTCTGGTGTGATCTTTCTCATCATCACTGTGGTCTGGGCACTGGCCGGCGACGAGGGAAAGTAGGTGGGAGCTCGAGCGAACCATGCGCGGAGTCGGCTGTCCGGATATGTTTTGAATGATTTTCTTGAATTGCTATGAGGCCTGTCAGGTTTGTTCTCAGTTACACGGCCGTCCCGCTGGTTGCAATCGTAGCGGTTGTGGTCTGGATGAAATCCCATACTGCGGTAGAAATCGATGCGCGACAATACGCATCGTTCTCGGCGTCATACGCAGGTTTTCCGCCGGACCTCAGGCGTGACATTGCACGCGCGATGAAGTCTGGGAAGATAAGCGTGAGCTTCCCCTGAAACTTCGCCTTCCAGCCGGTCGTGTATAAACTCGACGGAAAGGAAGGGAATCAGGGATGTTTAAAGTACCGAAACAAGCGTACACGGCGGAGTTCAAGGTGGCCGCTGTCCAGCGGGTCAAGGAAGGCCAGGGCTTCGGCGTGGTGGCCCGGGAACTGGGCATGTCGGAGCAGACGCTTCGCAACTGGGTGAAGGCGGAGGCGTCGGGCAAGCTGGGTGGAGCTGGAGCGAAGCCAGTCACGCCGGAACAGATGGAACTGTCGCGTCTGCGAGCGGAGAACAAGCGCCTGCAAATGGAGCTTGAGATCGCAAAAAAAGCGGCAGCATACTTCGCGAAGGACCTGCTGTGAGGTATGCCTGGATCGACCAGCAGGTCGGGCGATATCCGCTGTTGTCGCTGTGCCGGGTGGTGTCGGTTAGTGTGAACGGTTATCGCGCGTGGAAGCGCGGCGGCAAACCGGGACGAACGCGACTGACGGACACGCAATTGCTGAGGCTGATTCGGGCGGTGCACGCCGAGGTCAAGGGTGCCTACGGTTCGCCGCGGATGACCGGAGAAATCCGTGATCGCGGCTTTCCGGTCAGCGTATGACGGCCGATCTCGTGACGGACGCACTGACGATGGCCTGGTTTCGGCGCCGCCCCACGCCAGGCGCGCTGTGCCATTCGGATAGAGGCAGTCAGTACGCGAGTCACGAATTCCAGCGCTAGCTGGCTGCTTACGGCATGCGCTGCTCGATGAGTCGAAAAGGACCTCCATCATTGTTTTATGTAACCCGCTTCGGCGAGTTTGTATTTGCTGCGTTGTCCGACGCAGTCTGCTAAACCCAGTACCGTTGAATTCGCTTCAGGACGGTGGCGCCTCGTCCTGCAGGGACCTGAGCAGTTCGAACATAGCGCTCGCGCCGCTAGCGAGCCGGAACTGCATAGCCTTCTTGTCAGAGCGCGTTCAGCGGAATCTTCAGATAGCGGATGCCGTTTTCCTCGGCGGGTGGAAATTCCCCGGCCCGTATGTTCACCTGCACAGACGGAAGAATAAGAACGGGCATCGCAAGTGTTGCGTCGCGAGCTTCGCGCATACTGACGAACTGCTCTTCCGTTACGCCGTCGTGCACATGGATGTTATGCGTACGCTGAGCGAGCACCGTGGTTTCCCATCTTGGCTCCCGGCCCTCGGGTGGATAATCGTGGCACATGAAAAGCCGGGTGTCGGCCGGCAGGTCCAGCAGCTTTCGAATCGACCCGTACAGCGTGTGCGCATTACCGCCGGGGAAGTCGCAACGCGCTGTGCCGACGTCCGGCATAAAAAGCGTGTCACCCACGAAGACCGCATCGCTAAGCTGGTACGCCGTATCCGCAGGAGTATGACCCGGCACATACAGCGCCTTTGCTGTCATGGTGCCGATGGAAAACTCCTCGTCTTCGCGGAACAGATGGTCGAACTGGGAGCCGTCAAGGCGGAATTCAGGCTCCAGATTGAACAGCTTCTTGAAGACGCCCTGAACGGTGCGAATGTGCTCTCCAATCGCAATCCTGCCGCCAAGCTCGCCGCGCAAATAATGTCCTGCCGACAAGTGGTCGGCATGCGCGTGCGTTTCCAGAATCCACTGCACCCGCAGGCCGAGCTGGCGAACGAACTCGATGACCTTGTCAGCATTCGCCGTTGAAGTGCGTCCTGCCTTGGGGTCGTAGTCAAGGACCGGGTCAATGACTGCACATTCCCGATGCCCGGACTGAAACACCACGTAAGTCACCGTGCCGGTGACCGGGTCGAAGAACGGCTGAACGATGGGCTGCATCCTGACCTCCTTAGATGTTATTCATTCTATTCACAAACAATATATAATACAATATAATGTGTGTATATAAATTATAGGGTGATGAGATGAGGAAGAAGTCCGTCCCAATCGACCTGTCGGTGATGCAGGCATCGGCAGAGAAAGCCTGTGCGCTACTGAAGGTGCTGGCCAATCCCGACCGGTTGCTTCTGATGTGTCAGTTGTCGCAGGGCGAGTTATGTGTGAGCGACCTTGAGGAACAGTTGGGCATACGCCAGCCCACGCTCTCCCAACAACTCGGCGTGCTTCGCGATAACGAACTCGTGGCGACACGGCGGGAAGGAAAGAGCATCTTCTATTCCATCGCAAGCAAGGAAGCGATTGGGGTCATGAACGTGCTGTACGACCAGTTTTGCGCCCAATGAAGGTGAGGAGGGGGTATGTCGATTGATATCGCGAGTTTTACGCCGGGCCTGTCATTGACTGGCGGTCTGGTGATTGGCGCCGCGGCTGCCGTGCTTGTTTTATTCACCGGACGTATAGCTGGCATCAGCGGCATCCTCGGTGGCCTGCTGGGCACGCCTCAGAAAGATGCGGCATGGCGTGTCGCGTTTCTCGCAGGGTTGATTGGGGCGCCTGTGCTGGCAAGCCTGCTCGGGAATCCGGTAGCGCCTGATATTCAGGCGGGGTGGGGCGAAATACTTGTCGCGGGCTTTCTGGTTGGCATCGGCACGCGTTACGCGAGCGGTTGCACAAGCGGTCATGGTGTCTGCGGCATCTCGCGGGGGTCCATCCGGTCACTTGTCGCAACGGCAACGTTTATGGCAAGCGGCTTTCTGACCGTGTTCGTGTCCAGACATCTGCTGGGAGGTTGAAATGGGTTTGCTCGCTGCTTTAATTTCCGGGCTTCTGTTTGGCGTCGGCCTGATGGTCTCCGGCATGGCCAATCCAGCGAAGGTGCTGGGATTTCTCGACCTGGCGGGACGGTGGGACCCGTCACTGGCATTCGTGATGGCCGGGGCGATAGCCGTTGGCTCTATCGCGTTCCTGTTTGCAAAACGCCGCAAAAAATCCCTGCTAGGGCTGCCCATGCAGATTCCGGCCAACTCATCCGTGACCTTCAGACTGGTTCTGGGAAGCGCGGTGTTCGGCGTCGGCTGGGGGCTTGCAGGATTTTGTCCGGGCCCCGCGCTGGTCGCGTTCGGCGCTGGTTTTCCGAAGGCGTGGGGTTTTGTGGTCGCAATGCTCGGCGGCATGATGGTGTTCGAGTTCATCGAGCGCGCGAAATTGAGCCGACAGCAGGCCTGACCCGCTGCGCACTGGCTGGTGGGCCGTGCGCGCAAATCCGGCCGTTTTTATGGGGCAGAGGGATGGACAGCATGACTGCAGTCAGTATGTTCCTGGGAGGTGTTGTCGGCCTGATTCTGGCGCTGACGGGTGCTGGCGGTGCTATCGTGGCAGTGCCTTTGCTGCTCTTCGTACTTCACCTGAACGTGGCCGAGGCTGCGCCGCTAGCCTTACTTGCGGTCGGCCTATCGGCGGGAATGGGGGCAATCATCGGGCTGCGTGCAGGTATCGTCCGTTATCGGGCTGCGGGTTTTATTGCCTTAACCGGTATCCTTAGTTCGCCGGTAGGACTGTGGCTCGCACACCGGTTACCGAACGGCCCCCTGGCTCTTCTGTTTGCGGCGGTGCTCGCCTTCGTGGCGGCTCGCATGTTCGTGCAGGCGCGCGGGTCGGACGCGAACGCATCAGCAGGCTCCCGGCACGTGCCCCCGTGCCAGCTCGACGTCGACTCCGGCAGATTCCTCTGGACCGGCCCGTGCGCCCGAGCGTTGGCACTATCCGGCATCGGAGCCGGATTTCTTTCGGGTCTGCTGGGCGTGGGTGGGGGCTTCGTCATTGTGCCCGCGCTAAGGCGCGCGACGAACGCACCGATGCATGCCATCGTGGCGACTTCGCTGACCATCATTACGCTCATATCGGTATCAGGCGTCGTGTCGACTGCGCTTGAGGGGCGAATGAACTGGCGCGTCGGCGTGCCGTTTGCGGCGGGGGCGCTATTTGGCATGCTTGGTGGTCGACTCATCGCCCGGCATCTGAGCGGGTCCCGGTTGCAGCAGGGCTTCGGCGTGTTCGCGGGAGTCATCGCGATTGGTATGACTGTGAAAGTCGTGCTTGCGGCGTAGGTCCCGGCCGACTTTTGGCACCGACGGCCAAGGGTCGCCACACCCCGATGCTTGCCGCAACGGTCGGTAGCAAAACGACTCGTCAGGCTCCTTTTGCAAGAGGTCACCGCATCATCACCAATGCAGGAGGTCGGCGTGAATTCCGGCGACACCCCGAATCGTGAGGGCGTAGCATGCTGTGTCCCGACCAGCCTGCATCGTAGGGCTCAGGCTGACCCGAATCTCGTATCGTCACTGCACGCATGGTTCGATGCGCAGCTTTCGGACCACGGTGCTGATGCGATGGATGGGCATATTGCTGCTGCCACATCATGTTGTTCATCATCTCCTGCTGCATCCGCAGGTAACCCATCCTTAAAGCACGCGCTAATTTCTTTAGCCCAGTGCGTAAATCACCTGCTTTCGACGGTCGATATCGTTACAGCTAGGATGACGGGCGCCGGAATGCAAAGGCGAGCCTCCTTAAGCGGACAATCCGCCTCTGATTGCGAACGGGTTTGAGGATGGTCGCTGCTTGTCGGCGTGCCCGCGAACGTAGCCGCTTTTAATTCAGGTCGGGCGGACATCTGTTTAGGGCTCACGGGCTACGTGAGAACAACATATTCGTGAACCCGTTAAGCCACCGTTAAGCGTTAAGAGCGCAATATCGGGTGTCCGTAGCGTATCGCCAATGAGAATCGAGGACGGTTCCGCAATCTCATGACAGGGCGATACTCATCGGCTGCATCTCGTGCATTTCGCCGTGACTATCGGCCAGCCGCCCGGTTGGATTTCTTCCCGGTCTGCGAGCGGGCAGGCCAATTTCTGTGGAACTCCCGACCCGGCGCCCCCCATTTCCTTGTTTCGAATATTCGAGCTATGAATACTCAAAGCGCTGTAAGTTTCCGGGACGCATCTGACCGGTATGATGTTCGGTCTCGACTTCTCCACTGGCTAAGCGTCATGCTGCTTATCGCCCAGTTTAGCCTCGGCTGGCTAATGCCGGACGCCGATTCGATGAAGACACCGACTGGTTTTGCTGCTTGGCATGTGGGCGTTGGAACGTCACTGCTGGCCGTATTCGCAGCAAGGCTTGCATGGGCTGCTTTGCGTCGGCCGCCAGAACCGGTTGACCAGCATGGTGCTCTCCGATTTTTGGCGACAGCGGTTCATCTTTCGCTTTACACCCTTCTGTTAATCGTTCCGATTCTTGGATGGTTGAATGCAAGCGGTCGAGGCTGGATTGTCAAATTGGCCGGTGTATGGGATATGCCACAGCTTGTGACGCCAGAATCATTGGGTGCGTCCATAGGAGAATGGCACAGCGCAAGCGCCACGGCTCTTCTAATACTGATTGGATTGCACGTGTTTGCTGTGCTTGTGCATCAAATCGGATTCAAGGACCGCCTGCTTCGACGCATGCTGTAGGCGCCACGATAAATTGCTTCGAAGCCTGATGAAATTCCGGTCTCTCGCTGATGGTTCTCGCCGTTGTATCTGGCGGAGTGGTCCGCATGTCTGAGCCCCTGCGTCCTATGGCAGAGTTGCTGTCGCATCCCCGGAAATTTCTGCGTTAAGTGTTTGCTAGACAGTTTGCGCGCATCTTCCGACATCCGCATAAGAAATCTAGCGCGTGATGCACACTCTTATGTCGACGAGGCTACGCATGCGCTTACTAATAGTCGAAGACGACGTCATGATTGCCGAGAGCGTTCTGGACGCATTGAAGGGTTTCGGACATGCCGTCGATTGGGCAGAAGATGGGCGGGCGGGGGAGCTGGCGCTCGGAAACGACGTGTACGACCTCGTCCTGCTGGACCTGGGGTTGCCCAAGCTCGACGGCCTGACTGTGTTGAGAGAGTATCGCGCGACATATACGGTCACTCGCTACAATGATTCCAAGGGCCGCGTTGGGATTGACAACGGACATTCGGTGGATCGTGCCGGAGCGATCACTCACGGCCTGTTCATGTTGGCTCGTACTTGCGGGAGAAAAAAAATGAATCGAGTCACGCGAGAAACGCCGTTGCCGGCGCCAATGCTAGGTCGTTGGGTAGACGCTGATGACCCGTCTTCGGAGTTGGTTGTCGTTGGCGGAGAGATAACTTGCTACGGAGCGTTGGTCGACTACGATCACAAGGAGGTTTCGAATGAGGGGGGCGCGCTGATCGTCAACCTCAGGGGAACCTGTCCGCATTTTTGTGGGTGAGGCGGTTAAAGGAATCGTTAGCCGCGCGCCTGCGTGAATCGATCGCCAAACAGAATAGCAAACTGATTC
>NZ_SORE01000006.1 GCF_004366595.1 Paraburkholderia rhizosphaerae
GAATCAGTTTGCTATTCTGTTTGGCGATCGATTCACGCAGGCGCGCGGCTAACGATTCCTTTAACCGCCTCACCCACAAAAATGCGGACAGGTTCGCCGGCGCGTGAAGTGCCTGACCGTCGTCGACGACTTCACGAAAGAGGCTGTCGACATCGTCGTCGACCATGGCATCTCAGGTTTGTATGTCGCTCGGGCACTGGACCGTGCCGCTCGCTTCCGTGGCTATCCCAAGGCGGTGCGAACAGACCAGGGACCGGAATTCACGAGCCGCACGCTCGACCAGTGGGCGTATGCAAACGGGGTGACCCTGAAGTTGATTCAGGCGGGCAAGCCAACGCAGAATGCGTACATCGAATCGTTCAACGGCAAGTTCCGCGACGAATGCCTAAACGACCACAGGTTCACGACGCTGGCGCACGCTCGGGCTGTCATCGCGGCATGGCGTCAGGACTACAACGAGCAAAGGCCGCACAGTGCACTGAACTACCTTGCGCCGTCGGAGTTTGCGGCGAAACATCGGGCAACCGCGGATGCTCCTGCCGCTTTCCAGGAGCTAGTTTAAAAGGACTTTGCTAGAAGCCCATCGGCCCTATTGAAGGGGGCAGGTCAAGGGCACAAGCAGTGCCCCAGAGGTCACACCAAACAGAGAAAACAAAAAGCCGGCTCAAGGCCGGCTTTTTGTTTGCGAAGCATAAGGCTGCACTTTGTAAACGGAAGCATAACTCTGCACCCCGTGCAAAATTATCCTTCCTGTCTCATGCTTAGACTGCTTTAGATAATCTGTCGGTAGAGCGGAGGAGGATCGAACTCCCGACCTCGCATTGCGAAGGCGTTGCTCTTACTCCTGATGTAACAGCACATGAGATGCATGTGCGGAACCGACGCTCTTTCTCCGCAATAACATCACGAAAGTCTAGTCATTTCCGTTGTTTCGCGTCTAAGTAATTCGGCGATAGTCTAATGAATTCCGTTTCCCTGCAGCAGACGAATCAAACATCAATATTTCCCGCACGCAGCGCGTTAGACTCGATAAATGCACGGCGCGGCTCAACTTCATCGCCCATAAGCGTGGTGAAAATTCCGTCGGCCGCGATCGCATCTTCAATTTGAACTCGCAGCAGCCGCCGCACATTGGGATCCATAGTCGTCTCCCAAAGCTGCTCAGGATTCATCTCGCCCAGCCCCTTATAGCGCTGCTTCGAAACATTGCGCTCAGCGTCGGCGATCAACCATTTCATCGCGCTCTTAAAGTCGCTAACGGCCATGCTGCGCTCGCCACGCTTAATAACAGCACCCGTTCCAATCAACCCTTTGAATGTATTCGCAGTGTTCACGAGTTGCTGATAGTCAGCCGTCAGTTGAAACTCTTCATCGATAACCGAAACTTTCACGTTGCCGTGATGACGCCGCTCGACACGTAGCGAGCGCAGTTCACGCACCGGGTCATACATCGGATGCACACTGACCTCGGGCTTGAGTGCGTCATCGCGCAGCTTTGCTTCGAGCGACTTTGCTGACACTTCCGTAGAAGCTTCACTGGAAAGATCGATCGTGACGCCGTCCATAACAGCTTCAAGTGCGTTGGCGTCGTACAGCTTGCTCAGGCGCTCAACTACGGCTTGAGCGAGCAAATACGAGCGAGCCAGTTCGCCAAGCGCGTCGCCGGCGATCGGCGTAGCACCTTCCGACGCGATAAGTTCGGAGCCATTCAGCGCAAGACGAAGCATATGCGCGTTGAGCTCAGCACCATCCTTAAGATACCGCTCGTCCTTCCCCGCCTTAACCTTATAAAGCGGCGGTTGCGCGATATAGATATACCCACGCTCGATCATCTCCGGCATTTGCCGATAGAAGAACGTCAGCAGCAGCGTCCGAATGTGTGCACCATCAACGTCCGCATCCGTCATGATGATGATGCGGTGATACCGCAGCTTATCGAGGTTGTAATCCTCCTTGCCGATGCCACAGCCAAGCGCGGTAATCAACGTAACGATCTGTTCAGAAGACAACAGCTTGTCGTACCGCGCCTTCTCAACGTTAAGCACCTTCCCACGCAGCGGCAAAATCGCTTGGAATTTGCGATCGCGACCTTGCTTAGCAGACCCGCCAGCAGAGTCACCCTCAACGATATAAATCTCCGACTTAGCCGGATCCTTCTCCTGGCAGTCAGCGAGCTTCCCAGGCAGCCCAACCCCATCAAGCACACCTTTCCGCCGCGTCATCTCCCGCGCTTTCCGAGCAGCATCACGAGCCCGCGCAGCATCCACAATCTTCCCGCAAATAATCTTCGCGTCGGCCGGCGTCTCAAGCAAAAACTCTTCAAGCGCCTTAGCGACAACTTCCTCAACCGGCGCGCGCACTTCGGACGAAACCAGTTTGTCCTTAGTCTGCGAACTAAACTTAGGCTCCGGCACCTTCACGGAGAGCACGCACGAAAGCCCTTCACGCATATCATCGCCAGAAGTTTCAACCTTAGCCTTCTTAGCAATCTCTTGATCGGTGATGTACTTATTAATCACCCGCGTCATCGCCGCCCGCAACCCAGTCAAGTGGGTCCCACCATCCCGCTGCGGAATATTATTAGTAAAGCAAAGCACATTCTCGTTGTAGCTATCATTCCACTGCATAGCCACTTCAACGCCCACACCATCCTTCTCCCCGACGATATGAAAAATCGTCGGATGCAGCACGCTCTTGGTCTTGTTGATGAACTCAACAAACCCCTTCACGCCACCGCCAAACGCAAAATCATCTTCCTTACCCGAGCGCAAATCCGTCAACCGGATCCGCACACCGTTATTCAGAAACGACAACTCCCGAATCCGCTTAGCCAGAATGTCATAGTGGTATTCAACATGGCCGAAGATCGTCTCATCCGCCATAAAGTGCACTTCAGTCCCACGATTCTCCGTATCGCCCATGACCGGAATCGGCGAAACCCGCTCGCCATTCACTTCCTCGACAACACGGTTCTGCGGCACGCCGCGATGAAACTCCATAAAGTGCTTCTTCCCATCGCGGCGCACGGTCAACCGCAACCACGACGAAAGCGCGTTCACGCACGACACACCCACGCCGTGCAACCCGCCCGACACCTTATAGCTGTTCTGATCGAACTTCCCGCCCGCATGCAGCTCAGTCATCACGATTTCCGCCGCGCTGCGCTTCGGATCGTGCTTGTCATCCATCTTCAGGCCAGTCGGAATACCACGGCCGTTATCAATCACCGAAATCGAGTTGTCCGCGTGAATCGTCACGTGAATATCGTCGCAATAGCCCGCCAGCGCTTCGTCGATCGAATTGTCCAGCACTTCGAACACGAGGTGGTGCAGACCGGTCCCGTCCGATGTGTCGCCAATGTACATACCCGGTCGCTTGCGCACCGCCTCCAGACCTTCCAGGATCTGAATCGACGAGGCGCCGTAGCTGTTATCGGGTTGGGTATGGTTCAGTTCACTCATGGGTTCCTTCCGGTTCTGCGTACTGCTTCGTTACTGCACGGGGTATTTTCAAAACACCATAAAAACGGCAAAGGGGCGATGCGCCCCTTGGTCTGTTCTTATTGTCGGTCGCGTTATATGCGCATCGGCATCACCACATATTTGAATTCGTCATTCTCGGGAATCGTAATCAACGCACTCGAGCTAGCGTCGCCCAGGCTCACCTGCAACATGTCCACCTTCAGGTTCGCCAGCACGTCCAACAGGTACGTGACGTTAAAGCCAATATCGACGGCGTCGCCCTGATACGCGATTTCCAGTTCTTCCTGCGCTTCTTCCTGGTCCGCGTTCGTCGACATGATCTTCAGCTGGCCCGGCTCGATAATGCAGCGCACGCCCTTGAACTTGTCCGACGTCAGAATCGCCGCGCGCTGCAGCGAGCGCTGCAACTCCTCGCGCCCGATCACGAACGAGTTCTTGTGCGTCTTCGGAATCACGCGCTGGAAATCCGGGAATTTGCCTTCCACCAGCTTCGACACCAGTTCCACCTGGCCAAAGCTGAACTTCACTTGCGTCGGCGCAATGTCGATCTTCAACACATCGTCGATATCTTCAAGCAGACGCTGCAGTTCAAGAATCGTCTTGCGCGGGATGATCACTTCCTGGCGCGCAAACGAGCCTTCAATTTTCATCGACGAAAACGCCAGACGGTGGCCGTCCGTCGCGACCGCCATCAGTTGATTCCCATCCACCACCAGCAGCATGCCGTTCAGGTAGTAGCGGATGTCCTGCTGCGCCATCGCGAAGTACACCATGCCGAGCAGCTGGCGGAACGTCTTCTGCGGCACCGCGAGGTTCGCGCCGAAGTCCTTCGCTTGCGAGACCGTCGGGAACTCGTCCGCGGCCAGCGTTTGCAGCGCAAAGCGGCTCTTGCCGGACTGCACCGTCAGACGCTTGTCGTTCAGCGTCAGCGTGACTTGCCCGTCGGGCATCGCGCGCAGAATGTCGAGGAGTTTTCTTGCTGCGACCGTCGTCGCCACCGATTCACCACCGACGCCGAAGTCGCCATGGGTGGTGATTTGTAGCTCGAGGTCCGTCGATAGGAACGACACGTCGGGGCCGTTCTTGGTAATCAGCAAATTGGCGAGGATCGGCAACGTATGGCGGCGTTCAACAATGCCACTCACGGTTTGCAGCGGCCTGAGGAGGTTATCTCGTTCGGTCTTGACCAGTTGCATAGAGTTCCTTCGTTGATGTGTCGGCCTGCTCGCTTTGCCTGATCGCTTCGACCAGCTAGCGCGTGGGCCCCGGCCCCCCGCCGGCGCCCTACCGCGCGCCGTCCGGCGTCATTCACCTACCCCGCTCGCCTTAGCCAACTCAAAGTCGCTCGGCCGGGCGGTTAAACCTATATTGTGCCTGAAAACGGTAGCGCTTCCTTAATTTGGGGGCGCGCAGCGAAAGAAACAGATCGATTTTGCCGATCTGTCTTAGTCGCCCTGCTCGCGCTGGTTGCCCCTTATCGCCTTGTCAGCGATCAAGCCCCGGTTCGCTCCGCCTGCGATGCGAGTGACTTCGCCCGCCGGGCCGCCGCCACCGCCGCGTCAGCCCTTGAGCGTCTGCTCGAGCACGTGCAGTTCGTGGTTCAGCTGCGCGTCCTTGCCCCGTTCGTCCGCAATCTTTCGCACCGCGTGCAGCACGGTCGTGTGGTCGCGGCCGCCGAACAGCTCGCCGATTTCCGGCAGGCTCTTCTGCGTCAACTCCTTCGCCAGATACATCGCGATCTGCCGCGGGCGCGCAATGTTCGCAGGCCGCTTCTTCGAATACATGTCCGCGACCTTGATGCTGTAGAAATCAGCGACGGTCTTCTGAATGTTTTCGACAGAAATCTGCCGGTTCTGAACCGTCAGCAAATCTTTGAGCGCTTCCTTCGTCAGCTCGATCGTGATCTCGCGGCCGTGGAACTTCGAATACGCGAGAATCTTCCGCAGCGCGCCCTCCAGTTCCCGCACGTTCGACCGAAGGTGCTTCGCCACGAAAAACGCGACGTCTTCCGACAGGCTCACGCCTTCCGATTGCGCCTTGCGCATCAGAATCGCGACGCGCATTTCCAGCTCGGGCGGTTCGATCGCGACCGTCAGGCCCGAGTCGAAGCGCGAGATCAGCCGGTCGTCGATGCCCGAAATTTCCTTCGGATACGTATCGCTGGTGATGATCACCTGCGCCTTGTTCGCGACCAGCGCCTCGAACGCGTAGAAGAACTCTTCCTGCGTGCGCGACTTGCCGGAGAAGAACTGGATATCGTCGATCAGCAGCAGGTCGAGCGAGTGGTAATAGCGCTTGAAGTCGTCGAACGCTTTGCGCTGGTACGCCTTCACGACGTCCGATACGTACTGCTCCGCGTGGATGTAGCGGATGCGCGCGCCGGCTTTGTCCATCAGCAGCTGGTTGCCGATCGCGTGGATCAGGTGCGTCTTGCCAAGGCCCACGCCGCCGTACAGGAACAGCGGGTTGTACGAGACGCCCGGGTTGTCCGCGACCTGAATCGCCGCGGCGCGCGCAAGCTGGTTCGCTTTACCGGTGACGAAATTGTCGAAGGTCAAAACCGGGTTCAGCTTCGAGCGCTCGTACATCGAGTCGGTCTCGCCGCTGTTGCCGGCGGGCGTCGCGCCTTGCGCCGGGCGCCACGTGCGGCGCGCGGCGGCGGCTTCGTTGGCGTCGAGGCTGGGGAGATCGAGGTCGGCGGCATCGTCTGCCGCGCTTTGGCGTGATGAATGGCCGTGGGCGTACTGTGAGGCGCCCATCGTGGATGCACCGCCTGCAGCCGCGGTCGCGCCGAAGCCGCCAATACGCGCAGCCTGCGCCGCTTGCACGGCGCTCACCGCCGCGTCGACCGCGGCCGCGCCGCCATTCATCGACGACGCACGCGCCTGAGCCGGCGCCTGCGGTGCCCCGCGCATCGAAGCCTTGGGATCGAGAACGAACTGCACGTCGACCGGCGTATGCCAGAAATCGCGCGCCATGTCAGTGATACGTCCGGAAAACTGGCTTTTCACCCAGTCGAGCTTGAACCGGTTCGGCGCCGCAATGCTCAACGTGTGAGCGTCGGCATCGAAGGAGACCGGGGCCAACGGTTTGATCCACGTCACGTACTGCTGGGGCGTCAACTCACGCTCCAGCAATGCGGAACAGTGTTGCCAGAAATCGTTCATCGAGTCGCTGTCGTTATGGTTGCACCGCGCATTCGCCGCTGCTCTTGTCACGCATACGCGACGAGGGCCCAAAACAGTCGGACGAAACAGCTCCAGACGCTTGTGCCACAAGGGTTTGCGGCTACGAGCGTAGTGGAGCGGCGTGCAGGATTCTTGGGATGTAAGGCGAGATTCTAAACCCAAATCGAGCGCGCAAGTTGAGTTATCCACAGGGCACGATCAATGGCGTGCGGGGTGGTGTGCATCGTTTGCGTGACGCTTCCGTGGCGCCTACGTGCGATACTTCGCGGCGCGAACGCCGACCTAAACTATTGACGACCAAAAGAAAACCGGTTTAAATAGCGGGTTCCGCAGAAACCAATTTCTCGTGCCGCCCGGTTGATGTCAGTGCCGGGTCGCCAAGCGCCCGTTCCAGGCGTGGTTCCCGGCGTGGATCCAAGCGCGCCGCACAGTCCGCAAGCGGTCATGAGCGGTTCCCAAGTGGACATTTCACACAAGAAAGTGAGAGCAACATGAAACGTACTTACCAACCTTCCGTTACCCGTCGCAAGCGCACCCATGGTTTCCGCGTGCGCATGAAGACCGCCGGCGGCCGCAAGGTCATCAACGCTCGCCGCGCGAAGGGCCGTAAGCGCCTCGCCATCTAAGGCAGGCTCGGCCGTCGTCATCAGCGGTTTTTGCGCATCTATCTGTAGTGCCCCGCGCTGTGGCTGATCCCCGCGATGTGGCGGGAACGGCAGCAGCCGCGCAGCAATCGGGTCTCAAAGCCCAGTTGCCGCAAACGCAAGCCGCCTTTCCCAAAGCCGCCCGACTGCTCAAAACGGATGAGTTCTCATCCGTTTTTCGTTTGCGTCCGTGGCGGCGTACCGCGCATTTCGTCGTCTATGCGCGGCCTACCGGGAATCCGGCACGGCTCGGGTTGGTTATCGGCAAGAAGTTTGCGCCGCGCGCCGCCACGCGGAATCTGATCCGCCGGCTCGCGCGCGAAGCGTTCCGGGTGCGTCGCGGGGAGTTCGGCGGGTGGGACGTGTTGATCCGGCTTCATACGAAGATCGACAAGAAAGCTTTCCCCAGCGCCGCGTCGGCGCCGTTGAAGGCGTTGTGTCGCGGTGAGATCGAGTCGCTGTTCGATAAGGTGGCCCGCGAGATCGTGCGGCGTGAAGCCGCACCACCCGATGCTGCCGCGCCAGCCGGTGCGGAAGCGCCGCGAACCCGATGAAACCCTGGGCTTGCGTTCCGCGCGCTTGTCGTCATCTGCAGGCGCGACGTCCTGGCAACATGCCGGGTTTTTCAGATGCGCGGCGCGGTCCGGCCGCTCTAGCGATGCAAACGGTTCTGTTCGCTTTACTGCGGTTTTACAAAGTTGCCGTGAGTCCACTGCTCGGCAACCGGTGCCGTTTTTATCCTTCCTGTTCTGATTACGCGCGCGAAGCAATCCAGTATCATGGCGCCGCGCGCGGAACGTACCTCGCCGTCAGGCGTCTGTGCCGCTGCCATCCGTTTTCGGCCGGCGGCGTCGATCTTGTCCCGCCACCCAAATCTGAAAAGCGCTGAGGCGCTCTCGCCTCGACACTGAGACAACATGGATATCAAACGCACGGTCCTTTGGGTCATCTTCTTCGTATCGGTTGTCATGCTCTTCGACAACTGGCAACGGTCCCACGGGCATCCGTCGATGTTCTTCCCGAGCGCGACGCAGACGCACACCACAGCGACCGCGGAGCCGGGCACGACGACGCCTGGCACGCAGCCTTCTGATCTGCCTCCGCAAGCGGCTAACGCAGCAGCGGGTGCCGCGCCTGGCGCGACCGCACCGGCTGATCAGCAGGCCGCGCTGGTGCCGTTTAGCACTGACGTGTTCCGCGGCGTGATCGATACGCGTGGCGGCACGCTGTCGAAGCTGACGCTGATCAAGCAAGGCGACGGCGGTAAGGAGCCGGACCTCGTGATCACGCTGTTCGATCACACGAAGGACCACACGTATCTCGCGCGCACCGGTCTGTACGGTGGTGATTTCCCGAACCACAACACGATCTTCACGCCGCTGCCGGATCAGACGCATGACCTCGCGTCCGGCAAGGACACGATGTCGATCAGCCTCGCGTCGCCGGAAATGGGCGGCGTGCGGACCATCAAGACGTACACGTTCACGCGCGGCAGCTATGTGATCAACGTCGAAACGAAGGTCGAGAACGTCGGCACGAAGCCGGTCGCGCCGACCGCGTATATGGAACTCGTGCGCGACAGCCAGGCGGTCGAAACGCCGCGCTTCTCGCATACGTTTATCGGACCGGCGGTTTACACGAACGAGCATCACTTCCAGAAGCTGTCGTTCAGCGACGTCGACAAGAATAAGGACGATTACGCCACCACTGCGGACAACGGCTGGGTCGCGATGGTCCAGCATTATTTCGCGACCGCGTGGATTCCGAAAGAGGGCGTGAAGCGCAACATCTACATCAACAAGATCGACCCGCAGCTGTATCGCGTGGGCGTCACGCAGCAGCTGCCGACCATTGAACCGGGTCAGTCGTACACGGTGTCGGCGCGCCTGTTCGCCGGTCCTGAAGAAGAGCGGATGCTCGAAGGCATCGCGCCGGGCCTCGAGCTCGTGAAGGACTACGGCTGGGTGACGATCATCGCGAAGCCGCTGTTCTGGCTGCTCGAAAAGATCCACAGCTATGTCGGCAACTGGGGCTGGGCAATCGTGCTGCTGACCGTGCTGATCAAGGCGGTGTTCTTCCCGCTGTCGGCGGCCAGCTACAAGTCGATGGCGCGCATGAAGGAAATCACGCCGCGGATGCAGGCGCTGCGCGAACGCTTCAAGGGCGATCCGCAGAAGATGAACTCGGCGCTGATGGAGCTCTACAAGACCGAGAAGGTGAATCCGTTCGGCGGCTGTCTGCCGGTCGTGATCCAGATTCCGGTGTTTATCTCGCTGTACTGGGTGCTGCTGTCGTCGGTGGAAATGCGCGGCGCGCCGTGGATTCTCTGGATTCACGATCTGTCGCAACAGGACCCGTTCTTCATCCTGCCAGTGCTGATGGCCGTGTCGATGTTCATCCAGACGCGACTGAACCCGACGCCGCCGGACCCGGTTCAGGCCAAGATGATGATGTTCATGCCGCTCGCGTTCTCGGTGATGTTCTTCTTCTTCCCGGCGGGTCTGGTGCTGTATTACGTCGTGAACAACGTGCTGTCGATCGCGCAGCAGTACTACATCACGCGGATGATGGGCGCGAGCAAGAAGAAGCCGGCGTGATAGGCGTGGTGCGATGAGCGGCGCCGAAGTGGCTGCCGTACTTCGCGCGATGCCTACTTACAGCACGAAGTACCAAAAGAAAGCCGTCCCGAGGGACGGCTTTTTTATTGCGTCACGCCTGTTGCTGGCGTTCTTGCCCAACGCCCACGCAGTTGATCACTCTTCCTCGACGTCACCGTAGAATTGCGCGATCAACTCCTGCACCAGGTAGCGATGATGCGGCGCCAGCGATTCAATCTTGTTCGCCATCTCAAGCGATTCCGGTGACACCGGATATTTATCGTCGGATGGTGGCGGCGTTGCCTTGGGCTTCTTCTTCGTGTTCGTCACCTTCGGCGACGGTCCATAGTGCAGCCAGTGCAAATCGACGCCGAGCGCTTTCGCAAGCGTTTCGAGCTTGTCCTGTTTCGGAATCGTGCGACCTTTGAGCCATTTGTCCACGGTCTGTGTGGAAACGGGCTCGCCTTGATAGCGCAAGTTGAAAAACCGCGCGAGCTCGGTCGGACCCTCCGGCTTTCCCGGGGCGCGTCGCAACGCAAGCTTCAGGCGATCGGCAAAGGCCTGCTTTTCGTCGGTAGTAGGCATGCGCAGATTGTGCAATTCGATCCGATCGCCGTAGCCAACCAGGCACGCTAGGATTAGCGTATTTGAGATATTGCTAACTCAGTTAAGAGCCGAATCAGAGAAGTCATCGCGGTAGCGCTTGATGCCTAAACGCAGGATGCGGAACCCGGCACATGTGAGATCGCGCCAGAGTCAACCTAATTTATCCTTTCTTTACCTTATCTCAATTAAGATAAGTCTGCATGTGCCTTCGGCAAATTAAGACACGGGGCCGCGCCCCAAGGCACAGCGAACCGCGCGATACAATGCACGGCGCTTGAAAAACCGGTCGCGCCGCGCACTTTGCGACTTTTCAGATTGTCGATTTGCCATGCTCTCAACCGATTCCGATCCGATCGTCGCCATTGCCACCGCACCCGGGCGCGGCGGGATCGGAGTCGTGCGGATTTCGTTTGGACGGGCAGAGGAAGCCGCAGCCGAATCGGTGATGCGCGCGCTCACCGGACAGGTGCTGAAGCCTCGCCACGCAAGCTACGTCGGGTTTCTCGACGCGGCCGGCAACCCGCTCGACCGCGGCATCGCACTGTACTTTCCGGCGCCGAACTCCTACACCGGCGAACACGTGCTCGAACTGCAAGGGCACGGCGGTCCGATTGTGCTGCAGTTGGTGCTGCAACGCTGCATCGACGTCGGCAAGGCCTTCGCGTTGCGTCTCGCCGAGCCTGGCGAATTCACCCGCCGCGCGTTCCTCAACGACAAGCTCGACCTCGCGCAGGCTGAAGCCGTCGCGGATCTGATCGAAGCGAGCACCGAAGCCGCGGCGCGTTCGGCTGGACGTTCGCTCGAAGGCGCCTTTTCGCGTGACATCCATGCGCTGGTCGAAGACGTGATCACGTTGCGGATGCTGGTCGAAGCGACGCTCGACTTCCCCGAAGAGGAAATCGATTTCCTCGAAGCCGCGGACGCGCGCGGCAAGCTCGCACGAATTCGCGAGAAGCTGGCGGTCGTGCTAAGTGAAGCGCGGCAGGGCGCTTTGCTGCGCGAGGGGCTGTCGGTCGTGCTCGCGGGGCAGCCGAATGTCGGCAAATCGTCGCTGTTGAATGCACTGGCGGGCGCCGAACTGGCGATCGTTACGCCGATCGCCGGCACGACGCGCGATAAGGTCGCGCAAACGATCCAGATCGAAGGCATTCCGTTGCACGTGATCGATACGGCCGGCTTGCGCGACACCGAAGATGAAGTTGAAAAGATCGGCATCGCGCGCACGTGGACCGAGATTGAGAAGGCAGATGTCGTGCTGCATTTGCTCGACGCGCGAGAACGCATGAACGCAGAAGACGAGCGGATCGCTGAGCGTTTTCCGAAGGGCGTGCCGGTCGTACGCGTGTTGAATAAGACCGATCTAACGGAATTCCCGGCGGCCGTGCACGAACTCGATGACGCTCGCGGCGCCTCAGTGCGCGAGATCCGGCTTTCCGCGAAGCATGGCGACGGTATCGCGTTGCTGCGAGCCGAACTGCTGCGAATTGCCGGATGGCAAGCGGGCGCGGAGAGCGTTTATCTCGCGCGAGAACGGCATCTGATCGCACTGCGCGCCGCCGACGAACACTTGACGCTCGCCACACAGCACGCCGACCAGAACGCACAGGCACTGGATCTGTTCGCTGAAGAATTGCGGCTCGCTCAGGAGCAACTGAATTCGATTACCGGCGAGTTCACATCCGACGATCTATTGGGCGTGATCTTTAGCCGGTTCTGCATAGGCAAGTAGCGAGGCCACCAAGGTAGACCAAACCGCGCGGCCCGGGCTCGCTCGGCGACCGCCTACGCCGACTGCACCGACTGCACCGCCTCATGCGTTCCCCGCGCCCCGTCGTTTCCATCGACCGGTTGCGGAAACATCACGCCGAAGCCGCCGGCGTCGAACTCATCGAGTTCGAGCAGCAGACTATCGATTGAGCAAAGCTGAGCCTTGGTCAGCATCGGCGCTTCAAGCAACCGATGCAGGCGCGTTCGCCAATAACTCGACGACAGGATCGGACCGCCAAGGTCCCCGGTCAACGATGGACGCATCACGCGCGCGATATGCGCAATATCGCGATCAAGCAACCCGTTCATATGCGCCCCCCCGGTGCAATTGTCAGGTCCGTACGTTCTCGTACTTCTGATGTTCTGATGAATACTGTAGCGTCGATTTAATCGTCGCGCCACCCTCGGAAAACCGCCAGGTTGCATTTGATGCGCGATGGGAAAATCGAGTGCGACAAGCCAAGCGTACGCGCGCGACTACCAGCTCGATTGGACGAACAATGCGGCCTTTGGGGGGTATTTTGCAGTGCACGAACGGCAACTGCGGAGAATCGTAACGCTACGCTAGCGGACTGCTCGCCCGCTACGCGACCTGTCAGCATGGGGCCATCACCGCGGACATCTGCCGTCCCGCCGCGCGGTTGAATCCCCGACTGCACAACGTGGTCAGAGCGAGACTCAACAGCGTCAGCGCGCCAACACCGACACGACGTACGCCACCCGCGAAAACGAACAAACAACCTCGGACGCGTCCTCGCTCTCGCGCAGCGACCCGCCTTCGGGACGTTCAGTGATGCAGCAGGCTACGGATCGGGTGCCGCCAATCCATCCGATGCGCCGCCTCGAATTCTTCCTCGAGCTGATGACGGTGTTCTTGCCAAAGCTCATCGGAGAATAGGAAAGCGACGATCAAAAGCGGCACGATCAGAAATGCGCCCAAAACCAGATGCTCGATCACATTAGCCTCCTGGGATCGATGTTGACTCGCAATTGCATTGTAGGCGTCCTACCTTCCACTGCGTGCAATTCATGCGGGTGCGCACGCACAATCTTTCTCACGTTTGGCGACCTCGGCCACGCATTGGTCGCGCCTCGGTCCGGCTTAGGCAGCGGCCTTTTTCCAGGCCGCTGCGAGCATGCCGGCCCCGATCAGTAAGCTTCCACCCGTCCGATTCACAGCAAGTTGCACGCCCGGACGACGGATCGCCCGGCGCGCCGCCGATGCAAGCAGCGCATAACCCAACGCATTGATTGTGCCGAGCGCAACAAACGTTGCTTCGAACAGGGCGATCTGCGACCAGGTTGCCACTTGTGTATCAATAAACTGCGGCACGAAGGCGACAAAAAAGACGATGCTCTTCGGGTTCAACGCCGTTACCGCGTACGCATGGCCAAAGATGCGGCCGGTGTGCGTCTCTGCGCTGGCGGTGAACGCCGCGTCGCCGGCTGTCACCGGCGCTCGCCACAGTTTCACGCCCAGATAGATCAGGTAGGCCGCACCCACCCACTTCAGCGCGGTAAAAAGTGTCGCGGATGCAGCGAGGATCACGCCCAGGCCGAGCATTGACGCGGTCATCGACGTCAGATCGCCAAGCGCAACGCCGGCGGTAGTCGTCAGCGCGTAACGCCGCCCGTGGCCGAGCGCATACGACACGACCAGCAGCACGGTGGGGCCTGGAATCGCGACGAGAATGGCGGATGCGATAGCGAACGGAAGCCAGTGGGCCAGCGTCATGACGAGATCTCCCTGGAAAGTCGCGATTTATCCACGAACTCTCGCGAAGCGCAAGACGAGTCGCCAGCGTCGCACATCCTCGGGAAACACGTTGTCGTTCGGGCATTATTTTTATTCTTCGTTTGCCACATCACACCGTGCGTTTTTGCGATGACGGCGAATGACTTTGTGTGCGACGCATCAAGGGGCGTTAAAACCTTTAGCCATTCGCTTAATTGCTGGTTCTCGTAAACGAGAATAAGCGCCGCAAAGGATTGTCAGACAACGCAATCCGACGCAAACCTGAATGCTTAAGCGATTAGAAACGCATCGATACAACGCGCAATGGCGCGCGCCGATATGCGCTGGCGAAGGTGCGACAATCCGCCGCTATTGCAGTCGCACACAAGATGTGCTTGTCGTCCAGCTAACATCTTCTAGAGTGAAAGTTGCGGGTCATCCCCTGAAGTTAAATACATAGTTAACCTGAGTATTAACCCGCACGGAGGTTTATATGAAGATGCGAGTCGCCGTTCTCTTCGTTATGGCCAGTTTGGCTGCGGCGTCTGCCGCTCAGGCCCAGGACGCCGTCATCAAACCGCAGCAGACCGTGCAATTCAAGCCGAATTCGTATGGCTGTCTGTCGAAGGACAAGCTCGACGCCGTGAATCAGCATGAGCAAGCCGGCGAGCAGCAGAAAATGCAGGAATATTTCTCCGGCTTCCAGTGCCTCTCCACTCCGGAAAACGCGAATTTCCGCGTCGTCCGTGTAGTCGGACATGAAGTCGAATTCGTGAACGCAGCGAATAGCGACACCGAAGGTCTCTGGACCAACGATCGGTTTATCAAGCAATAGTCGGTTTTCACCCGACGCATAGTCGGGGAAAGCCAGACAGTAGCGGTCATTAGAAGACCGAACAAGCGAAGCGATTGCACGCGCGGAAAACGGCTGGGCGAATAATACGCCTGGCCGTTTCGCGTTTTGCTCGTCGGCGCTCGCGCATACCAACATCCCGCATTCATCGGATGCTTTGCGCATGAACGGGCATCGCGTCATTGCGCATCCCTTCACGGCAACGTCTCTCCGTCGCCATCGCAGTGTCATCTCCGGTCGGCAGATTCGGTATGATCACGCTCCTCGTGCCTCTTTTGATTCCGCTGATGGTTAGTTTCCCGCGGCACGCTCATTGCTTCGTTTCAAATCATAGGAAGCTGAGCGGTTTGTGGCGGCAAGCGAGAAACACCGTCGACGTCGCGCTCCGGCAAAAGCTGTTTCAACCGCGAGACGCGCATGCGCGCGACAGAGCGACCGACAGAGGCGGTACGAAAATGGCACGCTATTACGGCCCCGAATCACTCTTTACCATCCGGTCCGCGTTTGCGGGGCCGGGACTTTCCATGGCGCTCAAATCGACAATCTATAAGGCCGAACTGCAGATAGCCGATATGGATCGGCACTACTACGCCGACCATTCGTTGACCATCGCGTTGCATCCGTCCGAAACCGCCGAGCGAATGATGGTCCGTGTCGCCGCATTTGCGCTGTTTGCGCAGGAAAGGCTGGAATTCTGCAAAGGGCTCTCCGACACCGATGAGCCGGATCTTTGGGAAAAGGACCTCACTGGCGCGATCGAAACGTGGATCGACGTCGGCCAGCCGGACGAGCGGCGCATCGCCAAGGCGAGCGGGCGCGCGAACAAGGTGATCGTGATTGCATACGGCGGGCGAACTTCCGACATCTGGTGGCAGGGCGTGCGCAACAAGGTCGAACGGCTGCGAAACGTCACCGTTTGGTCGCTGGGTGATGGCGTTGCGGAAGCACTGGGCGCGCTCGCGCAAAGGACGATGCGTCTGCAATGCACGGTGCAGGACGGCGACGCGTGGCTCGGCAGCGCCGATTCAGACGCGGTGCCGATCGAATGGACGGTGCTGAAGGCGGCACCGGATGCGAATTCAGTGGCACACGGCGTCAAGTGAACGCCGGCGCCGGGCAGCGCCGGTGAGGCAGGCGAACTGCCTGTCTGGGATGTGCGCTTTGCTCGAGGGACGCGGCAATTACGGTCGCGTTGGAGGAGCGGCGCGACGAAAGGGCGCTGGGCGCTTGCGCCCGTTAGAGCGAAGTCGTCCGTGCGGCCTCCGGCGGCCCCTTCAGCTCGACCATATTGCCTTCTGGATCGAACAGATAAATCGACCGGCCAAACCCATCCGCGCCATAGCGAACCGCTTTCTCGCCAATGCGCGCACCGCGTTCGATCAGATGCGCTTCAAGCGCGGCTTCGTCGAATGGCTCGATGCGCAGGCACAAGTGATCCATATTGCGGCCAGCGCTCGGCGGTCCGCTATCCGGACGATCGATCTTCGCGCCAATCTGCAGCAGATCGATCAGCGATCGCCCCGCCCGCAGTTGGGTCAAGCCGATGTCCCGTTGCTCCTTTTCGACGCTGCAACCCAACGCATCGCGGTAGAAACGCGTCATCGCGTCGACGTCTGCGACCCTGATTACGACGTGGTCAATCTCGCGGATGTGAAACTTCATGGATGCCACCTCTTCGCTGGTTCCGACCGTGAGGAAGAGTGTAGGGGAAAGGTGAGGTAGCCAGCGCGAAGCGGCGCAAAATGGAAGGAGGCGCGCGCGGCGGACCGGGTCACGCCAACCGCCGCACCGGCACCGGTCACCCGCGGCAGACGCCGGCGGAACCGAATGCGCCGCACCCCAGCCCCCGCCATACGACACCACGCAAAACGTATGGACGAAAAAAAGCCCGCTGAATTTGAGCGGGCTGAATCCATATCAGGAGGAGACATGGAGGAGACAGGAATCACTATACACAACGCCCTACCGCGACGCAATATTTTTTTAAGGGAAAACCCGATGTCGTGTCGTTTTGCCGCATCAGCATAGGGATTTGCGATCGGCCCCCAATATGTGGGAGCGCCCCAATGCTGAGCCGCGAGCGGCGATGACAGAGCAAGAACCGGAGCGTAGTGTGTCGACGTGCGCCGTAAATTGGAACCGTCGAAACTTACCTACGAGCGCTGACGATGAAACCCGTCTATTCCACTGATTCCGACCGTTGGGCCGCTGTCGCGCGCCATGACGCGCAGGCGGACGGCGCCTTCTTCTATGCGGTGAAGACGACCGGCGTATTCTGCCGGCCGTCATGCGCGTCGCGGCAGCCGCGCCGCGAGAACGTCGAATTCTTCGTGACGCCGGATGACGCACGCGCCGCCGGCTACCGCGATTGCAAGCGCTGCCAGCCGGCTGGTTTGCCGCGCGAAATGGAGATCGTCAATCGCGCATGCGCGGTGCTTGACGCCGATCCGCAGCAGCGGCTTACGCTCGCGCAGTTGAGCGACGCAGTGCACGTCAGCGCATTCCATCTGCAACGACTGTTCAAGCGCGTGGTCGGCGTGTCGCCGCGGCAATATCAGGCAGCGCAACGCGGCGCCGCGCTGCGCGACGCGCTGAAGCGGGGCGCGAACGTCACCCGCGCAACCGTCGATGCCGGATTCGGCTCGCCATCGCGGATGTACGACACCGCGCCCGCCGAGCTCGGCATGGCGCCGTCCGCGTATCGCCGCAAGGGTGCGGGACTGGTCGTGCGCTATGCCCGCGCGGCGACCGCACTCGGCGTCGCGCTGGTCGCGGCCACCGACCGCGGAATCTGCAAGATCGCGTTCGGCGATGACGAAGCGGAGCTCGTCGTGGCACTGCGCAGCGAATTCGCCAACGCCGAGATCGTCGAAGATGCGACGAAACTCGCACCCTTCGTCGCACAGATCGATGCGTACCTGCGCGGATCCCGCCAGCGCATCGACCTGCCGCTCGATATCGCGCCGACCGCGTTCCAGCAGCGCGTCTGGGACGCGTTGCGTCGGATTCCGTACGGCGAGACGCGCAGCTACGCGGATATCGCGGCTGCAGTCGGCTCGCCGCGGGCGGTACGGGCGGTCGCCGGCGCGTGCGCGTCGAACCCTGTGGCGCTCGCGATCCCATGCCATCGCGTGTTGCACAAGGACGGCTCGCTGAGCGGTTACCGCTGGGGCGCGCAGCGCAAGGCGGCGCTGCTCGATGCGGAGCGGCAGCGCGGCGACGGCACCGCACCGTGCGCCACCGCCGCATCGGCGGGCGACGCTTCGATCAGCGGTAACTCCATCTCAAACGCAACAACCGCCGACCTGGATCACGCCGCTTGAGCACGCCGAACACCGTCAAACTCGAACTTCCGTTCAAAGCCCCGTTCGACTGGCCGCGCACACTGCGTTTCTTCGCCGGCCGCGCGACGCCGGGCGTCGAAGCCGTCGAAGACGGCGCGTACCGCCGCGCAATCGAATGGGCCGGCGACAGCGGCACGCTGCAGGTCACGCGCCATCCGCGCAAGCATTGCCTGATCGCGACGATCGACGGCGCCGCCGCGCGCCACGCGCAGGCGCTCGCCGCACCGATCTCGCGGATGTTCGACCTGCGCGCCGACCCGCGTGCGATCGGCGCGTGCCTTGCCGCCGATCCGTGGCTCGCGCCGCTCGTCGACGCGGCGCCGGGCCTGCGTGTGCCGGGCGCGTGGTCCGGTTTCGAGCTGGTGGTGCGTGCGATCGTCGGCCAGCAGGTCAGCGTAAAGGCGGCGACGACCATCATTGGCCGGCTGGTCGAGCGCGCCGGCAAGCGCATCGACGACCATCCGCACGAGCGCACCGCATGGCGTTTTCCGACGCCGGCCGCACTGGCGTCGGTCGATCTTGCGCAAATCGGTATGCCTGGCAAACGCGTCGCCGCGCTGCAAGGCTTCGCGCAAGCGGTCGCGACCGGCGCGGTTCCGCTCGACGATCCGGCCGCCGACACCACGACGCTACGCGACGCGCTGCTCGCGCTGCCCGGCATCGGCCCGTGGACGGTCGAGTACGTCGCGATGCGCGCATGGCGCGACCCCGACGCGTGGCCCGCATGGGATCTCGTGCTGATGCAGTCGATCGCCGCGCGCGATCCGGCGCTGGTCCGGCCGACGCAGCAGCGCACGCGCACCGACGCCTGGCGTCCGTGGCGCGCGTATGCGGCCATGCATCTGTGGAATGAAGTCACCGACCGGATGGGCGCGGCGCGCGGCGGTTGATCGTTGACGTTGCTAACGGAGATAGGGTGGCTGCGCCGGCTCGCGGCCGCGCATGAGAACGGCGGCCCGAAGCGCCGCCGTCAACCATCGAAACGATCGCGCGCGGTGTAAAAGTCACCAACCGGATGAACACATTGCACTCGAGTTGATCGTTGACATCGCTAACGATGCGTCAACCGCGCCGGCTAGCCGCCGCCGCTAAGCTCAGCGCCCCGAAGCGTGACGATCAACCATCCAAACGATTGCGCGCCGTGAAAAACCCCCGCGCGCAGCGTACAGTAGACTCACCATCGGACGCCCGATTCAAAGCAGATTGTGTTGCCATCGAGCCGCTTTGAAAGCCCGCAAAGTCACGTCAAGCAGCCGTCGTGGCGAGATGTTAAAGTGCCCGCTACTGAAAATTGCGCTGCACGAGGTCAACCGCACCAAGCATGCGGTAGCCGGACACTACCGGCAACGTGCGATATCCGTTCAATGCCAAACACGAAATCCCCCCGCACGACCGACGCGCTGCAACACCGCCTGTCCGTGCTGACTTCCGGCCCGCAGCGCGACGCGCTGACCACGGGCCTGCGCGGCATCGAAAAAGAAAGTCTGCGTGTCACACACGACAGTGTCCTCGCGATGACGCCGCATCCTCGCGCGCTCGGTTCCGCGCTCACGCATCCGTCGCTGACGACCGACTATTCGGAAGCGCTGCTCGAACTGATCACGCCCGCCGAGCACGATGCGTCGCTCGCGCTCGAGCAACTCGACACGTTGCATCGTTTCGTTTACTCGCGGCTCGGCGACGAGATCTTGTGGAACAACTCGATGCCCGCGCTGCTGCCTGACGACGACCAGATTCCGATCGCGCGTTACGGCTCGTCGAACATCGGCAAGCTGAAATACGTATATCGCGTCGGCCTCGCACTGCGCTACGGACGCACGATGCAATGCATTGCCGGTATCCACTACAACTATTCGCTGAACGAAGAAGTGTGGCGGTTGCTGCACGCCGATCAGCAATCCACTGCGTCCGCGGTCGATTTCCAGTCGGAACGCTACCTCGCGCTGATTCGCAATTTCCGCCGCACCAGCTGGCTGCTGATGTATCTGTTCGGCGCGTCACCGGCGCTCGACCGGCGTTTCCTGCGCAATCGCCCGCATACGCTCGACGTGTTCGACGCCGACACGTTCTACCGTCCGTACGCGACAAGCCTGCGGATGAGCGACCTCGGCTACTCGAATACGACAGGCCAATCCGCGCTGCACGCGGACTACGACACGCTTCCCGGTTATCTCGAAGCGCTCGCCGAAGCGGTCAGCCAGCCGTATCCGCAATACGAAGCGATCGGCACGAAACGCAACGGCGAATGGATACAAATCAATACCAACGTATTGCAGATCGAGAACGAGTTCTACTCGACGATCCGTCCGAAGCGCGTCACGTATTCAGGTGAACGGCCGCTGCATGCGCTCGCGGCGCGTGGCGTGCAATACGTCGAAGTACGCTGCATGGACATCGACCCGTTCGAGCCGATCGGCATCTCTCTGGAAGCCGCCCGATTCCTCGATGCGTATCTGCTCGTCTGCGCGCTCGACGACAGCGCGCTGCTGCCGCCGCCCGCGTACACGGAAGCCAACAAAAACTTCTGCCTCGTGACAACGGAAGGGCGCAAGCCGGGCCTCGAATTGATCCGCGACGGCCAGCCGGTCGCGATGGTCGACTGGGCAAATGAACTGCTCGACCGCATCGCGATTGCGGCGGCGACGCTCGACACGATTCACGGCGACGACAGTCACGCGCGCGCGGTCGCCACGCAACGCGCGAAACTCGCGGACCCATCGTTGACTCCTTCCGCGCGCGTGCTGCAAACGATGCGCGACCGGCAGCAGGGCTTCCTCGCATTCGGACTCGCGCAGAGCGAGGCGCACGCGGCATTTTTCCGCGCGCACCCACTCGATGCGAAGTCGACGGAGGAGTTCACGAAACTCGCGACGGAGTCACTTGCAGCGCAGGAAAAGCTCGAGCGCGAAGAGGTCGGTTCATTCGACGCATTCGTCGCCGCTTATCGCGCGTACACGCTGAACCGGTTCAGCGTTTGACTCGCGTGTAAAACATCGCGGCGTTGCGCACGCCGCGATGTAACGTCTACCCGTTTTCGAAGACGGCTCGCACGCTGAGCAGCAAGAATTCCGCCGCCGTCGCGTGCTGTTTCACTGGGCCATTTCACTGGGCTGTTTCACCACGCAGCTCCGGACAGATGAAACACGCCCGACGCTTGCAGGTCCAACCCGTATTGCAGACCGACCGGCGCGCAACGTAATCTGCGCAACCGGCGTGCTTCGTTCAGGGAGGAAGAAGTGCGATGAAAAGAGGTCTCCTGGCAATCTTGTGCGTGCTCGCCGCCGGATGCTCGACGCGCGGGCAGGTCAATCCCGACGTGATGCAAACCGCCACTGCACCGCTCACGTGCACGACAAAGGCCGAATGCGATACGTGGTGGCAACGTGCGAAAACGTGGGTCACCGATCACTCGCGCTACGACGTGACGATCAGCACCGATTCGCTGATCCAGACCGCCGGCCCGGATGGCGGCAGGCGCGCGCTGGCGTATCAGATTACGAAGACGGGCAATAACGACGGATCATTCACGATCGGCTTCTCGGCGCATTGCGACAGCTCGCTCGGCTGCAAACCGAACCCGTGGGAAGCGGGCGCGGATTTCAAGCAGTTTGTGCGAGGCGGCAATGCGAACGACAATGTACCGGCTCACGCGCCGGCTCCGTCCGCTGCGCACCCGACCGACACGATGCCGGGGCAAACGATGCCATCACCTACCGGTGAACCCGTGTCGCAGTAATCAGCCAGACGCGGCACAGCGCGAGAGCTGAATGCTTTAAGACTTCTCCGATTGGTGTTGAACGGGCCCGAATTTATTGTTCGAGCACCTTTAATTCCATCGGGAAGCCCCATGATCATTCGACTCTCCGTCGCTGCCGCGTGCGTCGCCTTTGCGGCTGGTTGCACGACTTCGTCTGGCCTGACCTACAACAACGATGTGATCACACTGGCCAATGGCACGCAGGCGCATCGGGTGCAATGTCTGGGGCTGGCGCAGAGCAGCCAAAGCTGTATGGACCAGGTGAAGAAAGTCTGCGGCGACAGGCAAGCGTTGCGCGTTTCCGCAGTCGATCGCGCGGCCGCCGGTTACAAGCCGGATAACGACCCGCGCGAAATCCTCTTCACCTGCGCGGCGCCGGTGGTCCCGCAGCCCGCGCCGCCGGTCGCGACGCAACCCGTTGCGCGGCCCGCGCCGCCTGCGCCGGTGCGCAAGGTCACGTTGCAAGGCGACGCAAACTTCGAACTCAACAGCGCGTCGCTGACACAGACGGCGAGAGCGAATCTCGACGATCTGATCGCCGCCAATCGCGGCGTCGATATCCAGCAACTCACGATTGCCGGCTATACCGATTCGACCGGCTCCACTGCGCTGAACGAGCGGTTGTCGGTCGCGCGTGCTCGCTCCGTGCAGGCCTATCTCGGTTCGCACGGCCTGCGCGCCGCGAAGTACAGCGTGAACGGTTACGGCAGCGCGTCGCCGGTCGCGCCTAATTCGACCGCCGCCGGCCGCGCGAAGAATCGCCGCGTCGAAATCCTGGTAGAAGGTCAGTAAAACGACACCGCGGTTTTCCTTTTCCGCCTGAAAGCGCGGATCGTCGTTCCCCGGTCCGTTTAGTGCGGCGGCATCTGCATCAGCCGATGCCGTTTTTTTTCGCCCGTACGGTTTGATTGCGTCAAAACGCGAAACAAGGATCGATAGGTTACGCACATCCATCCAATAGCTTCCATGCCTAGGCAACTAAAACATTGCCCGGATGCCGTCCGGTTTCGGGTACGTTTTACCGCAGCATAGGCCAGAGCCACCCCGGCCCCTCTGGCGGTCCAATTCCCAGGACGATTAGATGAAACTTGCATAAAATGCTTTTATAAGCACTATATGCGGCGTCTCATGCAACGACATACGCTCAATCGCGCGATCAGATTCATATGACAAAAACTCGATCGCGGCAGGTCGGCTGGCTGAAAAACAACACGCGCTTCAGGGTCGCGCGCGAAGTATGTTGAAACTTAATTGCATAGGCAATATTATGTCAGTCAACGAGTTACGCGCGATTCGCGCCACCCGAGACCATGTTCTGACCGATTCGCCGCGTGCCCGCTCCGGCCGGCCGCAGAGGAAATCCCGCGATGCTGTATCTGAAAAACACCCTTGGCGGCTTGAGCCGCTCCCTGATCGATTCCGCGCTGCTTAATTTTCAGAAGCCGTATCGCTGGTGGAAACTCGCGCTGTTCGCAGTCGTTTTCGTTCTGCCGGGCGGATCGTTGGGGGTGTTATTTCTTGCGTGGATCGATCATCGGCGTACGCGTCGTGGTTCGAAAACCGCATCGGTCAAGCCGGTCGCGGTGCTGGTCGCAACGTCGGTGAAAGCAAAAGCACCGTCAGCCATCAAAAGCATCGCGCCGGGCGCAGCGATCTGCCAGAGCCGCCCTGATGCGCCCGCCTGTCGTGCGGCGGCTGGCAAGCAGGCTCGCCAGGTCTCTTCCGACGCTCGCGTCTGATCGCTTGATCGCAGTCAACATCGCATCGCCGGTTCAGCACAGTTTCAGCCGCAACCGCCGGTGCGATGTCGGCCGCCGCGTTCGCGGCCCAGCGTCTCATCCGTCTGTTCCCTTCGCAAAAGCATTGCCGCCTGTCGCCAGACGCGCGCCGCAGTAACGGCGCGTAACCGTGCGGAAACCCTCCGTAACACACCTGCAAGGCGCGCCGCATTACTCTTCTGTTTCCCGCGCGCGAGGCGCGCAGTAAGCTACCGGTCGCACGTCGCTTCCTTGTCCATGTTGCGGCGTCGCTCACACATTCGTTCACCATCACGCAGCGACCACGCGAGAACCGCCGGAGTGTTGTGCACTCTCCACCGGCTGAATCGACAGGAATTCATTTGCATGCAGTCTGATTTCACCTCGCGCCGCCGCGCCGCCGCACCCCGCGTCACGACGATCGCCGTCGCCGCGGCACTGTTCGCGATGCTAACCGGCTGCGCGGTCGGGCCCGACTACAAGCGGCCGACGACCGAGATTCCCGCGTCGTTCAAGGAAGCCGCGGAAGGCTGGAAGGTCGCGCAGCCGTCCGACCAGCAGGATCGAGGGCCGTGGTGGACCATCTATAACGATCCGCAACTGAACGAACTCGAGGACAAGCTCAACGCATCGAACCAGACGATCGCGCAGTTCGCCGCCGCGTACCGGCAGGCGCGCGCACTCGTCGCCGAAGCACGCTCCGCGTATTTCCCGCTGGTCACGCTGAGCGGTAACGGCGAACGGCAACAGTCGCCATCACGCAGCGGAGGGTTTGTCACCGGCTCGGGATCAGTCGGCTCGTCGGGTGCGATTACCAACAGCTTCAGGCTGTCCGCCGACGCCACATGGGAGCCGGACCTGTGGGGTCAGGTAAGCCGCACCGTCGCCGCGCAGAAAGCCGGGCAGCAGGGCGCCGCAGCCGATCTCGCCAACGCGCGTCTGTCCGCACAGGGGACGCTCGCGCAAACCTACTTCACGCTGCGCTCGCTCGATGCGCAGCAAAAGCTGCTCGATGACACTGTCGTCTCGTTCGAGAAGTCACTGCAACTGACGCAAAACCGCTATGCGCAGGGCGTCGCCGCACGCTCCGACGTGATCCAGGCACAGACGCAGCTGCAATCGGCGCAAGCCGCGGCAATCGACAACGGTGTGGCGCGCGCGCAGAACGAGCACGCGATTGCGGTGCTGATCGGCCAACCGGCGTCGACCTTCTCGCTGCCGCAGGCGCCGCTCGATGCGACGCCGCCCGATGTGCCGGCGCAACTGCCGTCAGCGCTGCTCGAGCGGCGGCCCGATATCGCGTCCGCCGAGCGCAAGGCAGCGGCGGCGAACGAGCAGATCGGCGTCGCGATTGCCGCGTACTTTCCGACCGTGACGCTTACCGCGACCGGCGGATTCGAAAGCTCGGTGTTTTCGCAACTGCTAACCGCGCCGTCGCGCTTCTGGACCGTGGGACCGCAGCTCGCGGCGACGCTGTTCGACTTCGGCTTGCGCAGCGCGCAGACCGACGCGGCGCGCGCTACCTATGACCAGGACGTCGCCGCTTACCGTCTGACGGTGCTCGCCGCGTTCCAGGACGTCGAAGACAATCTCGCGTCGCTGCGTATCCTCGGCAAGGAAATCGTCGTTCAACAGCAGGCGGTGCAGTCCGCGCAGCAGGCGCTCGATATCGTCACCAATCAGTACAAATCCGGCACCGTCGACTTTTTAAACGTGCTGACCGCGCAAACCACCGCGTTCACCGCGGAGCAGAAGCTGTCGAGCATCGCGGGGCAGCGGATGGTGTCGTCGGTCGGGCTTGTGAAGGCGCTCGGCGGCGGCTGGGATGTCGCGCAAATGGATCGTGAAACCGGCGGAATGGCGGCGCCGGCGCCAGTGCCGGCGGAGGCTGCATCGGCGCCGCGGGCGGCAGCGAGTAGGGCGACGGTCGCGGCAACAACGGCGCAGCCGGCGCGAAGCGTTGCTGGATCGAAGAGCGGTCAGCCGGTCGCGCAGAAGCCCGCCGCACCTGAGGACGCGCGCAACGAGTAGTTATCGTAGGCCCGTAGCGGGCGCCTTCCACGTGCGAGAGCGTTCGCCCGGCACGACGCGCGCTTGCCCCGACATCGAGACATCGAGACATCGACCAGCGCCGATCGCGCGAACCACTACACCGCGTCAATGCGCAAAATTCAGCGCAACCGTGCCCTGTCCAGTCGGCGCGCCAAGCAGGTTCAACAAGCCGGCAAGGTTGTCGAGCGATTCCGGCGTCGCGCTCGCCGTGCCCTGAAACGACGTCGACCCGCCACCCAACGACCCATGTCCATTGAGCAGCAACGGCCCCTTTAACGTCGACAGATCAACCGTCGCGGCCGCTCCTTCCGCCTGAATCACCACGCGATACGACCCAAGCGGCTTCACGCGCGACACACTCGAACTCATATCGTTGAGCTGCACCGCGAGTTGCCCGAACGCTTCGCGTCCAAAGCTGCGCCAGTCGGTCCACGCGACTCGCACGTCGCCTTGCAGATTCAGCGTATTGAACGGCGCGCCGAGCCCTGCGAGCAGTGACGCCGGCACCGCTATCTGCCCCGCGGTCATCACCGCGCCGCGGCGTGTCACGTCGACCTGAATCGCATCGGGCATCGCATCGGTCTGACGCATCTGCATCTGCACGCGGCCGGCAAACAGCGGCCAGAACGACGTGCGCCACTCGATGCGCCCAGGCAGCAGCGTCGCGCCGCCGCCATCAGGACCCGCCGCCAGCATCAGCACCGCGGAGCCCTGCCACAGCGACCCATCGGGCTCGACCAGGTTCACGTGTCCATGCGTTGCCTTCGCGAACTGCGGCGTAATCCATGCAGCCGGCAGCCTGGCGAGCAACACCGCGCCGCACGACACAAACGCGACGATCACCCACGGCAACGCGGCGCCGATGCGCCGCATCCAGACATTCATCACAGGTTCTATCCGCGGGGAGTCACTTGATGGTCGCCGGCTGCAGCGATGCGGTCAGGTCGACCTGACCGTCTTCCTTCAGCGCGGTCACATGCGCTTCGGACACCTGCACCTTGAACTGGCGGCGCACATCGTCGAGCCACGCGGTCCACGAAGGAAACGACGCGTTCTTCAGCTGGATTTGCACCGCATTGCCGATCACCTGCACCTGGATCGGGTTCAGTCCGTGATCGCTCAACGAAGCGGTCAGCGCATCTTTCAACGCGCCGCCGGTCGGCGCAACGCCTTGTGCAACGCCTGTCAGCGCGCGTGCTTCGTTCTGTTGCGCGGTCATTTGCGCGAGCTGACGCTGCATGCCGGGCAGCGTTTCGAGCAGATGCGCGCGGCCTTCCTGCGCGGGGGACCACAGCACCGACCACGCGATCACGATGGCGAGCACCACGCTGCCCCACGTGAGGATCGATTTTTCGCGTGTGGTGCGCGCGCCCCAGAAGCCGGCCCATGCCTCGAGCAGTTGTTCTTTCATTGTCCGCTCCTGATGGTCCACTTGCCAGTATTGCTATCCACCGCGCCGGAGAGGCCATTGCGCGCGAGACGCTGCGTAAAGTCCGGATCGACCTTCACTTGCGGCTTGAACGTCACGTCGAGGCGGTGGTTCTGGTAATCGAGCGCGGCCAGCCCGTTGACCGGCAGCGGTCCAAGCGAGCGCGCGAGGCCGTCCGCGAGCGACAGAAAATCTTCCGGCGACAGTTCGCCTGCCGCGACGCGCAGCTGCTGTAATTGCCGCGACATCTGGCCGGGCGCGTCGAGCACGACGGTTGTCTTCGGGAACGCGTTGAGCAGCGCCTCGGTCATCTGCGAGTTCAGCGTGTCGCGTTCGCGTGCGAGCATCAGCCACTGCACGTTCGCGCCGACGATGGCGACCAGCGCCGCCGCGGCAACCAGCGCGATCGGCGCGCGCAGGCGCCGCAGCGTCGCGCGATCGAGACGCCACGGCTGCGACACGAATTCGAACTGACACAAATCGAAGCGGCATTGCAAAGCGCGCTGCGCCAGCGTGTCGAACGTCAAAGGCTGCGCATCGGGTTGCCCTGGCGCAGCAATCGGCTTCGCATGCGGTTCGCTTCCCGGCACCGCGGTGAGCATATAGACCGTCAGCGGCGCGTCGCCAGACAGCGCGGCAAGCGTCGCGTCGACCGCGGATGCGGGCACCGCGAGACCCTCGCCGATGCGCCCGCGGGCAATCGCCAGTTCGACGCGCGGCGACGGCGCTTCCTGCGGCACGTCGCCAAGCAGCACCGCCGGCGCGGTCTGAACCGCCTCACCGAGCAACGCGGCCACGATCGGCCCGTGCGACGTCGACCGCGCAGACGTTTCGTCAGCGGTGGTCGCGGCGTCGCCCGTTGATCCAGCCTCGGAAGCCGCACCGGTAGCAGCGGCGTTACCGATGTCGGCGTGCGCTTCGGACATCGCTTCGCTTAGCGCATCGACCGGCGCCGCTTCAGCGTCCGGCCGCGGCAAACACGACGTCACCGGCACCGCACGCAGATTCCGGTGGCCAGCCGCAACAAATCCTTCGTGAATAAAACGGAACCAGCCGCGATCGATGATCGCGAGCAGCCTCCGGCCGTCGGCGAGCGGTTGCGCGTCGATCGCGATATGACAGGTCTGTGGGTCCTGGATCAGATGGTCTTCGACGACGTTCGGCAGCGCCTGGCGCAGCCGCGGCCCTTTCAGCGCAGGCACGGTGGCCGCCATCATCAGCAGGTCGCGCGCGGCGACCATCAGCACCGTCGACGACGCGCGCGGCAGCAGCGCGAGCGACGCCTGGCCGGCGCGCATCGTGTGCCCCGACTTGTCGAGCAGCAGAAACGGCATCTCCGGCAGTTGCCATTCCTGCGACGGCACCGCCGGATCACGCGGCGGTAGTAGAACGATCAGCGTGCTCAAGGCCCACTCTCTTTGGGAAAGGCGTTATTCATAGTGTGTCCCGCTCCCGTACGATACGCGTCGTATGAGTCAATGCGTCGCGATAGACGAGCGTTGTACGATCCACTTCGGCGCGTTCGTGTTGCACACGCCCATGCACGACGAAATAGCTCGAATTCACGTCCATCTGACTCGGATCGAACACGAGGTTCTGCACACCGGCGCCGCCCAGCGCAAGCTGCACATCGGCGACGTTGTGAAAGAACACCGTTTCGCGGCGCGCGACCAGCGATTGGGCGCTCGCCACGCTCAGACCCGGTACGATCGCGGCGATCACTTCGGCGGGAGCGGTATTCATGTTGACTGCGGTGACGGTCGGCAGCACCGTGACAAACGGGCGCAAGCGCTGAACGATCTCGGGCGTGAAGCCCGGCACGTCGAGTAGCGAATCGACGCTGGTCATTTGCAGCGGCGATACGCCGGTGTTGTCGTTGGTATCGGACAGCCCCGGGTTGTCGGTCATCTCGCTGCCATCACCCCCGCCGCCGCCACTGACGACCGGACCGCTGGCTGCAATTGGCGCGTTTGCCGGGTTCGACGTCTGAAAACGCGTGGCCGAGTGCAACAGGCTCTTGCGCACTTGCAGCGCGGCGTTCTTCGCAAGCTGGCCATTCAGGCCGAGAAAGCCGAGCAGCCGCTGGAACGATTCGATCGCCTGCAAATTCAGCTGCAGCGCGCCGGGCGCGGTGGTGGATACAAGATTGCGCAAGTTGAACTTCGCCTGCGCATCTTCGATCGAGCCGGACAGGTACGTCTCCGCGCCTTCGCCGGAGTGCGTCGCGCCGATCTGTCCGAGAAAATCGGACAGGCGCGTTTTCGCAATCGGCACGCCCCAGACGCCCCCGAGATAGGTGATACCCGCCGACGTATCGCCTTCCGAACGCAAGATCAGCCGCGTCCAGTCGAGCGCGCCGCGGCCGACCCACTGCGCCTGCGCAAGCAGCCGCTGGTTCTCGATGCGCCGTACCTGCACCTGCTGCCGCCAAAGAATGCCCGACACGAGAATCGCCGATAGCGCGACGACCAGCAGCGCGCTGATGATCGCGGCGCCGGATTCGCGCGATCGATGCGCCACGGACGTCCTTTGCCGCGCGCGCGCATGTTGCTGGCACAGCAGCGCGCGCGACGCCGGCAGTGGCTTCCGGCGCAAGTAACGAGGGTTCGGCAGGCAGGCTTTCACGCGTGTCACTCTCCGACCAGGAAAACCCGCGTCACCGGCCGCTTCAACGAAGCCGCGCCGATGCTCACCTCGAGCCCGGTCACCGCGCGCGGAATCGGCGCATTGCCGAGCTGCGGTACCTTCAGGTTGTTCAGGCTGTCGCTCATCGCGGATTGCACATCCTTCATCTGCGTCGTCCAACCGACCTTCGGCACAAACACGCGCGCGGTAATCATGCCAACGCCGGACATCAAGGGCACCGCGCTCCAGTTGCTGTTCTCGTCGCCGGACAGCGCGCGCCGCACTTCACCCAGGTTCCTGAGCGGCGGCGATGCGTAGCGCGTCACATGTCCTTCGGACACGCGATAGCGCACCACTTGCAGCCGCGGCGCGGCGCCCGGCGTATACAGCTCGCGCACGATCTGCAGCCCGCTGGTCGCAACCGATACCGACGGCTGGCCCACTTCGTCCTCGCTCGCGGCCTGGCGCGCGTCGATGCGCATCTGATCGAACAGTTGCGCGAACACGCGCTCGTCTTCCATCGCGTTGGTGATGATCTGCCGGCTGCGGATGATCTCGTCGAGTCCACGCCACGACAGCACCGCGATCACCGCGAGAATCGCGATCGCAACCAGCAGCTCGATCAGCGTGAAACCATGCGCAGTCCGCCGACGCTGCGTGCGGCGTTGAGCGTCACGTACAACGTCACGCTTCGCGCCGCGTTTACAGAGGACGGCTGGATTCATTCGGGACCACCGTCACCATTTGCGCGAGCATGCCGGGGTGTCCCGGCATCGTCACCGACACCTCGACGCGCCGAAACACCGGATTCGGCGTTGCCGTTACGTGTTCAGTGCAAATCAACTGCAGGTTGCCCTGCGAACAATCGAAACTTTGCGAACCGACTTCGGGCCACGCATGCGTGAGCCGCAACTGCGCGAGCGTGTTGTCGGCGCTCCAGCCGGCTAGCAGCCGCCGGTGCAGATCCGCTTCGCCATTCGCGAGGCTGCCGACCGCACGCAGCGACGCAGCGAGCGCGACCGCGATGATCGCGAGCGCGACCAGCACTTCGATCATCGTGAAACCCTTCGACAGATGACGTGCCCGACCGCATGACTGGCCACCCGATTGGCGGCGCGCCGCGGGCGCGCGCGCCGGACGATTGCTGCAAAACCCGACGCGCCGCGTCATCAACGCACCTCGTAGCGGCCGTTGCCGGTGCCGACGATCGTCGCGCTGCCCGCGGCCGAATGAAGCGTCACGCTGACCGGCGTATCGATGCTCTCGGTGCCGAATAGCACACGGTCGCGCTGCGTACCAGAATCCGACGAGCCCGGATAATCGATCGACACACCGGTCACACCGCCTTCCCAGTTTCGCGGACCGAGCAGATCGTCGCGCAGCGGGCGCCAACCGTCGTCGGTTCGGATATCGAAACGAAAGCCGTTTTCGGCCGGCATCCATGCGATCGGCCGCGCCCGCACCTGCGCTTCGTCACCGGCCGACTCGAACAACAGCGCCAGACGCTGCGCTTCCTCGTTCAGATCGGTGCGCGGATTGCGCGACAACGACAGCGATGCAAGCGACACCAGCAAACCCGCGATCACCAGCACGACCAGCATCTCGAGCAGCGTAAAGCCGCGCTGACGCCGCGCATGCGCGCGGCGAAGCTCGAAGGACGGGCAGGGGAGCAAATGCATGGTGCAAAAAGCCTTAACTACCGATGGATGACGGATCCAGCGTCTGTCACTGCCACGAACCGACGTCGGCGTCGTTGCCTTCGCCGCCCGCCTTGCCGTCGGCGCCATAACTGAAGACATCGATTTCGCCGTGCACGCCGGGGTTCAGATACTGATACTGATTGCCCCACGGATCGTTCGGCAGACGCTCAAGGTAGCCGCCATCCTTCCAGTTGTTCGGCACTGGGTCGGTGCTCGGCTTTTCGACCAGCGCGCGCAGCCCTTGCTCCTGCGTCGGATAGCGGCCGTTGTCCAGACGATAGAGCTTCAACGCCTGCATCATCGTGCCGATGTCCTGCTTCGCGGCAACGCGGCGCGCTTCGTCCGGCCGGCTCATGATCTTCGGCACGATCAGCGCGGCGAGAATGCCGAGAATCGCGATCACGACCATGATTTCGATCAGCGTGAACCCCCGTTGACGACGGGCGCGGGCACCCGCGATTTCCGTGCGGCGATTCGTCCACATTTGCATCATTTCCTACCTCGTTTCAATAAATTGTCGATCGGTCCGGCGTCGCTACCGTTGTGCATCGTGCGCGTCGTACGCGGTGCGATGCGTTTTGCGCGATTCGCTTCCGGCGCGCTTTCAGGGCGCGGCCGGTCATTCTAATGTGATGCGCTCGACTGGCTTCGATCCATCGCAAGTTTCACATTTATCCGTACAATGTCGCGCATGACTGCCCTTCAAATTCGCCTCCTTTCGCTCGTGTGCTTCGCCGCGTTCTGCGCGACGGCCACGTACTGGTTCGTCACGCTGACGTCACATCGCGGTGCCACCGTGCCCGCCGCCGCCGCGCGTGCGCCGGTGTCGGTCGAGCAGGCGGCGACGCTATTCGGCGGCCAGCTCACGCGCACCGTCAATCAGGATGTGCGGCTTTACGGCATCCTCGCGCTGAGCGAAGGCGCCGCCGCGATCATCAGCGTCGGCGGCGAACCGCCGCATGCGGTATCGCTGGGCAGCGCGATCATGGAAGGCGCGAAACTCTCCGAAGTGCGTGCGCGCTCGATCATCATCGATCGCAATGGCGCACATTCGGAAGTGTTCCTGCCAGCCAACGCACCCGGTCCTACCATCTACGTGCGCTAAGCACTTCTACCGTCGGGCTGAACGCCGCGCGTGCACTGCACGCTTATTGCACCAGGTTGTTCAGCTCGATAATCGGCATCATCACCGCCAGCACGATGACCAGCACCACGCCGCCCATCGCGAGAATCAGCAGCGGTTCGAGCAGGCTCGTCAGAAACATCGTGCGCCGCTCGAGCTCGCGCGATTCGCCTTCCGATGCGCGATCGAGCATCGTCGTCACGTCGCCGGTTGCTTCGCCTGAGCGGATCAGGTGCACGAGGACCGGTGGAAATGTCTTCGTATTGCCAAGCGCGCGCGACAGCGACGTGCCTTCACGCACGCGCACGATCGCGTCGTCGATATTGATGCGCATCGCGCGATTGCTGAGCGTTTCGCCAGCCGCTTGCAACGCGCGCAGAATCGGCACGCCAGCCGCGGTCAGAATGCCGAGCGTGCTCGCAAAACGAACGGTGTTATAGCCGCGCACAAGCTTGCCGAGCAACGGCGCGCCCAGTAGCCACCGGTCGAACGCGAGCCGCGGGCCGGGCTGTTTGAGAATCGCGCGCACCACGAACACGACGACCGCAACGCCGATCAGCATCGCCCACCAGTAGCTGCGGACGAAGCCGGACAACGCCATCATCACGACCGTCAAAATGGGCAGTTGCTGCTTCGTGCTCGCAAACACGTTGACCACCTGCGGCACCACATAGCTCAGCAGAAACGTGACGATGCCGAACGCGATGATCGTGACGATCGTCGGGTACGTGAATGCGAGCACGATTTTCTGCTTCAGCGCGTTGCGCTGCTCGATGTAGTCCGCCAGACGCGACAGCACCAGGCCGAGTTTGCCGGTGTGTTCGCCAGCCGCCACCAGCGCGCGGTAGATGTCCGGAAAGTCCTTCGGATGCTGCGACAGCGCGTTCGCGAGCGAGTGGCCGCCGAGCACTTCGGCGCGGATCGCGGCCATCAGTTCGCGGATATAGTCGCGCTCCGATTGCTCGGTGAGTACGGCCAGTGCTTCGTCGAGCGGCAGGCCTGCGATCAGCAGACTCGCGAGCTGGCGCGTGAGGATCGCCTGCTCGCGCTGCGACAGCTTACGGCCTAGCGACAAACGCTGGCTGCGTTCGCCGCGCGTGCGCGTCGCCGCCGGCTCGACGACAAGCGGCGTCAGTCCCTGCGTGCGCAGCTGGCTGCGCGCGCCACGCGCGCTGTCCGCATCGAGCACGCCTTTTTGCGCCTTGCCCGCGGCGTCGATCGCTTCAAACCGGAAAGCAGGCATTCGATTACGCTCCGCCCGTCACGCGAATCACTTCTTCAAGCGACGTGAGGCCGCTCGCGAGCCAGCGATCGCCGTCCTCGCGCAACGTGCGCATCCCCTGCTTGCGCCCGGCCTCGAGAATTTCGGCGTCGGCCGCATTGCGGTGGATCAGCGTGCGAATCGATTCGTCGACAAGCAACAGTTCATAGACGCCGCGCCGTCCTGCATAACCCGAGTGCCCACACTTGTCGCAGCCGACCGGGTGCCATTGCTTGTGGCCGTCTTCTTCGCGTTCTTCCTTGCAGACCGGGCACAGGCGACGCACGAGGCGCTGCGCGAGCACGCCGAGCAGGGAAGAGGCGAGCAGATACGGCTCGACGCCCATATCGGTCAGACGCGTGACCGCTGAGGCTGCATCGTTCGTGTGCAGCGTCGCGAGCACCAGGTGACCGGTCAGCGATGCCTGCACCGCGATCTGCGCGGTTTCCAGGTCGCGGATTTCGCCGATCATGATCACGTCCGGGTCCTGACGCAGGATCGAGCGCAGCGCCCGAGCGAAGGTCATGCCGATCCGCTCGTTGACCTGCGTCTGGCCGATGCCGCCCAGGTCGTATTCGATCGGGTCCTCGACGGTCATGATGTTGGTAGTCGCGGTCTCGAGACGCGACATCGATGCATACAGCGTCGTGGTCTTGCCGGAACCGGTCGGGCCGGTCACCAGCACGATGCCGTGCGGACGTGCGATCAGCTTGTCGAACTGGCCAAGCGTGTCCTGCGCCATACCGAGCGCTTCGAGGTTCAGCCGCTGCGCATCTTTTTCCAGCAGACGCAGCACCGCGCGTTCGCCGTGGCCCGTCGGCAGCGTCGATACCCGCACGTCGACCGGTCGGCCGCCGACGCGCAGCGTAATGCGCCCGTCCTGCGGCAAACGTTTCTCCGCGATATCGAGCTGCGCCATGATCTTGATCCGCGAGATCAGCGCGCCGTGCAGCGCCTTCTTTGGCCGCACGACATCGCGCAGCGTGCCGTCGACGCGAAAGCGCACAACCGATGCGTTCTCGAACGGCTCGATGTGAATATCCGAAGCCTGCTCGCGGGCTGCCTGCGTGAGCAGCGCGTTAATCATCCGGATGATCGGCGCGTCGTCTTCGGACTCAAGCAGGTCCTCGACTTCAGGAATGTCCTGCATCAGCCGCGACAGATCGACTTCACCTTCCACTTCACCGACCACCTGCGCCGCGCTGCCATCCTGGCGTGAATACGCTGCGTTGATCGCCTGCGCGAGCTCATCGGCAGGCATCCGCACGACCGTCAGCACGCCCAGATTGCGTGCGACTTCAGCAAGTGCCGCATCGCTGGTGCGCTCGCTGATCCACACTTCGATGCCGTCAGCATGCTGGTGCGCAACGAGGATCTGACCCGCCCTGGCAAAGCTGTACGGCACAAGCCGCGCCGCGAGCGGCGACGGCGCCGCGCGTTCGCCGGTGGCCGGCAGGCTGCCGCGCTCGCTGGCAGGGTCGCCGCCCGAACGAGGATCCGCTGCCTGTGCGAGCACCTGATTCACGGATGCGCTCCCGGAGACTCAATGGCCGGCGCTGCGTTGATCGAGGGCGCAGGAATTTGCGCCGGGGCCGGCATTTGGGCGGGCGCAGGCACCGGAATCGGGGCTGGGGCCTGGTTCGGGTAGGGCGCTTGCGCCGGGGCCAGGCTCGGGTACGGAGCTTGGGCCGGAACCTGAGCCTGATACGGACTTTGCGCCGGAGCACGAACCTGCGACTGGTCCGGATAGGGCTGCGCCTGCATCGGGGCAGGGGCCTGTGCCGGAGCCGGGACCTGTGCGGGAGCCGGTGCGACGGGAGCGGGCACCCCCATCTGCTGCTGACGCCGCATCTGGTCCAGATTGAACAGATTCAGCGCCGGCGATGCGCCCTGGCTAGGACCAAGCGGCATCGGCGGCATCACCGGGTCGTCCTTATCCTTGATCAGGTTGTTGTCCGACCGGTACGCGCCCAGTACGCCCTGAACATAGTCGTAGCGGTTCGACGTCACCGCCTGAGTAGTGGCGTTGTCGGCGAGGATGACAGGCCGCAGGAATACCATCAGGTTCGTCTTTGTACGGTTCTTCTGCTCCGAACGGAACAACTGTCCAAGCCACGGAATGTCGCCGAGCAGCGGCACCTTGCTGTTGCTGGTCCCGTAGTTATCCTGCATCAGGCCGCCCAGCACGATAATTTCGCCATTGTCGCAAAGCACCGTCGACTGCACCGAGCGCTTGGTGAACTCCGGACCCGCCGGATTGGTCGCCGCGTTGTTCGTGCCCGCCACGATCGCTGAGTCTTCCGTGTAAAGCTGCAGCTTCAGAATGCCGCCATCGGTGATTTGCGGCTTCACGTGCAGCACGATGCCGACATCGACGCGGTCGAAAGTGTTGAATGCGTTCGACGTGTTGCCGCTCGTCAGGTTCGAGAACGAACCGGTCGTGATCGGCACGTTCGTGCCGACGACAATCTTCGCTTCCTCATTGTCCAGTGTAATCAGGTTAGGCGTCGACAGCACGTTCGCGTCCTGATTCGTCGCGAGCGCCTGCAGCAGCGCGCCGAGCCCCTGCACACCGAAAATGTTGTGGATCCAGCCGACGTTCAGGCCCTGCTGGATGCCCTGACCGGCAAGTGCCGCGGCGAGACCGGGAGGCGTGCCGGCGGCCGCAGCGGCGGTCAGATTGATAATGCTGTTCGGCCCGAAATTCGTGCCGCCGAAAACCGCATTGTTCGCCACTTGCCACTGAATGCCGAGATTGGCGCTGGTGGTCGAGTTCAACTCGACGATTAGCGCTTCGATGTACACCTGCGTGCGGCGCGCATCGAGCTGAGCGATCACCGAGCGCAGATTCCGGTACACCGGGTCCGACGCGGTGATGATCAGCGAATTCGTCGCGGCGTCGGCCTGGATCATGCCGCCCGCCGGATTGTCCTCTTCGCCATCCTTGTCGCCGCCGAGAAACGCCGCGCCGCCGCCGGCACCGCCGCCCCCGCCGCCACCAAACGAACTGCCGCCGCCGCCAAACGAGCTGCCGCCGCTCATCGAAGAGCTGCCGAACGAACTCGACGACCCACCCGGCAACGGCGGCGTCCCCGACGTTCCGGTCGAACTGCTGCCGCCGCCCTGACCCTGGCTGAACGAATTCGCGCCGCCGCCTGCGCCACCACCGGAGGAGCTATCGCCCCCTTTGCCCATCATGCCGCGCAACGTCTTCGCGAGCTTGACCGCATCGGCGTTGCGCAACGGCACGACGTGCATATTGCCCGGCTCGGTGGTCGGCGCGTCGAGTTGCTTCGCCAGCGCCTTCGCCGCATTGAGCCGCGCGACGTTCGAGGCGCGCAGCAACAGCGAATTGGTGCGCGCATCGGCGGACACCGACACTTTCAGCGTCGCGTCGGTACTGCCGATCGCGCCCGGATCGAGCGCTTTCGAAAGCTGCTGCGCGGTATCGAGTGCATTCGCATTCTTCAGCGGCACGACCACGACCTGCTGTCCGGCCGCCGTGTCGACGCCCGCGATGATCTGCGCGATGCGCCGCACATTGTCCGCGTAGTCGGTGACAACCAGCGTGTTGTTGGCCGGATAAGCGGCAATCGTATTGTTCGGCGAGATCAGCGGCCGAAGGATCGGCAGCAGATTGTTCGCCGATTCGTTCTTCAGTTCGAAAACCTGCGTGATCACCTGGTCGCCGCGCGCGGTCGGCGTATTGCCGATGTACGTCGGCACGCCTTGCAGCTTTGCATCCGCTTCCGGCACGACCTTCAGCACGCCGTGATCCTGAACCAGCGCAAAGCCCTGCATCCGCAATGCTGATTGCAAGGTCTTGAGCGCCTGGTCCTCCGGGACCGGATTCTCCGACACCAGATTGAGCTGACCCTTGACACGCGGGTCAACGATGATGGTTTTGCCCGTCGCGGCGCCAATCGCCCTGGCTACCTGATCGATGTCGGCATTGACAAAGTTGAGCGTGACCTGCGCGTGCGCAACTTGCGCGGCGAACAGACCAGCCACTACCAGCGCCGTTGCCGAGCGACGCAATACAAAACGGTTTCTTCTCATGGATCTGAAATGAATGCCGGCGCATCGCGCCGACTGTTCGCAGCGAATACCCCGGTAGGACATCGTCCCCGTCGTCGGCTGGCACACTCGATGGGGCTCGATGGCCACTCGGGCGCCGGCGGTCCGGTATTCGGAAAAGCAGGAACAGTAACAGCTTTTCGTGTCGGAAATGTCACAAAACTCAGTAGTTCCGTAAGACTCTCTGGCGGCTACCGGCTTCGTAAGGATTTGAAAGCCCTAAGCCTCGTTGCGTGCGCAATGACACACGGACGCCACGGTTCGCACGGTATATGTCCGTCGGGCCACATTGACGCGCCACGGACTGCCGGTATGATACGGGCGGTTCGATCCGATGAAGACGCCTGGCTAGAGCGGGTTTTCCCCGATGGCGCGCTCGATTGCCGACGTGCCTGGCATTTTTTGTGAGCTCGCGCACCGTCTTTACTTTCGAATTTTGTTTTGCTTAGTCATCTTGATCGTCGTTGTCAGTCTGCTGTTTGTACCGTTGCTGGTCCATTCGTCCGATTGCCCTTAACTGGTTGCCGTTTGCTCTGCTATTGCCCGATGAAGCCGACATTTCTGACCGTTACCGCCGCCCTCGCCGTGCTCCTCGCGGCCGGCAACGCACGGGCGGACTGCTTCGACGAGGCGGCCCAGTATCAGAAGGTGAACCCGCTGATCCTCAGGGCGATTGCATGGCAGGAATCGCATAACCGCCCTGATGCGCTCCACAAGAACGCGAACGGTTCGACCGACTACGGCGTGATGCAGATCAACTCGGTGCATCTGCCGGCGCTCGCGCAGTACGGCATTTCGAGCGGGACGCTGATGGAGCCGTGCAAGAACGTCTACATCGCCGCCTGGCATCTGCGCCAGAAAATGAACAAGTACGGCAATACCTGGCAGGCGGTCGGCGCCTATCATTCGGAAACGCCTACGCTGCGCGATCAGTACGCGCGGCAGATCGTCGCGATTTTGCAGAAGTGGAAACTGATGCCGCCGTCGAAATGACCGGGGTTAAGCGGGATGAGCAGTAGAACCTGAACGAACGCTGCGCGCATTCTAACCGAAGCGACGAAATCCCGTTATTTGATGCACAATGCGGCTTCGCAGCGCGGTTGCGGCGCAGTGGCCGCGCGGGTTGGCTGTTTGAGCTTTTTGCGTCGTTTGCGCTTTTTGCGCCGTTTGCGCCACTTTCCGCCGAAACGCCCGCGACGGCCAACACCCCGCACATCACGCGTTATCCGCGAAGCTGGACGGGTACGCGCCGGCTTGGCCCCCCAAAATTCCGGCCACACACCCGCTTCCTGACCGATACTTCGGTTTTCCGCTCACGTTTTCTGTATTGCAATGAACCAGCCGCTACTGCCCGTCACCGTGCTCTCGGGTTTTCTGGGCGCCGGCAAGACCACGCTCCTCAATCACATTCTCGCGAACCGCGCCGGGTTGCGCGTGGCCGTGATCGTCAACGACCTGGCCGCGGTCAATATCGATGCGACGCTGGTGCGCGATGCCGCTGAACTGTCGCACGTCGAGGAACAACTCGTCGAGATGTCGAATGGCTGCATCTGCTGCACGCTGCGCGACGACCTGCTTGCCGAGATCCGCCGTCTTGCGGCGCAACAACGATTCGATGCAATCCTGATCGAATCGACCGGCGTCGCCGAACCGATGCCGATTGCCGAAACCTTCACGTTCGTCGACGACGACGGCGCCTCCCTTGCCGACGTCGCGCGGCTCGACACAATGGTCACCGTTGTCGACGCATTCAATTTCCTGCGCGACTACGCGTGCGCGGATGGACTCGCTGAGCGAGGTATCGCGGCATCCGAAGAAGACGATCGCACGCTCGTCGAGTTGCTGATCGATCAGATCGAGTTTTGCGACGTGCTGGTCGTGAACAAGTCGGATCTTGTCAGCACCGACGAACTTGCGAAGCTGCAAAGCATCCTCGCGCAGATCAATCCGCGTGCTGTGCAAATAGTGAGCCGCTTCGGCGAGGTGCCGCTTCACGAAGTAATCGACACGAAGCGCTTCGACTTCGACAGCGCGTCGAACGCGCCGGGCTGGCTTGCATCGTTGCATCACGATCACGACCACGCAGGCGAAGCGGACCAATATGGAATCGGCCATTTCATTTATCGCGCGCGCCGACCGTTTCATCCTGAACGGCTGTGGACGCTGATGCATGAAGAATGGCAAGGTATCCTACGTACCAAGGGATTTTTCTGGCTCGCGACGCGCAACGATATGGGCGGCATGTTGTCGCAAGCGGGCGGTGCGTGCCGGCATGGACCGGCCGGCACCTGGTGGGCGGCGCAGGATCGCAGTGAATGGCCGGACGGCGACGACGAGTTGATGGACGAGATTGTCGCCGACTGGCACGGCGACCTGGACGATACGACCATTGGCGATCGCCGCCAGGAACTGGTGATGATCGGCGTCGGCATTGATCCGGCGCACTGGCAGGCGAAGTTCGACGCGTGCCTGCTGACCGATGACGAATACGCACTGGGCCCGGACGGCTGGCGCCAGTTCACCGATCCATTCCCGTGCTGGGATGCGAATTTCGACGACGACGACGAAGCACACGATCACAGCCATGATCATGATGACGATCATGGCGAAGGCGAAATCGTGCATCGCCATCCGCACTAATCCCGGCAGCGTGTGACGATGAATCCGATGATTGCTTCGGTTGGCTGAATGCCAGCCGATGTCGCTTGTCAACGCAGCAGATCACCCACCGATCGGCATCGCCGATCAGTCAGAAACCCCTTCGGTCAGAAACCAATCGGTCAGCAAAATCGCAGGCGAAAAAAAACCCGCCGAGCGGCGGGTGTCAACAAATGAAGCGAAGCTGAATGTTATTCGCTTAACGCTTGTTGACTGCGTCCTTGAATGCCTTACCGGCAGTGAACTTGACCGTCTTGGCGGCCGGAATCTTGATAGTTTCGCCGGTCTTCGGGTTGCGGCCCGTACGTGCTGCGCGCTTGCCCGAACCGAAGCTGCCGAAGCCGATCAACTGAACTGAGTCACCCTTCGACACTGCCTTCTTGATTACTTCGAGGAGCGTGTCCAGCGTTTCGCCGGTTTGAGCCTTGCTGGCGCCCGTCTGTCCTGCGACGGCGTCGATCAGTTCCTGTTTGTTCATTAAGGTTCCTTTCTGGTTTAGGTTGACACGAACAGCGCGAACGCGCCGATTATACGTGCGCGCGCCGCGCCGTCGAGCAGCGACGGCTTGGGAATTCCCCGACCTAAGCAGCGCGCTGCCGCACTGCATCGAACACCGTGCTGCCGCTTCCCTCGCGGCGCTTGCTATGATAGCTCAGCGCAAACCCAATCAGGACAAGGGTTTCGAAGAATTACACCGCGCTTTGCCCGATCCAGCATGGAAACCGGCAAATTGCGCTCCAATAGCGCTGTATTCGGGTTCCTGGCCGGGTTTCGACACACTTTAGCGTTGGTTTTTGCCAACGTTTTGAGCAGTCGAGTCGCCGCTAAACGCCTGCTGCAAGCGGTTCCAGCGGGTTTTGCGCCGTTCCGGTTCCGCACCGACGACCGTTTTTCACTTCGCATGACCGCTTCGCTGACACCCGCTACGCTCGTTTTCCGAACGGACGGCACGCCATACTCGGCGCTGCACGACGACATCTATCACAGCGCGGCCGGCGCATTTGCGCAGGCCGGCCATGTGTTTCTTAACGGCAATGCGCTACCCGAGCGGTGGCGCCGCCGCCGGATTTTCACCATTCTTGAGACGGGCTTCGGGCTCGGTGTCAATTTCCTGGCGACATGGGCACAGTGGCGCACCGATCCGGCGCGCTGCGAGCGTCTACACGTTGTATCGATCGAGAAGCACCCGTTTTCGCAAGCGGATTTGCGCACTGCACACGCAGCGATCGTTGCAGATGCATCCATCGCTGCGCTTTCCCGCACGCTCGTGAACGCGTGGCCGATGCTGGTGCCGGGTATGCATCGGCTCGAGTTCGAAGGCGGCCGTGTCACGCTGACGCTCGTATTGGGCGATGCGCTGCAATCGCTGCCATCGCTATGGATGCGCGCCGACGCGTTCTACCTCGATGGCTTTGCGCCCGCGAAAAATCCCGATCTGTGGAGCCCGGAAGTTTTTCGATCGCTCACTCGCATCGCAGCCGACGACGCAACATTCGCCACCTACTCGAGCGCCGGCGACGTCAAACGCGCACTCACGCAAGCGGGTTTTGAATACACGAAAGTCGAAGGCTTCGGCGGCAAGCGTGCGATGCTCGTTGGCCGCTTTGCACCGCGCTGGCGCGTCAGGCGCTATGAACCGCCAGTTCCGCTTGCGGTGAGTGAGCGGCATGCGGTGGTGATCGGCGCGGGCTTGGCCGGTTGTGCGCTAACCGAACGGCTTGCCGCGCGGGGTTGGCGCATCACTTCGCTGGAGCGCCATCACGCTGCGGCGCGCGAAGCGTCTGGTAATCCGGCAGGCGTATTTCATCCGATGCTGTCGCGTGACGACAGCGTCGCTTCGCGCATCACGCGCGCGGGTTTTCTATACGCATTGCGTCGCTGGTCGATGCTTGCGGGCCCAACGTTCGATCCCATGCATCGCGCCGCAGGCCTGCTGCAAATCGCGGAATCAGACGATGAAGCGCAGGCCTTCGCACACGTCCTTGCGTCGCTACGCTATCCGCCGGAGTTCGTGATTCCCGTTTCGCGGGAAGACGCCACGCGAATGGCCGGCACACCGGTCGCGCGTGGCGGCTGCTTTTTCCGTCACGGCGGCTGGGTGGATCCTGCGCAGTTATGTGCAGCGCAATGCGCGAGCGCGGGCGACCGCCTCGAGCGGCGTTATGGCGTCGAAGCGGCGCGAATCGAACGCTCAGGCGATCAATGGACAGTGCTCGACGCCGACGGACACACGCTTGCTCGCGCGCCGGTCGTGATCGTCGCGAATGCTCACGACGCAGCCCGTCTCGCGGGTTTGCGTTACGCGCCCACCCGTAGCGTGCGCGGGCAACTGACGTTGCTGCCCGCCGGAACGCTCGCAGCGCTACGCGTTCCGGTGATCGGCGAAGGCTACGCGGTGCCGCTTGCCGCCGGCAGCACGCTCGCCGGCGCGACCTACGACGTCGACGATCCGGACACCGCGTTGCGCGCCCAAGCGCACGTCGAAAACATCGAGCGCGTCGCGCGGATGCTGCCGTCGCTAGCCGATGAGTTAGCGAGCGCCCCGATTGAAGCCGGACATCTGCAGCAGCCGTCGCATGGATTGACCGGACGCGTCGCGTTCCGCTGCGTCACCAGCGATCGCCTGCCGATGATCGGCACACTCGCCGACGAAACCGCCGCAATCGCCAATGCCGCGACGCTGCGCGGCGCATGGCCGCGCGACTTGCCGCGCACGCCCGGACTGTTCGGTGCGTTTGCGTATGGTTCACGCGGCCTCGTCTGGGCCGCGCTCGGTGCCGAACTGATTGCGTCGCAGCTCGAGGGGGAGCCTTGGCCAATCGAACGCGAACTGGCCGAAGCGATCGATCCCGCGCGTTTCCTGCTGCGTGCGTTGCGCCATCACTCTTTCGACTGAGCTCCTTCGACTGAACGAATTACGCTAAACGGGTTATCCACTCGACGATGTGGATAACCAGTCGAATTTCGCGCGAAACAGGTGTGGAATCGATGTGGACGTAAACGGGGTAAGTCGAACTTTGCCGATCGACGCCAAAAGTTACCCGCAGAAGCCACCCCTGCGCGCACACGCTTTGCGTTCGGTTATGCGCGTTTCAACGCAATGATTTCTTTCGGTAAACCTGCGTTGTCCACAAAAGAGATGCACCCTTGTTAACTTCTACTACGTATACATACAGGTAAACCTTTGAATAGCAGACCCATCGTCGATGGGCCGCGCAACGGCACTGCAAACTTTCGGAAAAAAACCGAGCCCAACCCGAAAGCCCCGGTCGTTCCCGAATCGATTGCAAGCAGCGTTGGTTAGCGGCAGATCCACCCCCGGTACGTGTCGCGCAAGGTCGCTTTTTCTTGTTGTCTGCCGGATCGCGTATGTTTTACCGTCTTTGACGGTAAGATCGACGCTTTTGCAACCGCTTGCGGAAAGCTATGGCACAATCGCCGTTCTTCACGCGTCGCGTGCCGCCTTGGGTGGCGCAGCGCACCTAAGGAACGGTTGTCGCTTCGTCAGAATCTGATCCGAAAGTCGACGGCGTTCTATCCCCCGTGTCGACGCTGCTTGCAGTCATCGCGGCGTTGGCGTGTTCGTCCTGTTTTTCACCCGATCGTTGACAACGCGCAACGCAGGTCGGCGCAAAGCGATCGCTGCAACGAACCGCTTCGCACCTCGCCCGGGATTTGCTCAGGGGTTCGCTGATCGGCGAGTGCCTTGGCGCCGGCCCTGACCCGTTGCGGTTGTTGCACAAGGAGAACCCACCACGATGAAGTCGGCGTTTTCGTTCTTTCCGGCTTGGCCGCTGACACCCGACGCGATTTTCTGGGCCGGCCTCGCGCTGCTTGCCGCGGGCTTGTGCGGCGAACTGTGCTATCGCGCCTGGCATCTGCCGCGCATCTCCGGTTACGCAGTAATCGGTCTGATCGCAGGTTCCGCGGGATCCGGTGTGATCGATGCGGAGTCGGCTAGCGCGGCACGGCCGTTGCTCGACGTGGCGCTCGGGTTGCTGCTGTTCGAACTGGGCAGCCGTCTCGACTTGCGGTGGATTCGCCGCAATCCGTGGCTGATTCTGTCGAGCATCGCGGAAGCGACGCTGACGTTCGTGCTGGTGCTGACTGTTTTGCTGTTCGTGCACGTGGCGGTGATGACCGCGATGGTGCTCGCATCGATTGCGATGGCGACGTCGCCGGCGATGGTGATCCAGCTGAAAACCGAACTGCGCGCCGAAGGTCAGGTCACGCAGCGGCTGATGACGCTCACCGCGTTGAACAGCATGTACGCGGTCGTGATCGAAAAGCTCGCATCGAGCTGGTTGCATCAGGAGATTTACGGCAACGTGTTCGCGACGATCCTGCAGCCGCTCTATCTGCTGGTCGGCTCGTTGATCCTCGCGTATCTGCTCGCGCGTACGTGCACATTCTTCTATCGGCGCGTGAATATGCAGGATGAGCATTCGTTCGTCGCGCTGTTCGGGCTGGTGTTGCTCGCGATCGCGATCGCTCACGTGTTCAAGCTGTCGACGATTCTCGCGCTGCTTGCCGCGGGCATCATCGTCAAGAATCTCGAAGCGCGGCCGCAACTGTGGCCGCAGCATTTCGGCACCGCCGGGTGGCTGCTCACGGTGATTCTGTTCGTACTGACGCTAACCACATTCGAATGGCGCGATATCGCGCTCGGCGGCGTCGCGGCTTTGGGACTGATCGTTGCACGCCTTATCGGCAAGATGGTCGGCGTGCTCGTGTTCGCGAAGCCGAGCGGTCTGAACTGGAAGCAGGGCGCGGCGCTCGGACTTTCGTTGTCGCCCATGTCCGCGCTCGCCTATTTGCTGGTGGACGATACCTATACGCTTTATCCGAATTTTGATCCGAAGCTGCGCGCGGTCGTGATGTGCTCGATCGTCGTGCTGCAGCTGGTCGGCCCGTGGCTCGTTTACCGAAGCCTTGCGCTGGTTGGTGAGCGGCGCGAATAAGCGCTCGAGCGATCCAACCGCCACGAGAATGCAACCCGGAGTCAACGCACACCATGTCACTCGAACCCTTCGTCGATTCGAAACCGTTCACTTTCGGTATCGAACTCGAAATGCAGATTGTGAACACGCATGACTATGATCTGACCAAAGCCGCGTCGGATCTGCTACGCCTGATCAAGGACGAGAAGATTCCAGGCAATATCACGCCTGAAATCACCGAGAGCATGATCGAACTGTCGACCGGCATTTGCACGTCGCACGAACAGGCCGTTACCGATCTGCGAAAGATTCGCGACACGCTGGTCGCCGCGGCGGACCGTCTGAACGTCGGTCTATGCGGCGGCGGAACGCACGCATTCCAGCAGTGGAGCGAACGGCAGATCGTCGATACGCCGCGCTTTCAGTACCTGTCCGAACTCTACGGTTATCTCGCGAAACAGTTCACGGTGTTCGGCCAGCATGTGCATATCGGCTGCCCCGATCCGGACAGCGCGCTGTTTCTGCTTCATTCGATGTCCCGATTCATTCCGCATTTCATTGCGCTGTCGGCTTCGTCACCATACGTGCAAGGCGTCGACACCGGTTTTCATTCGGCACGTCTGAATTCGGTGTTCGCGTTTCCGCTGTCGGGTCGCGCGCCGTTCGTGCTGACGTGGGACAGCTTCGAAGAATACTTTTCGAAGATGGTCCATACGGGCGTTGTCAACAGCATGAAAGATTTCTATTGGGACATCCGACCAAAACCGGGCTTCGGCACGATCGAAGTGCGCGTGATGGACACGCCGTTATCGGTCGATCGCGCGGCGGCGATCGCTTGCTATATCCAGACGCTCGCGCGGCATCTTCTTTTGGACAAACCCCTTACGCCAAAAGAGGACGACTATCTCGTATATACATTTAACCGTTTCGAAGCATGCCGGTTCGGCCTCGCGGGCACCTGCATCGACCCGCAGACCGGTGAGCGCCGGACCATTTCCGAAGACATCATTCAAACGCTTGAACAGATCGCGCCGCATGCCGAAGCATTGGGTTCGACGAAGGCACTTGATGAGGTGGGCTCGATCGCACGTGGCCAGATGAACGATGCAACGTGGTTGCGAAGCGTGTACAGCCATGAAAAATCGCTTCACGAAGCGGTGCGTCAGCAATGCCTGCAATGGCGTGCATGAACGTATACAACAACTTTAGTTATTTTCTGTCATCTTCATGAACCCGCTGGGAGCGGGTTTTTTTTCGCTTAAGCGGTCCCAGCTTCGGCCTCCGAGCTTCTTTCCAATGTTTACATATACAAACGTAGTAGTAGTTAACAAGCATTGCATCTGGCTGTGGACAACAGAATAATCTCCTGAAAAGTCAAAGCCCTGCGTAAACGATAACCACGCGGAGCGCCGCTGGACGGCGGCTGGCAACCGCGGGTAACCTGGATTTGCGTTTGTCCGCAACGCGCGTTATCAAGAATTCACACACAGGCAGTCACAAGTCTTTTCCCGTGGTTATCCACAGATTGCGTTGGACAACTTAGCTGTACGATTTGCCGCTCTCGAATAGAATGACGACTTCGCCGCAGTGAATGGTCCCGCTGCATCCGGTTTGAGGTTGACCCAAAGGTCCAACGCAGGTCCCAACACGGGTCAAACGCAGGTCAAACGGGTGCAATGGTCGCTGCGGATAAAAAGAGAGTGTGCGACTCTCCGATAACACGCCGGTACAGGCGTGCAGAGCAGGAAATTTTTGAGATAGTAGGAATCGGCTCGCCGGCCTTTCTGGCGGGACAACCCCACACGGCTGCCGGCGCGTTGCGTTGTGGTCAACACGCTGCGGCACGCTGTCATAACCAACGAATGACTATGAGCGAAGGCGTTTACGGAGAGCAGGCTACCGGGCGGGTGACCCACAGCTTGTTGCGACTCAGCACGGCAATGCGTAGCCAGGCATGGGAATGGGCGGAAGGCGCAGGCCTCACACCCACCCAGGGCGAAATTCTTGTGCTGCTGATGCAGCGCAAGGGCCCGATGCGTCTCGGCGAGATCGCACGCGAAACGGCGTTGACCGCCGCGACGACGAGCGATGCGGTAAGCACGCTGGAAGGCAAAGGCCTCGTCGAGAAGCGGCGGGCGCTGGATGACGGTCGCGCACTGGCGGTCCGTCTGACGGCGCGTGGCCGCACGGCTGCCAAGCGCGCGGCGCAATGGCCTGACTTCCTGTCGAAGGCTGTCGGCACGCTGCGCGACGATGAACAGGCCATGTTCTATCGCACGCTGCTGAAGACGGTCCGGCAACTTGAAGTGCAAGGTCACATCCCTGCACACCGGATGTGTGTAACCTGCACGCATTTCGAACCCAGCAAGAATCCGAAGAAGTCGCTGCACCGCTGCGCGTTGCTCGACATCACGATGTCGGATACCGATCTGCGGCTCGATTGCTCGGTCCACGAAACCGCGGACATCGCGACGCAGAAAAAAACCTGGAAGATCTTCGCGCAACAGGCCTGATTCCGCTGCATGGCGGAATCGGCTTGCGGCGGCAGCGCTTGTGCTGCACGAGGATACCAGGGGTAACGAAGTAGCGGAGCTCAGCGATGGCTTCGCGCTCTGCTGCTTTGCAATCCGGTTGCGACGTCGTATCAGCTGGCTGTTGTGAGCTTTCTCGCATTGGCGGGACGGCGCTTCTTTTGTCAACGTGATGTGGGATGTGCCGATGAATCACGAAGTTCTGGCCATTCGCCATGTGCACTTCGAAGATCTGGGCAGTCTCGAGCGCGTGCTGGGCGACCGTGGCTGGCCTGTGCGTTATCTCGACGTCGGCTTTGCCCGCATCGAGGCGCCGAACCCGGTCGCACCGTCGTTGATGGTCGTGCTCGGCGGTCCGATCGGCGCGTATGACGACGAGCGCTACCCGACGCTCGGGCCGCTCCTTTCGATGATCGAAAGACGCATCGCCGCAGGTTTGCCGACGCTCGGCATTTGCCTGGGCGCGCAATTGATCGCGCGTGCGATGGGTGCGCGCGTGTACCCGGCCGGGCACACGGAAATTGGCTGGTCGCCGCTGACGTTGACCGATGCCGGCAGGGCGTCAGCGATTCGTCATCTTGATGGCAAGTCGACGTCGATGCTGCATTGGCACGGCGATACGTTCGATTTGCCGTCGGGGGCGACGCGGCTAGCGTCTACATCTCTTTGCGAGAACCAGGCATTTTCGTTCGGCAATCACGTACTCGGTTTGCAATGCCATCCTGAGATTCGCACCGACCGGTTCGAACCGTGGCTGATCGGCAATGCGAGCGAACTTGCGTCACACGGCATTAGCGTGCAGCAACTGCGCGCGGATACCGCGCATTTCGGTCCACCATTGGAAGTTGCCGCGTGGCGGATGTTCGGTGAATGGCTCGATCAGCTCGATGCGAGGTCGTAACTGGTACGATTGGTTTTCCCATTCGTCGGGTTAGTTAGCGCCATGAACGATAGTGTTTGCCGCGTCGATGCGGTACTGACCGGCAAGGTCGCGCCGCTTGGCGACTTCGGCAAGACCAGCGCAATCGACAAGCATCCGGTGACTGCACCTGTTCGCCTTGACGAAACCGGCCTCGAAGGCGACGAACAGGCGGAACGCAAGCATCATGGCGGGCCGGAGAAAGCGCTGCATCACTATCCATTCGATCACTACGCCGCATGGCGCGGCGAATGGGAAAGCAGCGGCGAAGCGGCGGCCAGTCTTGCACGCCTCGCCGTGCGCGGCGCGTTTGGCGAAAATCTCAGCACGCGCGGTATGACTGAAGCGAATGTCTGCGTCGGCGACGTGTATCGGATCGGAGCGGCGATCGTGCAGGTCTCGCAGCCGCGCCAGCCATGCTGGAAGCTCAACTTGCGTTTTGCGCGCGACGACATGTCGCGGCGCGTCCAGCAGACGCTTCGCACCGGCTGGTATTACCGCGTGCTCGAAGGCGGCGAAATAGGCCCCGGCGACCGTATCGAGCGGCTCGCGCGCGGGCATGCGAACTGGACCATCGAGCGCTTGCTGCGCGTGTTGTATGTCGAACGCGACGATCGCGCGGCGCTCGAGCAGATGGCGAATCTGGAATTGCTAACGGCTTCATGGCGTAAGACTGCCGCAAAACGGCTGGCAAGCGGCACGGTCGAGTCCTGGGCGAGCAGACTGGATACGCCGGCGAGCTGACATTACGGTGCGTGCGGCCCGGCGCACCTGTACCGCAAGCGTGTCCGAACGGATCTGCAGCGGTGCTGGGCAGGTGCTATTCTCGAACGCTCATTCTCCCCCGTTCGTCTGGACCCCATCCCATGAGCGCTTTGTTCTCCCCGCTCACGCTGCGTAGCGTGACGCTGCCGAACCGCATCGTCGTCTCCCCGATGTGCCAGTACTCTGCCGAACGCGGTGAAGCCACCGCGTGGCACATGATCCATCTCGGCCATCTCGCGCTGTCCGGCGCGGGTCTTCTGTGCATCGAAGCAACTGCCGTCGAACCGGACGGACGCATCACGCCGGGCGATCTCGGCCTATGGGACGACGTGACCGAAGCGGCACTGGTGCCGGCGCTTTCGGCAATCCGCAAGCATTCCGCGATTCCGGTTGCGATGCAGCTCGCGCATGCGGGCCGCAAGGCATCGAGCCATACGCCGTGGGACGGCGGGCAACTGATTCCTGTATCCGAAGGCGGCTGGCTGCCGCACGCGCCTTCGGCGCTGCCGCACAAGGCTGGCGAAGAACCGCCGCTGGCGCTCGACTATCCGGGGCTGAACCGTATTCGCGACGCGTTTGGCGCGTCGGCGCGGCGTGCCGCGCGGCTTGGCATCGATGCAATCGAGATCCACTGCGCGCACGGTTATCTGTTGCACGAATTCCTTTCGCCGATTGCGAACCAGCGCGGCGACGAGTACGGCGGTTCCGCCGAAAACCGGATGCGCTTTCCGCTCGAGATTTTCGATATCGTGCGGGCCGCGTTTCCGGCCGATAAACCGGTCGGCGTGCGCGTATCGGCAGTCGACTGGGTCGACGGGGGCCTGACGATCGACGATACGATCGCGTTCGCGCAGCAACTGAAGAAGCGCGGCTGCGACTGGATCGATGCGTCGAGCGGTGGCGTGTCGCCATTGCAGAAAATTCCGCTCGAGCCCGGCTATCAGGCGCCGTTCGCGAAGGCGATCAAACAGGCGACCGGCCTGCCGACAATCGCCGTCGGTTTGATCAGCGATCCCGAACACGCGAACCGGCTGGTCGAAGACGGCGATGCCGATCTCGTCGCGATGGCGCGCGCGATGCTGTACGATCCGCGCTGGCCATGGCATGCGGCCGCGCAGCTGGGCGCGTCGGTGGAGGCGCCACCGCAATATTGGCGTTCTCAGCCGCGTGATCAGAAGGCGTTGTTTGGCGATATTTCGTTCGGCCAGCGCTGAGCTTGCGGCATTCTCGCGGGAAGCGTCGCCCGCATGCGCGGAAGCTTGAACGAAGCCATGCCGAGCGTGTACGATGCCGGTTGTGATGCGGGTTGCGCATCATCTGTCGACGCGGCGCCAGCAAGGCGCCGCGTTTGCTATCCGGGTCAGGAAAGCGGCGCGATGCCGGGCGGGGCCGATCGGATAGCGGTGGCGCACGAACCGAGCGGGGTCATACAGTCGGGTATCAGGAACCGATAAACGCCCGCAACGATCGGAGCCAGGCGGGAATAGACCGGCAGTCCACCTTAGTTTTTCACAAGGATTGATTCAATGAGTTCACGCAGGATCGCCGTGCGCCAATCGGGCGTTCATGGCAAAGGCGTGTTTGCCCTCGAACCGATCACCACGGGCGAGCGCCTGATCGAATACAAGGGGGAGCGGATCTCGTGGAAAGAGGCTCTGCGGCGTCATCCGCATAATCCGGACGAACCGAATCACACGTTTTATTTCGCGCTCGACAACGGCGGCGTGATCGACGGCAAGGTGAGCGGCAACAGTGCGCGCTGGATCAATCACTCATGCTCGCCGAATTGCGAAGCTGAAGAGATTGACGGGCACGTGTATATCGCCGCGATTCGCGATATCGAGGCGGGCGAAGAGCTGTTCTACGACTACGGACTCGTGATCGACGCGCGTCAAACGAAGAAGCTCAAGCGCGAATATGAATGCCGCTGCGGCGCGCGCAAGTGCCGCGGCACGATGCTCGCACCGCCGGAAAAGGACGCGAAGGAAAAGAAGAGTAAGAAGAAAAAGAAGTGACGGGTGGTGGCGGGTTTGCAGCGGGTCGTTGTTGGGTTCGTTGCCCGGAATCGGCCCGCTGCAATGGTCTCGCTATACTTCAACTGCTACGGCAGCTATAGATCGATCGGCGCGTTGTGCGCCGATTTTTTTATGTCCGGCGGCGCCGAGCCGTCGGTTTCGTGTTCCGCGCGTTCCGCGCGGTTACTGTCCGTGCCTGCTTGATCCTTGTTCGGATCGCGCCGGGTCGCGCCGACCACGACCGGAATTCGCACAATGAAACGCGCGCCGCCCTCGGGCGCGTCTTCGTAGTGCACGCTGCCGTGGTGCAGCACCATGATGTCGTGGACGATCGCCAGGCCGAGCCCCGCGCCGCCGTCGACACCGCTTTGCGTTTCGCTATGCCGGTCGCCGCGGAAGAACCGCTTGAACAGATCCGGCTGCTGGCTTGCCGGCACGCCGGGTCCGTTGTCTTCGACGGTGAGCTCCGCCATGCCGACGCCATCGATCAGCGCTTGTTCGACGGTCATCGTGATGCGCCCGCCGTGCACGCGCGCGAGCGGCACGTACTTCAGTGCGTTGTCGAGCAGGTTCGCGATCACTTCGCGAAGCAGCACTGGATTGCCGCGCGCAATCAGCGGGCGGTCGTTCGACGGATCGTCGAGACGCTGGAAGCCCAGGTCGACATGCACGGCGAGGGCGCGCGGCACCCATTCGGCGCCGGTATCGAAGGCGAGCGCCGCGATGTCGATATTGACGAAGCGCGCGGCCTGTTCACCCGGTTCCGCGCGCGCCAGCGACAGCAGTTGGTTCGACAACCGTACCGCGCGATCGGCCGCGGCGCGCAACTCGCGAACCGCCGCGAGCGTCTGTTGCGGGTCGCGGGCGACTGCCGCTTGCTCCGCATGCAGCTTCACCGCGGTAAGTGGCGTGCGTAGCTGATGCGCGGCATCGGCGATAAATTTGCGTTGTGAATCGAGCGCGGTTTTCAGGCGATCAAGCAGACCGTTCAGCGCGCCAGTCAGCGGCCGGATTTCGACGGGCACATAGGTTTCGTCGACTGGTTCGAGCGACGTGTGCGTCTGCCGGTTCAGCGAATCGGCGAGATCGGTCAGCGGATTCAATTGCTGGTTCACGACGCGCCAGACGATCACCCAGCCGGCGAGCAGCAACAGCAGCAGCGGCATCATGATCGCGATCAGGAATTCGGCGGCGATCCGGAAGCGATGGCGCACCGGCTGACCGACTTCGATCACGATCGGATTGCCTACCGGTTGATCGACGCGCACCTGCGCAACGCGAACCGTCACACCGTTGTGCTTTGTTTCGAATACGTATGCATAGTGCATCCGCCGTACGCTGGTGCCTTGCAGCGGCAGGTTCGGATCACCGGCAATTTCCGTTTCGCCATTGCTGATCCGGTAGACGAGATGTTCGACGGGGTCGGAAAACATCGCTTGCGCGAGCGGCGGCACCGCGATGCGCGCGTTCGGCCCGGCGATCTGGATTTGCTTGGAAATGGCGGTCGCCAGATCGGCCAGCGACCGGTCGACGACATGCTGCGTGTATTGCCACGCGAGCCAATAGGCGATCAGGCCGCTCATCAGCGCGAGCAGCGACAAAGGAGCGGCGAGGCGGCGCAGCAGCGAGCGGCGCAGACTATTCGCAGCCGGATAGGTCATGCTCGAACCCGCGAAGTAACGAATACGGCGAGGAACCGCGATAGGTGCATCCGCGGGCGTCGACCGCCAGCCCGTTGCACGGTGAAGCAACGGCAAAGCGCCGCGGTCGCTTCACACCGCCGTGTTGATGTGAAGCGCTGCGCGGCGCAGGACGCCTCACGTTACGGACACGATTGCAACGCCGGTTGCCGAACGGCGGAACCGGCGCTTTCGCAATGTGACCCGTTAACGGTTCAGGCGACTGCGGTCATACGGCCATTATGCAGCCTGACGGATCTCTTGCAGCAAATAACCGAAACCGCGCACCGTGACGATCTCGACGCGGCAGTTTTCGAGTTTTTTGCGGACCCGGTGCACGTAGACTTCGATTGCGGTGTCGCCGAGATCGCCGCCGAAGTGCGTCAGGTGATCCTGCAGTTGTGCCTTGCTGACCACGCGGCCATGACGCAGCAGCAGCATTTCGAGCACCGCGAACTCGCGCGGCGACAGCTCGAGCGGCTTGTCGTCATTGAAGATACGGCGATCGACGCCCGACAGGCGCACGCCGCCCAGCGACACTTCCGGACGCGGCATATCGCCGTGCGGACCGCTACGGCGCATCACGGCGCGGATGCGCGCCTCGAGCTCGGCGGGTTCGAACGGCTTCAGCATGTAGTCGTCGGCGCCGGAGTTCAGGCCTTGCACACGGTCGTTCAATTCGTCGCGGGCGGTCAACACGATGACGGGCGTATGCCGGTTGCTCTGGCGAAACCGCGACAGCAACGTCATGCCGTCGATGCCGGGCAAGCCCAGATCGAGGATCACGAGTTCGTGACGGTTTTGCGTGAGAGCCTGTTCGGCAAAGATGCCATCGTGGACCATGTCGACCGTGAAGCCGGCTTGTTCGAGGCTGCTTTGGATGCCGCGCGCAATCGGACGGTCATCTTCGATCAGAAGGAGTCGCATGGGTTTCGCTCAAGTACAATGGGTTTAGGCATGTCAAGCACGCGGTTCGCCGGTGCGCCTGCTACACAAAAGGCCGCCGCAAACGCGGCGGAGATGATCACGAAAGTCATGTCCGAAATCACAATCAACGAACTCGAAGCCGCAATCAACTTCTGGCGGGCCCGTTCACCTTCAAAAGGCGACGAACTCGTTCTGTGCAAGGAGGCAAGCGCGCTCTCCAAGCCGTATGCGTGGATGATTGTACAGCGACAACACGTAGTCTCGCAGGAAGCATTGGACGGGCCAGCACGAGAAGCATGGAACTCTTACGTTCGCCTTAAGAATGGCCTTTAGAAGTGAAGGTTTGGTGCCCTGAATACCTCCAAAAGCCTTTCAAAAACAGTGTCCGTAGGCAGACTTTTACCCATTCTTCATGATGCTGTCCACGAAACGTGCGAATTGGAAATCGAGTTCCGAGACGCCATTGATTTCATGCGTCGACAGCGTGATGTGCACCTTGTTGTAGACGTTGAACCACTCAGGGTGGTGATCCATTTCCTGCGCTTTGATTGCCACGCGCGTCATGAAGCCGAACGCTTCGTTAAAGTCGGCGAACTCGATACTTCGCTCGATTGCGTCGCGATTCGCGACGCTTTTCCAGCCATTCAATTCGCGTAGTTGCGCGGCCCGTTCGTCGGGACTCAGTTTGCGGCTCATGAACGATCTCCCGGGCATCAGCCCTTCGTAGAAGGCTGTTCTATTTTTTCACGGAAGAAAATACGCTGCAGTGATCGGAGCAAAGCCGAGGGCGTGCGACGGGCAGCGGATCGCAAGAATCCGATGCGATAATTGCGCGTTAAATCGGCGGAATATGCGGGGAAATCCTATGGTGGAGCTCGATCATTTCGATCTCGCGCTTCTTGATGTGCTGCAGCGCTTCGGGCGCGCGACCCATCAGCAACTCGGCGAGCAGGTGCCGCTGTCGCCCTCGCAGATCGGCCGGCGATTGCAGCGGCTCGAGGCGATCGGCGTGGTTGACGGGTACCGCGTCGTGCTGCGACCCGAAAAGCTAGGGCTTGGCGTGACCGCGTTCACAAGCCTGAAGCTCAAGCACCACGGCGATTCGATCATCGAACAGTTTCAGCAGCAGATCGACTCGTTGCCCGAAGTGCTCGAATGCCACGCGGTAGTCGGCGATGCGGACTATTTGCTGCGCATCGTCGCGCCGGATCTGACCGCGCTGTCCGCGTTCGTGATGAAAAAGCTGATGCGTGTGCCCGGCGTCGATAGCGTGCGTTCGAACATCGTGCTGACCACGTTCAAGCGCAATGGCCCGTTGCCGCTCGGGCATCTGTCGCCGGGCACGGCGGCCGAAGAATAGGTGGCGGCGCCGAGCCGGCATCGCTCACGCGACCTTCAACGGCTCCTGCGCCGGATTCAGCAGGTCAACATAAGCAACCGCCACCAGATCCGACTCCGGTACGCCCAGCTTTCTGAACATTTGATGAGCTTCCGCTTCGCCGCCTTCCTCGTCGTCGTCCTGTGCGAGCACGACTTCGAGCTCGATAAAGTCGCCGAGCCCATCGACCCGATCCAGATGGATCCGCGTGCGGCCCACCAGGTACACATGCCGTTCCTTTGACACGACGCAGCGCGTGGTCAGCGCGGTCGCGAGCAGCGCATGCATCGCATCGGCATTCGTCACCGGGCTTCTCGTGTAATACGAAACCTTCGGACCGTCGCGGTCGTCGCGCTGATAGAAGATCAGTTCCGCCGGCGTGCCGTCGTCGAACTGGCGCAGCTTCAGGCGGCCGCGCGGCACTTCGTAGAAACTGTCCTGCTGGCGAAAGATCAACGGAGCATCGGGCGACAGGGCCGCGGCGCGCTCGCGAAGCAGGTCGAACTGGGGGGCGCGGGCTTTGATTTCGATGTTGCGGGCCATGTAGAGCTCCTGTTGAGAGAATGACAGTTGACGGTCAAAAGCACGGCGCCTTTCGGGATTGCACGGCGGCGATATGCGTTTGTGCAGATCAATGCACACCGGATACCGGACGAAAGGCCAACGGGGAAAACGGCTGAAGAGCAGAGACGGGAACCGACAATCTAGCAAAAAGCGCGTGACCACGCGCTGGCGCAGCGCACATCGCAACTGACATGAGCGTTGCTCATATCGCCCACTGCATGTCGATCAGCTTCAATGCGGCGGCGATCGCGGGTTCATCCTTCTGTGCGGCTAGCGTGATGAAACTGAGTTCGGTCGGCACCGTGATGCCTTCGACGATCGTCAACGCGTGTGCATGCGCTTCGGCGATCGCGGTCGCGTCGCGCGCGAGAGAAAGCCCGACGCCGGACTTGACGAGATCTAGCATCGACTGCTCCTGATCGACTTCGGCGACCTTCACCGGTTTGACGCCTGCTTCGGCAAAGCGCCGCGATAACAGCCGGTTATGCGCGGACGCCGGCGGCGTCCAGATCCATGGCAGCGCGGCGAGCGCGCGCCAGTCGTGGGCCGCCTTCACGCGGTCTTTCCAGCCGGCCGGCGCGAGCACGCGGTATTGGAAGCGGGTCAGCGTCACTGCATGGAAGATCGCCGAGTCGCGGGGGGCGTCGTCGGCCGGCTGGCCGATGTAATAGCCGACGTCGAGTTCTCCCGCGCGAATCTGCTCGAGCACCCAGCCGGACATGCCGTGCCGCAGCGCGGTTTCGATATGCGGCCAGGTTTCCACCAACTGGCGCAAAAAGCCTCCAAGGCGTAGAAATTCAGGATCGAGGATCGTGCCGATGCGTAGCCGGCCGCGAACTTCGTGGCGCAAGGTCGCCGCGGCGCGCTCCACGTCGTCGGCGGCGGCAAGTGCGCGTTCCGCATGCGGCAGCAGCGCCTGTCCGTCGCGTGTCAGCGTGAGGCCGTGCGATGAGCGCGTAAAGAGCGTCACGCCGAGCGCTTGCTGCAGATGTTTGATCTGCAGGCTAACGGCGGGTTGAGTCAGATGCAGTTGCGCCGCGGCGCGCGTCAGGTTGCCCACTCGCGCGACCGTGGCAAACGCCCTAAGCAGTGTCAGGTCCATCGGCTGATATTAGCGCGTCTTATATCGCGCTTGAGCAATACTCATTGGATTTCGCCTCCGGAACGCGATTAGCCTTTGGTTTATTGCAGGTCACTACAAGCGCGCCAACGAGCCGCATCCATCGACTTTTTTGACGAGGAAAACATGAGCGAGACAGATCAGAACCCTTCGCACGTGCGCGCGTTGACGCATGCGATCAATGGACGCGCGGTCGAAGGCACGAGCGGGCGCTTCGGCGATGTGTTCAATCCGGCGCTCGGCAGCGTCGCGTTGCGCGTGCCGCTCGCGAGCGTGACCGAAGTGGATGCGGCGGTGGCCGCGGCAAAAGCCGCGTTTCCCGCATGGAGCGAGACCGCGCCGATCAAGCGTGCGCGCGTGCTGTTCAAGTTCAAGGAACTGCTCGACAAGCATCACGACGAACTGGCCGAAATCATTACGCGCGAGCATGGCAAGGTGTTCTCCGATGCGAAGGGCGAAGTGACGCGTGGCATCGAAGTCGTCGAATTTGCATGTGGCATTCCCAACTTGCTGAAGACCGACTTCACGGATCAGATCGGTGGCGGCATCGATAACTGGAATCTGCGTCAGCCGTTGGGCGTCGTGGCCGGCATTACGCCGTTCAATTTCCCGATGATGGTGCCGTGCTGGATGTTCCCGGTGGCGATCGCGTGCGGCAACACGTTTGTTCTGAAGCCGTCGGAGCGTGATCCGTCCGCGTCGATCCGGCTCGCCGAATTGATGAAGGAAGCGGGTCTGCCGGATGGCGTGTTCAACGTCGTGCATGGCGACAAGGTTGCGGTCGATGCGCTGCTCGTGCACCCGGACGTCAGCGCGGTGTCGTTTGTCGGCTCGACGCCGATCGCGGAATACATCTATACGGAGGGCACGAAGCACGGCAAACGCGTGCAGGCACTGGGCGGTGCGAAGAACCACCTGGTCGTGATGCCCGATGCGGATATGGATCAGGCGGTCGACGCATTGATCGGCGCCGCCTATGGGTCGGCCGGCGAGCGCTGCATGGCGATCTCGGTCGCGGTGGCAGTCGGTCATATCGCCGACGAACTGGTCGAACGTCTGACGCCGCGTGTGAAGACGCTGAAGATCGCGAACGGTATGGACCCGGCCGCCGAAATGGGCCCGCTCGTCACGGGCGCGCATCGCGCGAAAGTGTCGGGCTATGTCGATGCGGGCGTGGCCGAAGGCGCGACTCTGGTCGTCGATGGCCGCAATCACGAAGTGGCCGGCCATGAACAAGGCTTCTTCCTCGGCGGCTCGCTGTTCGATCACGTGAAAACCGATATGTCGATCTATCGCGATGAGATATTCGGGCCGGTGCTGTGCGTCGTGCGCGTGCCCGACTTCGCTTCGGCAGTCGAACTGATCAACAGAAACGAGTATGCGAACGGCGTGTCTTGCTTTACGACCGACGGCGGTGTGGCTCGCGCGTTCTCGCGGCAGATTCAGATCGGCATGGTCGGCATCAACGTGCCGATTCCGGTGCCGATGGCGTGGCACTCGTTCGGTGGCTGGAAGCGCTCGCTGTTCGGCGACCACAACGCGTATGGTGAAGAAGGCGTGCGGTTTTATACGCGCTACAAGAGCATCATGCAGCGCTGGCCGGACAGCATCGCGAAGGGCGCCGAGTTCACGATGCCGGTGGCGAAGTAAACAGAAGCGATCCTAAGTATAGGGATTGCAAAAGGAGACCGACCATGACCACCACAAACGCATCAAAGCCAGCGCGCGCCAGAACCGTCGAAGGCGAATTCGACTACATCGTGATTGGCGCCGGTACGGCCGGATGCGTGCTCGCGAATCGGCTGAGCGAAGATCCCGACGTCTCGGTGTTGCTGCTCGAAGCCGGCGGCAATGACGATTACCACTGGATTCACGTGCCAGTCGGCTACCTGTATTGCATCGGTAATCCGCGCACCGACTGGCTCTACAAGACGTGCGCCGAACCTGGCCTGAACGGCCGCGCACTGTCTTACCCGCGCGGTAGGGTGCTCGGCGGCAGTTCGTCGATCAACGGAATGATCTATATGCGCGGCCAGCGCGAGGACTACGACGAATGGGCACGCGTGACGAACGACGCGTCGTGGTCATGGGATTCGGTGCTGCCGGTGTTCAGACGCAGCGAGGACCATCACGGCGGCGCGAACGAGTGGCACGGCGCGGGTGGCCAATGGCGCGTCGAAAAGCAGCGCCTGAAATGGAAGATTCTCGAAACGTTTTCGCATGCCGCGCAGGAAACGGGTATCCCCGCGACCGATGACTTCAATCGCGGCGATAACTGCGGCGTCGGTTACTTCGACGTGAATCAGAAGCACGGCATTCGATGGAATGCGTCGAAGGCATTCCTGAGACCGGCGATGCGCCGTCCCAATCTGACCACCATCACCGGTGCGCATACGCAGCGTCTGGTGTTCGACGGTAAGCGTTGTGTCGGTGTCGAGTATCGCGGCAACGACATCGATTTCATCGCGAAAGCAAAATGCGAAGTGATCCTGAGCGCGGGCGCGGTGAATTCGCCTCAGTTGCTGGAGTTGTCCGGTATCGGCAACGGTGCGCGTCTGCAGAACCTCGGCATCGATGTCGTTCAGGATTTGCGAGGGGTCGGCGAGAACCTGCAAGACCATCTGCAATTGAGGATGGCTTACAAAGTGCGCGGGGTACGCACGCTGAATACCACTTCTGCGCACTGGTGGGGCAAGCTGATGATTGGACTGCAATACCTGCTGCTGCGAAGCGGTCCGATGTCGATGGCGCCGTCGCAACTCGGTGCGTTTGCGAAGTCGGACGCCGCTGACGAGTCGATTACACGGCCCGATCTTGAGTATCACGTGCAGCCGTTGTCGCTCGAACGCTTTGGCGAACCGCTGCATCGTTTCAATGCGTTTACCGCGTCGGTTTGTCACTTGAGGCCGACGTCGCGCGGCAGCATTCATATCGAGTCGCCGGATCCGCATGCGCCACCGCTGATCGCGCCGAACTATCTGTCGACCGACTATGACCGGCATGTCGCCGCGAACGCACTGCGCCTCACGCGCCGTATCGTCGCCGCACCGGCGCTTGCGCGGTACGCGCCGGAGGAAATTCTGCCCGGCATGCAGTTCCAGACCGAGGAAGAGTTGCAGCGCGCGGCCGGCAACGTCGGCACGACGATCTTCCATCCGGTCGGGACCTGCCAGATGGGCACCACCGATGATCCCGCCGCAGTGGTGGATACGCGCTTGCGTGTGATCGGTGTCGAAGGCTTACGCGTGGTGGACGCATCGGTGATGCCTGTCATTACATCGGGCAATACGAATTCGCCGACGTTGATGATCGCCGAGCGCGCAAGCGAAATGATTCGCGCGGATCGGCGTGCGCAACGCAGCACAATGTCGAACGAAGCGAAGCCTGCCGCGACTGTGCCTATGTCGGTTGCGTGACAGTCGAACCCGCGGTAGCGCACCAGCACGGGCTGTAGAGGCGGATGCCCTCGGCACACTTAGTGCAAATCCCAATGAATGCGCTGCATCATTGGCGCGACAATGACAGCCATGCTGCGTAGTGCGGCATGGCTTGCCGTTCGTGCGGGTGCACAAGCTGGTGCATCACGCGACGACCGGCAACGGGGGTTTCACCGCCATCCGACCTTGCGCAACTTCTGCGCGCAAACCGTAGTGCTTCGCCTTACTTCGCATGGAAGGGAACATGATTCTCGGCGATACGATACTCGAAACGCGCGGGCTCACAAGGGAGTTCAAGGGCTTTACGGCGGTCAACGGCGTGAACCTGCGGGTACGTCGTGGCTCGATTCATGCGTTGATCGGACCAAACGGCGCGGGCAAGACCACCTGCTTCAATCTGCTCACCAAATTTCTCGAACCGACTGCGGGACAAATCGTCTTCAACGGGGTCGACATCACCGGTGAACGTCCGGCGCAAATCGCGCGGCGCGGCATCATTCGCTCGTTTCAGATTTCCGCAGTTTTTCCTCATCTGACCGCCTTGCAAAACGTGCGGATCGGCTTACAGCGCGCGTTGGGCACTGCGTTTCATTTCTGGAAGAGCGAGCGCACGCTGCGCCAACTCGACGATAACGCGCTCGATCTGCTGACCCAGGTCGGTCTTGCCGACTTCGCCGATGTGCCGACGGTAGAACTGTCCTATGGCCGCAAGCGCGCGCTCGAGATCGCGACGACGCTCGCGATGGAGCCGGAGCTAATGCTGCTCGACGAACCGACGCAAGGGATGGGTCATGAAGACGTCGATCGCGTGACCGCATTGATCAAAAAAGTATCGGTGGGCCGCACCATTCTGATGGTCGAGCACAACATGAATGTGATTGCCGGCATCTCGGACACGATCACGGTTCTGCAGCGCGGCGAAGTGCTGGCGGAAGGAACTTATGCGGAAGTGTCAAAGAACCCGCTCGTGACTCAGGCCTACATGGGCAGTGCCGATGCGACGCTGGCCGGAGCCCATGCATGAGCACGGTGACCGAGAACGAAAACACCGCAACGAACGGAACGATCAGTGCAGAGCCCGCGCTCGAGATCGCGGGGCTACAGGCGTGGTACGGCGAGTCGCATATCCTGCATGGTGTCGATCTGACTGTCGCGCGCGGCGAGGTCGTCACCTTGCTCGGGCGCAACGGCGCCGGCCGCACCACGACGCTGCGCGCAATTATGGGCCTCACCGGGCGGCGCACCGGGTCGATCCGTATCGGCGGGCGCGAGACGATTGGTCTGCCGACGCATCGAATCGCGCACTGCGGTATCGGTTACTGCCCCGAGGAACGCGGCATCTTTTCGAGTCTGTCGTGCGAGGAAAACCTGCTGCTGCCGCCGCCTGTAGGCGACCAGGCGCACATGATGTCGCTCGACGAAATCTACGAAATGTTTCCGAATCTGCACGAGCGCCGGATGAGCCAGGGTACGCGGCTGTCGGGCGGCGAGCAGCAGATGCTCGCGGTCGCGCGCATTCTGCGCACCGGCGCGAACCTGCTGCTGCTCGATGAGATTTCCGAAGGGCTCGCGCCGGTGATCGTGCAGGCGCTCGCGCGAATGATCGTCACATTGAAGTCGCGCGGCTACACGATTGTGATGGTCGAACAGAATTTCCGCTTCGCCGCGCCGCTTGCGGACCGCTTCTATGTGATGGAGCACGGCCGCATCGTCGAGCATTTCGGTGCGAAGGAGCTCGAAAGCAAGATGCCGGTCCTGCATGACCTGCTCGGGGTGTGAACGGCGCGGGCGCTTCGAGGTGATGCCTCGAAGTCGCGTTTTCGCCGGCCGCTCTCGCCACACGTATTGCCACATTTGCCTCTGATAACCACAACGCAGAACGAAGGAGACACACACATGAAAAGGAAGACTCTCGCGCGACTTACTTCACTCTGTTTCGCGGCGGCGGCCGGTATCGCGCTGACCGCGGGCAGCGCGCGGGCAGCCGACGACGCGGTGAAGATCGGCTTTATCACCGACATGTCGGGGCTTTATGCGGACATCGATGGCCAGGGCGGTCTCGAAGCGATCCGTATGGCGGTCGCCGACTTCGGCGGCAAGGTGAACGGCAAGCCTATTCAGGTTCTCTACGCGGACCATCAGAACAAGGCGGATATCGCCGCGTCACGTGCGCGCGAATGGTTTGATCGCGACGGCGTCGATGCGGTGATTGGCGGCACGAACTCCGCCACCGCGCTATCGACCAATCAGGTCGCGGGCGAGAAGCACAAGGTGTACATCAACATCGGCGCCGGCGCGGACACGCTGACCAACGAACAATGTACGCCATATACGGTTCACTACGCGTACGACACGACCGCGCTCGCAAAAGGCACCGGCTCGGCGATCACGAAGCAGGGCGGCAAGACGTGGTACTTCCTGACGGCCGATTACGCGTTCGGCAAAGCGCTTGAAAAGAACACCGCGGACGTCGTGAAAGCGAACGGTGGCCAGGTGCTCGGTGAAGTGCGTCATCCGCTGTCCGCATCGGATTTCTCATCGTTCCTGTTGCAGGCGCAAGCATCGAAAGCGCAGATCCTCGGCCTCGCGAATGCCGGCGGCGATACCATCAACTCGATCAAGGCCGCGAAGGAGTTCGGCATCACGAAGTCGATGAAGCTCGCCGCGCTGCTGATCTTCATCAACGACATCCACAGCCTCGGGCTGGAGACCACGCAAGGTCTCGTTGCAACCGACAGCTGGTATTGGAACAAGGACGCGAACACGCGCAAATGGGCGCAGCGCTACTTCGAGAAGATGAAGAAGATGCCGTCCAGCCTTCAGGCCGCCGACTACTCGGCAACGATGACCTACCTGAATGCGGTGAAGGCGGTCGGCTCGACCGACCCGGACAAGGTAATGGCGCAATTGAAAAAGACGAAGATCGACGACTTTTACGCGAAGGGCTACATCCGTCAGGACGGCAGCTTCATCCATGACATGTACCTGATGCAGGTGAAGACGCCGGCCGAATCGAAAGAGCCGTGGGATTACTACAAGATCACCGCGACGATTCCGGGCGAACAGGCATTTACGACAAAGCAGGAAACGCGCTGCGCGTTGTGGAAATAAGCGCCGGCGGCGACTGCCTGCGGCGCAGATAGTGCGCGGCAGGTGAGCACGTTCCGCGTGCTGGGCGCATTGGGCTGGGGATGGCCCGATGCGCCCAGTGCGCTTTTGCTTTCACTTTGACGACGCGTCCAATGGATATTTTTGGCATCCCGCTGCCGGCCATGTTGAGCCAGTTGCTGCTGGGTCTCGTGAACGGCTCGTTTTACGCGATCCTCAGTCTCGGCCTCGCGGTGATCTTCGGCTTGCTCAACGTGATCAACTTCGCGCACGGAGCGTTGTTCATGCTCGGCGCGATGCTCACATGGATGGGGCTGGCGTATTTTGGCCTGCCGTACTGGGTGATGATCGTGCTGGCGCCGGTCATCGTCGGTTTATTCGGCATGCTGATCGAACGATCGATGCTTCGCTGGCTGTACAAGCTCGATCATCTGTACGGTCTGTTGCTGACGTTCGGGCTCACGCTGGTCGTCGAAGGCGTGTTCCGCTCGATCTACGGCGCGTCCGGGCAACCGTACGACGTGCCTGCGCTGCTGTCCGGCGCGACCAATCTCGGCTTCATGTTTCTGCCGAACTATCGCGCGTGGGTGGTCGTCGCGTCGCTGATCGTCTGCTTCATGACCTGGTTTGTGATCGAGAAGACGCGTCTGGGCGCCTATCTTCGCGCGGGCACGGAGAACCCGAAGCTCGTCGAGGCATTCGGCATCAACGTTCCGCTGATGGTCACGCTGACCTATGGCTTCGGTGTCGCGCTCGCGGGATTTGCAGGCGTGCTTGCCGCGCCGGTAATCCAGGTATCGCCGCTGATGGGGCAGCCGTTTATCGTCACCGTGTTTGCGGTGGTCGTGATTGGCGGGATGGGTTCGATCATGGGCTCGATCCTGACCGGCCTCGTGCTGGGCGTAATCGAAGGGTTCACGCGCGTGTTCTATCCGGAAGCATCGGCGACCGTCGTGTTCGTGATCATGGCGCTCGTGCTGCTGGTGCGGCCGACGGGTCTCTTCGGCAAGGAAAAATAATGCAGAGAAAAGCGCTATACGTGCTGCTGCTGATCGGCCTTATCGTCGCGCCGTTTGCCGGCGCTTACCCGGTGTTCGTGATGAAGGTGCTGTGCTTCGCGCTGTTCGCGGCGGCATTCAATCTTCTGATCGGCTATACGGGTCTGCTGTCGTTCGGGCATGCGATGTTTCTCGCGTCGGCCGGTTATGTGACGGGCTACGCGATCCAGTCGCACGGCACCACGCCGGAAATCGGCGTGTTGGCTGGCACCGCGGCGGCGACGTTGCTCGGTCTCGTGGTCGGGCTGTTCGCGATTCGCCGGCAAGGCATCTACTTCGCGATGGTCACGCTCGCGCTTGCGCAGATGGTGTACTTCGTGTTCCTGCAGGCGCCGTTCACGCATGGCGAGGACGGTCTGCAAGGTGTGCCGCGCGGCAAGCTGTTCGGCGTGCTCAGTCTGTCGTCGGATCTCACGCTGTATTTCGTGGTGCTGCTGGTGATGGTGCTCGCGTTCCTGTTGATCGTGCGTATCGTGCACTCGCCGTTCGGGCAGGTGCTGATCGCGATCAAGGAGAACGAGCCGCGTGCGATCTCCCTGGGCTACGACACGACCCGCTTCAAGCTGCTCGCGTTCGTGTTGTCCGCCGGGCTCGCCGGCCTCGCGGGTTCGCTTAAGGTACTGGTGCTCGGCTTCGAAACATTAAGCGACGCGTACTGGACGATGTCAGGCCTCGTCGTGCTGATGACGCTGGTTGGCGGGATGGGCACGCTGTTTGGACCACTGTTGGGCGCCGCGCTGATTGTCGCGCTGGAAGACCGGCTCGGCGATATCGGCAACGGCATCGCGTCGATGACTGGCATCGACTGGTTCCGCTCGCTCGGTGAATCGGTGACGATCGTGACGGGTCTGATTTTCATCGCTTGCGTGCTTGCATTCAGGCGCGGGATAGTCGGCGAGATCGTCGCGCGGGTAAAACCACTAAGAGCGTAGGTGAGTGGGAGCGCTTCCCGATGTCGCATGTTGTTTCGGTATCCGATCTAAAGACCGGCGCGGCGCGGCAAGCTCGACAAGCACGTCAAAAGTGTCGACAGTGCGCCCCAAGACGGTGCGAGACTGCACCACTAGGGTAAATGCTAGTTGTTGGGACGATGGCGCTTCGATAATCTTCACACAGTTCTGCTGCACCCGAATTTTGCAGGTGGAGAACGAGGAGACATGAGGCGCTAAGCGCCCACACGAAAGCGCTGTTGGACTAGGTCCAACAGCGCTTTTTACTTTGTGCGACTTGTGCGTTCAACCTGCATTTCTCTTTCACGCACATTCAATCTGCGCTGTCGTCGAATGGCGTTTCATGCAGCGTGTCCGTTCGCTGCGCATCCACTTTCACAGGTGCGAATCCGCAATTTATTCCCGACTTTTTTCGCATCGGCAAACCGCTTGCCGCATCGAATGGCGCTCCGCTACACTCGCGATTCTGTTGATCTGGGCCAGACCACGGCGTCGGCCTTTCTAAACCGGCCCTTTATTTCGACTTCGTTTCGAACATGGGCAAAAGGAGCGGAATGAAGTCGGTATTGCGTTGGATTAGCGCGGCACTCGTCGCCGCGGGTGTGTGCGCGGCCTACAGCGGCCCGGCGGCTGCGGACGTGAAGATTGGCGTGACGGTATCGGCGACAGGCCCTGCGGCGTCGCTTGGAATTCCCGAGAAGAACACCACCACGCTATTGCCGAAAGAGATCGCGGGGCAAAAGGTCGACTACATCGTGCTCGACGATGCGACCGACTCCACGCAGGCCGTCAAGAACGCACGCAAGCTGACCAGCGAAGACCATGTCGACGCATTGATCGGTTCCACGGTCGTGCCGAACTCGCTTGCAATGATCGACATCGCGAGCGAAACGCAAACGCCAATGATCTCGCTGGCGGCCGCGGCCGCGATTGTCGAACCGATGGATGCGAAGCGCGCATGGGTCTTCAAGACGCCGCAGAACGACATTCTGATGGCGACGGCGATCGCGCAGCACATGGCCAGCCATGGGGTGAAGACGGTTGCGTTTATCGGCTTTGCCGATGCGTACGGCGAAAGCTGGTTCAAGGAATTCTCGAAGGCCGCCGAGCTCGCGAAGATCAAAGTCGTTGCGAGCGAGCGCTTCGCGCGCAATGACACGTCAGTGACCGGGCAAGTGCTGAAGATGATGGCGCAGAACCCGGATGCGGTGCTGATCGCCGGTGCCGGCACGCCGGCCGCGCTGCCGCAGAAGACGCTGAAGGAACGCGGTTACAAGGGCAAGTACTATCAGACGCACGGCGTTGCGAACAACGACTTCCTGCGCGTGTGCGGCAAGGATTGCGAAGGCACGTATCTGCCGGCGGGGCCGCTGCTGGTCGCGGATCAGCTGCCGGATTCGAATCCGGCCAAACAACCTGCGTTGACGTATAAGCGCGCGTATGAGGCCGCGTTCGGCGCCGGATCGGTGTCGACATTCGGCGGTCATATGTGGGACGCTGGACTGCTTCTTCAGCATGCAATTCCGATCGCGTTGAAGAAGGGGCAGCCGGGTACGCCGGCGTTCCGCGCAGCGCTGCGCGACGCGCTCGAGAATACGAAGGATCTGCCGGCATCGCAGGGCATCTTCAACATGAGCGTCAATGATCACGCTGGCTTCGATCAGCGCGCGCGCGTGATGGTGGAGATCGTCGACGGGAAATGGAAGCTCGTGTCCAACTAGTGGCATGAGGCGCCGGACCATCCGGAAGCAAGCAGGGCGCGTGCAGTTTGACGCGCCTTTTTTGTTGTCCGGCCGCGGTGGAAACGGCAGGGAAAACCATGGTTCACATGCGCTCGCTCGATCACTAGATTCAGGTACCCGGCGCGGGAGTCGCGTTTGAGAACCGCATGGACACGTGTGAGGACCGGTGAATTACTTCGACGGCGATTCTGCTGAGCGCTCGGGATTCCTGAGAAGGACACCCGACACCGACCTCACCACGGGCGCCGCGACGATTGCATCGCGTGTGATCGTGCAGGCCGTCGACGTTAGATGAAACCTGCAAAAGGATCAGAACGTAAGCAATAAAAGCGATCGCGCGTCAGGTACGACGAACCGGCTTCGTATCAAGCACAATGGCAGACGCTGCTGCATCGGTGGTCGGTCGATGCGAAGACCGGAGCAGTAGCGGGCCGTGGTGCCCGAGCGATCGGCGCGGTGAATCACGTGCCACACGGGCCACCCGTGCCGCAGGAATCAGGTTTCAACGCTTCACTGCCGGCTCTCATTCGCTCGGTGTATTCCGGCTTTTTCGTTTGATTCCCCGTTTCGGTTTTCGACGCTCCAGGACGAGTTTGTATGGATTTATCAATCGCGGCGATCCTCGCGCAGGACGGCATCACGACCGGTGCGATCTACGCATTGCTCGCACTCGCACTAGTGCTGGTGTTCTCGGTCACGCGCGTGATCTTTATCCCGCAAGGGGAGTTCGTTTCATACGGCGCGCTAACGCTAGCGGCGCTGCAATCGCAGAAGTTTCCGGCCACCTGCTGGATGCTGGTCGCAATGGGCGCAACATGCTTCGTGATCGAAGCCGGCGGACTCGTTCGGCATCCCGAACGACGCCGTCATGCGGCTCGCACGCTGATGACGCTAGCCGTTAGGTATCTGCTATTCCCGATTGCGGTAGCGGCCGTCACGCGCGGTCTGTTCATGCAGCCGCTGCCGATGATCGTGCAGATCGCGCTGTCGTTGCTGATCGTCGTTCCGATGGGACCGTTCATATACCGGCTGGCGTTTCAGCCGATTGCCGAGACGACGACATTGTTGCTGCTGATCGTGTCGGTCGCCGTGCACTTCGCGATGGTCGGTCTGGGGCTGGTGATGTTCGGCGCGGAAGGCTCGCGTACCAACGCGTTCTCGGATGCGACGTTCAATATCGGCTCGCTGACGATCTCCGGGCAGAGTCTCTGGGTGATCGGCACCGCGGTCGTGCTGATCGTCGCGCTATATCTGTACTTCGATCGTTCGATTTCCGGCAAGGCGTTGCGTGCGACCTCGGTGAACCGCGTCGGCGCGCAACTGGTCGGGATCGGCACGACGCAGGCCGGGCGCCTCGCATTCACGCTTGCCGCCGGCCTGGGCGCGCTATGCGGCATGCTCGTCGCGCCGCTGACGACCATCTATTACGACTCGGGTTTCCTGATGGGCTTGAAGGGGTTTGTCGGCGCGATCATCGGCGGGCTGGTCAGCTATCCGCTTGCGGCGGCCGGCGCCGTGCTGGTCGGACTGCTCGAATCGTACTCGTCGTTCTGGGCGAGTGCGTACAAGGAAGTGATCGTGTTCACGCTGATCATCCCGGTGCTGCTGTGGCGCAGTCTCGCGACGCCGCATCCCGAAGAGGCGGAGGAGTGACGCGATGAAACGTATCGTGAAGAACGCGCCGTTCTGGCTGTTTCTGATTGTGCTATTTGCGCTGCCGGTGCTGCCGAACCCGCTTCATATACCGGAGTACTGGATCACGTTGCTTAACTACATCGGGTTGTATTCGATCGTCGCGATCGGGCTCGTGCTGCTCACTGGCATCGGCGGCATGACCAGCTTTGGGCAGGCCGCGTTCGTCGGTATCGGCGCCTATTCGACCGCGTATCTGACGACGCAGTTCGGTGTGTCGCCGTGGCTCGGGCTGATTGCCGGCGTGTTGCTGACGGCGTTGATCGCGTGGATGCTCGGTGCGGTGACGATGCGGTTGTCCGGGCATTTTCTGCCGCTCGGCACGATCGCGTGGGGCCTCGCGCTGTTTTTTCTGTTCGGCAACCTCGAATGGCTCGGCAAGTACGACGGCATCAACGGCATTCCGGTGCTGAATCTGCTCGGCATCGATCTCGAGACCGGGCGACATATCTACTACTTGATCTGGATCGTCGTCCTGGGCGCGGTTGTCACTGTTCAGAACCTGCTTAATAGTCGGCCTGGTCGTGCGATTCGCGCACTGCGCGGCAGTGGATCGATGGCGGAAGCGATGGGCGTCGATACCGGCTGGATGCGGGTCGTGATCTTCGTCTATGCGGCGGTGCTAGCGGCGATTTCGGGCTTTCTCTATGCCCATCTGCAGCGTGCGGTGAATCCGACGCCGTTTGGCCTCAATCACGGTATCGAATATCTGTTTATGGCGGTGGTCGGCGGCGTGTCGCACGTGTGGGGCGCGGTGCTGGGCGCGGCGATTCTGACGCTGTTGCAGGACTATCTTCAGACGCTGCTGCCCAAGCTGCTTGGTGAGAACGGCAACTTCGAAGTGATTGTGTTCGGCATTCTGATGGTGGTGCTGCTCCAATACGCCCGCGGCGGTGTCTGGCCGTTCGTCGCGCGGCTCTTTCCGCGTGGACCGCAAGCGCGTGTGCCGAGCGACGTGCATCCGCTGCCAGTGCGCAGTAAGCCGGCGGTCGGCGAACGGCTCCTTTCCGTCGATAAGGTGCGCAAGGAGTTCGGCGGGCTGGTCGCCGTCAACGACGTCAGTTTCGATTTGAAGTCCGGGCAGATCATCGGTCTGATCGGCCCCAACGGCGCCGGCAAGTCGACCACGTTCAACCTGGTAACCGGCGTGCTGCAGCCGACTCGCGGCACCGTAACGTTCCGCGGCGAGCGGATCGATACGCTGAGTTCGCGGGAGATCGCAAGGCGTGGCATCGGGCGCACGTTCCAGCATGTGAAGCTGGTGTCGGGAATGACGGTTCTCGAGAACGTTGCGATCGGTGCGCATTTGCGTGGCCATGCTGGTGTCTGGCGCAGCATCATGCGGCTGAATCGGTCGGAGGAAGCGCACCTGATGGCGGAGGCCGCGCGTCAGATCCGTCGTGTCGGGCTCGAGAAGCATATGTATGACGAAGCGGGGAGCCTTGCGCTCGGCCAGCAGCGGATTCTCGAAATTGCACGTGCGTTGTGCGGTGACCCGACGCTGCTATTGCTTGACGAGCCCGCAGCGGGTCTGCGTTATCAGGAGAAGCAGCAACTGGCCGCGTTGTTGCGCCGATTGCGTGAAGAAGGCATGAGCGTGCTGCTGGTCGAACACGACATGGACTTCGTGATGAATCTGACCGATCGACTGGTGGTGATGGAGTTCGGTACACGGATCGCCGACGGGTTGCCGCAAGAGGTGCAGAAGGATCCGGCTGTGCTGGAAGCGTATCTGGGCGGGGTGGAGTGATGGAGATGACAAACGTGGCAGCGTCGCTGAAGACATCGGCCGATGCGATGTCCGCGCCGATTCTGCATGTCAGCGGCTTGTCGGTCCGCTATGGGAAAGTCGAGGCGTTGCACGGCGCACGAATCGAAGTGCGACCGGGGCAGATCGTCTCTGTGATCGGTCCGAATGGCGCCGGAAAGTCGACGTTGTTGAACGCGATCATGGGCTCGCTTCCGGTAAGCGGTCATGCAAAGGGCGAGATCCACTACCGCGGAGACGACATCAGCGCGTTGCCGGTCGAACAGCGCGTTGTGCGTGGCATGTGCCTCGTGCCGGAAAAGCGCGAGTTGTTCGCGGCGATGACCGTCGAGGACAATCTGGTGCTCGGCGCCTATCGTCGGAAGAAGGCACGGGATCGAGACTATCTCGATCAGCTTGATCCGGTGTTCAAGCTATTTCCGCGACTCAAAGAGCGTCGAAAGCAGGGTGCCGGTACGTTATCCGGTGGCGAGCGGCAGATGCTCGCGCTGGGGCGCGCGCTGATGGGAAAGCCGGATTTGCTAATGCTCGATGAGCCGAGCCTTGGACTCGCGCCGCTGATCGTGAAAGAGATCTTTCATATCATCAGTGCGCTGCGGGCGACTGGCGTCGGCATGCTATTGATCGAGCAGAATGCGCGTGCGGCGCTGCAGATCTCCGATTACGGCTATGTGCTCGAAACCGGTGAGCTTGCGCTTGAAGGTGCGGCTGCGGATCTGGCGCAAAATCCCCGCGTGATTGAAACGTATCTGGGCCTCGCGAAGAAGGTTGCCTGACTTTCATATCACGTTACGTCAACGGCGCGCGGAGCAGTTCGACAACATCAAGCGGCGTGTTTCACGTGAAACACGCCGCTTTTTTGTCCCTGCGACGAATCGGTCGTAAATCGGGCCAAAAGCGAACCCGCTATAATTCGCCAATACATTTTTCTGAAAGGCTCACGCGATCAGTCTGCGTGAGATCTCCCATGCTTTATCCCACAGAATTCGACGTAATCGTCGTCGGCGGCGGGCACGCCGGCACCGAAGCCGCGCTGGCGTCCGCGCGCATGGGCAACAAGACGTTGCTGTTGACACACAACATCGAGACGCTCGGTCAGATGAGCTGCAATCCATCGATTGGTGGCATTGGCAAGGGCCATCTGGTGAAGGAAGTGGATGCGCTCGGTGGTGCGATGGCGGCGGCTACCGATGAAGGCGGCATCCAGTTCCGCATCCTCAATTCATCGAAGGGACCCGCGGTTCGCGCAACGCGCGCACAAGCCGATCGGCTGCTGTACAAGCAGGCGATCCGCCGGCGCCTGGAGAATCAGCCGAATCTGTGGCTGTTCCAGCAGTCGGTCGACGATCTGATGGTCGAGGGCGATCGCGTGGTTGGTGCGGTCACGCAGGTCGGCATCCGCTTTCGCTCCCGCGCGGTCGTACTGACGGCGGGGACGTTCCTCGACGGCAAGATCCATGTTGGCCTCAACAACTACACCGGCGGGCGGGCCGGCGACCCAGCGGCGGTGTCGCTGTCTGCGCGTCTGAAGGAACTGAAGCTACCGCAAGGTCGGCTTAAGACCGGTACGCCACCGCGTATCGACGGCCGGACGATCGACTTTTCGAAGGTCGAAGAGCAACCGGGCGATCTTGACCCAGTGCCGGTGTTCTCGTTCCTCGGCCGCGCCGAACAGCATCCGCGCCAGGTGCCGTGCTGGATCACGCATACCAATGCGCATACGCACGACATCATCCGGGGCGGACTCGACCGATCGCCGATGTACACGGGCGTGATTGAAGGCGTGGGGCCGCGCTATTGCCCGTCGATTGAGGACAAGATTCACCGGTTCGCATCGAAGGAATCGCACCAGATTTTCCTCGAGCCGGAAGGGCTGACGACGAACGAGTTCTACCCGAATGGTATTTCGACGAGCCTGCCGTTTGACGTGCAGCTAGAACTGGTCCGCTCGATGCGCGGTCTCGAGCACGCGCACATCCTGCGGCCGGGCTATGCGATCGAATACGACTACTTTGACCCGCGCGCACTGAAGGCTTCGCTGGAAACGAAAGCGATCCAAGGATTGTTCTTTGCGGGGCAAATCAACGGCACGACGGGCTATGAAGAGGCAGCCGCGCAGGGCTTGCTCGCTGGTATCAACGCGGGTCTGCAAGTGCAGGGCAGGGACGCGTGGTGTCCGCGTCGTGATCAGGCTTACCTCGGTGTGCTGGTCGACGACCTCGTGACGCGGGGTGTGTCCGAGCCGTACCGGATGTTTACCAGCCGCGCCGAATATCGTCTGAGCTTGCGTGAAGACAATGCCGATATGCGTTTGACGGAAATCGGCCGCGAGCTGGGCGTTGTCGATGACGAGCGATGGGATGCGTTCAGCCGCAAGCGCGACGCTGTTTCACGTGAAACGGAGCGTCTGCGTGCGACATGGGTGACACCCAAGACGCTTTCCTCTGACGAAGCGACTGCGTTGCTCGGCAAGCCGATCGACCATGAGTACAGCCTCGCCGAACTGCTGCGCCGCCCGGGAGTGACATATGACGGCGTGTGTGGATTGCGAGAAGGTGCGTGCGCACCTGGGGAGGCACTCGCCGACGAACCGGCCTTGCTCGACCAGATCAAGGAACAGATCGAAATCGGCATCAAGTATCAAGGCTATATCGATCGCCAGGCCGACGAGATCGAGCGCAATGAGGCGCACGAAAACACTCGGCTACCAGAAGGTCTCGACTACGCGGAAGTGCGCGGTCTGTCGTTCGAAGCGCGTCAGAAGCTCGCGCAATTCCGGCCGGAAACGATCGGTCAGGCCTCACGCATCTCCGGCATTACGCCTGCCGCGATCTCGTTGCTGATGGTGCACCTGAAGCGCGGTCTGGGTCGACGCACGGTCAAATTGGCCAACCCCGCGGCCAACCCGGCGGCCGACTCCGGCGCGGACGGCACGCCGGTGGCTCAATGACGGCGCGCCCAGGAAGTCCGGCCGCCGCCAGCCGCGACACGCTGGCGGCGATGCTCGACGAAGGTGCCCGCGCACTGAAGGTCGACCTGACCGACACGCAATCCGCGAAGCTGCTTGACTATGTCGCGTTGCTCGCGAAATGGAATGCCGTCTACAACCTGACGGCGATTCGCGACCCGCGACAGATGTTGATCCAGCACATCCTCGATTCGCTATCGATCGTTCCGCATCTCGCGGGGCGAGGGCGGTCGTCATTGTCGGCGCTCGATGTCGGCTCCGGCGGCGGTTTGCCCGGCATTGTGCTCGCGATCGCGCTGCCTGACTGGCGCGTCGCGCTCAACGATATCGTGCAGAAAAAGACCGCGTTCCAGGCCCAGGCGAAGGCCGAACTGGGGCTCGCTAACCTGTCGGTGGTGACCGGACGGGTCGAAACGCTGCGTCCGGGCGTCGAAGTGCCGGAAAAATTCGATGTGATTGTGTCGCGCGCATTCGCAGAGCTCGCGGATTTCGTTACACTGGCCCGTCATCTGGTCGCGGAAAATGGCGCGATCTGGGCAATGAAGGGCGTGCGTCCGGATGCCGAGATCGCGCGCTTGCCGGCTGGCGCCGAAGCGAAGCAGATCATCCGGCTCGAAGTGCCATCACTGGACGCGGAACGGCATCTGGTCGAAGTGCGGGTCGACGGGCAGTCCGTAGCGTCCGAGTGACGCCGATTGGCCGCAACGAAGCACCCCATACCAAACATTCAGGCAGCAAGGGACACATCCAAGATGGCAAAAATCTTCTGCGTTGCGAACCAGAAGGGCGGAGTCGGCAAAACGACGACAGCTGTCAATCTCGCCGCGAGCCTCGCATCGCAGGGACAACGTGTTCTGCTTATCGATCTCGATCCGCAAGGCAACGCGACGATGGGCAGTGGCGTCGATAAGGCCGCGTGCGAAAACACCGTCTATGAAGTGCTGTGCGATGGTGTGTCGGTCGCCGATGCGCGAGTGAAATCCGAAGCGGTCTCCTACGATGTGCTGCCGGCGAATCGCGAGCTTGCCGGCGCCGAAATCGAACTGGTCGGTGTGCAGAATCGTGAGCGCCAATTGAAGGAGGCGCTGCAGCATGTGGTCGAAGACTACGACTTCGTGCTGATCGACTGTCCGCCGGCGCTGTCGCTGCTGACGCTGAACGGGCTGTGCGCGGCGCACGGCGTCGTGATCCCGATGCAATGCGAATATTTCGCGCTTGAGGGCCTGTCGGATCTCGTCAACACGATCAAGCAGGTGCACGCGAACATGAACCGCGACCTGAAGGTGATCGGCCTGCTGCGCGTGATGTTCGATCCGCGCATCACGTTACAGCAACAGGTGTCCGACCAATTGAAGGAGCATTTCGGCGACAAGGTGTTCGACGCGGTGATTCCACGCAACGTGCGGCTCGCCGAGGCGCCGAGTTACGGCCTGCCGGGTGTGGTTTTCGACCGCGCGTCGCGCGGTGCGCAGGCGTACGTGCAGTTCGGCGCGGAAATGATCGAGCGGGTGCGCACGCTATGACCACACAACGCCAATCATCCAAAGCGGACCGAGGGAATACGATGAACGCAGTGGCAAGGAAGAAAGGGCTGGGCAGAGGACTCGAGGCGCTGCTTGGCGGAAGTGCGGACATCACCGAAGCCGTGAAGATCGATAGCGCGCCGCATACGCTGCCGCTGTCGCGGATGCAGGCGGGCAAGTATCAGCCGCGCACGCGAATGGACGAGGGTGCATTGCAGGAACTCGCGGCCAGCATTCGTGCGCAGGGGCTGATGCAGCCGATTCTCGTGCGGCCGATCGGCGGCGAGAAGTTCGAAATCATCGCCGGGGAGCGCCGGTTCCGCGCCGCGCACCTCGCGGGCCTCGACGAAGTGCCCGTGCTGGTGCGCGATGTGCCGGACCAGGCCGCCGCGGCGATGGCGCTGATCGAGAACATTCAGCGCGAAGACCTGAACCCGCTTGAAGAGGCGCAGGGCATTCAGCGTCTGCTCGACGAATTTCATTTCACGCATGAGCAGGCAGCCGAATCGGTTGGCCGCTCGCGCAGCGCGGTGTCGAACCTGCTGCGTTTGCTGAACCTCGCGGCGCCGGTGCAGACGATGCTGCTCGCCGGCGATCTCGACATGGGCCACGCGCGCGCGCTGCTCGCGGTCGATTCGGCGACGCAAATCACGCTCGCGAATCAGGTGGTGAATAAGGGCATGTCGGTGCGGGAGACGGAAAAACTCGTCACGGCGACCAACAAAGCAGCGCCCGCTCCGAGAGCGCGTGTCGACCACGACGGTGGCCGCGATACGCGGCGGCTCGAGGAAGAACTGTCGGATCTGCTCGCCGCTACGGTGAGGATCAAGCTCGGGCGCCGCGGCCGCGGCCAGGTGACGGTCGAGTTCGGCGATCTCGACGCGCTGGAAGGCATTCTCGCGCGCCTTCGCGGCAACGCGACGACGGCTTAAGCGCATTCATCGTGCCGTCCGCGGAACGCGCGCTTGGGCCCGCGCATGCTGTGCTGCGGGCAATCTGGCAATTCGTCGCAAAGGAACCCGTGCTCGCGATCCTCGCGTTCGCGCTCGTCCTGTTGCAGATTTTTCACTCGCGACCATGGATGTCGCTGCCTGCCTTGGTCGACTGGCAGACTGTACTGACGCTCACAGGCCTGCTGATTCTGACCAAAGCAGTCGAATCATCAGGATTCCTGATGTGGGCCGCGCATCGTGTGGTCCATCACATTCATACCGAGCGTGCGCTTGCGTGTCTGATGGTTGGCCTTGCCGCAGCATTGTCGACAGTGCTGACAAACGATGTCGCGTTGTTCGTTGTCGTGCCGCTCGCGTTGTCGCTGCATAAGCTGACACCGCTGCCGTTGAAGCGGCTCGTCGTGTTCATCGCGCTCGCGGTGAATGCGGGCTCGATTCTGACGCCGCTCGGCAATCCGCAAAATCTGTTTCTCTGGCAGACGAGCGGTGTGTCGTTTGGCCGTTTTATCTGGGCGCTCGCGCCGCTATGCGCGGTAATGATGGCGATGCTGTATCTGCTGACCGTCGCGTCTTTTCGTGCCGTGCCGCTCGATCTGTCGCAAGACGTCGAGCCGCATCCGGTCCACCGCCCGATGATGGCTATCGCGTCGTTTTTGTTCGTCGCGTTCGTGCTGCTCGCGGATGCACATCGGCCCGGCATTGCCCTCGCTGGCGTTGCGCTCGGTTTTCTGATCTGGCGTCCGTCAGTCGTGTTGAAGATCGATTGGCTGCTGCTGCTGATTTTCGTGCTGATGTTTATCGTGCTGCGCAGTGTTGCCGCCTTGCCGTACGTGCACAACACCGTTAGCGCATGGCACCTCACCACGCCGTTAAGAACCTATATAGCGGGCGCGGTGCTATCGCAGGGCATTAGCAACGTCCCAGCCGCGATCATGCTGGCCGAGTTTTCCAAAGACTGGCGCGCGTTGGCATTCGGCGTCAGCGTCGGCGGCTTCGGTATCGCAATCGGATCGCTCGCGAATCTGATCGCGATGAGGCTCTCGAACGAGCGCGGCATGTTGACGCTGTTCCACGCTTTTTCCGTGCCGTTCTGGCTCGTTGCTGGCGTGCTCGGCGCCTGGGTGCTGTTGCATTTCTGACACCCACTCACAACGCATGAAAAAACCGGTTCAGCGTCGAAAATGCGCTGAAAAAACTTCGAAACCGTAGCATCTCGAGCGCGCTGGAACGTCGCTTACAGTTCGCGTCCGTTTCCCTCAAAAGAGACATGTTTTTGTATCGCAAGCGTCGGTCGGCGGGTATTTATTGAGTACCCTAAAGTCTTGAATTGCCTGCAACTATCGCTTACAATCCCCCGGATTTATTTGCTAGGCACCCCCGTAAGCGGTGAGTAAGCTCGCGGGCTGAACAGAACTTGGCGGGACACTGCAATGGCGGTACAAAAGTCGGGCACGGCGTCGGATCATGCGCCGAAGCAAAGCGACGACGAACACCGTACTGAGCATGCTGTCTCTGAGACGAATTCAGATTCGTCTCGAGGTCTGCGTGCTGCGCATCACGATGCGTGGGATGCTGAGCAACAAGATAACAATATCGTTTCGCTCACACGGGCAGAGGCAGAAAAGCTATTCGGTCCGAACGTGAGTCGTCCATCGCGCGTCACGCCTTACAAGGTGGTGGCAGCGCAAATGGTTTTGTCCCTGGGTGCGACGTTGCTGTGGTGGCTGTTCTACAAGCCGCCGGGCGATGCTGCGCTGTCCGCATTCCTTGGGGGAGCGATTTGCTGGGTGCCGAGCGCGCTGTTCGCGGCACGTCTTAAGAAGTTGAGCGGCGCTGAGACAGTGATGAGCTGGATGATCGGCGAAGCGCTCAAGATGGGGGCGACGATCGCGATGTTCGTCGCTATCGCGTTCTGGTATCACGGGGTGCAGTGGGTGCCGCTGCTCGTCACCTACCTGATCGCGCTCAAGACGTACTGGATTGCACTGGCCTGGCGGTAACGAAGGTAAAGAACACTGGCTGACGCGGTAGCACGAATACGGCGTCGGTATAGGCGTGCGGGCTCGAGACGGCCCGCGCCGGGCAGGCCCGCGACGCAAACGGCGCGGGCGGCCTAGAACGATTTTCGACAATTTGGGTGGCAATAACGATATGGCAGCTAGCGAAGGAACGCGCGCTCTGGATCCGTCCGAGTACATCGCGCACCACTTGCAGAATCTCTCCACCGCGCATCAGACGTCGATTTTCGACATTCACGTCTGGAATCTCGACACGCTTTTCTGGTCGATCGTCTGCGGCCTCGTCACCATTCTCGTGTTGCGCCTCGCAGCGCGCAAAGCCACGCCGGGCGTTCCGGGCCGCTTCCAGTGCGCGGTCGAAATGCTCGTCGAGATGGTCGAAGACCAATCTAAATCGATGATCCACGGCAATCGCGCATTTATCGCACCGCTGGCGCTGACTGTGTTCGTCTGGGTCGCGCTGATGAACGCGATGGACTTCATCCCGGTCGACTTGCCGCCGCGCATCATCGGCTGGCTGGGACTGTCGGAAATCATTCCCCATCATCGCATCGTGCCGACCGCCGATCTGAACGGCACGCTTGGTATCGCGCTCGGCGTGTTCGTGCTGATGATCTATTACAACTTCAAGATCAAGGGCGCAGGTGGCTTCGTGCACGAGCTGCTGTCCGCCCCGTTCGGCGCGCATCCGCTGCTGTGGATCCCGAACCTTGCACTGAACATCATCGAGTTCGTCGCGAAGACGGTCTCGCTCGGCATGCGGCTGTTCGGCAACATGTACGCGGGCGAACTGCTGTTCCTGCTGATTGCCCTGCTGGGCAGCATCTGGAACTTCGGTGCGGACACGACGGTGCTTGGCTTCATCGGCCATGTGATTGCGGGCAGCGTGTGGGCGATCTTCCACATCCTGATCGTTCTGCTGCAGGCGTTCATTTTCATGATGCTGACGCTGGTGTACATCGGCCAGGCACACGACAGCCATTAACCCCGGTCCTGTCGGCTAAAAGAATCGCTTTAACTTTCTCTAAATCCCAGTTCCAAAAAGACTTTTCACAAAGGAGTGATCATGCAAGCTTTCATCGCCAACATCCAGGGTCTGACCGCCATCGGTATCGGCATCATCATCGGCCTGGGTGCTATCGGCGCCTGTATCGGTATCGGCCTGATGGGCGGCAAGTACATTGAAGCGTGCGCCCGCCAGCCGGAACTGATGAACCCGCTGCAAACGAAGATGTTCCTGCTCGCAGGTCTGATCGATGCGGCGTTCCTGATCGGCGTTGGTGTGGCCATGCTGTTTGCGTTCGCGAACCCGCTGCTGTCGAAGCTGGCAGGCTGAGGTTCCTCGGAACTGCGCGCCTGACCTATAACAGGGAATGGCGCTAAGCGGAACGGGTACTAGGCGCTGATCGAGCACTGATTCGATGAGCGCCTTGCCATTTCCCGTTTCCCCGTCCGAACTAGCAACATTTAAGGAAACACCGTGAATCTCAACGCAACTCTGTTTGCGCAAATGGTCGTGTTCCTGATCCTCGCGTGGTTCACGATGAAGTTCGTGTGGCCGCCGTTGGTCAACGCCCTCGACGAGCGCGCGAAGAAAATCGCCGATGGCCTGTCGGCCGCCGAAAAGGGCAAGGCGGAACTCGAAGCCGCGCATAAGCGCGTCGGCGAGGAGCTTGCGCAGGCTCGCAACGACGGCCAGCAGCGCATCGCTGAAGCCGAAAAGCGCGCTGTGGCAGTCGCTGACGAAATCAAGGCGCAGGCGCAAGCCGAAGCCGCCCGGATCATCGCTCAGGCGAAGGCCGATGCCGACCAGCAAATCGTGAAGGCGCGCGAAGCGCTGCGCGGCGAAGTCGCGGCGCTTGCGGTGAAGGGTGCCGAACAGATCCTGAAGCGTGAAGTGAACCAGTCGGTTCACGCCGATCTGCTGAATCAACTCAAAACCGAGCTCTGATCATGGCCGAACTCGCCACTATCGCCCGTCCGTACGCTGAAGCGCTGTTTGCCGTCGCGCAAGCAGGTGACATCGCCGGCTGGTCCACGCTCACGCATGAACTGGCTCAGGTTTCGAGCTTGCCTGAGGTGGAGTCGATCGCGACGAGCCCGAAGGTGAACCGCGCGCAGGTCGTCGATCTCGTGCTGGCGGCCGTGAAGTCGCCGCTGAAAGACGACGCACAGGCCAAGAACTTCGTGCAGATGCTGGTCGACAACCATCGGCTGCCGCTGCTGCCGGAAATCGCGACGCAATTCGAAGCGCTGAAAAACGCCCGTGATGGTGCGGCCGACGCGCTGATCGTGAGCGCATTTCCGCTCGAAGGCCAGCAACTGAATGAACTCGTCGCGGCACTCGAACGCAAGTTTAAATGCAAGCTGAAGCCGACTGTTCAGGTCGATTCGTCGCTGATCGGCGGCGTTCGCGTGACGGTGGGTGACGAAGTGCTCGATACCTCGGTCCACGCGCGGCTGGCCAGGATGCAGACGGCGCTGACCGCCTGATTTTGCACACGGCGGCGTAGAACGCGCATAGCGGCTGGCACGCAACAGAATTGACTATCAGGAGCGAATAATGCAACTCAATCCCTCTGAGATCAGCGAGCTGATCAAGAGCCGGATCCAGGGCCTTGAAGCGAGCGCAGACGTTCGCAACCAGGGCACCGTGATCTCCGTGACCGACGGCATCGTGCGCATTCACGGCCTGTCGGAAGTGATGCAGGGCGAAATGCTCGAGTTTCCGGGCAACACGTATGGCCTCGCGCTGAACCTCGAGCGCGACTCGGTCGGCGCCGTGATTCTCGGTGAGTACGAGCACATCTCGGAAGGCGACATCGTCAAGACGACGGGCCGCATTCTTGAAGTGCCGGTGGGCCCGGAACTGGTCGGCCGTGTGGTCGATGCACTGGGCAATCCGATCGACGGCAAGGGCCCGGTCAACGCGAAAATGACCGACGCAATCGAAAAGATCGCGCCGGGCGTGATCTGGCGTAAGTCGGTGTCGCAGCCGGTGCAAACGGGTCTGAAATCGATCGACTCGATGGTGCCGATCGGCCGCGGCCAGCGTGAGCTGATCATCGGCGACCGTCAGTGCGGCAAGACCGCCGTGGCAGTCGACACGATCATCAACCAGAAGGGCAAGGACCTGATCTGTATCTACGTCGCGATCGGCCAGAAGGCTTCGTCGATCATGAACGTGGTGCGCAAGCTCGAAGAAACGGGCGCGCTCGAATACACGATCGTGGTCGCCGCGTCGGCGTCGGAATCGGCAGCGATGCAGTACCTGTCGCCGTATGCCGGCTGCACGATGGGCGAATACTTCCGCGACCGCGGTCAAGATGCGCTGATCATCTATGACGATTTGACCAAGCAGGCTTGGGCGTATCGCCAGATCTCGCTGCTGCTGCGCCGTCCGCCGGGCCGCGAAGCGTATCCGGGGGACGTGTTCTATCTGCACTCGCGTCTGCTCGAGCGCGCCGCGCGCGTATCGGAAGAGTACGTCGAGAAGTTCACGAACGGTGAAGTGAAAGGCAAGAGCGGTTCGTTGACCGCGCTGCCGGTGATCGAAACGCAGGCCGGCGACGTGACCGCGTTCGTTCCGACCAACGTGATCTCGATTACCGACGGTCAGATCTTCCTTGAGACCGACCTCTTCAACGCGGGTATCCGCCCGGCGATCAACGCTGGTGTGTCGGTGTCGCGTGTGGGCGGTGCGGCGCAGACGAAGGTCGTGAAGAAGCTGTCAGGCGGTATTCGTACCGACCTCGCGCAGTACCGTGAACTGGCTGCCTTCGCGCAGTTCGCGTCCGACCTCGACGAAGCGACCCGCAAGCAGCTCGAGCGCGGCCGCCGCGTGACGGAACTGCTGAAGCAGCCGCAGTATCAGCCGCTGCAGGTGTGGGAACTGGCCGTGGCGCTGTTCGCCGCGAACAACGGTTACCTGGACGATCTGGAAGTGAAGGACGTGCTCGCGTTCGAACGCGGCCTGCGCGAATACCTGAAGACGAGCCACGCCGATCTGATCAAGCGCATCGAAGACAACAAGGACCTGGCGAAGGACGACGAAGCCGCGCTGCATGCGGCTCTGAAGGACTTCAAAAAGTCCGGCGCTTACTGATCCGATCCGCGAGATCTAACCGGACCTCGAAGCAGCGCGGGTAGCAACACAGCACGCCCGCGCGGTTTCGATCAAGGAGCAAGCAATGGCTGGAATGAAGGAAATTCGCGGGAAGATCAAGAGCGTGCAAAACACGCGCAAGATCACCAAAGCGATGGAGATGGTTGCCGCATCCAAGATGCGCCGCGCGCAGGAGCGCATGCGCGCTGCCCGTCCGTACGCCGACAAGGTCCGTGACATCGCCGCGCATATGAGCCGTGCGAACCCTGAGTATCGTCATCCGTTCATGGTGGCGAACGAAGGCGCGAAGACCGCCGGCTTCATTCTCGTCACCACTGACAAAGGTCTGTGCGGCGGGATGAATACGAACGTGCTGCGTGCGTCGCTGCAGAAGTTCAAGGAACTGGAAGCCGAAGGCAAGACGATCGATGCAACCGCGATCGGCAGCAAGGGCCTCGGGTTTCTGAACCGTCTGCGGGCGAAGGTCTCGTCGAATGTCGTGCAGCTGGGCGACACGCCGCACCTCGAAAAGCTGATCGGCGCGGTGAAGGTGCAACTCGACCTGTACTCGGAAGGCAAGGTCTCGGCGGTGTACCTCGCGTACACGCGCTTTATCAACACGATGAAGCAGGAGCCGGTGATCGAGCAGTTGCTGCCGTTGACGGCCGATAAGTTCGAGGGCGTCGAAGAAGGCGACAAGGCAACGCCGAGCACGTCGTGGGACTACATCTACGAGCCGGACGCGCAAACGGTGGTCGACGAACTGCTGGTGCGTTATGTCGAAGCGCTGGTGTATCAGGCCGTCGCGGAAAACATGGCGTCGGAGCAGTCGGCTCGCATGGTCGCAATGAAGGCCGCTTCGGACAACGCAAAGACGGTCATCAACGAGTTGCAGCTGTCGTACAACAAGAGCCGCCAGGCAGCGATCACGAAGGAACTGTCGGAGATCGTCAGCGGCGCGGCGGCAGTCTGAGCGTAGCGCGCGGCGAGCGGCTCAAAAGCGGCGCCGCTGCGCACCAAAGAACAAGCTGCGGGCAACCAACCGCGCCGTAGCGCGAGTGAAGAATTGAGTATCTAAAGGAAAAGCGATGAGTACAACTGCTTTGGTAGAAGGCAAGATCGTACAGTGCATCGGCGCGGTGATCGACGTGGAATTCCCGCGTGAACACATGCCGAAGGTGTATGACGCGCTCATTCTCGAAGGTTCGGAACTGACGCTCGAAGTCCAGCAGCAGCTGGGCGACGGCGTCGTACGGACCATCTGTCTGGGTTCGTCCGACGGCCTGCGCCGCGGCGTGATGGTGAAGAACACCTCGAAGCCGATCAGCGTGCCGGTCGGCAAGCCGACGCTCGGCCGCATCATGGATGTGCTGGGTCGTCCGATCGACGAAGCCGGCCCGATCTCGAGCGACACGATGCGCTCGATCCACCAGAAGGCGCCGGCATTCGACGAACTGTCGCCGTCGACTGAACTGCTCGAAACCGGCATCAAGGTTATCGACCTGATCTGCCCGTTCGCGAAGGGCGGCAAGGTTGGTCTGTTCGGCGGTGCGGGCGTGGGCAAGACCGTCAACATGATGGAGCTGATCAACAACATCGCGAAGGAACATGGCGGTTACTCTGTGTTCGCGGGCGTGGGCGAGCGGACCCGTGAAGGGAACGACTTCTACCACGAAATGAAGGACTCGAACGTTCTGGACAAGGTCGCGCTGGTGTACGGCCAGATGAACGAGCCGCCGGGCAACCGTCTGCGCGTCGCGCTGACGGGCCTGACGATGGCCGAGCACTTCCGTGACGAAGGCCTCGACGTGCTGTTCTTCGTCGACAACATCTACCGTTTCACGCTGGCCGGTACCGAAGTATCGGCACTGCTCGGCCGTATGCCGTCGGCGGTGGGTTATCAGCCGACGCTCGCTGAAGAAATGGGCAAGCTGCAGGAGCGCATTACGTCGACGAAGACCGGTTCGATTACGTCGGTGCAGGCCGTGTACGTGCCTGCGGATGACTTGACCGACCCGTCGCCGGCAACGACCTTCGGCCACCTGGACGCAACGGTCGTGCTGTCGCGCGATATCGCGTCGCTCGGTATCTACCCCGCGGTGGACCCGCTCGACTCGACGTCGCGCCAGATTGACCCGCACGTGATCGGCGAAGAGCACTACACGATCACGCGCTCGGTGCAGCAGACGCTGCAACGCTACAAGGAACTGCGCGACATTATCGCGATTCTGGGTATGGACGAACTGTCGCCGGAAGACAAGCTGTCGGTCGCGCGCGCTCGTAAGATCCAGCGTTTCCTGTCGCAGCCGTTCCACGTCGCGGAAGTGTTCACTGGCTCGCCGGGCAAGTACGTGCCGCTGAAGGAAACGATCCGCGGCTTCAAGATGATCGTCGATGGCGAATGCGATCACCTGCCGGAGCAGGCGTTCTATATGGTCGGCACGATCGACGAAGCCTTTGAAAAGGCCAAGAAGATCCAGTAACGGTTGACGCGTCGGCAACGAGGCGTGGGTTTCTGAGCGATGCTGCGGCGGTGGTGATCACCGGTGCCAGTAGATGCGAAGAACCGCGCCACATGCATTACGCTCAATCGACAGGAGTCGAGACTTTATGGCAACTATCAAGGTAGACGTCGTCAGCGCGGAAGAAGAGATCTTCTCGGGCCAGGCGAAGTTCGTCGCGCTGCCGGGCGAGGCGGGCGAGCTCGGCATTCTGCCGGGCCACACGCCGCTGATCACGCGGATTCGTCCGGGTGCCGTGCGCATCGAATCGGAAAGCGGCGAAGAGGAATTCGTGTTCGTCGCTGGCGGCATTCTCGAGGTTCAACCGGGTGCGGTAACGGTTCTGGCCGATACCGCGATTCGCGGCAAGGATCTCGACGAGGCGAAGGCCGAGCAGGCTCGCAAGCGCGCGGAAGAAGCGTTGCAAAACACCGGCTCGAACCTTGAATACGCAACCGCGCAGGCGGAGCTTGCGTATGCGACGGCTCAGCTGGCGGCGATTCAGCGTCTTCGCAAACTGCGCGGCCAGCACTAAGCGGCGCAGCCGGCGAATAACGCGGTGGGATAAGAGGCAGCCCTTGTGGCTGCTTTTTATTTGCGCGTTACTTGACGTTAACGTAAAGGTCGCCAGGCATCGACGCGCAAAGGCGCGCGTAAGGCCGTGGCCTGAGAGCCGAACAGCGGAAGTTGAAAGGTGAGGGAAAGACTTGATGCCGCCGGCGAACAGGCAGGTGGCACAATCTCTTGCAAATCCATTTTTGCAAAAGCGGGAACCCCTTCCAGTACCTGCATCGGACCGGAGAGGCGCAAAGGCGCCAACTTTGGCCGACATTGGAGACAAACAGCATGGCGGCGACCGAAGATAGACCCTCGTCCGGACCTCAGGCAGCGGGTGGCGACGCGCTTATCTCGCCTAAGGATGGGATTTCCTATCTGCGCGGTTCGACCGATATCCCGCTGAGCACTGCGACGGTCGGCCAGTTCCTGCTCGATACGGCACGACGCTTCCCCGACCGGCCGGCCGTGGTCTTCCGTGAGCAGGGAATTCGCTGGACCTGGCGGGAATTCGCTGAGGAGGTCGATATCATGGCGTCGGCTTTGACGGCGCTCGGTATCGGCAACGGCGATCGGGTCGGCATCTGGTCGCCGAATCGCATCGAATGGTTACTGACGCAGTTCGCCACTGCGCGAATCGGCGCGATTCTCGTCAACATCAATCCGGCATACCGGCTTGCCGAGCTTGAATACGCACTGAACAAGGTTGGCTGCAAGGCGATCATTTCGGCCGAGCGATTCAAATCGTCGATGTATCTGGAGATGCTCACGGAGTTGGCGCCGGAGCTCCCCACGCAAACGCCCGGCGACTTGCACGTGGCGCGTCTTCCCGATCTGCGCATCGTGATCCGCGTCGGCGACACCGACACGCGCGGCATGCTGTGCTTTTCCGAAGTCATCGAACTGGGCCGCCAGACGTATGACGTCGCAAAGCTCGATGCGATCACCGCAAGCCTGTCGCCGCACGATCCGATCAACATCCAGTTCACCAGCGGCACGACCGGCAACCCGAAAGGCGCGACGCTGACCCATAGCAACGTGCTCAACAACGCACGCTATATTGCGATGGCGATGCGGCTGTCCGAGCAGGATTCGTTGTGCATTCCCGTGCCGCTTTATCACTGTTTCGGCATGGTGCTGGCCGTGCTCGCGTGCGTGTCGGTCGGCGCGAACATGGTGTTCCCGGGAGAGGCGTTCGACCCGGCCGCGACGCTTGCCGCCGTATCCGACGAAAAGTGCACCGCGCTGCACGGCGTGCCGACGATGTTTATCGCCGAACTCGACCACCCCGATTTCGAGCAATTCGATCTGACGCATCTGCGCACCGGCATCATGGCCGGCTCGCCGTGCCCGATCGAGACGATGAAGCGGGTCGTCGCGAAGATGCATCTGTCCGAGATCACGATCGCGTACGGGATGACGGAAACGAGTCCGGTGTCGTTCCAGAGTTCGACCACCGATCCGTTGGACAAGCGCACCACGACGGTCGGACGTGTGCAGCCGCACCTCGAGGTGAAAGTGGTCGACCCGGCGGGCGACACGGTGCCGGTCGGCGTGACAGGTGAACTGTGCACAAGGGGCTACTCGGTAATGCGCGGCTACTGGAACGACGACGCGAAAACGCGCGAAAGCATCGTCGACGGCTGGATGCACACGGGCGACCTCGCGGTGATCGACGCGGACGGCTACTGCAATATCGTTGGCCGCTTGAAGGACATGCTGATCCGCGGCGGGGAGAACATCTATCCGCGGGAGATCGAGGAATTCCTGTTCCGTCATCCGAAGATTCAGAGCGTGCAGGTGTTCGGCGTGCCGGACCCGAAATACGGCGAGGAAGTCTGCGCGTGGATCGTGCTGCGCGCTGGCGAGCACGCGACGGCTGAAGAAGTCCAGGCGTTTTGCCACGGACAGATCGCGCACTACAAGGTGCCTAAGTACATCCGCTTCGTCGACGAACTGCCGATGACGGTGACCGGCAAAGTGCAGAAGTTCGTGATGCGCGAGCGGATGATCGAAGAACTGAAGTTGTCGTTCGACAAGACTGCTTGATAAGCCGAAGGAAGTCAGCAGACCGCGGCATCCAGGGCCAACCAGACCGGACGCCGCGCGAGAAAACGGCGCCCTGACAGGCGCCGCAACTAGCTGAACGCTGCACTGCGCAAACGTTAAGCAGGCAAAAAAAAAGCGGGCCTGGAGCCCGCTAAAAACCACACGCTACGGGGTTAGCGCGAGGAGACCAAAGGAGGAATCGACTGGACGACGATATCGCCGTCGACCACGACTCCAACAGGGATGCCCCTTCTCAGGGACCCGGCGACTTGCCGACCGGCTTGATGAAAGATGTCCGCTCACACCACACACCAAGCCACATCCGTGTTGAACCCGTGAGAGGCATTGTGGGCGAATTAAACCGGGAACGCGGTAACAAAGTGTTTCAGGTTGTAACGCCCGCCAGATAAGGCTCTCCGGGATTTTTTGCCGTAATTTGCCGATTAAAAGATCGTTTTTACCGACCTGAGGAAAATCAGTAAATCTCTATTTACCGCTTCGAATTGAGTCGGCTTATTGCGCTGCTTCATCGAGCATTGGCGGCGGGAAATTTTGCCGCCGGATAACTAACATGCAGAGGGAGTTGGTTGAAGCGTAGTCGCTTCCAAGGGTTTTGCAAGGGCGCAACGCGAGCCGTGTTGAAAAATGATGCAATGCAAACGGGGGGCGACGCCACGCTGCGAGGCAAGATCAGCGCCTTGAAGCAACCGGCGATAAGCGCCTATCGGCGCGCACCGTACAGTTACAGATCGATGTCATCGAATTCCGCCAGTGTAGCGGCCGAGTGCGTCGGTCGAGCCCAGGCTACTTCAGCCATTTATCGGAAATGGCCTGATATTCACCGCTTTCTCGCGCAAGGTGCAGCCATTGGTCGACATATTGCTGAAACACAACATCGCCGCGCGGCACCATCCACGCCTTCTCGCCGTACTGGAATGGTTTGTCCGGATGGACCGAGCATAGCCCCGGATTCAGCTTCTGCTGAAGCAGCGTCTCGGACGCGTCAGTCACCATCACATCGGCGTGGCCGTCGGCGATCTGCTTGAACACGGAGACGTTATCCGGGTAGACGGTCAGCTTCGCATGCGGGAAATACTGCTTGGCGAAGCGCTCATTGGTGCCGCCCGGGTTCACGATTACACGCGTGGAGGCCTGATCGATCTGCTCGACCGTCTGATACTTCTTCATGTCGTCGCATCGAACGATTGGTGTTTTGCCGTCCACCTGGTAAGGCTCGGTGAAGAATGCACGCTTCTGGCGATCGAGCGTGGTCGATACGCCGCCTACCGCGATATCGCACTTCGAGACGAAGTCGTTCAACAGGTTGGGCCAGGTCGTCTTCACGAATTCCGCCTTCACACCGAGCGACTTCGCAAGCGACTCGGTCATGTCGATGTCGATGCCTTCGAATTGTCCGTCTGGTTTGTAGTACGAGTACGGCTTGTAGTCCCCTGTTGCACAAGCCCGAAGCGTACCGCGCGCGATGACTTCGTCGAGCCGCGACTGCGGGGCGCTTGCGGCGACGGCGGACTGCGCGCGCGCCGGGCTCGCGCATACCAGCGCGCCGAACAGCGAACCCACTAGCGCGAACGAAAACGCAGCCGAAAGCGCGGTCGAAAGCACGCGCAGCGATACGGACGTGGCCTTGCTCAAGGGATCTCCTCGTGGACGGATTTATTGTACGTAGTAGGCGCTGAAGAGCGTCGCCAGCGCTGCAACTTACACTTGCCGTGAAAGGGCGTCCATTCGTGAAACTCTTGGACGCGTTGCGTGGACGCACGCATCGCATTAGCGCTGCCGACCTCTGAGACTGCGCACCGACTCCGGTAGAATGGCCTTTTGCTTACAGCCTTCCAGACCGCACGCGACGTGGCTCAACAACTGATCAACGACACCTTCCTTCGCGCGCTGCTGCGCGAGCCGACCGACTACACGCCCATCTGGCTGATGCGTCAGGCGGGCCGCTATTTGCCCGAGTACAACGCGACGCGCGGCCGTGCCGGCAGCTTTCTCGGCCTCGCGAAGAACCCGGATTATGCGACCGAAGTGACGCTGCAGCCGCTCGAGCGCTACCCGCTCGACGCCGCGATCCTGTTCTCGGACATCCTGACGATTCCCGACGCGATGGGCCTTGGCCTCGAATTCGCGACCGGCGAGGGGCCGAAGTTCGCGCGGCCCGTGCGCAACGAAGAGGACGTCGCGCGTCTCGCGGTCCCCGACATCGGCGCAACGCTGCGCTATGTGACGGATGCGGTGAGCCAGATCCGCCGCGCGCTGACCGATGCGCAAGGTCGCCAGCGCGTGCCGCTGATCGGCTTTTCGGGCAGCCCGTGGACGCTTGCGTGCTATATGGTCGAGGGTGGCGGTTCGGACGATTTCCGTACCGTGAAGTCGATGCTGTACGGCCGGCCGGACCTGATGCATCGCATTCTTGAAGTTAATGCGCGCGCGGTTACCGCATACCTGAACGCACAAATCGAAGCGGGCGCGCAGGCAGTGATGATCTTCGACACGTGGGGCGGCGCGCTCGCGGACGGCATTTATCAGCGCTTCTCGCTGCATTACATCGAGAAGATCGTCAGCGAACTCAAACGCGAGCACGACGGACGCCGGGTGCCGGTGATCGCATTCACGAAGGGCGGTGGCCTGTGGCTCGAAGACATCGCGGCTTCTGGTGTCGATGCGGTCGGCCTGGACTGGACCGTCAACCTCGGCCGCGCGCGCGAGCGCGTGGCTGGCAAGGTCGCGCTTCAAGGCAATATCGATCCATCCGTGTTGTTCGCACCGCCTGCGACGATACGCATCGAGGCGCGCGCGGTGCTCGACAGCTATGGAAATTACCCCGGCCACGTGTTCAACCTCGGACACGGCATTTCGCAGTACACGCCACCGGAACACGTCGCGGAACTGGTCGACGAGGTGCATCGGCATAGCCGCGCGCTACGCGCGACAGGTCCGACATGAGTGTCGGGGCCGTGTCGAAAGCGTGACAGATTTGTTGCGACGCAATGACGCGGGCTCTCGCCCTAAGGGGAAAATAGCATTCCACAGGCCGTCGAATGGCGTTCTGCTGGTTGTCAAGGCTTGACTTATACACATTAATCACGCTGCGGCGCGGTAGAAGGACACGCCACCATATTTTCCTTGTCAAGCGACGGAACTTCGTGTGAGCGCCTTTTCCAGTAAGGGTTTGACCGGGGCCGGAACAAGTGTGCGGAAAGCCACACAAAGCCTTTGGCGACGCCGTGCGCGGGCCAGCGAGATGAAGTTCTCAACAAAGTTATCCACAGAACCCGGAAGCAGACAATTGTTCTGCCGAATCCAAAACTTAGCGCCCAATGTGATGTTTCACTTTAAGTTCGGTACGCCGGCGTTGTTTCTGCGGGCTGTGCCGTTCTGCGCATCGGCGCGATCGCGGCGGTCCGGCGGGTGAACCACATGTTCGTCCGGGTCGCGCTCGACCATCCGCTGCCGACGTTATTCGATTACCGGTGCGATCCGGAGGCCACGCCGCAGCCGGGCATGCTGGTCAACGTGCCGTTCGGCAAACGGATGGTGGTCGGCCTTGTGTGTGAAGTGACTGCTCACAGTGAAGTCGCTGAAGACCGCGTGCGGGCTGTGGATAACATCTGTATCGCGTGTCCGCCGTTGTCGACAGCGTGGCTCGAGCTTGCCGGATTTGCCGCCGAGTACTACCAGCGCGGTCTCGGTGAGGTTGCGTTGCCGGCGCTGCCGCAGGCGCTGCGCGACGCGACGCGATGGACGCGGCTGCTGGCGCCGCAAGAGCGTTACCGCTTGTTGCCGGCGGGGCGCGCTGCGTTACCTGACGCATTGCCGGTGCGCGCAACCGCATTGCGACGGCTCGCGGACGAACTCGCCAATGCGGAATTTCTCACCGCGCCCGACGCGCGGGCGCTGCATCCGAAGGCGGCGGCGACGCTCGATGGCTGGCTGGCGAAGGGCTGGGTAGCGCTGGAAGTCATCGATGCTGCCGCGCCGATCGGGCTGGCGCAGCCGATTGACACCGCTGCGCCCGCTACAGCGGGACCGGTCGCTGTGAGCGCGTCGAGCGAAGGCGAAATGGTCGCGCCGACCGAGTCGGCCGCGTTTTCCGCAGACCATGCACGGTCAGTGTCACGAACATCTGGCGGACGAAGTCCCGATACCCTCGCCGCCCCGTTGCTCCCCATTCTGACTGACGAACAGACAGCCGCCGTCAGCGCCATCCATAACGCCAACGGCTTCGCGCCATTCCTGCTGCACGGCGTAACCGGCAGCGGCAAAACCGAGGTCTATCTCCGCGCGCTCGCCGCGCTGCTCGACACCGACCTCACCGCACAAGCGCTGGTGCTCGTCCCTGAGATCAACCTGACGCCGCAGTTCGAAGCCGCGTTTCGCGCGCGCTTCGCCGCGCTCGACGATGGCGCGATCGTCACCCTGCACAGTGGACTGGCGGAAGGCGAGCGCGCGCGCAACTGGTTCGCCGCGCACACCGGGCACGCGCGCATCGTGCTCGGCACACGCCTCGCTGTGCTCGCGTCGCTGCCACGCCTCGCGATCATCTGTGTCGACGAGGAGCACGACCCTGCGTACAAGCAGCAGGAAGGTCTTCGCTATTCGGCGCGCGATCTGGCGATCTGGCGCGCGAAGCAACTAGGCATCCCGGTCGTATTGGGCTCGGCGACGCCGTCACTCGAAAGCTGGTGGCAAGCCGACCAGGGTCGTTATCAGCGGCTCACGCTCGCACGGCGCGCGATCGCCGATGCGGCGCTGCCAACCGTCAAGCTGATCGATCTGGAAGACGAGCGGCGTCGCGGCCGCGCGTCGGTCGACGGTCTGTCCGGTCCGCTGATCTCGGCGCTGAAGGCGCGCGTCGAGCGCGGCGAGCAGAGCCTCGTGTTTTTGAACCGCCGCGGCTACGCGCCCCAGCTGTCGTGCGACGCGTGCGGCTGGGTGGCCGGCTGTCCGCGCTGCAGCGCCTACGTCGTGCTGCACAAGCCCGAGCGCGCGCTGCGCTGTCATCATTGCGGATGGGAGACGCGCATTCCGCGCGCCTGTCCGGACTGCGGCAACGTCGATATTGCGCCGCTCGGGCGCGGCACGCAGCGCGTCGAAGAATCGCTGGCGAAGGTGGTGCCGGGCGCGCGCGTGTTACGCATCGACGCGGACAGCACGCGCCGCAAAGGCAGCGCGCAAGCGCTGTTTTCGGACGTGCACGCGGGGGAGGTCGATATCCTCGTCGGCACGCAGATGGTCGCGAAAGGACACGACTTCCGCCGCGTGTCGCTGGTCGGCGTGCTGAACGCGGACACCGCGCTGTTCTCACACGACTTTCGCGCGAGCGAGCGTCTGTTCGCGCAGCTGATGCAGGTGAGTGGCCGCGCGGGTCGCGCCGGCCTGCCGGGCGAAGTGCTGGTGCAGACGCGTTATCCGCGGCATGCGCTTTATCACGCACTGGCCCGCCACGACTACGTCGGCTTTGCGAACGCGACACTTGCCGAGCGCCGCGATGCGCATCTTCCACCGTTCGTCTATCAGGCGATGCTGCGTGCGGAAGGCCGAACGCTCGACGCGGCGCTTGCGTTTCTGCTGCAGGCCGCGACGGCGCTACGCGAGATTCCGGCCGCCGAACGGGTGACGGTGTACGACGCCGTGCCGCTAACAATCGTCAAGGTGATGAATGTGCATCGCGCGCAGCTTCTGATTGAAAGCGCGTCGCGCGCCGCACTGCAAGCGACGCTGCGTGCGTGGCAGCCGATGTTGCGCGCGCTCAAGGGCGTGCTGCGCTGGAGCATCGAAGTCGATCCGCTCGACATCTAGGTCTTACCGCGCAAGCGTTCGTGCTCGCCGAGCGTCGCAACCGCGCAGTGGGAAGCCGGCGACGTCGGCCTCACTCACGATGCGGTGGCATCGCCAACCGCGCCGGGATTTAAACCGTTGATCGTCGCAGGCCTGTGACGGAAAGCCGGCGAATGCCGCAACGCTCTCACGAGGCGTCGTCGCTCGCCGACCGCCCCGGCGTCAAACCGCTTGCGAGCTTTTCTCCGTAGTCGCGGTCAATACCGTGACCGGTTACGCGCGCTGCGCGCACGTGCTCGCATCGTATTGGAATAGCTCGGGATAGCGCGCGTTAGCGCATCGGTTCCCAAGCGACCTGCGGCCGCTGCCGCAGACGTACCGCGCGCCGCCGCCGCGGGCACAATCCGCCGGCCGATCTGCGCCGGTTGCCGATACCGCGCCGATGATCGGCATTCAATCGAACAAAGCATTCCCGGCCTCGCTGTTTTCAGTTCAGGCTTCGGCGCGAGCGCAGCGGCGGCGCGGCTGGGCGCGCAGCGCGACCGCTTCGTCTCGCCCGATGACGCCTGCAATCCATTCACCCGCCGTACAGACCCAACCGGCCGCACGCGCCCGGCCGCGGACCCGCGCGACGCCGCTTATGCGTCGTTTGCCTCGTACCTGCGCACATCGCCGGAACCGTTATTCCGGCGCGACGCGCGCGCACTGCGCGTCGCTTCACACGTTGCGCCGCGGACAAACAGCACCGCGCACAGAGCACACATCGTCCAGATTGCTACGACTACCGACCACTTTTCCATTGCATTTTCCTTGCGCTTCTTCCCTGATTTCCGGTCGTTTTTACTTGTCTTCATGCGACTACGCGCATTGATTACCTGTATAACGGCGCGACGCGCGAATCACTTAGGGGTTTCGCAAAGAAATCTCGCCAGGGAAAGTACCGACCCTCCCGGTACCGCGAAGGACTCGTCGAGAATCGCGCAAAGCCTTATGCGGTAAGGCTTTGCGCGAGGTGCAACCACGCTTGCAAACAGGTTGCACCTTTTTATTGAGATTGGTACGATTCGCGAACTTTTAGTCTTTGGCCGGCGTTCGTGCGCCGGCGCCTCAGCATCAAGAAGGAAACATGGCGAGCACTACCCTTGGCGTCAAAGTCGACGACCTGTTGCGTTCCCGGCTGAAAGACGCCGCCACGCGCCTCGAACGCACTCCGCACTGGCTGATCAAGCAGGCGATCTTCGCGTACCTCGAAAAGATCGAGCACGGCCAGCTTCCCGCCGAACTGTCCGGCAGCCATGGCGCAGTCGACCTGGAGAGCCCAGCCGGCGCGTCCGATGACGACAGCGCCACGCATCCGTTTCTCGAATTCGCGCAGAGCGTGCAGCCGCAGTCGGTGCTGCGCGCGGCGATCACGGCCGCGTACCGGCGTCCGGAGCCGGAGTGCGTGCCGTTCCTGCTCGGTCAGGCGCGCCTTCCTGCGAATCTCGCGAAAGACGTTCAGACGATGGCCGCAAAGCTCGTCGAAACGTTGCGCGGCAAGCGCTCGGGCGGCGGTGTTGAAGGTCTGATCCACGAGTTTTCGCTGTCGAGCCAGGAAGGCGTCGCACTGATGTGTCTCGCCGAAGCGCTGCTGCGTATTCCGGACCGCGCGACACGCGATGCACTGATCCGCGACAAGATCAGCAAGGGCGACTGGCGCTCGCACGTCGGCCACGCGCCATCGCTGTTCGTCAACGCGGCGACCTGGGGGCTGATGATCACCGGCAAGCTGGTCACCACGAACAGCGAAGCGGGCTTGTCGTCGGCGCTGACGCGGCTGATCGGCAAAGGCGGCGAGCCGTTGATCCGCAAGGGCGTCGATATGGCGATGCGCCTGATGGGCGAGCAGTTCGTCACTGGCGAGAACATCTCCGAAGCGCTAGCGAACAGCCGCAAGTACGAGGCGCGCGGTTTCCGCTACTCATACGACATGCTCGGCGAAGCCGCGACCACCGAAGCGGACGCGCAACGCTACTACGCGTCGTACGAGCAGGCGATCCACGCGATCGGCAAAGCGGCGGGCGGCCGCGGTATTTACGAAGGCCCCGGTATCTCGATCAAGCTGTCCGCGCTGCACGCGCGCTATTCGCGCTCGCAGCTCGAACGGACGATGAGCGAACTGTTGCCGCGCGTGCGCGCCCTCGCGATCCTCGCGCGCCGCTACGACATCGGCCTGAATATCGACGCCGAAGAAGCGGACCGTCTCGAGATCTCGCTCGATCTGCTCGAAGCGCTGTGCTTCGATCCGGAGCTGGCCGGCTGGAACGGCATTGGTTTTGTCGTGCAGGCGTACCAGAAGCGCTGCCCGTTCGTGATCGACTATATCGTCGACCTTGCGCGCCGCAGCCGTCACCGGATCATGGTGCGGCTCGTGAAAGGCGCGTACTGGGATACCGAGATCAAGCGTGCGCAAGTCGATGGCCTCGAAGGCTATCCGGTGTACACGCGCAAGATCTACACCGACGTGTCGTACGTGGCGTGCGCGAAGAAGCTGCTGGGTGCGCCCGACGCGGTGTATCCGCAGTTCGCGACGCACAACGCGCATACGCTGTCCGCGATCTACCACCTCGCCGGGCAGAACTACTACCCGGGCCAGTACGAGTTCCAATGCCTGCACGGCATGGGCGAACCGCTGTATGAGGAAGTGACCGGCCGCGACAAGCTGAACCGCCCGTGTCGCGTGTATGCACCGGTCGGCACGCACGAAACGCTGCTCGCGTACCTCGTGCGCCGCCTGCTCGAAAACGGCGCGAACACGTCGTTTGTGAATCGCATCGCGGACGAAAGCGTGCCGGTGCAAGAACTGGTCGCCGATCCGGTCGACGAAGCGTCGAAGATCGTGCCGCTGGGCGCGCCGCACGCGAAGATTCCGCTGCCGCGCAACCTGTATGGCGCCGAGCGCGTCAATTCGATGGGCCTCGATCTGTCCAACGAACACCGGCTCGCGTCGCTGTCGTCGGCGCTGCTCGCCAGCGCGCATCATCCGTGGCGCGCGGCGCCGATGCTAGCCGACGAAGCGATCGCCGGCGGCACGCCGCGCGATGTGCGCAATCCGGCCGATCAGCGCGACATCGTCGGCACGGTGGTGGATGCGACGCCCGAGCACGTGAGCGCGGCGCTCGCGAACGCGCTCGCAGCTGCGCCGATCTGGCAAGCCACACCCGTCGACGCGCGCGCCGATTGCCTCGCGCGTGCGGCGGACCTGCTCGAAGCGCAGATGCACACGCTGATGGGTCTCGTCGTGCGCGAAGCGGGCAAGTCGCTGGCGAACGCGGTATCGGAAATCCGCGAAGCGATCGATTTCCTGCGTTACTACTCGACGCAGATCCGCAACGAATTCTCGAATGACACGCATCGTCCGCTTGGACCGGTCGTCTGTATCAGCCCGTGGAACTTCCCGCTCGCGATTTTTATGGGCCAGGTGGCCGCGGCGCTGGCCGCTGGCAATACGGCGCTCGCGAAACCCGCCGAGCAGACCTCGCTGATTGCCGCGCAAGGCGTGCGCATTCTGCGCGAAGCCGGCGTGCCGGCCGGCGCGGTGCAACTGCTGCCCGGTGACGGTGAAACGGTCGGCGCGGCGCTCGTCGCCGATGCGCGCACGCGCGGCGTGATGTTCACCGGTTCGACCGAAGTGGCGCGACTGATCAACAAGACGCTGTCCGATCGTCTCGACGCGGACGGCAAACCGATTCCGCTGATCGCGGAGACAGGCGGCCAGAACGCGATGATCGTCGATTCGTCAGCGCTTGCGGAGCAGGTCGTCGCGGATGTTCTGCAGTCCGCATTCGATTCGGCCGGTCAACGGTGTTCGGCGTTGCGCGTTCTTTGTCTACAGGACGACGTCGCGGACCGCACGCTCGAGATGCTGACTGGCGCGATGAAGGAGCTGACTGTTGGCAATCCGGATCGTCTGTCGACCGACGTCGGCCCGGTGATCGACGCGGACGCGAAGCGCGGCATCGATGCGCATATCGCCGCGATGCGCGAGAAAGGCCGCAAGGTCGTCCAGCTGCCGATGCCGGAAGGCTGCGCGGCCGGCACGTTCGTGCCGCCGACGCTGATCGAACTCGACAGCATCGACGAACTGAAGCGCGAGGTATTCGGACCGGTGCTGCATGTGGTGCGATATCGCCGCAGCCAGCTCGACCGCCTGCTCGAGCAGATCGGCGCGACCGGTTATGGGTTGACGCTCGGCATCCATACGCGGATCGACGAGACGATCGCGCATGTGATCAGCCGCGCGCACGTCGGCAACATCTATGTGAACCGCAATGTGATCGGCGCGGTGGTCGGTGTGCAACCGTTCGGCGGTGAAGGGCTGTCGGGCACCGGGCCGAAGGCGGGCGGCGCGCTGTATTTACAGCGGTTGCTGGCGAAACGGCCGGCGGGCTTGCCGAAGTCGCTTGCGCAAACGTTGGTGCCGGACGCGCCGCTGACACAGCACTCCCCGTCCGTATCCGCACCGAACGGCGAAGCGGTCTCACACGACAAACCGTCGATCGCATTGAGCACCCTGCGCGACTGGCTGATCGCCGAACGCGAGCCGTCGCTCGCCGCACGCTGCGACGGCTACATCGCGCACGTGCCGGCCGGCGCGACCGCGGTGCTGGCGGGCCCGACCGGCGAGCGCAATACGTACTCGCTTGGCGCGCGCGGCACGGTGCTGTGCATTGCCTCGACGGCGAGCGGCGCGCGTGTGCAACTCGCGGCGGCGCTGGCAACCGATAACCACGCGCTGTTCGAAGGCGCGGCGGGCGAGCAGCTGGTGGCATCGCTGCCGGCGACGCTCAAGCGCTACGCAAGCGCAAGGAAAAACGGTGACGCGTCGTCGTTCGACGCGGTGCTGTTCGAAGGAGACAGCGACGAACTGCTCGCTTTGACGAAGGAGGTCGCGAAGCGGCCGGGCCCGATCGTCTCGGTGCAGGGTGTCGCGGCACGAGCGCTGGAAAACGGCGACGAGGATTACGCGCTCGAACGTCTGCTGACGGAACGTTCGGTCAGCGTAAATACGGCAGCGGCAGGCGGCAATGCAAATTTGATGACGATCGGCTGAGCGAACCTTCGCCAATCGATTCAAAAAAACGGCAGCGGCACGGCGACCCCGACATCCGCTCCATCCACACCTGGTACCAAGGAGATGATATGCAACACACGATGAAAAAGCTGGCAGGCGCAACGCTCGTTGCCGCGATGTCGGTCGCGGGGGCAGCGCACGCTCAGCAGGTCGAAGACGTGAAAATCGGCTTCGCAGGTCCGATGACCGGCGCGCAGGCGCACTATGGCAAGGACTTCCAGAACGGCATCACGCTCGCGGTCGAAGACATGAACGCGACCAAGCCCGTGATCGGCGGCAAGCCGGTTCGTTTCGTGCTGGACGTGGCCGACGATCAGGCCGACCCGCGCACCGGCACGACGGTCGCGCAGAAGCTGGTCGACGACAACATCAAGGGCATGCTCGGCCACTTCAACTCGGGCACGACGATTCCGGCCTCGCGCATCTACGCGAACGCCGGCATTCCGCAGATCGCGATGGCGACCGCGCCGGAATACACGCAACAAGGCTTCAAGACCACGTTCCGCATGATGACCTCCGATACGCAGCAAGGCTCGGTGGCCGGCACGTTCGCGGTGAAGAAGCTCGGCATGAAGAAGATCGCGATCGTCGACGACCGCACCGCATACGGTCAAGGTCTGGCTGATCAGTTCGAGAAGGCCGCGAAGGCCGCGGGCGGCACGATCGTCGACCGCGAGTTCACGAACGACAAGGCCGTCGACTTCAAGGCGATCCTGACGAAGCTGAAGTCGATGAACCCGGACCTGGTCTACTACGGCGGCGCGGATTCGCAGGCAGCCCCGATGGTCAAGCAGATGAAGACGCTCGGCATCAAGGCGCCGCTGATGGGCGGCGAAATGGTGCACACGCCGACGTTCCTGCAAGTGGCGGGCGATGCGGCGAACGGCACGGTGGCGTCGCTGGCTGGTCTGCCGCTCGAAGAAATGCCGGGTGGCAAGGACTACGTCGAGAAGTACAAGAAGCGCTTTGGCGAAGACGTGCAGACGTACTCGCCGTACGCATACGACGGCGCAATGGCGATGTTCGACGCGATGAAGAAGGCGAACTCGACCGACCCGGCAAAGTACCTGCCGCTGCTCGCGAAGACGAACATGCCGGCTGTGACGACGAAGGATCTGGCGTACGACAGCAAGGGCGATCTGAAGAACGGCGGTATCACGCTGTACAAGGTCGTCGACGGCAAGTGGACGACGCTGGAGAGCGTGGGCGGCCGATAAGCCGTTTCATCGCTGTCTGGGGTTCGTTGGAAGCAGTGACGAAGCCCTGCGAGCGCAAGCTCGCGGGGCTTTTTTCATTGTGGTGGCGGCTCGCGTTTAAAACCGGTGAATCATGGCGACGCGATAAACGAGCTGGTTCGGTGATGACGAGGCACCAGGCGCGAGCAGACTCTGCGCATTGTCGAACTGCGTGCCGGTATGCGCGCTTTCGACGTGCTGCCACGTACCCTGCACGTACACCGATGTGCGTGCGCTGAAATCGTAGTCGAGCATCAGCGCAACGGTGTGCCAACGCGGATCGAAGTTGGCTTCGGTACTCGACAGGTCGCCCAGCGTGTACGTGTACGACGCGGCGAACCAGAAGTCCGGCCTGAAAAAGTACTCGCCGTTCAGCTGGAAATTATCGAACCGCCAGCCGGTCCACGTGCCGCCGTTCGAAGGGTTCTGGTCGCCGCTCAGAAATGCATTGTTCGTCGGGTCATCGATTTTCGTGTGCGAGTACGCGGCCGCAATCTGGACTTTGCTGAACTTGTACGCGAGGCCCGCGTCGATGTTTTCCTGCGAAGACCCGCTGAATGTCGCATCGTCCGTTACCGCGCCCGACGTGCCGCTGCCGGGGTGATCGATGTGCATGTAAGCCAATTCCGCCGTGAGACCGCCGCCCTGGTACTGACCTGCCGCGCTGATTACACGATTGTCCTGGAAGCCGCCGGCCGTATTGCTGAAGCCATACATGGCCTCGCCGGAAAAGCCGCGATAAACGGGCGTTGCATACTTGATGGAATTGTTGACGCGGAAGTCCCAGTCAGCGTTGTCATTGTCGAACGGCACAGCGCCGACGTCTCCGCCCCAATTGCCGGCGGCGGTTATCGAACTGAACAGGTCGACGGTTGGGTCGTACTGTCTTCCCAGCGTGAGCGTGCCGTACTGGTTCGATTGCAAGCCAACGTAGGCCTGACGCCCGAACAGCCGGCCGTTCTGGCCAAGTTGGCCATTGCTCGCATTAAAGCCGCCTTCGAGATGGAAAATCGCGCTAAGGCCGCTGCCAAGGTCTTCATTGCCCTTGACTCCCCAGCGGCTCCCGGACGTATCGCCGCTGCGCAACTGGACTGCGGACCCCGATCCCGCGTTATTGGTGAAGTTGACACCCTGATCGATCAAACCATACAGGGTCACGCTGTTTTGCGCATTGGCCGCGCCGCACAGTGTCATCAGCGGGACGATCGACAGACTCCATCTGAACATCTTCATCGTTTGGGTTCTCTAATTTGGTAAATGTGAATCTGGATACCTAAATATTGGCCAGGGTTGAAAAGCGGCGTTGTACTGAATGAATGCGAAACAGGTTGCCAGTCTAAGAAGACAATTTCCGCCGCGCGCCACCGGTTCGGAAACTGAGAATTCCAGGAAGTGGTGAGAATCGGTGGCGGCGAACGGACGCAGTTTCGCTATCGGTTACATCGATCCGGGTCCGCGCGGCGGACGTCACACGGCTGATCTCGAATCGCGAACCGATTATCCGGTGGCGATAAATACGCCCTTTAAAAGTGCCATAAGCCAAACATGAAAAATTATTTAAATTGCCTGCGTGCGAGGCGGCGCGAAGCTGACAGATAACCTTAAATTTCTCTTCATGTTTGTGCTGGCGTAAACGAAACCTCAGGTCACTATGCTTCTCTCCACGGCTGCTGCAAAAGCGCGGCCACCGTGAGTGAACCATCGGGATTCCAGAACAGGAGGTTTCAGAATGAACGTTTTTTCTAGAGGTTTGGTTGTCCTGTGCATGACCATAGGTACCACGTTGCCGTTGGCTGCACATGCGAATGATCTGGCGGCGAGTGAGCCCTTTACGACGAGCCAGAACACGCAGGCCGTCCAGCCGCCCGTGAACCAGCCGGGTGACTGGCAGCCTGATGCGTCGACCGGCCTGACCCGCGCGCAGGTCTACCAGGATCTGGTGCATGCGCAGCAGGATGGCCAGATCAGCTATCTCGATCACACGATCTACGCGCATCACTAGATCAGGATGGCGAAATGAGACGTCGCATTATCTATATGGCCGCGCGTGCTGGTTTCGGGTTCGCGATAGCGATTGCGTTATCGAGTTGCGCGAACCTCCATGGCGGGCCGGATGGGCCGGGAGACTGTGTGGGGCCGCCTGGTTTTTGCGTTCCATACTTCGGCGCCAATCTGGTCGTTCCTGACGCGCAGCCGGCGCTTGCTTACGCGAGCCTTCGCGTCGCGTAGTGTGTGGCGATATGCGTTCCGCGCGTGCACGCGTTGCATGGCATGATGGCCGCGATGCACACACGGAACCCGCCAGATGGCTGACGATCAGAACGGAACGAAGATCGACACGAAGGCAACGCGAAACGAGGCGAGAATCCGGGCCGCCGACGTGCTCGCCGGCCTGATCAAAAACCAGCCGTTTCGCGAACGCATCGTCGAGGGGGGCCTCGTCGCGCTGCAAGCGGTCTGCGGAGCCTGTCTTGCGTACGGCGTTTCCGTTGCGCTGCATACGCAGCAGCCATTCTGGGCTGCGATTACTGCGATCGCCGTCACGCAACATACCTACGCGGATACGCGCAACCTGTCTCGCGATCAGTTCATCGGCGCGATGGCGGGCGGGCTGTTCGGCTTCGTCGGTGCGTTGTTGGGCGCAGGCGCGCATGAAATCCTCGGCTATGCGACGACCGTCGCCGCGGTGATCGTCGCCTGCTGGTGCGTGAATGTGGGTAGCGCGGCGAGGCTCGGCGCGATCACCGCGACGATTGTGCTGCTGGTTCCCGCACAAGGGCCGCTATGGGATGTGCCGTTGTTCCGGCTGATGCAGGTGGGTATTGGAACGGTGTCGACGCTGCTGGTGAGTCAGGTCTTCATGCGAGTCGAACGCAGGTTGCTGCGGCGTTAGTCTAGACTGCAGCTGATTCCCCCACTCGCCAGGAGAACGACGGTGTCCCGAAACAACGACGAAACCTTCTGGCGCAACGCCAGGCAACATCTGATCCGCTATGGCGGCAAGTTCGAGCCTTTGATTATCGAGCGCGCACAAGGCAGCTTCGTTTACGACGCCGATGGCCGCGCGATACTCGATTTCACGTCGGGCCAGATGAGCGCGGTGCTCGGACACAGTCACCCGGATATCGTATCGGTCATCAACGAATACGCGGGCAAGCTCGCTCATCTGTTTAGCGGCATGCTTTCGCGGCCGGTCGTCGAACTGGCGACGCGTCTCGCCGATATCACGCCGGACGGACTCGACCGCGCGCTATTGCTCAGTACCGGCGCCGAGTCGAACGAGGCCGCTATTCGGATGGCGAAGCTGGTCACCGGCAAATATGAAGTCGTGGGTTTCGCTCAGTCGTGGCACGGCATGACGGGTGCGGCGGCGTCCGCGACTTATAGCGCGGGGCGCAAAGGTGTGGGTCCCGCAGCCGTGGGTTCGTTTGCGATCCCGGCGCCGTTCGCGTACCGGCCGCGGTTCGAGCGCAACGGTGAATACGACTACCTCGCGGAACTCGACTACGCGTTCGATCTGATCGATCGCCAATCCAGTGGCAGCCTCGCCGCCTTTATCGCGGAACCCATTCTGAGCTCCGGCGGGATTATCGAACTCCCGGAAGGCTACATGGCGGCGCTCAAGCGCAAATGCGAGCAGCGCGGCATGTTGCTGATTCTCGACGAAGCGCAAACCGGCATCGGACGCACCGGCACGATGTTCGCGTGCCAGCGCGACGGTGTCACGCCCGACATCCTCACGCTGTCGAAGACGCTCGGCGCGGGCTTGCCGCTCGCCGCCATCGTGACTTCCGCGCAAATCGAGGAACGCGCTCATGAACTGGGCTATCTGTTCTATACGACGCATGTGTCCGACCCGCTTCCCGCCGCCGTCGGCTTGCGTGTGCTGGATGTCGTGCAACGCGACGGACTGGTCGCGCGTGCGAATGTAATGGGCGAGCGCCTCAAGCGCGGTCTGCTCGAACTGATGGGGCGCTTCGAGTGCATCGGCGATGTTCGCGGACGAGGCTTGCTGCTCGGCATGGAAATCGTCAAGGACCGCCACACGAAAGAACCGGCGGACGCATTGGGTGCAAGAATTACCCGCGAGTGCATGAGCCTGGGACTCAGCATGAATATCGTGCAGTTGCCCGGCATGGGGGGCGTATTCCGGATTGCACCGCCGTTGACCGTGCATGAAGACGAAATCAGTTTAGGTCTGGAGTTGCTCGAACAGGCAATCCAGCGTTCGCTGTAACGCAGCCTGCTCGTCAGCAAACCATACGACCGTTTAGTTGCGGGCGTCCGCGTCGCGACCTACTATCGAGAGCGGACCAGCCGGCGTGCATCGCAACGCGATGTCTGAGGATTACCAACAAAAAGCATGCTGCGCGAATTGCGGCCGCGCTGGATCGACTGTTCTTCAACTGGAGCGAGACCCATGCGAAAGATGAGAGCGGTACAGGTCGATGGCCCGGGCGGACGGCTGGAACTGGTCGAACGCGATATACCCGCGCCGGGCGCCGGTCATGTGCTGGTCAAGGTGCAAGCGTGCGGCATTTGTCACAGCGACTCGTTGACCAAGGAAGGCACCTGGCCGGGCTTGCAATATCCGCGTGTGCCCGGGCATGAAGTGGCGGGAGTAATCGAATCGGTCGGAACGAACGTCGAGGGCTGGAGCGCCGGCGAACGTGTCGGTGTGGGCTGGCATGGCGGGCATTGCGGACATTGCGCGAATTGCCGTCGCGGCGTTTTCGTGCTTTGCCAGAAGGCGCAGGTGCCCGGCATCAGCTATGACGGCGGATACGCGGAATATATGGTGGCGCCGCAGGAAGCACTCGCGCGCATGCCGGCAGAACTGGCGGACGTGGACGCCGCCCCGCTTCTCTGCGCGGGCATCACGACATTCAATGCATTACGCAACAGCGGCGCGCGTGCGGGCGACACGGTCGCTATTCTCGGTATCGGCGGGCTCGGTCACCTCGGCGTGCAGTTCGCACAACGGATGGGCTTTCGCACGGTTGCGATCGCGCGCGGTGAAGACAAGGCGCCGCTCGCGAAACAGCTGGGCGCGCATCACTACATCGATAGCCGCAGCGAGAATGTCGCTGAAACGTTGAAGTCCCTTGGTGGTGCGAAAGTCGTTCTCGCGACCGTGACCAACGCCGAGGCGATGTCGGTGACACTCGGCGGCCTCGCGCTCGACGGCAAACTGATTGTGCTGGGTATCGCGCACGAGCCGATCGAAGTGTCGGGCGCGCAGCTGATCATGGGGCGCAATGCGGTGCAGGGCTGGCCGTCCGGCACGTCCGCCGACTCCGAGGACACGCTCGCATTCAGCGCGCTGGCGAACGTCAAACCGATGATCGAGACCTATCCGCTCGAACGCGCGGCCGCCGCGTACGACCGGATGATCAGTGGGGCTGCGCGCTTTCGGGTAGTGCTGACGATGGACTAGTCAAAGGCTCCTTCGACGTCAGATCCGCGCCGGCATCGCGATGAGCGGTAGCGATGCCGGTGCTTCTTCGCGGCAGAAAACGCAGCACGAGCAGCAACAACGCGGCCAGCGCCGGACACCAGCGGAAATCGGTCGCAACCGGCAAGCGTCGGCCCAATCGAGGGTCGGACATCGCCGCATACAGCGACGGGAATCCGTCGAGCCGTCGATAGCCGAAGCCGGTATGGGCGGCGAGCGCACGAAGATACGGCTCGCGCAACTCCGACAATTGTTCATGTCCGCCGGCTACGCCGCCTCGCGTGGGTGCCGACTGCACCACTTCGTCCGCGCGCCAGTATCCGGAGCGCTCGCCCTGCGCATTGGTGCGCGGAATCGGCGCCGGCTGGTCGCCGCCGACGCCGATGATCCATCCGTCCGCCTGTCCTTGCGCAATGCCATGTACCATCGTTTCCGACGGCGATACCGGCGGCGCTTCCTGGCCATCGGTGACAAAGATGACCGCGGCCTTCGATTCCGGTTGCGAAGCCGCTTGAACCGCCGAGTAAATACCGCCTTGCGCGATCACGCTGCTATCGGCCCAGCGCATGCGGCCACCAATTTCGTCCAGCGACGACAGCAACGCGTCGTAGTGCGCGCAGACGTCGACCGGAACAAAAAGAAGCAACGAGCGCGTGCCGGTAAACACGCTCCAGCCGACCCGCGAACCACACGGCAACTGCTGCAGCACCTGCTGCATCGCGGTCTTCGCGAAAGCGAGCCGGCTCACGGGCCGCCCGTCTAGCGTCAGGTCCTCGGTATCCATGCTCTGCGTGATATCGAACGTGACGATGTAGCGGGCGACGAGTCTCGTATGTTCGACAGGCGGCATCCATACGGCAGCGACAAGCAGCAGGGCGGCGGCGCCGAGCAACGCGTGCCGGCGCAACAAGCCCTTCCAGTCGAGGCCGGCGAGCGTCACGGCAGCTCCTGTGGTACCGCACCGCGTACGGTTACACTGCGCTGTTGCTCGATGTCCTCATCGGTATCGGCTTCGTCGCCCGCTTCGGGCGCGAGACGCAGCGCGCGCTCGTAGTTGTAGCGCGCGTCCCAGTCGGTCGGGTCGTCGCGCAGCAAATCCCGATAGCGCGTTTTCGCCAGTTCGATCAGCGGCTGCGAACGCACCGGACCAGTCGCATCGTCGCCTGCCGCTTCACGAAGATTCATATTCGCGAGATCGAAAAGCGCCGCCCGTCGAACCCTGGCCGGCACCGGCCCCAGGGTCAAGTCGTTGTACAACCTGGCCGCGTCGACCACGCGGTGCGCAGCCGATAACGCGACCGCGCGTGCGAGCCTTGCTTCGGGGGCTTCGTTAGCGGGTGCGGCGGACAGCTGGGCGACCGGCGCGTTGCGTATCGCGGCGATTTCCCGATCGAGATCGCTGGTTCGCTTGAGTTGCAGCGCGTAAAAGACCGCAACGCCTGCGGAGCAGACCGCGGCGCCACCGAACACCATGTGAATCCATCGGCGTTTCATGCCCAGCTCCGCTTCTGAACACTGCTGATGCTGATCAACACTACACAACAGGCGAGCGCGGCGATAAAGCAGATCGTGCTTCGATCCTGTCTCGGCAGTCGCTCGAAGAAGACCGATTGCCGATTTTCACGGCGTCCGATTTCGGCCATTGCCGCGGCCATTTGCTCCGCGTCTTTCGCCTGATACAGGTGATAGGGCGTGCGCAACGACTGGAAGAAGCGATGCAGTTCGGCTTCCGCCGAATGCTCGAAACGCGGCGCAATGTTGGTGAGATCGGGACTGAAAATGCCGCTGCGCAGATAGACGAAATACAGCGCGATGCCATCTTGCGCGAGCGCCGCGCTGATCTGTTCGCGGGCCGTCGCGTTCAGACGCGCGCCGCCGTCGGAGACGAGCACGATCGCGCGACCGCCGGTGCGCGGCCGCCCGTCGAACTGCCGAACCGCATACGGCAACCCGGCGTCGAGCCGCGTGTCCGGCATGCCGCGGCCGACATTCGTTGCATCCATCGCCGCATCGACGATTGCGTGGTCGCGCGTGAACGGGACCGCGAGCATCGGTTGCAGGCCGAACAGCGCAAACGCGAAGCTGTCGTTCGGACGACGCGCGACGAACGTCGCTAACGCGCGCGTTGCGACGCGCTTTTTCGACTCGCCGCCGGCCGAACCATTCGACGACGGGGCGAGTCCGCGTCCGAGCTCGGCGTCCATGCTGGCGCTGCGGTCCATCAGGATCAAAATCTCGCCGCCGGTGCCCGTCACTTGCCTGCGCAGATTCGAACTGCCTGGACCCGCAAGCCCGACGATGATCGCCGCGATCGCGAGCATCGCGACGACGCGCCACAACACGCTGACAAAGCGTCCGATGGGATCGGGCGGCAACCACGCAACGCTCGCGAAAGGCAGCGAATCGATACGCCGCCGCGACAGCGGCAACGCTGCGAGCGGCAGCAGTGCAAGGACCCAAGGGTGCGCGAAGTCCAGCATGGCGGTCAGTGATGATTGCGCCGTTCGGCTTGATAAAGCGCTTCGGCGAACTCACGCAACGAAAAACGCTCGGGCGGCTGCACGCTTTCAAAGAAGCGCGCGCTCGAGCAACGAAAGAACGCTTCGAGCTGCGGTCGGAGCGGCTGCAAATGCGGTGCATCGCGTATCAATTCGGGCAGCGAGCGCGCGCGCACCACGCGGCCGGCGGTCGAATTGAGCGCGTCGTGCAGCATGCGCCACGCGGTCGCATCGCTGTCCACCGATGCGGGCTCACGGCGGCGCAGTGTGCGCCACGCGCGCGCAAACGGTAGTCGCGCCGATTCGCGCCGGTCACGCCAGAATCCCCATACGCACCACGCAATCAGCACGCCGAAGGTGGCCGACAGCCAGAGCGCGAGTAAACGCCGCGTGGGTGCCACAGCGGGCGCCGGGATCACGCGGTCCGCTTGCAATGGCATCAGTCGGCCGCGATGGGGCGGCACGGAAAGCGTCAGTGGCGCGACCGTCACGGGCCAGTCCGGTACATCGAGCGTTGCGCCGGAGGTCAGTTTTAGCGATACCGCGGGGACAGTTACCGGCGCAAGCTGCTCGGGCGTATTCACAATCTGATAGCGCAGCACGAGCCACTGGCGGCCTTCATCGTCCGTTGAAATGGACGGCGGATGACGTTCCAGCCATGGCGTGATGCGGCCGGCGGACGGTTGCGCGGCAAGCTCGGCCGGACGGCCGTGGTCTTGCAACAGCACCTTCTGCTCAAGCACATCGGCGAGCGTGTGGCCGAACGCGGGAGGCTGTTGCACAACGGCTTGATCGGCGCTCGCCAACGGGCAGATGCCGAGCATCATCGCTGGCCCGAGCGCTAGCCCGAGCGCGATCGCAACCGTTGCACGCACGCGCTCCTGTTGATGCTCGCGTCCGCTCGCTCGCAGCGTCATGCGACCTGCTCCACGAAGTAGCGGCTGACTGCGTCGGCATCGACTGTGTCGGTCGCGAAAAGGGGCTGCACGCCGCATTGCGTGAACGTGCGACTGATGTGGTCGCGGTGGGTCGCGACAGCCGCGCGCCATCGGTCGCGCAACGCGTCGGTGATCCAGATCGAGCGTCGTTCGCCCGTTTCCATATCGTGTGTTGTGAGCCAGCCGTTCGTCGCTGGTGGCTCGAGCTCCGCCGAGTTCCACAACACGATCGGCACCAGCCAGATACGTGGGACCGATCGAAGCAACGCCGCAAGCGTGTCGAGCGGCCAGTGGAAGTCGGACACGAGGAAGACCATGCATGCACGCTCAGCGATGCGTGCCAGTGTCTTTTCCAGTCCGGCTGCCGGCGATGCGCGCCGTTGTCGTGGCTCGCCGGGTTTCGCGTGCCGTAGCGTGTCGCTCATCAATGCACCGGCTCCGCGTACATGGCGCGCGGGCAAGAACAGATCGTCGCGCTCGCTCGTATCGAACGCCAGCATGCCGACCCGGTCGCCATGACGAAACGCGCTGTAGCCAAGCGCTTCGGCGAATTGCGCGGCGGCGTCGAGCTTCGACGTCGTGTGGCCGAACCGCATCGACGCGGACACGTCCACCACCGCGTAGACCGGCACGGCGACGCGTTGCCGGTGCAATCTGACCAGCCATTCACCGTATCCGCCACGGATGCTCGCGCGAATATCGATGCGCCGCGGGTCCGGATAATCGAACAGCCGCGCATGCGAGATGAACTCCTGCCCGACGCCGACACTTGTTCCTCGATGCGAGCCGGGTCGCACACCGGCCACCCGCACCGGCAATCTGTAGTGAAATTCCTTGAGCGGCGACATGACCAGGGTCGCGTTACGGCGCCGCGATGCGCTCGACGATCTGCTGGATCAGCGCCTGCGCGAGTTCGGCGCGCCGCAGTTCGTAGATCGGCGTGAAGAACACTCGATGCGCGAGCGTCGGCGCGATGACGGCGTGCACATCGTCCGGTTCGACGTACGCGCGACCGGCGAGCCACGCGACAACTCGCGCCGCGCGCAACATCATGCTCATCCCGCGCGGGCTCGCGCCCGCGAGAATCAGGTTGCTCATGTCGACGTCGTCGAGCGCGATGCCGTAACGCTCCGGCGACTCGGTGGCTCGCCAGATCTCCAGCGCATAGCGCTCGATCGCTTCCGATGCGTGCACGCTCGACTGGATGATGGCGGCAATCGTGTTCAGTTCCTGCCATGGCAGCACGGCCGGCGTCACGCGCTCAAGCAACGCGTCGGTGTCGTGAAACGTCGGGTCGAACACCAGCGCGCGGCGCACGTCATCGTCGTCGGGCGTGGTCATGTTCAGCTCGAACATGAAGCGGTCGCGTGCGGCCGACGCGAGTTCGAAGGTTTCCTCCTTTTCGACCTTGTTCCGGTCGGCGAACAGCGTCATGTGCGGAAAGTTGTATTCGCGGTCGAACGCGAACACCGATCGCTCGGCCATCGCGCGCAGTAACAGCGATTGAACCTGCGGGCGCGCACGATTGATTTCGTTGAAGAAGAAGGTCGACAGCGATTCGCCGTGTTTCAGCAACGGTCCGGGTTCGATGCGCGGTTTGCCATCCGCATCGACGTACGTGTGATACACGAGGTCGCCCGGCATCAGATCGATCGTGCCTTCGACGCGCTCGAACTGACCGCCCACTGCGCGCGCGATCGCGCGCAATAGCGTCGTTTTCCCGACGCCGACGCCGCCTTCGAGCAACACATGGCCGCGTGCGAACAGCGCGATATTGATCAGGCGCACCGTGTCGGGCTGTCCGATCACCGCCTTCGCGGCTTCGCGTTCCAGGTTAAGCGCATCGGTGCGCCAGTCCTGCAGTTGCTCGTTGGCACCCATCGTTCGCGTCCTCACGATCCGCCGTCATCGGCCCCGTCAGCGCGCGAGTCGATCGATCGCACGGTAGCGGTGACCAGTGTGGTCAACTGCAACGGCAGGCCGCAGGTTTTATGCCAGTGGAACCCTGCAGCGCTAACCCGGCGAGCGCATCGGCCAGTGAATGCGTCAGCCGCGAATGACGCGTGCCAGTCTGTGCCAACAGCGGGGACAGTGTGTGTCTTTCTGGTCAGTTGGACCTGAAATCGATGCCGATTTCATGCAAGTATGGAATCGACGGCGCGGCGCCCGCGCGCGTCACGCAGGTGGCTGCCGCCGCCTGTGCGAACGCGATCGCGCGCGGTCCCGACGCGCCGCCGACGATCGCCGTCGCGAAGGCGCCGGCGAACGTATCGCCCGCGCCGGTCGTGTCGACGGCGGTAACGGGTGAAGCCGGGAAAAACGCGACCTGCGCGCCGTGGTCCGTTTCGAAGTGTGCGACCACGCCTCGCGCGCCGAGCGTGACCAGCACATGCGTGGCGCCGGCGTCATGCAGTGCGCTTGCGACCGCTTTCGCGTCGTCGATCGAATCGACCGGCCGCGCCGACAGCGTGGCCGCTTCCACTTCGTTCACCACGAGATATCGGATTTGAGGAAGAAGACGCGCCGGTTCCGGGCTTTGCACAGGCGAAGCATTAAGGAGCACTGGAATACCGGACTGCCGTGCAGTTGACAGCACGCTTTCAACGGTCGCGACCGGAACGGTGAGATCACAGACAATCATCCGTGCGGTGGCAAGCGAATCGACGTGCCGCGCGACCTGCTGCGGCGTCAGATCGCCGTTGCTGCCCTGCACGGTGACAATCGAGTTATTGCCCGTGTGGTCGACGACCACCATCGCGATGCCGCTTGCCGCATGTTCGCTCGTTACCACGCCCGAGCAATCGATGCCCTCGGCCTGCAGACTGGCGAGCAGCCGCGGACCGAATTCGTCGTTGCCGACACAGGCGATCAGTGCGACGTTTGCGCCGAGTCGCGCCGCGGCGATCGCCTGGTTTCCTCCCTTGCCACCCGGCGCCACAAGGAACCGGTTGCCTTGCAGGGTTTCGCCGGGGCGCGGAAAGTGCGGCACGACCGTCGCGAGATCCATGTTCACGCTCCCGACGACGACAATGCGCGGCAACGGTTCGTCTGTCATTTCGTTCGTTTAAAGGATCGTCCGATCGTCCTGCATACCGAAACGGAAGGATAACCCTTTCTGATACGAAATGATTCAGCGCGCGACGCGGGAAGCGACTGAAGAAGCGACGACTCAGGCGGCGGCCGGCGGGTTACGCGCCGCAATGCTCACGCGGAAACCTGCAGCACGATTTCATCGCCATCGGTGACCGCGCGGATGCAGCGCAGGTCTTGCACGCGCACGGTTTCGCCGAGTCCGGCAGCCGACGACGCCCACGCAATCGCGATTACTTTCGCGCCCGCCGCGAGGCCCGCCTCGATGCCGGCCGGTGCATCTTCGAAGACCACGCCGTCGCGTGCGTCGGAATTCATGCGCCGCGCCGCGAGCTGAAAACCGTCCGGTGCAGGCTTGCCGCGCGTCACGTCTTCCGCGCTGACGAGCAATTGTGGCGCGGGCAGGCCGGCGGCCTCCAGACGTTTGAGCGCGAGCGCGCGATCCGCGGACGTCACGACGGCCCAGCGGTGCGCGGGCAATGTATGCAGCAATGCGCCTGCGCCGGGCACTTCGATGATGCCGTCGGTATCGTCATACTCGCGCCGCATCAGCGCGAGCGCGTCCGCTTCGACATCCGCGCCAGCCGGCGCGAGCGCGCGCATCGTGTCGATCGTGCGGCGCCCCTGGGCTTCACGCACCACGAGTTCAGGGTCCAACCCGTACCGGTTCGCCCACTCGATATACGCGCGGTGCATCGGCGCGCGGGAATCGAGCAGCGTTCCGTCCATATCGAACAGCACACATTTACAGCGCAGCAAATCCAATTGTCGATGCATGAAATAGGGTCCTGGAAAAATCAGCTGGCGAGCAGCAATTCGATGCCTGCGTCTTCAGCAGCGGTGCGTGCATTGTGCGGTAAATCGTCGTCGCAGACCCAGGTCGACACCCGCTCGAACGGCACGATCGATACGAAGCCGCGTTGCCCCCATTTGGTGCTGTCCGCGATCGCGCAGACCTGGCGGCTACGTTCGATTGCCGCGTGTTTGAGCTGGGTTTCCAGCTGGTTGGCGTTGGTCCAGCCGGCTTCGAGGTCGATGCCGCGCGCGCCCATAAAGAACAGGTCGAAATGCAGCTGGCCGACTTGCGCGAGCGCCACCGGACCGACGGTCGCGAGTCCGTTGCGATAAAGCTCGCCGCCGATCAGATGGACGTCATACGCGGGATGTCCGGCCAGTTCCATCGCAAGATTGATGCCGTGCGTGACAATCGACAGATGATAGACATCGGGCAGACCCTCGCGAATCCGGCGCGCAAGTTCCATCGCGGTCGTGCCGGAATCCAGGTAGACCACCATGCCATTGCGAATCAACTCCGCGGCGTGGCGCCCGATGCGCTGTTTCTGCGTTTGTCCTTCGCGCGCCCGCAGCGGATAGTCGATCTCCGAATCGACCAGCACCGCGCCGCCGTGCACACGCCGCAGCCGCCCTTGTTCCTCGAGCACCTGCAGGTCGCGGCGGACTGTCATCGGCGACAACGAAAATTGCTGTGCGAGATCGCTAACCCGGCATTGGCCGCCTTTTTCCAACGCATCGAGGATCAACTCCCGACGATGGTCGGCCAGTACGCTATCGGTTGTATTTTTCTCGGGCGTGGGCATGGAATCCGTGTCCGTAATGCGGCCACGTAAGCGCGTGCCGCGCGGGTTATCTGCGAAACTATTTTAATCCGTCGATCACATCGGGCGTTTCCACCTGACCGTAGTAGGCGCCGGCGCCGTGCTTGCGCAGATAATGCTTGCGGATCAGCGTTTCCTTGATCGGTGGAGCGATCGGGTTGATCGTGCGCGTCAGGTAAGCCATCTGCGCGATCTCTTCGAGTACGCGGCTGTTATACACAGCTTTTTGCGCGGACGTGCCCCATGTGAACGGTCCGTGACATGCAACGATGATCATCTCGACTTCGTGAGGGTCCAGTCCACGCAGCCGCTGGACAATCTGATGGCCAGTCTCGACCTCGTAGTCGCGCTCGATCGCGTCATCGCTCATCGGCTCGGTCACCGGAATCGGCTCGGTCAGGTGATCGGCGTGCGTGGTGCCGAACACCGGAATTTCCCTGCATGCTTGCGCCCACGCGACCGCGTACATCGAATGCGAATGACAGACGCCGCGGATACCGGCGAACTCGCGGTACAACACCGCGTGAGTCTTCGTGTCCGACGACGGTCGCCCGCTCCCTTCGACAATATCGCCGTCGAGGTCGACCACCACCATCAGGTCCGGCGTCAGCTCGTCATACGGTACGCCGCTCGGTTTGATCGCGAACACGCCACGCGCTGCGTCGAATGCGCTCACATTGCCGAATGTGTAGATCGCGAGTCCTTGTTTGGGGATCTCGAGATTCGCCTCGTAGGCCTCGCGCTTCAGTTCAGTGAACATGATGTGTCTTCGGTTGCCGATACCGGGTGCCGCATCTCACGTCCGGCGTGTTCGACCAGCGCGCCGTAAGAACGGTACCTTCGATACAGTTGTTCATAGGCCGCGCGTGCTTTCGCGTTGGGCTGGTAGACGTGCTCGAAGCCCGCGCCCATGCAGCGTTGCGCGTGTTCCGCGGTGTCGTGAATGCCGGCCGCGACAGCTGCGAACATCGCGGCGCCGAGCGCGACCGCCTGGTCCGCCGCGGTGACCCGAATCTCCTTACCGAACACGTCGGCGGCGATCTGCATGTTCAGCGGCGATTTCCTTGCGACGCCGCCGACTGCGATCACGTCGTCGATGCGAATGCCTTCCTCCTGGAAGCGCTCGATGATCGCTCGCGCGCCAAACGATGTCGCCTCGATCAGCGCGCGATAGACCTTCGGCGCATCGCTGCCGAGCGATAGCCCGAACAGCGCGCCGCGCAATGTCTGATCGGCATAAGGCGTGCGGCGCCCATTCAGCCAGTCGACCGCGACGATGCCGGTGGTCAGCGGGTCTTCGTTGGCGGCGGCCTGTTCAAGCGCGGGCAGGATGCGCGTCGCCAGTTCGTCGCTGATGTCGCTGTCGCCGAGCAGACCGAGTGGCCACGACAACAACCGGCGGAACCACGCGAACACGTCGCCGAACGCGGATTGGCCGGCCTCCAGTCCGGTTAGCCCGCGAATAACGGAGCCATCGACCTGGCCGCAAATGCCGCGCACCACGCGTTCGCCGATCTCGTCGGTCGGCACGACCACGATGTCGCAGGTCGACGTGCCCATCACCTTCACCAGCGTGTGCGCGTGCGCGCCCGCGCCGACGGCGCCCATATGCGCATCGAACGCACCGATCCCGACGATTACATCAGGCGACAGGCCGAGCTTCTCTGCCCATTCGTGCGTCAGGCGACCGGCCGGCTCATCCGCGGTGTAGGTGTCCCGGTAGAGCCGCTCACGAATACCCGTTAGAAGCGGATCGAGACGGGACAGAAATGCTTCGCTCGGCAGTCCATCAAACGACTCGTGCCACATCGCCTTATGACCCGCCGCGCAGCGACTGCGCCGCAATTGCGCGGGCTGTGTGGTTCCGGTCAGCAGCGCCGGCATCCAGTCGCAGTGTTCGACCCAGCTGTGCGCGTGCGCGTGGACTTGCGGATCGACGCGGAACACATGCAGCATGTTTGCCCAAAACCATTCGGCCGAATACACGCCGCCCACATAGCGCGTAAAGTCCTCACCCCCCCAGCCGTGTGCGAGCGCGTTGATTTCGTCGGCCTCGCGCACGGCGGAATGGTCTTTCCACAGCACGAACATCGCGTTCGGATTGTCGCGAAACGGCTCGGTTAGCGACAGCGGTGTTCCATCGCGGTCGACTGCAACCGACGTGGACCCGGTCGTCGCAATCGAGAGTCCCTTTACGCGTGCACGCACTGCATCGCCCGCGGCGCTCAGCGATTCGCGGACCGCTTGCGTCAACGCTTCGATATAGTCGAGCGGATGCTGTCGATAGATGCCGTGATCGGCGTCGCAGTATTGGCCCTCGCTCCATCGTCGATAGAAAGCGACGGCGCTGCCGCGCTGTTCGCCGGTCGCGGCATCGACGACCAGACTCCGGCACGAGTCGGTGCCGAAGTCGACGCCGACAACAAAAGTGGATTCGTCGCGATGCGTCATGTCAGTTCGCCGCTCCCTTTTGCCGCCATTTGTCGAGAATCACCGCGAGAACGATGACGACGCCTTTCGCGACGTACTGCCAGAAAGACGACAAGCCAAGGATGGTGAGCCCGTTGTTCATCACGCCGATAATCAGCGCGCCGACGACGGTTCCCCAGATCGTGCCGACTCCGCCCATCAGACTCGTGCCACCGAGTACGACGGCAGCGATCGCATCGAGTTCGTAGCCGGTCCCCCAATTGCCGCTTGCTGCATAGAGCTTGCTTGCCGACATCGCCCCCGCCAGCCCGGAAAACAGCCCGCTGATCGAATAGACGAACAGCAGCACACCGCGCACGCGAATACCGGTCAGTCGTGCAGCTTGCGGGCTGCCACCGACCGAATAGATATGAATGCCCAATACGGTCTTTCGAAGGATCACCCAGGAAATCAGCACGACGGCGACGGCGATCCAGATCAGCCACGGTACATGCAGAAAATCGTCGTTGCCGATCCATTCAAAGCTTGGAATCGAGTTGTTCAGTACCGTGGTGCCGTCCGACAGCAGATACGCGGCGCCGCGAAACGCGGTCATCGTGCCAAGCGTGACGACGAACGGATTGATATCGAGGAACGCGACCATCACGCCGTTGAGCGCGCCCATCACCAGTCCGGAGACGATAAACACCGGAATGGACCACACCGCAAGGCTGCCCATCAACGACAACTGCATGCCGAGCACCGCGGACACGGCGAGAATCGAGCCGACGGACAGGTCGATGCCGGCAGTCAGCACGACAAATGTCATGCCGGCCGCGAGCACCAGATTGATCGCGACCTGTCGGAGCACGTTCATCGTGTTGTCGGCGGTCGCGAAGTTCGATGTGCCGTCGGCACTGAAGTGCACCGTCAGGAAATAGAAGACGACATACAGCACGACCAGAACCGGCAGCATGCCCAGACGATGCAGAAGCGCTCGCGCGGAGAAAGAGCGTGTTCCGAAAGGGGGCGCGTCGGCGCTCATCGGAGGGCTGCCGCGCGTTTCAGTGGTTTCAGCCATGGTGGGTGTGTTCCTCCGGTCGTTCATGATTGGTCGTTGCGACGGAGTCGGTATCGGTCGCGAGACGCATGATGTTTTCCTGCGTGATCGATTCGCCTGCGAGCTCGCCGGTGATCGTCCCTTCGCGCATCACGAGCACGCGGTCGCAGATGCCAATGACCTCCGGCAGTTCGCTCGAGATGACAATCACGGCGACGCCCGATTCGGCGAGCGCGTGGATGATTTGATAGATCTCGCTCTTGGCGCCGATGTCGACGCCACGCGTCGGTTCGTCGAGGATCAGCACCTTCGGGCCGATTTCTAGCCAGCGTGCGAGCAGGACCTTTTGCTGGTTGCCGCCCGAAAGACGGGCGACCGGCAGTTCCAGATGTGATGTCTTGACGTTCAGGCGCGCAACCGCTTTTTTTGCGCGCCCTTTCAGCGCTTTGTGATCGACAAGGCCGAATCGCGAATGACGGCCCGCGACGTTGAGGATCGCGTTTTCGCGCACGCCCAGGTGCAGAAAGAGGCCGAGTGTCTTGCGGTCCTCCGGCACGTACGCGATACCGGCGTTCATCGCGGCGCGCGGATTGGATAGGTCGATGGGTTTGCCGTCGAGTTGTATCGTGCCGGACGTCCTGGCATCCGCGCCGAAGATCAGGCGCGCGAGCTCGGTCCGCCCGGCGCCGACAAGACCTGCGAGGCCCAGCACTTCACCGCGACCGACGGCGAATGTCGCCGGTTTGATCTTGCCGCCGCCGACGCCTTCCACTTTAAGCACGGCCTCGCGGGGGTAAGACGTCGCGTGACGTGCGTGCTTGTAAAAGTCGTCGAGAGGACGGCCGACCATCATTTGCACGAGCCGCTTCGAGTCGAGCGCGTCGCGCGCCAGTTCGCCGACATACTTGCCGTCGCGCAGCACCGTCACGCGATCCGCAAGTGCATAGACTTCGGCCATTCGATGGCTGATGTAAATAACCGCCATTCCTTCGTCGCGCAGCCGGCGCACGACGGAAAACAGATGCTCCGCCTCGCGGTCCGACAGCGCGGCGGTGGGTTCGTCCATGATCAGTACACGACCGTGATGGATCAGTGCCCGTGCAATCTCGACCTGCTGTTGTTCGGCAATAGAAAGCGCGCCTGCCCTTGCCGACGCATGAAACTTCGCGCCAAGCTGGCGCAGTACCTCGTCGGTGCGACGCATCATCGATGCACGGTCCGAAAAGCCGAACCGCGAGCGCGGCTCGCTGCCCATAAAGACGTTTTCCGCAACCGACATATGCGGCGCGACCGCGAGTTCCTGATAGATCAGGCTGATTCCGTGCGCGCGGCTCGCGGCTGGATTCGCGAGACGGACCGCGTTGCCGTCGATCCGGATCTCGCCTGCATCGGGCTGGTACATGCCCGAGAGGATTTTCATCAGCGTGCTTTTGCCGGCGCCGTTCTCTCCCATTAGCGCGTGAATCTCGCCGGGATGCACCGTCAATTTGACGTCGGACAGCGCGCGCGTCGCGCCGAAGGACTTGTCGACGCCGGACATTTGCAAAACAGGAGTGGTCATCGTCATCCCTAACTTGCGGACGGCGAGTGGGTATGAAGCCGCGCGCTCGCCGTGACCCGTATCACAATGCCTCTTCTGCCTAGTCGCGGATCCAGCCTTGATACGTTGCGACGTTCGCACGGGTGATCGGCGGCGTCGGCAGCAACTTGACCTTGTCCTTTGGCGGATGGCCGTTCATCAGCGCGTAGCCGACGTCGACGGCCTGCGCGGCCATACCGTTCGGGTCCTGCGCCGGCGACACGACGAACAGCGATTGCGGCGTCTTCAGCGCCTGAATGCCATCGGGGCCACCGTCGACGCCGCCGATCAGCTTGATGTCGCTGCGCTTCGCTTGCTTGATGGCGAGTTCCGCGCCGATCGCGGTGGGGTCGTTGACGCCGAATACCGCGTCGATCTTCGGATAAGCAGCAAGCAGATTGGACATCGACGTCAGGCCGCCATCGCGACTGCCACCGGCGTTCTGGTTATCCGACAGGATCTTGATCGCCGGGAATTTTTTCAGTTCGGTTTTGCAACCGGTGACGCGATCGATGATCGACGAGACCGGCGGTCCGTTCACGATTACGATGCTGCCTTTGCCGTTCATCTGCTGGGCGATGTACTTGCACGACTCTCCGCCGGCCATCGTGTTGTCCGACATGACGGTTGCGTCGGCGCCTTCGGCGCTGACGTCGACAGCGACAACGACGATGCCTGCTTTCTGGGCCTTCTTCACTTCGGGCCCGATGCCCTTCGAATCGGCCGCGCCGAGAATGATCAGATCGACCTTGTTCGCGATGAAGTTGTCGATCTGGCCGACCTGGGTGTTCAGGTCATATTTGGCCGAGACGACGGTGACTTGCGCGTTCGGGTTGATCTTGTGCGCTTCGCGGGTGACGCTTTGGCCGACTGCGACGAAGTAGGGGTTGGCCAGATCGCCGACCGTCACGCCGACAGATTTCAACTGGCGGTCACCGGCGTGCGCGCCTGCGGCGAACGCAAAGAGGCTGGTGGCGAGCAGACAGGCAAGGCTTTTCTTCATTGACGTCTCCTTGATTTGGTGTAGGTAGAGGCCGCTGCACAAGCGATGTTCGATTGTTCTTGTAAACGAACATTATCAAACATGAAAGAACTATATCAATCATGTTCGAACATTGGAATGGATTTTTATGATGCGGTGCAGCGTGGGGAGTGCAAGGCTGGGAGAGGGCGCCTCGAAGCGGATTGGGTGGGCTGCATTCTGGTTGTCACCACGTTGGTGCTTCCCTCCGCGCATTCGAGGAAAATAGATCGGATCGCTAACTAACCCGGGTCACGATCTCAAACGAGACGATGAACTTTGGGACGGAGAAGGGGAGAAGTGGCGAACCCACGGGCGGCGTTGTCTTGATATCTATCCGGATGCGCCGTGGATTCGTCTGGCGGGGCGATGGCTGGAGAAGGCGGGTTTTCCGATCTCTGGCCGCGTTCGTGTAGAAGTCAAGCAGGGCAAACTCACGATCACGCCGGCTTGATGTGAAAACGCGAGGGCCGGAGATTGACGCACTCCGGCCCTCGACGGGATCACTACTGCTTGAAAGAAATTCGCTGGGACTTCAGAGCGCCTTCTTGACGGCGTTGGCTGAGTCAGTCAGGTCCTTGCCGGCGCCCCCGACAGTATTGCAGCCCGCCAATGCAAGCAGGCTACTGAACAGCAACGAAATAGCTACCAAGCGCTTAAGCATACTCACCTACCTCCGACCTGTTTTATTACGCGCCGGCGAATGTTTCCGGCGATACGAGAAAAAAAGACCCTTGGCTTCCGCCGTAGGGCCTTGATCGTTCTGGGGGATTCAGATCACCCAGTGTCCTTTCGAAAAATCTGGCGCGCCCGCTTCGGGTGGACCTTGCAGCCCTGGTCCTTGAAGGGCGGCGTCCAGTCGTACGGTTTGCGGGATCGGCCTATAAAATCAAAGGCTTACCGCATCTCGAATCTGGGTATCTTACCGCGAATCGAGGGTGGAGTACAAAAATTGCTGGGGCGGTCGCGGTACCGGGCGGTGAATGTCATCGTGACGGCAGCTACGGCCTGGCTACCTGTAGTGGGGATGTTCAGACGGGGAAGGCCCTGACGAAGCAAGAATTTTCATCTGATCGTGCAGGGCGCAGCCAGGCTTTCGCGGCCCGTTTTCTTACGCGCGACTATAGCCAATCAGGCAGAACAGGAATATCAGGGCGCTCCAAGTACAAAAGAACGACGCCCACCGAGCTACTGTCCAACGCCTGTAAGCAATCGCGTTCAAACTCGCAAAAGCAAACGCGGGTAGCCCTCTAACGCTGCACAACTCGCGCGAGCCGCTACCTGTTCGTCATACGCGCGCGATTGTGTGCTCGCGTCGCTTGCTTCGCCACGACTCGCGCTCGTTGAGCTCAATGCGGTGGCGTACCTTTCCGCTTCGTCATCGACCGTCGAATCGCCTGCATGCAACGCAATGATGAGCGGATGCTGTTCGCACTTGCAAAGCACAATATCGCCATGCAGTGCCACTTCTCGCGTGTTCATGTAATTAAGGCGGGTGGGGCCACCTGCTTTAATGATAACGCCCGCGCTTTCGCATTTTCCGCAGTACGACTCACCGCCAATAAGCGCGACCTGGCGACCGTGAAACATGAAGTCCATTTCACAGCCATATGGCAGGATGACTCCGCCACTGGTCAGCGTGTCGCCGACGACCGCAATGCGACGTAGCATGATTCCCCCTTACTGGCGGGTGAGAGCAAAACCGTGTTCATCGACGGGCATGAAGATTGTCGATGTATGTGGCTCGCGACGCGGGATATCCGAAATCGCGACACTTTTATCGAGCACGCTTCCAACAACCGCTGCGGAGCGGTCGTCAATTACCGCTGTGCCGCCCGCGCCATCCGCGATGACAGCCTCGCTCGCGTCGTTATAAGTAACGATATGTCCGACGCATGCGACGGGTAGCCCGCAAACCTTTACGCCCGCTCCACTCGTGACCCGTCCGCCGCGTTCGGTGCGCGCGCCGATCGTGGCGAACGGATAAAACGCGCCTTTGCGTTGCCGCTGTTCCGACATTTCCAACTCTCCGTGAGGTAGTGAAATTCTCCGGCCAGCGATGCGGCCGGCTGCGCGAAGGCGGCCTTCAGCCGCACGACTCGCAATCCTCGATGGAGCATGGAGAGATGCGCAATCAGTAAACCCTGAAAAAAGTTATGCAGTAGTCCGACGAGTTATCGGTTTTCTATTGAGGGGGCATCTTTGGAGCCGGCGTCCGCGCATCTGTTCCCGGTTAGCTCACTCGCTGGTTGGCCGCGAATTCGACATTTGCCGGGTCGGACTGCAACACCGCCAGCCGGTTGATCGCCTGCAAGGTCGACTGCGCATTTTTAACGGCCTCGGGCATATCAAAGCGGGAGGCGAGGTGCGCGTCGTTGAGCAGCGGCAGGAAATCCTTCGAAAATGACTGGCTGGTCGGCGTCGTCGTGTCCTGCGTCAGTTGGCCTTGCTCGTATTCCTGTGTGCGCGTGGACTGATTTGCCGAATGCGCAAGGACCGCCTTGATGAGTGCGCCTTTCTGATATGCGATTTGCGCTTCGCTCGATGCGGAATCGTCGATCTGGACGAAGTCGTAGTTCTGCGACTGCGCTGAGTCGGTCAGGTTCAAGTCACCAGTGCCGGAAATCGGCTTGTGAAAACTTGCGGTCAGATGCGAATTTTGCCGTTGCGTGATGGAAAGGTTCAACGGGTTCGCGTTGTCGACCTGAGTCGATTGCGATACCTGATACGAGAATGTATCGGTCTCGTTCGGCCGGAACGGATTGCTGCTCTTAGGCGTCTGTACGACTGAAGCCGTGAAATCGGCAAGGCCGGTCAGCATGCCCTGACCCGCGGCGGATATTGTCGATAAAAGTGCACTAGCACCGCTCGCTTGAGGCGGAACGTTATAGTTGCTGTTCATTTCGGTAAACGCATCGTCGAACATCGACATCAATGCGGCGTTGCCATTGCCGCGTGCCTGTTCGCTCTGGAATTGCTGCAGATAGCTGCTGATTGCGTTCGCCTGTTGCTGCGCGCTGCCGATAATCATCGGGTTCGACATATTCACGCTGAGATTGAGCTTGCCGTCGGGACCGCTCGTGCTCAGTTTGCGTATCTGATTATCGGCGTGGAAGTCCACTGTTTGCGGACCCGTCACGCCCTGTACGTTCGCATGAAAATCGATCGACGATATCGCGCTCGAATCGAATTTCATCAGCCCGCTGAGGTCGAGCGTTGGCTGAATCGAGGTGAGCCCGTCGATTGCGGATTGAAACGCGGAAGAGAGACTTTCCAGTGCGCTCTTATCGGAAGCGCTTAGCGTGCCATTGGTTACCGTGACCTGAACGGCTAGTCCGTTTGAATCGCTGCCGAGTGTGACTTCAACCTGAGCGCCGGAGGTTGTCGTTACATCGAGTGTGATCTGATTGGTCGCGGAATGGTGCACCCTTGACTGCGCTGCTGCTATCGACGCTGGGGTTGCATTCGCGCCGGGCGCCACTAACGATTGCGAGAAATTGCCGTTGCCGATTTGACTCAATAGCGCGGCACCGAGCCCGGCGAACTGCTGCGGACCGGATCGCAATGAGAAGTCCGCCGCCATGCGCGACGATACCGCGTTGTTTGATGGGTTTTCAAAGACGGGTGGCGTGATTCGTACGGCTGGAGAGGCATACACCGCCGCGTCTATCGACGGTTGTCCCAGCGTGACGGACGTTGTAGGCCGAGGCGCCAATGTCGAAGTGGTATTCGTGTTTGACGGCGCTTTTGTCACGCTTGCGTTATATAACTGATTGAGCGCATTCGGATTGAATGGAGTGATCGTTGTCATCGGAACGGTGACCTTCGTGCGGGGCCGAATTTGATTTGATGTTTTTAGTAACGGCGATGGCTGTTAGAAACTTGAGCCACGGTGCGTATCGCGCTGGGAATCGATAAGGAATGACCGATCCGGCGAAAGCGAGTGGAGTTCTATCGGCCGGAGGCGACAAAAGGATTGTGCCTCGAGAAATTAAAGGGTGCCACGAGGCGCCCGAACTGCCATGCATTGGCCACGCTCACGTCACATTGATGGCATCGCATCACGTTCAGCGTTTCCCCTAAATTTGCCTGAACGTTATCATGCAGAGGGTTCGAAATTACGGGCCCGGCACGTGAGCATCAAGCTCTAGGCCCTCGCGCTTGCCTTCAAATAAAAAAGCCCGGCACAAGGACCGGGCGCGGTCTACAAAAGGCGTCATCTGGTCGCGTCACGTTGCAGAAAATCTGCACATTTTAGTACGGTTTTCGCTTAAAAAGGTCGGGATGGTCGGGATAATATCGCTCGAAACTGATGCCGATTCTTTTGAGCTCTTCTTTCGTTTTCCCAAATGGCTCCTTTTGTGCAACGGGAAGATCAACCCCGTGCATCTTCAATTCAACTTCCAATTGTTGGGTGTGTTCAAGCGTTGGCTGGTAATGACCACTCTTATCATTGACATATTCGACGCGCCCGTCTGTCACAGTCATTTCGCCTGCAGCGGCAACTGGCGCGCCAGCTAGGAAAGCCGAGTGGTGTGACACGACTCGCTCATGGCCCATGAACAATTGACCCTGCTCGTCCATGACATACATGTGCCTGCTGGTTGCTTGCGCTGGTTCGGCATCGTCGAAATCGAAAGCATCCGGGTCTTCTATAGGCTTGGTTGTCAAAGGTCGGAGTTGATCTCCTTCGCGTTTACATAGCAAACCATTATTCGGGATGACCCGGTACTGTTCTCGTTGCTCCGGTGTCATATAGTCCACTTTAGAAGAACGCCCTTCCTTGACGCTATCTGCGTCGTACCCCGCGTCCCGTAACATTCCGATGACCATATATCGAGCGCCATCTGGCTGGGACGTCACACTATTGCGTCGTCGTAGCCCGCTCAGGCGGGAGTCGGTTTTCTGCTTAGTCGACCCCGTGAGCTTCCGCGGCGTCGCTTTGTTTGCTTGCAGATCCACCGGGTCCACATCGTACTGGTGACTGTGGCCGGCATGGCCTATGCAGCCTGAAAAACAGTTGCCCATCTCTGTCCCCCGTCGCGAATAACAATATACCGATGCTGACATCTTCGTTCGACATAGAAGACCAACACGGCCGGCTGATCAACGGACGGCGTATTCGACATAGGACAATGGACTCAACAGGATGAACGAGAACGGTCACTCGCATAGCCATGCGCGCGACACAGGTTTGCATTTGCGACGATCGGGACAACGACAGCTGCTCAAAGCCGCTCAATCCTCAGCATAGGTACCACATGCGAGCGCAGCAGCAAGCGCGGCGAATGTATTGCCCATTACACGAAGTTCGCTGGAGAAGTCCATGAAATCACTGAAACACAAGGAAAACGCCCGTTCCTGGTGGACGCCGACCCTGTTGCAGTAGCCGGCAGAAAACCGGTAAGCGCATTCTTTTTCTTGGGGCTTATAGAGCAATCAACCGCTTAACCGCAGCACGTCCCTGATCCGGCAATAAGTGCGCGTAGCGCTCAGTCACCGGGATCGATGAAAGCCCCAGCAAGTCACGAACGACGTACAACGAAATGCCGTCCATCACTAGCCATGATGCGAAGGAATGGATGTGGGAGCGGGTGCCGTAACGTTCACCGGCATTACAGCTATTGCACCTCAAAAAGCACAACAACAAGCCGCAGAGAAACAAAACAATTCAGTGGCGCGCCCGGCTGGGATCGAACCAGCAACCCCTGCCTTCGGAGGGAGAAATCGCCCAGTTGCACACAAGGCCATGCGCAACTAACTTCTTGATTGTGCGGGATTTTAACTCAGATTCCCTTTCTTCATCTCAGTTTGTATTCCTTCACCTTAGCCATGGGCTCCGCCACTTTTCCGCCGGTTCGCCCGATCAATTAGGGCGTTGGCTTCCTGCGTGGCCTGTGCCACACGCGCCCGTCGTTCGCTTAGCCAAGCCGCGACGTCGTCGCCCTGAAAATCGGGCTCGAACTGGAGCTCGCCATCGATCACGCTAAAGCCTGTGACCTCATGGGTGATCAGGTATCCGCTAAGAAGTGGCTTTGAGTTGGGTTGCTCGAACCGGGCATGATACGGGCTGTATGGCATGTCACTCTCGGTCACGAGGATCAAGCTGTCCAGAAACTCTGGGCTGCTCAAGGCGGCGTAGTTATTCCAGTAGTCAACGTCGACGCCGAAAACCCAAGGCGGACAGCCTGCGGAATACTCACCATCGTCACCATCACACCAGTGCCACAGAAGTTGCTCCATTGTCCCTGCCGGATCGGCCATCCGGAACCAGTCATTCCATTCACGGCGATCCAGCACACGGCAACCTAGTTGCTCGATCTTGTCGAGCCAACCGTCGAAGGACGCCCGTCGTTCTGCCGACGTTGCATTCTTCCATTTTTTTCGCCTGCCATTCTTTGACCAAGGGACCTCGCCTTGGCGAACATTATCAAGGCCTTCGGCAAAAGTCTTATGGGCTTCGTGCCGGCTCTTCAGCAACACCTTGATATTGTCCAACTCTCTTTGTTCCGCCACGGCCTTCTCGGCATCAATCAAGCCACTTTCATTTTGGACAAATTCGACAAGTTGCCCAAGACCAAATTCAAAAACGAACTGATCCGTTAGTCTGCCACGGCCCTTGTCATAGCCCTTGCCTGCCAGTAAAGCGAAGTGCCAATCCTCTACCCCAGGCTTCGTTTCACAGAGCATATCAGCCAGCACCCCTCGTCGGAGCCCCAGCTTCTCTTCTACGGTCTCCTGCGTTTCAGTTTCCTTTCCAGTCGGCTTCCAGATGGTGGTCGCCAGATCAATAGTCAACGCCTTTCTCGCCTCTCGTTCCTCTGCAGCAAGCCCCGCGCTTTGCCAGCCCATCTCGAAACCCCCTCTTCATGCGCCATTTGAACTGAACGCTTGAGCGTCGAACATTTGAACTCAGACTACCTGATTCATATGGAGCTCGCAAATGCCGATCGAGGAAACTGGTTCTGCCAGCGATTTTCGCGTGACGTTCGCACAGCTAGATCCGAGCGCACTGATTTCGCCCAAGGAGTTCGCCTGTCTCCTCGGCATTACACCGGGGGCCTTCTATCAACGAAACATGCAGGGGGAGTTTCCCCGCCCGGCCATGAGCCGAAACCGTTGCGTCCGCTGGCGTGCGGCTGATGTGCGCGAATGGCTGAATGGTCTCAATACGGTCGCAAAACGACGCGGTCGCCATCGCCGATCGGTTGACCAATAAAGCTTCCGCGACGCTGGTAATGGCTATGGATCGAGATCATGAGTTGCTGCCGATACCAGCAGTGGCAGTGGACGAGGTTGACGCTTGCACGCGAGGCAGCCTCTCGCCGAATCGTCATCAGCAACGCGACTTCTTCGTCGCGGACATTCTCGATGCAGCGCCGAAGGATGATCTGGCGAGCATGGAGCACCCGCTGTTCGCCCTAAAGGCTGGCGACAAGCGCGTTCGCATATATGAGCGAAACGGAACGACGGTTACCGTCAAGCCGGGACATGACGGCTGCGCGACGATTCACGACAAGGACCTCTGGATCTATTGCATCAGCCAGCTGGTAGAGGCGATCAACCGGGGCCGAGAGGATGTGGGGCGCGTCCTGCGCTTAACTGGTTACGATTTCCTTGTGGCGACAAACAGGCGTACCGATGGCGACAGCTACCGGCGAATGGGCGATACGCTGGCGCGGCTTTGCGGTACGCGTATCGAGACCAACATAGCAACGGACGGCAGGCGAGAACGCGCAGGCTTCGGGCTGGTTGATTCGTGGCGCGTCATCGAGCGCGACCATGATGGCCGCATGGTTGCCATTGAGATCACGCTGCCCGATTGGCTTTGGCGGTCGGTGAAGGCCAAGCACGTGTTGACCCTCAGTCGCGACTACTTCCGGCTACGAAAGCCGCTCGACCGGCGAATCTACGAGCTGGCCCGCAAGCATTGCGGCTCACAGCCCAAATGGCGCGTGAGTCTCGCCGTGCTGCACGAAAAAAGCGGCAGCGCCGACACGCGGCGGAAGTTCCGAGCCGCCATTAAGGCACTGGCCGGTGCCAACATGCTGCCCGATTACCGTGTGGTGTTTGATGTCGTGAGCGATGCGGCGACGTTTTATGCGCGCGCCCAGAAAGGCGGAAGAGCGCAGCTAACTGACCTCCTTATGGAATTGAAAAGAGGTAACCGTCCGTGAAACCACGTGTCCGTTACCTGTGGAAAAGTCTGCCGCACCTGTGAATTGGCACGTGGTTTCACGGACGCCTGACCTGTGAATTGACGCGTGGTTTTAGGGACACCCTGCTTCGTGGTTTTACGGACACAAACGGTCCACGAAGCCAGCGCCGACGTGGCTCCCGGAAACCGTAACGCGCGCGCGCGATTAACCAAAACCTTTTATAAACCTTAACGCTTAAGGACCGCTTGGTGGACAAACGCCTGAGTCGACAATACGCCCCCGCAAGCGGGGGCAGAAACGGCGCTTCGCACCTTGACTGCCCCGTCACACCGTCGGCCTGCACAGGCCGGTCCGGAGCGCCCGCCCTACGGGCGGTCGGCGCGCTCCCTGGCTCCGCGCCTTACGGCGCTCCGCAGGTACCCGTGCGCCTCGCTCCGGGCGCGGCGGCACGCGCGAACCGTGGTCGGTCATCGAACGCTATGGCTTGCAGAGAGTGGCTTTTCGTTGCACTTCCCGTGTCACCTGGGCAAGCCGCATCGCGGCGCGTCAGGCCGAAGGCAATCGTCGCGGGGAGCCGGTGGTCGGTTGCGGGACGCCCGGCCAGCGAGCCGGCGCTGTCCACGCCGCATGCGCGGGGTGGGCAGCACAACCGTCCACGGGCGGGCGCGGGAATCATGATGGCACCGGAATAACGGCGGTTTTTGTGAGTGCGCACGACATCACCGAATCCCGACAGCGGCGGCCACGATTCGTCCGAATTCCTCCCCGACGAACGCAGATCGATCCTGATTTCCAAGGTACCGAAATCGTGTCGGTCTCTTGTCCGGACAGCATGTCGGACAAGAGGGGGCTTGGCGGTTTTCGGCTGCAACTCAGACATGCGACGGCATGGCGAGTTGTAGACGAAAACCGCCAAGCCCCAACCCCTCAGGGGTCGAGGCGCGTAGCGACTCGGGGGTGGTGTTCGGCAGATTTCGAACGATCTAGAAATCACACTCGACGAGTCACCAAGCAACGCCAAATCCCAACTCAATATGGAGCCGCAGCAAATGGGGAAAACCAAGAAGCCCGCGCTCAAATCGCTGGCACCGACTTGGCGCGAGGACATGTGGAAGCGGGCATCTCAACCCGACTGGCAACAATCTCGGCCACAGTTGCTGCCTGCGCTGGCTTTATTGTGGCTGACGGGGTGCCGCCCGCGCGAAATTCAAGACGGGGTATCCGTTGCCTGGCGTGACAATTTGCTCGTGATCGAGATCGCTGGGGCCAAATGTATTGACGCTGGCCACCGTGAGCGAGGGCAGCCGCGTCGCCGCTACGCATTCAGGACCGGGCCTGACGATGAGAGAGCGATTCCAGCGCTGGGTATCCTGCGTCTATGCGCCGTGCGTGCCGAGACGACGACTGGCCTTGCCCGATGTGTGGTTGCACACGATGCTGACTACCTCTACAACAGCGTGGTCGCGCTTGGGAGAGAGGTGTTTCCGAAAATGAGGACGAGAGTCAGTCCGTATTGTTTCCGCCATCAACTGGCATCGGATCTCAAGAGCGATCCTGACCTATCGCTGGAAGAGGCAGCCAAGGTCATGGGGCACCTGAGCGACTATTCAATCGGGAAGTACGGCCATGCGGTACATGGGCGAACGGGTGGTCGATTCAAGGCATTAGCCGTTGAAACGTCGAGGCCCATCAAGCATTCGCCGAAAGTTGATCGCCTTGCTCGGTTCAAGATCGCCAGCGCCAAGCGGCGGAGCCAGAAACCGAGCTGAATCTCGACGTGTTGGCGGCAGCAACCGTAAATGCGTCACTTATGCGTCGAAAGTGCGTCGTTGAGAAAGCACGTAACTCGTCTGGTCGCTCTCGCGATAGCTTGATGCGTTAAAGATGCGTCGTAAACGACGCATCTTTAACGCATCAAAATGACCTCACTTTCAGGCAAGCCGTACTTGAGGCCACCACTCGCGACATCCGGCTGGCAAGCTGCGCGTTTCGGCCAACGTGAGCGGTCAGCTTGGCGGCATGCGCACCTCGCGGTTGGAGGCGTGACCACCGCATATGCCACAAGCGACCGCACGAAGAGAGCGAAAGCACCCTCATGCAGACACTCAAATTTCTGGCCTAGCGTGCCGTTAACGACAAAACGAGGCAACGAAAAGCCTTCGTTATTGACGCGGTGCCAATGAATTGAAGAATTTAAACGAGAAAGTCACATGTCCACTACAGATATATTAGGAACTCTGGGAAGCATTTTCACAATTTTGTCTTTCGCGAGCAGTGTTTTTGTCGGCGTCGCGATGGCGACCAAGAAATTTAGAGAAAATATTATCAAAGAGTTGAAGGGGCGATCGTTTGGTGCTGCTACGCTTGAACAGTTGGCAAAAACGTGGGTCATGATATTCGAACGCTATTTTGGTGATCGCGTATTATCAATCAAGCAACTTTTAACGATTCCGATCTATACACTAACGGTATCGTGTGTTTATATAGGTGTTTGGGTATTGCACAATATTCACGGAGATATAACAGCTATTTTTAGGCCGTTCTCACCGCTGATGAGGCAGTCGCTACACGATTATTTTCACGAGGCAATTTTCGTTGCGCTGGTGGTTGACATCTTTTCGATCTCGTTGACGCGAGTAGCAATTCGCGCGGGGAGGGTGAAAGGATATTTGTCAATTAGATTCTTCCTCTTATTTGCTCTTGCGGTTGTGGCTTCATTTTTTGCCTTTACTTTCGGGTTGTTTTTTCTTCGCGTACTCGATATGGTTCGGCTTTACACGGATATCGCGCCGCAAGATCCAATGCCGATTATGCCGTATAAACCGATTGACGGCTTCAGTGTGCTATTTAATCTATTTAACGCGCCTACCGTGATTCACGTAACGTCGCGGGGATGGTTTGCAACCTATTTTATACCCGAACCAGTGTTATTCTATACGGCATTGACAACCCAGTTGTCATTTGTTTTTATTATCGCATCACATCTACTGGCAAAATTCACGCTATTTGTGCGGCAAGCTTCGATAAAAATGCTTCAAACTGCCGGAACAACGGCCGGCGCAGCAAGTGGGATATTCGCTTCGATGTTGTTGTGGATGCTTGCAATTACGTTCTTCTGTGCTGTGGCAGCTTTTCACTGACCACACACGCGGTCTTTTTTGCGCGGCGCCGGGTTTTACAACCATTCGCTTGAAAAGGTTGCGTTGGCTTCGTTGAGGCAACGGGCGGTTCCACAATGCGGATCTATCGCGCGATTGCCCGATGCAGTGGCGTGGATGTCACCGGATACAAGATGACGAGAGTCGGACCCGCAAGCTCGCAGCGCAGCGGGTCCGTTCATCACTTGGAAGGGGGCAAAAATAAAGACGCTTTTTTGGGGGGAATCAAAAAATTACTTTTGAATATTCTTGAGCATACTTTGTCTTAGAGGTGCGTCCGCTCGATGCGGTGGTGCGTGTAAAATAGCCCTATCGCTCAAGCGATGCACTATTTCCGGAAGTTTATGCATTATATAGTGAACTTCTTCGCTTTCCCGTGAGCCTATCATGTCGAAAACCGGTGAATGCGTCGAAAATTCAAGGATTGATAAAATCTCGTTTCGAGAATTCTCAATGGCTCGTTTGCTTCCATTGCGTAAAGTTCTATAAAATTCAACCCCTGATTCGTATAGCCAAGACAAGTCATCTTTAAATAAGGAAATTACAATTAGCCACGCTGCGGCGGCGCCATAATTCGTTTTTTCGAAGGCGGGATGATAAATGAGTTCTTCCAGCAGAGATGGACTAAATCGCCGCATTCGCCGCGAAAATCCCCTCCGGTTGACTGATTGAACTCGCTCGTCGACGCGGGCTGGCAGTTCCCGAAACATTGCTTTTACTTCTTCAAACAGTTTTGCCACGTTCGTCTCGTCGGTCGCAGGAGGTACCTCAGACCCCGCGCCCAGCGCGTTGGCCTCTGCCGTTTTCTTCAGGAACGCGCTGACTTGAAGACGAACTGCTTCCTCCCGAGGAGACGCATCAGGATTGCGCTCCAAAAGTTGCAGCAGAAGGGTAGTAAGCGAATCTTCATCGGCCCCGCAGTTCTGAAATTGACCAAACGGACCGGTACTGACCCTCTCTAGCGGAACCCCGAGCGCGACGCCGAAGACGTTTGTGCCTAGGCGCCCCTTGGCAACACCGGCCTCGTAAAGAATCCATGGCCGATCCAAACTGCGTTGCGTTAGCAGCGCTACAACGTCAGTTGCTTCGCTTAATCGCGACATTATTGCGTTGTACCATTCGGTCCCGAATTCAATTCCGGTGCCTCCCTTTTTATCAGAGGACCTGAATGACTTCAGAGTGCCACCGCTGACATCAACAAGCAGGTTCGCAAACGCTTCTGCGAGGTCTGCGTCCCGGCTGTCATGGCTGATGAAGACTAGAGGTTTTTGTGCTGATAAAATCAGCAGATCCTCATTTCCCGGTGATGAGTTGGTTGGGGGGGCGGGCAAGCTTTTTTGGGCCGGAGTCCGTTTGGTCGCCATTTATGTATTGTTGAAAAGTTACGGTGAGGTCAGTCGTCTTTCCGAGCGACCCACTGAGTATGTTCCCGGGAAAACGCATTCTCTGCGTCACCTACAAAAACTGAAAATGCTCTCTCGGTGTTTATGCGAGCAAGTTGCTCTTTGATGAAGCCAATTTCATATGCTGTTAGTGCGTACGATGCGGCTAGTTCTTGGAATCGCTTTGCTTGTATCCAAGAAATTGCTGCGGCAGCACAGGTTACCAAAATATCGGTCGGCCAATATTCAAAGCTTGCGAATTTTATCTTTAATAATGAGCAAAAAAGTGCGGCTGCGTTTAGGCAGCAAAGGCCGATGAAGTATCGTTTTGCTTTGGTTTTGTTGGATTTTGCTTTCTTCGCATACCAAGTTTGTTGTTCAGCTACACGTTTGTCGTTGTAGACTTTAATTCTCTCATCAAGGCTCTCTCCTCGAATGCGACGCATTGTTGGGGTGATTTGTGCGTCGCTCGAGAAGTGCGTCAAGTTTTTGGCAAAGCTTTTATTTTGTTCGAAAACTTCCTTCAACCGTACTATAAATGCTTCCTCGAAGCCTTCGTTTTGGTCGAACGGTTCTGCCTTTGTCAAAAATCGCCAAGTGATTGTTTTTACTGATTCTGCTACTGCGCGTCCGTTATACCAACTCCGTTCAGGGCGCGCGGTTGCCAAATAGATCGCCGAGGCTAAGCTTCCTATGAGAATAACGGCCTGAGCGATCGAACACCAGCTGGAGTGCGTGTCAAAAGTAGACGCCACAGACGCCAAGGCGAGGCAGAGTAGATTGAATGCCAAAGCGCCGAAGAAGCGCTTTTGAGCATCCCCTGATTCCTTATCAGCTGATCTAAATAAAGCCGGAAAATCTTCGGTTTTCAAGATTAAATTCCGAGATTGGTGTAAACTTCATCTTTATAAAAATAATCGCTGCCGTTCTTGTGACTCGCGTAGTTGTCGCAAAAATTGTCTAAGGCATGTTTGACTATTTTCATTTTAAAGGCCACATGCACTACTGGCATCCCTTTAAGGATTGGCGGGCAAAGGGCAGAGTCCATCTTTCTGGAATTGTTGAGATTCACTACAATGATGGGGATGCCAAGTTCTTGGCAGGTTTCGATTTCCCATCGAACGTATCGGTAAAGATTTTTAGTTTTTTCGCCTACTATAACGATAGCTTGCTTTGTGTTGGCTAAGCGTGCTTTTAATTTTCGTTTAACTGTTGATTCAGGGTCGGCATCATTGATGTCATTTGTCGCATGCGCGTCATGGAAGTCAAAATCGATTTTGTCGTTGCTTTTCCATCCAAGCATGTAGGCATACGCCCACATGTCGTTGTCTCCGTCGAAGATTACGTAGGTCTTGTTCCGATAGCCCATCTTGGCCCCCGTTAAGGCGTGTGTTGGATGAATGGTTCAGACTACCCGCTTACGATAGCAAGAAAACGGGACGTATTACCAGCTGGCAGGGGCGGTCAGTTCATAGGCCCTCAGTCGGTCGAGACTTTGCTACCCGACGTCAACGGTTGGAAGTGAACATGTTCTAGGCGTGGCGCGGACTTGGGGCGGCACCGCTGTCATACGGCCAACTCCTTGTCAGAGGAGCCTTTCCAACGAGCTGGGACGCATGTTTCACGCGATTGTGAAGTGTCGGAGTATGGCCAATTTCTTTACCCGACATAACAGCGCTTATGTCAGGTTGCGGCCGCCGATCGTCATAATCATGACGTTATACGTAGTCGTGAATCGGCAAGTCATCGTGTGACGATGCGAAGCAATGCCGCTTGGCAGAAGTAGCCACAATCCCATCACACACCGCTTACCGGGGGAATTCATGGTTGATGTGCCACAGCGGCATGGTGAATACTGCGCAATGCACGTGGCCGCCGGGCTGTCCCCGAACGGCCGGTCCACTCCTAAAGCCGCCCGATGCGGGACGCGCACTTGCCCGCCGGGGCACGACGTTGCAGCCCCCATCTCCATGGAATGTTCGAGCGACGCTGCTCTGAGGTTTGACGACTCATGATAAGCTCCGACGCAATGAACCGTCGACCGATAGTGCTCGACAGCGCTCAAGGCAAAGGCCAGTCGCTCACAACGAACGTAGGCGCCGCTGTTGGGTCGAACTCGGAAAGCGCAATCTGAAACGCCAAGGCCTCATGACCGGATGGGAGTAGCTCTTCCAGGATTTGGGGTAACTCAAGTGGATGTCCTTTGCTTGCGGCGTGGACTCGCGCACTTAGCTGATTATGGCAGCAACGGCAGCCCCAGCTCCTTGAGGAAGTTATTGTGCTTTTGCGCGGCGGCCTTGGTCTGCTGGCTCAGATCCACAAGTTGGGCGTGTACTATCTTCAAGTCAACTTCTTCCCCTGCCACCGCCGTACTGACATACCGCGAAATATTGAGATTGAAATCGTTCTTCTCAATTTCTTTCATGCTCACGCGCCGCGCGTAGAGAGCTTCTTCCTTGCGGTATTGGTAGGTCTCGACGATCTTGTCGATGTGTTCCTGCGTCAACTGGTTTTGCCGCTTGCCCTTCTCAAAATGTTCGGCCGCGTTAATGAAGAGAACGTCGTCGGGCTTCTTACACTTTTTCAGCACCAAGATGCAGACCGGAATACCAGTCGAATAGAAGAGATTCGCCGGCAGTCCGATCACAGTGTCGATGTGCCCATCTTGGAGCAGTTTGCGACGGATACGCTCTTCCGCCCCGCCGCGGAACAGCACGCCGTGCGGAAGGATGATGGCCATTACGCCATCGTCCTTCAGATAATGCAGCCCGTGCAGCAGAAAGGCGAAGTCCGCCGCACTCTTGGGAGCCACTCCATGATTCTTGAAGCGCATGTCTTCGCTCATAGTCTCGCCAAGATCCCAGCGATAACTGAAGGGCGGATTGGCCACCACGGCATCGAAATGCGGCTTCTTTGCGGGATTGCTCTCGCGCAGGAAATCCCAGGCATTGGCCAGCGTGTCGCCGTGGTAGATCTCGAACTCGGTATCCTTCACCCCATGCAGCAGCATGTTCATGCGCGCTAGGTTGTAGGTGGTAATGTTGTATTCTTGCCCATAAATCTTGCCGATGGAGCCGCCTGCGCGCTTTATCCGGTGGCGCACGTTCAAAAGCAATGAGCCCGAGCCGCAGGCAAAATCGAACACGCTCTCCAGCTTCTTGCGCGCCCCTTCCTTCGGCTCCTGGCTGTCGAGCGTGACGATGGCCGAGAGGATGTCGGAAATCCGCTGAGGCGTGTAGAACTCACCCGCCTTCTTGCCCGAACCCGCAGCGAATTGCCCGATCAGGTATTCGTAGGCATCACCCAACGTGTCGCTGTCGGTCGAGAACAGCGACATGCCGCGCGCCAGTTCCGAGATGATCGAGCAAAGCTTGGCATTACGGTCTTCGTACTTGCGACCCAGCTTGTCGGATGCGAGGTTGATCTCCGAGAATAGCCCCTGAAAGTTGCTCTGGAAGGACTTTTCCTCGATGTATTTGAAACCCTTCTGCAGCGTGTCGAGCAACTTGCCATTCTGGCTCTTGGCCAAACGGACGATGCTCCCCCACAGGAAGTCGGGCTCGATCACGTAGTGTACCTTGCGGCGCATCTGCTTCTCGAACTCTTGAACATCGGCAGCGTTTTCTTCGTACCAACGCGCGAGCGGCGGACGTGCCGGGATCTTATTGTCTCCATTACCTTCGTCCGGCTCTCGCTCTGGATAATCGACCCCTAGTTCCTTCTTCGCTGCCTGCTCGTAGTTGTCCGAGAGGTAGCGCAGGAAGAGGAAAGACAGCATGTAATCGCGGAAGTCGTCTGCGTTCATCGCGCCGCGCAATTGATCGGCGATGCTCCAGAGCGTCTTGCCCAGTTGCTTTTGATCGTGTTCGGTCATGTTTTTTGGCGTTTCTTGAGAGTGTTTTTCAGCGTCTTCAACTCGGCATCGGCCTCGCATACCTCTTCCTGATTGCGGTGCTGGTGATAGTCGAGGTAGCGAGCCGAAGTGGCGCGCTCCGTTTACATATGGCTTGCCTTGCCGGTGGCGACAGTTGTCAAGGATGCGTTGACAACTGAATTTTCAATCTATTCATCGTCCTTGAAGACGCTTTTCAGGTGCAGCGAAATGTTCTGCGCGTGAACCATACCGTCTCCTGTTCAGCCCGCGGCTTGATCCGGCCGCGCCTGTCTCCAAGGCTGTAAAGGATCAGCTCGCTCATGCCTTACTCCGCATGCAATACAAAGTTGTACCTCGCGAGAAGTCCAGTCATGACGTCATCAAAGATTTTCAAATTGTCTGGAATAACGATATCTGACTCGTAGTAGTAGACCTTCTTGTGCGACAAGGCATTGACGATGTCTGCCACGCGGCTAGGCTCGCGGATCCCGATCTGATTCAGTACATAGCCGAATTGCGCAACACCAAGAAAAGACGCAACGTTCTCCAAAACCTGCCTAAGCATCGCAAAGTGATAGGCCCGGACATCGTTAGCCTTTTGGGCGTTGGACAGCACCTGTAGCACCCTCAGGTGGTACAGAAAGACGTCCTTTTCGCATTTTTCCAGGTCAAGCTCGCCTGATTTCGCACTAAGGACGTAGAGCTTCGTATGCTTCTTGAACTTGCTGCTCTTCTCGCCCTTGCTAAGCCAGTCGCTTAGGATCGAGAACAGGCCAATGTGGTGAGTGGTGACGATGATTTTCCGCTTCTCGAACTGACTCTCGATAAGGTCGAATAGAGTCGCAGCCGTGACGAATATGTTGTGATCGTCCAGGCTGGACACAGGGTCATCAATGAAGAAGTGACTCGATTGCTTGTCTGCCCAGCCTTCGACCTCGAACAAGGCCAGGAAGAAGCACCAGACGAAAATCCGTTCCTCTCCTCGCGACAACTTGATTGGCTTCTGGGGCTCGTCGAGGTTTTGATTCGGGATGAAGAAAGAAATAGATTCGATCCCCCTCTCGGGGTCGTCTTCGTGCAACTTGAGTGCAAACCCGAATTTGGGCTTGTAAGCCTTGAGTTTCTCGCGGATGTTGTCTTCCGTGAGCAAGGTGTGGAACCTACTCAGGCTGCTTGGCAAAACGGTCAGCCTAACGTTTGCACCATCGTTGTTTTCATCGTTGTCCCACACAAAAAGGTCTTCGCTATAGGCGTTATAGTAGACCCCTTTATGAATACCATCCTCCAGCTTGGTCGCATTCTTGTACGCCACGCAAAGCTGAGTTTTGCCAGTCGAGTTAAAAGCGTAGGTAAGTGTGATCCGCGCAGCGTCATCCCGTAGTGTCTTGGCGATTTCGTCGAGCGTCATTTGGTGTACTCTAAGTTTGGAAAAAGCTGCTGCATCAGGCCCTCTTTATGAATTTTTAGTGCGTTCAACTTTTCATCCTCTCCAATGATCAGCGCATCAATCTCGGAGAAGCATTCAACGATTTTTGACTGCTCGTCGACATCCTTGGGGTAGCGAAACGGAAGCGCGCGAATCAGCGCCTGACTCAGATTCTCTTGCCCTCCGCTATTGCTCAGCTTGCGCATCTCTTCGTAACGCCCACAAAGGCTCACAAACGTAAAGCCATTGTCGACGTCATCGTTTGGCAGGATTGCCGCGCATGCCTGATTCGTCGCGGCCGGAATTCCAAGCATCGCAACCTTCCCGCGCGTCTTGCCTTGCCCGTACATGGCGATCAAGACCGTTCCCCCGGGAAATACCTTTGCTGAAGAATTCTCCAAGCCCGCTTCGCTGATTGACTCATCTACTTTGGTAATGACGTTAAAGTCGACCAGAGAAGTCGTGACCCACGGAATGGTTCCCGTCCAGTACTCCCGCTTGGTGCGGTCGGGGGTACCTCCACTCGACGTGTCGAAAAGATCACCAAGCGGCACTTCTTTCCACTCCGGCGCATCGCGGAACTCGGGGAAGCGGAGGCGGGGGAGGGTTTCCCCTTCGCGGGGAAAGAGTTGTTGCATCAGGCCGCGCTTGTAGGTCTTCAAGGCCTCAACTTTCCGCCCCTGAGCGGCAATCAGCTCGTCCAGCGAGGTCAGGCAGTCGGCGATTTTTTTTTGCTCTGTTGGCGCAGGTACGGATATCAGCTGCTCTGAAAACTGCTTGTAGCTAATCATCTTCCCGTCACGCAATCCTTCAATGTTGCGCGTCAGCTGCTGGATGAATCTCGCTGACTTGAACAGGTGTCGGAAGTAGCCGTCCGAACCCTCTCCTTTTCTGCGAAGGACTACGTAGGCAGGGCTACAAATTCCTCGATAGCTGGAATACTCAATGCCTCCCTGAAAGGAGCGAAGACTGATGATGAAATCGCCTTTCTCGACGACTTTGTAGCTCTCAATGCTTTGTGCAGTAACCGATACGTGGTAATCGATTTGATCTCTCGGAATCGCACCATGCTCTTGGGTGATCGCGAGAATTGGGAGCGCCTCCGACGGTGATCGGTTATTGATTGCGTCAAAGAGTTCATCGCCATGCTTTAAATCCCAGCCTTCGGACTCTCGAAACTCCGGAAACCGCAGCTTCGGTACTACTGCCTTTTTCTTTTCCTTTTTCACTATCACTCAATCCTCGTAAGCCTGAAGGCCCGCGATTTCCCGGCCTCCAGCGCGACGCTTCAATAGCGGCATCAGCTCGCTCATCAAGGCCAGTTCCTTCTGCGTGCGGGCCTTCCAGCCCAGCTCCAGCGGGGCGAGCAATTCGGTGAGTTGCTCGCCGTCGAAGATGCGGCGCTCCAGCACGTCGTCCACAAAGCCTTGCAGGTCGGCCGCGGGCAGTCCTTGGCGGGCGGCGAGTTCGGTCAGCTCCCGGGCGGCCTTCACTGCCTTGAATTGCTGGTAGCCGGCGCGGATGGCGCGTTCGTCCAGACCTTCGCCGGCCTTGAGACTCATGACGTATTCGGTGATGTCTTCTCGATCGTCGATGAACTTGGCGTCCGATGCGATTAGGCTGACCAGTTGCTCGCGGGTCATGCGGGCCGTGCCGGGCTTCTTGGTGGAGAAGTCGGCGATGAGTTTCATGATGTAGTCGTAATCAATCGTGGCAGAGGCGAAGAGCACGAATTCGAAATCGAGCTGCTCTATCTCGTCGTTTTTGGCTTCGTCCGCGCGATTGCCTGCGCTCGCGCGCTCGTCGCGCAGGCGCTTGGCGGTTTCCAGATACTGGCCACGAAAGGCGTGGAATTCGTCCGGTGGCAAGATGGTCTGGATGCTGCGCTCTTGCTCGGGCGTGAGGTCGGTGTATTGGTCGAGCTGGATTTGCAGCTTCTGCACCTTTTTGAAGGCTTCCACGAACCCGATGCGGGCCTCGTCGCCCTTGAGCTGGATGATCTCTTCCGGCTTGTCGGACAAGCCGTGGGCCTGCAGGAAAGTTTGCAGACCGATTCTGGCTTTTCGCAGTTCCTCGATGACGGCAGGAGCTTTGTCCACCAACCAGATCTTGCGCGCCGCTTCGGCTTTGGCGCCGGAGAAAAGCGCGATGGCGGCATCCACTGCGTCTTGCTGCCCACGAAAATCGAGGATGTGGCCGAAGGGTTTGGTGTCGTTCAGCACGCGGTTGGTGCGGCTGAAAGCCTGAATGAGGCCGTGGTACTTGAGGTTCTTGTCGACGTAGAGGGTGTTGAGGTACTTGCTGTCGAAGCCGGTGAGCAACATGTCGACAACGACGGTGATGTCAATCTTGTGTTGTGCGGCGCCAGAGTTGGCCTTGCGTAGGTCAGCATCGGGCCATTGCTGGTCTTTGATGCGCTGCTGCACGTCCTGGTAGTAGAGGTCGAACTCTTCGATGTGGTGGTTCGTGCCGAAACGGGCGTTGTAGCGCGCGATGATGGAGGTGAGTGCGGCCTTCTTGGCTTCTGGCTCCTGTTGGTTGTCTTCCAGCTCGGTGGGCAGGTCCTCCTGCAGCTGGCGCACATCGGCACTTACATCGCTGGGCGGTGAAAACACGGCGACGATGTTGAGCGGCACAAAGTTGGCATCGGCCTGTTGCTTCTCGGCCTGAATGTCCTCGAACAGGCGGTGATACTCGATGGCGTCATTGATCGAGGCCGTGGCGAAGATGGCGTTGAACTTGCGCCCGCCCGTGGCGGCATCGTGCTTGGCGAGGATGGCTTCAACGATCGCGCGCTTGGCCAGGGTTTCACCCGGCTTCGGCGGATGCTTGCCATCGGGCTTGAAGTAGTCGACGTGAAAGCGCAGGACGTTGCGGTCTTCAATCGCGTGGGTGATGGTGTATTCGTGCAGCGATTGCTGGAAGAGATCCAGCGTGGTCTTGAGCGTCTGGGTCTCACCGCTGATCTGCTTGGCACTGGCATTTGCCTCGAAGATGGGCGTGCCAGTAAACCCAAAGAGCTGGGCCTTGGGGAAGAACTCCTTGATGGTCTGGTGGGTCTCGCCAAACTGCGAGCGGTGGCATTCGTCGAAGATGAAGACGATGCGCTTATCGCGCAGCGCTTCGAGCTGATCGACATAGGTGGCGAGCCCACGCTTTTCGCGACTCTTGTTGCGGCGGCTGTTTTCGTCGAGCGCCAAGCCCAGCTTCTGGATGGTGCAGACGATCACTTTGTCGGCTGCGTTGTCGGACAGCAGGCGACGGACCAACTCGCCGGTGTTGGTATTGCTCTCGACACAGCCCTCCTGGAAGCGGTTGAATTCTTCGCGGGTCTGGCGGTCGAGGTCTTTGCGGTCGACCACGAAAAGGCATTTCTCAATTGCCGGATTGGCCTTGAGCAACGTGGAGGCTTTGAAACTGGTGAGCGTCTTGCCGCTGCCGGTGGTGTGCCAGATGTAGCCGTTACCACTGTTTTCTTCGATGCACTTGACGATGTTCTTGACGGCATAGATCTGGTAGGGCCGCATCATCAAAAGCTTCTGCTCGCTGGCCACCAGCACCATGTAACGGCTGATCATCTGGCCGAGCGTGCACTTGGGAAGGAAGGCGTCGGCAAACTCATCGAGCGCGCTGACCTTGGTGTTATCGGGCGCAGCGAACTGGTAAATGGGGAGGAAGCGCTCGTCGGCGTTGAAACTGAAGTGCCGTGCGTTGTTGTTAGCGAAATAGTAAGTGGAATCGCGATTGCTGACGACGAACACCTGCATGAAGCACAGCAGCGTGCGCGTGAAGCCGTTACCGGGATCGTTCTTGTATTCGACGATCTGCTCGATAGCTCGGCGCGGATTGATGCCCAGCGTCTTCAGCTCGATCTGCACCACAGGTACGCCGTTGATGAGCAGGACTACATCGAAGCGATGGTGGCTGTAGTCGGTGTTGATGCGCAGTTGATTGACGACCTCAAAGCTGTTCTTACACCAGTCGTCGATGTTCACCAGCGTGTAGTTCAGCGGTATGCCGTCTTCGCGGATGAAGCTGTTACGGGTGCGCAGGGTCTGCGCGGAGGTAAAGACATCAGGGGTAACGATCTCTTCAAGCAGGCGCGCGAACTCCTCGTCAGTGAGCTTGACGCGGTTGAGCTGCTGGAATTTTTCGCGGAAGTTGGCCTCGAGTGCTGCTCGGTCACGGATGTCAGGACGCGGGGTGTATTTCAGGTCGCCAAGCTTGGCGATGAGGTCCCGCTCAACCTGATTTTCATTAGTGGCCATGAATCTGTTCCTGCCGTCATAGATGTGTGGGTGTGGCGGCCAGGCGGCGGTTCGCTATAGCTTGAATAGCCATGTCAAACATTCGCCTTGCTTGGGTCTTCGCTCGGGCGCCCCAGTCTCAAGTCATGATTACGCGCATACTCCAGCACTAGGATTTCGATCATTGATGCCACCGAGCGGCGCTCGCGATCAGCCGCCAAGCGCAAAAGCCGCTTGATCTCGGCGGAAGTGCGGATAGACAGAGTTTCGTCCTTCAGGCGTGACATGGCAGTGTCTCGTCAATGATGTGCTGCAAATGTACTGCATTTTGCGTGAAATCGATAGAGATTGGACCGACTGAGAGTTGCTCGCGGGCAGTCATGACTTGGGCCAATCCACAGAGATGAGTGATACACACATCTCGACAGTTGACCCCTGACGACCGTCGTTGCCAGCAGTCCTTCAGGAGCGTCCGTGCCGGGTTACGAGAATGGTTCGTCGTTCGCGGAAGCTGACGTTCGACTGCGTCGCATCGCGAGCGACAGCGAAGCGGCGAGTTGCAACCGCACGGCGGATGAACGGCGAGCGTCGGCTAAGGCCAAGCTCTCGTCTTCCAATGCGCTAATCGAAGGTCCGTTGTGCCACGGAAGCCGCCCTTGATGTCGCGCTGCGCTGACCGACGGAAGTGGGTCGACGAAATGCGTCCGCCAGGTGAATGCGGGTAGTGTGCCAACTCTTGTGATGCGGCAGAGGCCGCTGGCAACGGCCAGAAGCGACGGATACGCCGACTATCGACCTAGGACTAGTCACCGTTGTGAGGTTATTTGGTCGCGCGGCACTCGTGTGTGACCGTTCGATTACCACGGTGCCCCATGCCATCAAGGCATTATTTGCAGTCTCTGCGACGCTCGGCGAAGGTTCGTGGGAGCGGCAAGCCAGCCGAACAGGCTCCAGAAGCTCAAAATATCCCCCCGATTGCTTTCCGCCGATCGAGGTTATTTGGTCGCGCCCACGGGATGCAGCAGGCGAAATCAATACTTTCGAGGGTCCGGGCAGCCGGCGTATGCTTGTAACAAAGGAGAACATGCCATGCCAGCCGACAAACTAGGCCGCTATATGCGGAGCCCAGAGTTTCTGAAGCGAGCCAATGACGCCATCGCTGAAGCGGTGCGCGATCTGGAGTCGCACGGCGTTCAGCCTGTTTATCTTGATCGGAAGACAGGCTGGATTGTTCGTGGCAGCGATGACGCGTCGCGCGAAAATGCCTCTTGCGAGGGTGAAGCGCTTCCTGATATTTTGAAAAAATGGAATCGGATATATCCGAAGGAGCACAAGAATGAGCGATAACGGGGCAGCGCTTGGCAGAGCATTCGCGGCCGAGCGGACCGCAGCAGACTGGAAGGCTTATGCGAGAAAGCTCGAGCAACAACTGTTGGCTGCGGAAGCGAACCTCGCGGGTAACAAGGCGCTGAAGGACGCGGCTTTGCGCGAACTGGCAAAGGTCGATCCAGCGAATTACCTGATGGTGCAACAGAATCGTCAACGAGTGTACGACAAGGATTTTGACGCCTTCATAGAGTCGATCCGCGCCGCGTAGCTCACGTCAAAAGTGAACAACCCGCCGAGTAGACGGGCGTCCGCTACATTCGCTCGCGAGGGATGCGACCGGCGTCTTTGGGGCGAGGACTATGACGCTCGACGAACTGCAGTCCCTCGTGCCGATTCACAAGGGCGCGACAAAGCCGCTATGTGTGCCTGCGCGAGATACCGAACTCGTACCGCAGCGAGTTTGCTGTCGACTCAAATCGACTCAACCTGCCCGGCAATCTCGGGCGAAGGCCCATGCTATTTCGCAGGCGATTGCGCGACGTGGCTGTCGTTCCGTTTCAAGCCTGCTTATCAGTTACGTTTCGGCGGTGTCATTTGTCGCGAGATCACGGACGCTGAACTCGACCGAGGCAACAATGACCGGTAACGTCGACCCTGCAACCACGCAGGCGATATGCGCCTTCCTGGTACGTCTGGAAGGTCAATTTGCGGTTGCGCACGCGATACTGTACGGAAGCCGGGCCAGAGGCTACCACCGGCCGGCCGGTGACCGCAGACCTTGCGCCTAATCCTAGCGGGCCACGGCGGCGACGCGATGGCTGCAACGCTGGCGATGGCCGATGAGGCGTTTGATGTGCTGCTCGATACCGGCATCCGCATCAGTCCGCTCGTTTTGTGGGAGCACGAGTGGCAGCGTCCCGAAACCTATTCGAACCCGGCGTTGCTGGCAAACATTGCCCGCGATGATGTGCCATTCGACAGCACGCTGTCGGGCCGCAAATGACCGGCTGGCGCAGATTTCAACGGCGCGAAATCCCGTAACGGTTCACCGGAAATAACATATGGCCCGTCGTTACGACGGGCTTCCTTTACACGCTTTCGCGATGGATCCGGCTGGCGTCTGCGGGGTCCGTTGGAGCGCTGCCGCCGCCAAGCATCGCAGGCGCTTGACTACGAGCGACGTTGGCCCCTTGATTGACGCCTGCGCCGAAACTCTGATTGGTCTTGTCGTGCAGGTCCTGTCCCACACGTCCAGCCATCTGTCCGCCGACCCAAACGAACACCTGATCGGGAATCACGTGGATGAGCGCGAACGCGCCGTTGACCAAACTGAGGCACATGCTCACGTACAGGACGATGTAGCCGATGATGCTCACCAGCCCGGTTGTCGAGTCGAATTGCGCGTTCGCCAATGCGACTCCGAACATTGTGTTGAGCAACGTGCCGAGCACAACCACGCCGGCCCCACCAAAAATGAAGCCGAGCATCATAAAGACGGGGCGAAACATCACGTTCAGCAAGAAAATATAGCCGTGCGTGGTGCGTTGGCCCATGCCTTCGCCATCGCCGTCAAGGTGAGCAAACGCCCATAGGGGTGCGGCAACGACGCTTTCACAAACGACAGCAAACCAGCCAACCACGCCCCCGAACCACACCATGAACGGCAGCATCGGGATATAGATCGACAGCATCGCTCCGAAGAAAAACAGTGTGACGAGGATTATCACGATGAACGGGGCGAGCGCGCTCAATAAGCCGTCGCCCGCGCCCGTCAACAGTCCTGTAATGCCACCTGTCACCACATCGGCAATCTTTCCGGCCGTACTCTCTTTCGCTGCGCCCACGGTAGCCTCGACGACACCATACGCGCCGAGCGCGGTCCAGCCGGCGTCGAGGATGTAATCGCCGAGGTTTTTCATGCCAATCAGGGGATTGGTCGATCCGTTTGGCCCTTGCCCCGAGTTGAGGTTGACCGCCCATCTCACCAGACCCTGCGTGTTGACAAGTTTGCCGAGGATACTTTTCGGGTCCGTGCCGGTGATCCCTACCGACAGGTTGTCCAGCGCACCTAGCGTCGTTGTAACCGATGCATCCTGCTGTAGTTGCTGGCTGTAAACGGCGCTGACCTTCCGATAAAGCTGCGGATAAGGCAGGCTGTCGGGGCTGGTTCCCGACACTGCTGCGGCCGTTGCGTTCGCGAGGCTTGTGAGCTGCAAGTTCGCCTGCGCGAAAGTCTGATACCACGTGCCCATCATGACCCAGCCGTCGCGCTGGAGGTTCGACTGGATGACGCTTGCGAGCTGACTGATGCCGTTTGATGAGTCTGCGAGCGCCTTTGTGATCGTGGCCTGGTATTGCAATGCGGCCTGATTGATGGTGTTCGCAGGGTCGGCCGGCTGCGCCTGCCCGTTGATAGCAGACACGTAGGTTTGCGCGGCACCGGCCAGCGTTGATTGCATTGCCGAGAGCGCGCTTTGGTGTGCGGCAAGCAGTTGCGAATATGCCTGGTTCGGATCGTTTGCATAGACGGCCATACCGTCGTATTGCGGGATCGACGGCGGGGCCGCAATGCTGACTTCCGCTCCGCCGCATGAGAGGCCGCGCTGGTTCGTCAGGACGATCTTTGTCCCGATTCCGGCTGAGTTGAATTTCTCGGCGGGATCGACCGATACGCCCGTATCGTTGGGCATGTTATCGATGGCCGTGTTCGCGGCCTGCGCGCACAGGTTGGCCTCGAAAAGGGCCTTTGCCAACGTCGTTGCTTGCGGCGCTGTCGGCGTCGCGATCATCGAACCGCCGCTGTTGAGCACGGCCAGGGCGGCGTCCATCGTGAGATTGGCGATGCCGACACCAAGCACCGTCCCCCACAGCATGATCGCCTGCGCGCCGTTGAAGCCACCAAAGACCGGAACGAGTGAAGAAAAGCCGGTTGACGTCCGAATCACAAACCAGGGCGACGATTTTTTCTGGCCCATGAACTCGCCATCCTGGCCGGTCGCGATCAGCGAGGCGACGAAGTGATACGTGGCCCAGGTCGCGCCGACCGCAAGCATGCACGAATTCAGCACGAGAAACATTTGCGCGACCATGCTGCCGGCACCGCTTCCAGCGGTCAACGGATTGCGAACGATCGAGCCGAACACCGTTTCGAGCAGCGACATGGACTTGTCGCCGCTGCGATTCGCCGCATTCTGGATATCGCCCATCGAAACACTCGCCTGTTGGGCAAATGACGTTGCTGTTACGAGGATGAGCGGGACGGCAACAGCAGCCCGTTTAAATATCTTGAGCATCGACATACCCCGTGATCTAGAACAGGCGAGGATTGGCCAACCGCAGGAGCGCCCCGCGCGAGCGGAAGAAGTCGCGGTAGCTCCCAAGTGGCTCGTCGGGCCGCTGCGGGCCAGTTTCCAGTTGCCACAGTCGGTGCTCGTATTTGACCGTGAAAAGCAACGGGAGCATGGCACCAAACACGCTGTTGAACACGGCCAGGAAGTCCCCGCCGACCACCCCATAGATGAAGTACAAAAGGCACAGGTACGCGACGAGAAGGCACACCCTCTTGCTATTGAGACACTTCCGAGCAATCTGTTCCAGAGGCAACGAGTCCGCCGTCCGAACCTGCTCGATAGCTTCGCGATAGGTTCGCGTGCGTCGGGTTGATAGTCGTTGCCGTTCGAGTTCGTTGTGCAGGTCGCGCAACGTCTTTGCCCCGCTGCTGGCCGTTTCCTTGGCGGACTGAAACGCTTTGTAGACCGGATATCCGGGGATCATGTAGAAGCTCGCATGCGCGACGCGGCGGCCGATGCTGGTTTTCTTCGTTTCGTTGCTCATCGTTGCATCTCCCGCGCCACTGCATTTTTAACCGTTTGGTATGCCTGCTTCAAGAGGAAGCACCAGAAAAAGAAGACCCACGCGACGGCCACCGCGACGCCAAGCCAGCGCGTCGGATCGCCTTCGTGGCTGCGCGCCCACCAGATCGAGGCGGCTACAAAGCAATGCACGAGAAAACAAAGCTGGACGACGAGGCAGGCATCCTTGAACTGCTGATGCGTGAGGCCGCCACGCGCGCGGCGACGACGCAGGACACGCGGGAAGGCTGCGAGCACGCGGAATACATCGTTGATAGTTCGCGTCATCGCCTCACCTCGCATTCGTCACGCGCACGCGCTGTAGTTGCGTTTCGATCGCGGTACGATCCACTCCGCGCTCATTGCTTGCGAGCAGTTGCCCCAACAGTACATTCGTTTGCCGTTGCAACTCGACGTGCTTATGCGTTTGATCGGCCAGGAAAGCCGTGGTGAACAGCAGTTCGCGCATGAGCTTGGTCGGGTCGGCGATCGCGCCAAACTCGATTTGCCAATACGGGTTACGCCAGCGGCGGCCGGCCTCGAAATCTTCGAGTTCGGCGAGGCTCATCGTGCCCGTGCTCTTGGCGACGCTCGATGCGGTCGCGTTGAAATACTGCGCGGCGGCGTCCGACTGCTTGAGATCCTGAATCAGTTGGGCGCTGCCATTGAACGGCTGACGCGAGCCGATGAGGTCATTGATCGGCTTGATGGCGCTCGATATGTTTGCCTGGTAAGCCTTCTGCATCGCGATATACAGTTTGCCGGCCTCCGTGCCCGCCTCAGCCTTGTTGATGCTCTCGGGCGGTTGCGGGTCAATCGACATGCGCGCGTACGCGCGTGCCGCGTCCTGTTGCTGCTGCGTGAACGTCAGATCGACGCCTTTACCCGGCATGCCAGCACCGATGAAAATCGAATCCACGTCAGCATCGCCATCGGGAAGTTGCGATGCCTTGCAACCCGGATAGCCAAGCTGGAACTCCAGAGGCGTGCAGTAGTTGTCGCCGTGGATGCTCGCCGAAGCGCGACGCGACGCCTCAACAGACGGGGCCGGCGAGTTCAGCGCCTTTTCGAGTGGCGGATAGCTGACGTGTGCGCCACCCGGACGCAGCGAGGACGATGTAGAGGCAGCGCCGCTGACGGCTTGCACCGCATAATTGCTCGAAGACGTGGCGCACGGGTCGAGTGGCAATTCCGTTTCGCGGGCGACCTGATCCATTTCCTGCTGCCGCTGTACTTCGAGCGACATTTCGCGCTGTGTATTCGCAGCCTGAACGACGCTGTCGGACAGCTTGGACCCGATGCTGGCAATATCGGTATCTATCTCATTGAGAAGGGTCGTTAGCGATGATCCGAGAGAGGCGATCGCCGTCTGGAGGGTTATTTCCGCCTCTTTGACTGCGCCGACAACGCATCCGTCGCAAACGGCAAACGCGCTGCTGCTGAGAGAGAGTAGTGCGGCACCGGCGAGCGTAGTGCTCAATCTGATGTTGATTCCTTTCAAAGGGGTACCCTTAGTGACAGTTCGACGCGAGACGCATCGCAAGCGTGGTCGGGACCAACACTTGGAACAGTTTTACCTTTCGCCCGAGAGTTTTGCCTTCCGCGAGGTATTGCCTGATCGTGGTTTGATGGAACGTCGAGACGCCGTTCACACAAGTGCAAGCCGTGACGGTCGTGTCGTAATAGCGCTCCCACGCAGCGCGCTCGGTCGGGTCGGCGTTGACTTCCACACCGAGCGGGTCCGCAGCGGACGGCGCCATTAAAAGAGGCGAGGCCGCGAGCAGTGCGAGGCATGCAAGAACAGTCTTCATAGCAGCAAGCCCATACAGGCATCGAGCATATTGCGCATATGAAGCACGCCCCAGAAGAAACCTCGCATTTCGCCGGGCGGTATCCCGGCGATCACCTCCTCGATTCGCTTCGCCGGCATCAGCATGAGATCTTCCAGTTCAAGCGTTAGGAGCAGGTCGCTATCGAGCGGCAAGCCGTCAAGAGGATGCGTTGGAAGGGCTAGAATGGATGCAGCCATGGTCGTGATCTCCAGAGTAGATCTCGGTTGTGGTTAGGCACGGCGGTCGGGGCTAGCCGGTCGTCGTGCCGCTTGCGCAGAGTTAGCCCAGCTCTGCGGCTTGGTAGCTTTCCCACGCGAAGATGCACTCGTCCGCAAACCTCTCCAATTCCGATTCTTTGAGCATGCGCGAGCGGATGTTCCCGCCTACCGCTTTAACCCAACCGGGGTCGTCCATTTTTTGCTGGTATCTCGTTTCATAAGCGTCGGCGTCTTCCCCTATCGGTTCCCGGAGGTGGAGCGATTCCAGCTCTTCATTTCCCCCACCCTGAAGTTGCACACCCGGTCCCCAATGCGCAATCATCCGGTTGCTCCTCAGATTGAAATCGGTATAGCCGGTTGCGAGTACGAGCGCGTGACACTTGGGAAAGAATGCCAAGCCGACTTTATTTGTTTCCAAGTCGATCAAGCCTCCGTCAGTTAGCTCTTCGAGCAGTTCACGAAGGGCTTTAGCGATGCTCGATCTGTCTCGTTCCGAGAGAATCTTTTCGATCTTCATGTCTTTACTCCGTCAGGTAGACGATGATCTGGCCGGCCCGGCTGCGCCCGACCTTGCAGGTAAGTTGAGCTACGTTCCTTCGCGCTGAGTTGAGTTACGTAACTCGCCGTTGAGTGGCATTACTCCAGAATTGGGTCTTGCAGATCCTTCGATATCAATTCCCGAACATACTGCGCCCCCGTGAGCCGCAGATCGGCCGCACGTCGTTTCACCCGTTCATGAAAATCCGGCGTCAAGTCGATGTTCAGGCGCACTGGCTTCAGAGCTCGCGACGGCAGCTGTGAGCGGACCATTCCGGCGTCGTTGGAAAATTCCTCTGGGCTGTTCGGGCGCAGTTCTGGGCGGGCGTTGTATGGTTGAAGTTTGAATTTGCTGGTCATCGCGCATCCGGTCAGTTGAGTTCAAAAAATTCCTGCGCCAGAAGCTGGATTTCCGCACGTGCCTGGCTGTTGTCGAGTTCGATGACGCCCTTGCCCGCGAGAAGGGCATCGCGATAGACCTTGCGATCGCGAATGATCGTATCGGCCAGTTCTAGCTGGGCGAATTCGGCTAGTAGCTCTCGCGCGTCCTCGACCTCACGAATTACGGGGTTGGTCGGCGCGATCGAGAGGAGCGCCACCGCCTTCAGTTCGGGATTCAGTCCGCGTGCTAGGCCGATCAGTTCGTTAATCTTCGAGAACGTCTCTAAGTCGGCTTGACTGGCCTTGGTCGGAACCAGCAGCAGATTCGCGACGGCCATTGCGGAGCGCATTTCGCGCGAATCGCGACCGCCGGCATCAACTACGACCACCTGATAGCGATTCGCGAGGTCGCGCAGCGTCGAGGCGACGTCGCCCGTACGCTGAACGCATGGCACGGCGGGCGTGATACCAGCCTCATCACGCCGCTCAACGAATCGGGCCGCCGTAGCCTGTCCGTCAGTGTCCAGGAGGACCACATCCACCCCACCATGGGCCAGATGCACGGCCAGATTCGTGCCGATGGTCGATTTGCCCACGCCACCTTTTTCTGCTGCGATCAGCAGGATCATTGCCCCTCCCGTTGCGTGAGTTGAGCGACTCAACTCACCGTCGTGCGATATCGCTTCCGGGTGAATCACGTCTCTCTGAGTTGAGTTACGTTGAGCAAATCCTATGTTCCGGCGCGTAGAGCCGTACATGGCGCATAAGGGAGGGTTTTGATTCCAGCCCAATCGCGCCGATTGCCGCAGAACTGCTAGCCCAGTTTTTTTGCTAGGTCGGATGCACGCGGGTTATAGTAGATCTTGAGCATGTGGATCGATCGATGCCCCGTCACAGCCGATAGCTCCAGAATGTTGTCGAGTCGCTCTGCAATACGAGACGTCGCCTCATGGCGTAGATCGTGAAAGTGCAAATCCTCGATACCGGCACGTTTGCATGCGCGCATGAACACCCGCTTCAGTGCCTCCCCCGTCGTGGGAAATACACGGCCGCTCTCGTGTCGGGACAGATTTTTGAGGATTTCCACCGCGCGGGTCGAAAGCGGCACATCTCGCGTTTCGCCATTTTTGGTGTCGTGAAGACGTACGAAACGCTCGTTAAGAAAGACGTCAGTCCAGCAAAGCGAGAGGATCTCCCCTCGACGCATCGCTGTCTCAATTGCGAGCATGACGATCGGTCTGACCAACGCATTGCGGCATCCATCTGCGAATCGGCCATGGTCGTCGCGCTGGTTTGATTCCAGCGTTTCCAGTGCAGCAAGGATGCGTTGCTCCTCACCGGCCAACAGCCGACGGGTACGGGCACGGTTTTCCCTTGGGCGACGAATGATGGAAACCGGATTAACGTCCAGGTGCACACCCCATTCTTTCCGGGCCACATTCAACACGTGGCTCAGTAACGTCAGCTCCCGATTAACCGTCGATCCTGTAACCGGACGATGCTTCGCATCACCCTTGAGCCGCCGATCTCGGTAGTCGGCAAAGACCTTGCCGCTAAGCGCCGCCACCTTGTATTGAGCGATCGGGTCCCGACAGACTTTTTTAATTCGCAAGATTTCATCAGCGCCGCCCTTCTTCAGAGGCGAGACCTCTTCGGCATAGCGCCGCAGCAAGTCTTCAAACGTATTGCGCTCGGCTTCAGTGCGATCGACGAAGACTCCCCGATCCATCTCCGATTCGATACGGCGAGCCCATGCTTCCGCTTCGGCCTTCGTATCGAACGTACTCCATTGTGACGGATAGCCCACGCGACGAATCTCGGCTCGCCAGTAGTTGCCCCGTTTCCAGATTCCTGCCATCTCTGCTCCAGACATTGAGTAATTCTTGTTGCGTCTGGACTATTCTCAACTCCGCCACTTCTCCGCCAAATGGCGCATAAAGCAGGGTTTCCGGCGGCGCCCGAAATGAAAAAAGGCCCTCGGCATTTGCCTTAGGGCCTTGATTTTCCTAGGTTTCATCTACCTAGCATCACTTCGAATTTTGGCGCGCCCGGCTGGGATCGAACCAGCAACCCCTGCCTTCGGAGGGCAGTACTCTATCCATTGAGCTACGGGCGCGTGCAGGAGGGAAATGCGTCAGCGCGGAGATCCAACAAAAACAAGCAAAACCCAGCGCCGGGCAAGACCGCAAGGATACCCGTTTTCGCATGACCCGTCCACCGCGAGGCCCGCCCGCAGCCATTCCCGCCGCATCGAACCGCCACCCATTCGATTAAAAACCCGCAACAAACTGCGGGTAAACGCCTGCTGAACACCCATCCCGCACCCGCACCGACGCCGAAACCTTCCGTCTATAATCGTCCGTGGCCTGATCACAATAAAGTCGTTGCCGTCGCGCTGTACCGCTCACAATACCCACGGGAGACGAGACAAGCATGAGCGAAGCACCACACGGAGCCCCGATCAAAACACCAGGACAGCTGATCGCCGCGGTCATCGCTGCCTTTGCTATCCCCATCATCGTCATCATTCTGCTTGCTCACTACGTCGATAGTTCGACGCGCACCGGCGCTGGAACAGATGGCCTGTCCGATGCCGAAGTGGCCAAGCGCGTCGCCCCAATCGGTCAGGTCGAAATCCGCGACGCGAATGCGCCGCGCACCTTCAAGACCGGTGAAGAGGTGTACAAGGCCGTTTGCTCCGCCTGTCACGCGTCCGGTGCCGCCGGCGCCCCGAAATTCACCAATACCGGCGACTGGGCGCCGCGCATCGCGCAAGGCTTCGATACGCTCTGGCACACCGCGCTGACCGGCAAAGGCGCAATGCCGCCGCGCGGTGGCACCAGCCCCGATGACTACAGCGACTATGAAATCGGCCTCGCGGTCGCGTACATGGCGAATAACGCCGGCGCTCACTTCGAAAACCCGCCGAAGCCGGTGCCGGGCGCGCCGGCCGCAGGCGCGGCATCGGGCGCCGCGGCAGCGTCCGGTGCTGAAGCCGCATCCGGTCCCGCCGCTTCCGATCAAGGCGCCGCACAAGCCGCAGCCGCAGTCGCCGCGCTGGCTAGCGTGCCGCAAAGCGCCGCGCCGGCCACCGGCGGCGCCGCACAGACGACCGCGGATGCGTCGCAGGCCGGCAAGGCGCTGTATCAGTCGGTCTGTCAGGCATGTCACGCCGCTGGCGTGCTGAATGCGCCGAAGTTCGGCGACAAGGAAGCCTGGGCGCCGCGCCTGAAAGACCCGATCGACACGATCTACAACTATGCGTTGCACGGCAAGGGCGCGATGCCGCCAAAGGGCGGTTCGAACGCGTCCGACGCGGACGTCAAAGCGGCCGTCGACTACATGATCAGTCAGGTCAAATAAGCCGCGGCCAGCAGCAGCAAAGCTGCAACGAAAAAAACAAAATCCCTGCGAAGGCCGTTCAAACCTTCGCAGGGATTTTTCATTGACAGCCGCGCCGCTCAACCCTTCTGCAACAGCGCCTTCAAACTCGCGAGCCGGTCCTTCGGCGTCATCGGCGCTTCTTCCGCGGTCGGCGGTGGCGCGTCATCAAGACCCATCTCAGGAATAAACCGCGACGCTTCGCACACCACCGTCTCCCGCGCACGCTTGCGCTTCTTGCACCAGTTCAGATGCAGACTGCGCTGCGCGCGCGTAATCGCGACGTACATCAGCCGGCGCTCTTCCTCGATGCGCGCATCGTCGACCGGTCCATCGTCGTCGGCGCCGCCGCGGTGCGGCATGATCCCTTCCTCGACGCCGACCAGAAACACATGCGGATACTCCAGTCCCTTCGATGCATGCACGGTCGATAGCCGCACCGCGTCCGGGTCTTCGTCCTTGCCTTCGAGCATCGACATCAGCGCAACGGTCTGGATCAGCCCGAGCAGGTTCTTGCCGGTGTCCGCGAGGCCGTCCGCGTTGTCGTAGCCGGTCGCGTCACCGTCTTCGGTGATCTCACGCTCCGGCTTCGTGCCCTTGCGCTTCAGCCATTCGAGAAACTCCAGCACGTTCTGCCATTTCGTCTGTGCCTGCCGTTCGTCGAACGCGTCGTACAGATAGGCCTCGTAATGAATCGCCTCCATCATGTCGTCCAGCAAGGTGGTCGCCGGATCTTTATCCGCGCGATCGGTCAGACGCTGAATGAAGTCGCAGAACGCGCGCAGCGGCTCGACCTGCCGCTCGGACAGCCGCGCTTCAATGCCGCCCATATACACCGCTTCGAATAGCGACACCTTCGCCTGTCCCGCGAACGCGCCGAGCGCTTCGAGCGTCGTATTGCCGACACCGCGCCGCGGCGTGGTAATCGCGCGGATAAATGCGGGGTCGTCGTCGGCATTCGCGATCAGCCGCAGGTACGCGCAAATATCCTTGATTTCGGCGCGATCGAAGAATGATTGTCCGCCCGAAAGCACGTACGGAATCCGCTCACGCCGCAACACCTGCTCGAAGATGCGCGCCTGAAAATTACCGCGATACAGAATCGCGTAATCGCGAAACTGCGCGCGCCGTTCGAACTTGTGCGCGGACAGCCGGAACACCACCGACTCCGCTTCGTGTTCCTCGTCGTTGCACGGCGTGACGGTGATCGAATCGCCCATCCCGTGTTCGGACCACAGCTTCTTTTCGAACAGCTTCGGGTTGTTCGCGATCACGTTGTTCGCGGCGGTCAGAATGCGCACCGTCGAACGATAGTTCTGCTCGAGCTTGATCACGTGCAGCTTCGGAAAGTCCTTGCCGAGCTGCGCGAGATTTTCGAGCGTCGCGCCGCGCCAGCCGTAAATCGCCTGATCGTCGTCGCCGACCGCGGTAAACGCCGCGCGCGGCCCGGCCAGCTGCTTCAGCAATTCATACTGGCACGCGTTCGTGTCCTGATACTCGTCGATCAGCAGATAGCGCAGCTTGTTCTGCCATCGGTCGCGCACCGCCTCGTTCTGGGCAAAGAGTTCGGCGGGCAGCCGGATCAGATCGTCGAAATCGACGGCCTGATACGCGTGCAGCGTCGCGACGTAGTTGCGATAAACAATCGCCGCCTGGTGTTCGTCTTCATTCGATGCGATCGCCATCGCCTCTTCAGGCATCACGAGCCCGTTTTTCCACAGCGAAATGATCGACTGGACCTTGCGAATAAACCCTTTATCGGTCGACCCGACCTGCTCCTGGATCATGCCGAAGCAGTCGTCCGCATCCATGATCGAGAACTGCGGCTTCAGCCCGACGTGCTCCGCTTCCTGACGCAGAATCTGCACGCCGAGCGAGTGGAACGTGCACACCGTCAACTGGTTGACCGGCACCTTGCGGCCTTCCTTGCCCGGCGCGGTGAGCGTCTTGCCTTCGAGCAGCTTGCCGACGCGCTCGCGCATTTCCGCAGCGGCCTTGTTGGTGAAGGTGACGGCGGCGATATGGCGCGGCTCGAAGCCTTTCGCTTCGATCAGATGCGCGATTTTCTGCGTGATCACGCGTGTTTTGCCGCTGCCCGCGCCGGCAAGCACGAGACAGGGACCGTCGAGATAGCGCACCGCTTCGCTTTGCGCGGGGTTAAGGCCTGCGGACATCGTCAGTGGGTGGATTCGGCAAGGATGGGCGCGGCGGCGATTGCGCGGCGCGTGACATAGGCTGCTGCGAGTGGCGGATTGGCGGGTCAACGAAAAGCGCACGAACAGTGCGCCGCGCATTGGCGCTAACGCGTGACCCGCGCTGCCGCTCGCAACGGACCCGCGATGTTAACATGGAAGCCCCACGGATACCGTGCCGGCAACGCGATCCCGAAGCACGCATCGACGCGCTTCGGAACAGGACTTCGGTCGTAGCGCTGCGTACCGCGCCGCCCCGCACCTACCTCAGATCGTCGCCAATTTTCAGGGCGCGCGCCGGGAATTCAGCCATGCGCGATCATGCGCTGCCTTCACCCAACGCCATATCGGCCATCAATTCGGCCGCCAGCGATTCGAGCAGCGCGCGCAGCGCATCGATCGACATCGTGTCGGGCACCGCGAGCACCGCCTTGACGCCGAACTGATGTGGCCCGGCAGGCGCGTGCGCGAGCTCCGTGTTCAGTTCCTCGATGCTGATGTCGTGCGCCGACAGACTGGCCGACAGATCCTGCACGATGCCTGGACGGTCGGGCGCCGTCAGTTCCAGCGACACGCGGCGCCGGCCGTGCGCGAGCGCCGGCAGGTCGCTGCGCGCGATCACGAGGCGCAGCCCCGCGCTTTCGAGATCGCGTAACGCGGTAGTGAGCGCGTCCGCATGACGCTGCGCGACTTCGAGCTGAACCATGCCCGCGAACTGGCTGCCAAGACTGGCCATGCGGCTGCCCATCCAGTTCGCGCCGAATGCCCGCGCGCGCTCCGAAAGCTGATTGACGATGCCGGGACGATCGGCGCCGATCGCAGTGACGACCATCGTCGCCAGCGGCCCCGGCGTCTCCTCGGTGAGTTCGATGCGCCGGCGGATGATCGGTGCACGCGTCGCGAATTGCTCGTCCTGCGTGGACGCCGGCAACGCGCCGTGCTCGCGCGCGTGATGCGCAACACGCAGCAGCAGCGCCAGTCCCATCGGCGCGAGCGCGCGCTCCCACAGCTCGCGTGCGGTTTCGCCCTTCTTGACGAAGCACCAGTCCTGCGCCGCAATCGCGCCGGCGTCCCAGCCGTGCGACAGGTGATAGACCGAGCCGCCCGCAATCGGATCGCCTTCGAGAATGGTCCATTCGACCGCTGCGATGCCGCGGTGGCGCGGCAACAGCGAAGGGTGATAGCCGACGCCGCCCAGACGCGATCGCGCGAGCGCGTCATCGGTCACGCGCGCATGGGTGTGCGCGGCGATGATCAGACCGGTGTCTTCCGGTATCGCGCTGGCTTCGACAAGCCTTGGGTTGTCGTGAATCGCCGTCGGCAGGCCGGCCGCGCGGGCCGCGACAGCAAGACGATCATCGGCCGCAGGCGCGACCACGCCGGCAATCTCAATACCGTCAGCCCGAAACGCTTCTAGCACCGACGCGCCGAAATAGCGGGACCCTACGATCGTGCATTTCATTCATCTGTCTCCTGTGTTGATGCGCCGCGTCGAGTCGTGCAGGCCGCGCACATTGTCGGCGATTTTGCTGGTGGGCGTCGAACGGCAAAGCGCACTTTCCCGGTTTATGCGCGCCGGTGGCGGGCGATGGCGCATCGTTATGCGCGATACGCATATTCGAGGATTACTCCCTATCCGGATATTTGTCGTTTATGCCTGACACGCATACCGAACTGCGCTTCAACCCTGCGTCTTCAACCCGACGTCGAGCGAAACCGGCCGGAGTTAATCCACTAGGGAAATCGATGAACACACGCGCCGCAGGACGTGCGGCCCAGCCTGGCGGAAACACGGCGTGAATCTCGACCGCGCATGCCACAATCTGCGGGTTGCGCGCGGCTTTCGCCGCGCGCCATTTCGGACGAACAGGAAGCTGGCATGCGCTCACCGCTGAAAATTGGCCTCATGGGCTACGGGTTTGCCGGAGCGACGTTTCACGCGCCGGTGATCGAACACTGTGGCCGCGCGCAGGTCGCCGCGATCGCAACGGGCCAGCCGGACACCGCGCGCGCGAACTTTCCGCAAGCGGCGATCGTGCCGGATCTCGACGCGCTGCTTGCGCTGGCCGATGTCGAATGCGTGGTCATCGCGACGCCGAACGACACGCACTTCGAGCTCGCCAGGCGCACGCTCGAAGCGGGCAAGCATGTCGTGGTCGACAAGCCGGTCACGTTGAGCGCCGCCGACGCGCGCACGCTCGCGAATCTCGCGCAAAGCCGCCACCTCGTGTTCGCACCGTTTCACAACCGCCGCTGGGACGGTGACTTCATGACCGTGCGCGCGTTGCTCCAGAGCGGTGAACTCGGCCGCGTCACGCATTTCGAATCGCATTTCGACCGCTTTCGCCCGGTCATCCGTCAGCGCTGGCGCGAAGACGCCACGCGCGGCGGCGGTCTGCTGTTCGATCTCGGCCCGCATCTGATCGACCAGGCGCTGGTGCTGTTCGGCGCGCCGGAAACGGTGTACGCGACGGTAAGAGCGCATCGCGATCAGGCGAGCGCGCCCGATTACGTGCATCTGCAGCTGGGCTATGCCGCGCATGAAGTCGCGCTGCACGCGAGCGCACTGACCGCGATTGTCGCGCCACGCTTTACGATTCACGGCACACGCGGCAGCTACGTGAAATACGGTCTCGATACCCAGGAGGACCAGTTGAAAGCGGGCCTGCGCCCCGGCGACGCGGGCTTCGGCGGCGGCAATGAAGCGGGCACGCTGCGGGTGCTCGAAGGCGAGCACGAAGTCGAACGCAGATCGTCGACGCTCGACGGTGCCTACGCGGACTTTTATCGCGCTTTAGCCGCATCGATTCAGGACGGCACGCCGTTCCCGGTCAGCGCGCAAGATGCAGTCGATGTAATGACCGTGATCGAACTCGCTCACCGCAGCAACCACGAAGGCGCACGCTTGCGATTCGCGCGCAACGGCTGACAATCGGGTTTCGATGCACGGCTTCGATTCGCGCGCCTTCGCGCATCCAGCAACAACCCGTTACACAAACGTGCAGCCGGCGCGTCATCGCGCGCCGTCAATCGACCGTTGCTTCCCCTTATCGAACAGAACGAACAACCCTCGATAAGGAGAGCATTCCATGCAACGCATCGTTCGCGCACTCGGCTGCTGCGCGCTGGTTTCATCGCTGGCCGCCTGCGTGGTCGCACAGCCGCAGGGCGCAGCGCCCGGTCCCGGCCCGGATCCGCATCAAGTCGCGATGCAGCGCTTCGAACAGGTCGATGGGCGAATCAATAATATGAGCCGCCATATCGACGCCCGCGTGAACCAGGGCTACTATCCGCCGCCCGAAGGCGGCGCGCTGCATCGGCGCCTCGACGTGATCCGTCATCAGGCGCGCGAGATGGCTGAACACCGCGGCGGCGGCCTGTCCGGCGACGAACAGCGCACGTTGAACGAAGAACTGGACTCGACGGCGATTGCGATAAACCGCTGATTCCGTTTGAGCGAACCACGTGAAGCGCGGACCCTCGCGGGTTCCGCGCTTTTTTTGCGCGTGCCGCAGCCCGTATTCCCGACGCCGGACCCATTGCCGCATGCGCCTACCGCACGCCGGTTCGGGCGTCGAAACCTTCAATTGACAAGCCTCGGACCGTCGCGTACATTCGCCGCACGCGTCGGGAGAGCGCGCTGGCCGCAACGCAAAAGCCGTACCGCAATACAGGCAATGCATGGCCGCGCCGCCGAAGGGGCACACCCGCAAACTCTCAGGCAAAAGGACCGACCGCGTCGAAAAACCCGCCTGGCCAACGGTCACACAACCAATCGGGCATCGGTTTTTCGCACTCTGGAGAGCGGCAGTAGCGTGCAGTGCACGCAGGCTGCCCACCGAAGGGGCGCGCGTTTGCTGTGCAACGTCAGTTGCGTCAACGGCAGCGCAATCTCTCAGGTATCGAGGACAGAGGGGGCATGCAAGTATCGCTCGTTAGCCGAAGGGTCACCTGGCTGCGACGCTGCACCGCATGGCTCCCAATCCGTCGACACACCTGAGCAGGCCAGAGGCCCCGATGACCGAACTCAAACGCACTCCGCTCAACGCCACGCACCGTGCGCTCAACGCGCGCATGGTCGATTTCGGCGGCTGGGACATGCCTGTCAATTACGGCTCGCAGATCGAAGAACATCGCGCGGTGCGTACCGACGCGGGCATGTTCGACGTATCGCATATGTGCGCCGTCGATCTCAACGGCCCGCGCACCCGTGCTTTCCTCGAATACGCGCTGGCGAACAACGTCGGCAAGCTGCAGACGCCAGGCCGCGCGCTGTACTCGTGCTTGTTGAACCCCGAAGGCGGCGTGATCGACGATCTGATCGTCTATTTCTTCGACGAAGAGGCGTTCCGCATCGTCGTAAATGCGGCGACCGCAGATAAAGATATTGCGTGGTTCAACAAGCTCAACGCCGAGCGAGGCTTCGGCGTGGCGATCACGCCGCGCCGCGATCTCGCGATCGTCGCAGTGCAAGGTCCGCAAGCGCGCGAAAAGGTCTGGCAAACCGTGCCGGCCGCGCGCACCGCGACCGAAACGCTGAAGCCGTTCAACGCGGCGCGTGTCGCGAATACGCCGTTCGGCGATCTGACGGTCGCGCGCACCGGCTACACGGGCGAAGACGGTTTCGAGATCATCGCGCCGGCCGCGCACGTCGAAGCGCTGTGGAACGCGCTACACAAGCAAGGCGTGCGCCCGGCCGGCCTCGGCGCGCGCGATACGCTGCGCCTCGAAGCCGGCATGAACCTGTACGGCCAGGATATGGACGATGCGGTATCGCCGCTCGACGCGGGCCTCGCATGGACCGTCGACCTCACCGCGCCGCGCGACTTCGTCGGCCGCGCCGCGCTCGACGCGAAGGGGGCGCAGCGGACGTTCGTCGGACTGATTCTGCAGAAGGAAAACGGCAAGGCCGCCGGCGTGCTGCGCGCGCATCAGAAGGTCGATACCGCGCAGGGCGCCGGCGAGATCACGAGCGGCACATTCTCACCGACGATGCAGGAATCGATTGCGTTCGCGCGCGTACCGAAAGGCGTGCAGCCCGGCGATATCGTGCATGTGCACATCCGCGACAGAGCCTTTCCCGCAAGCGTGGTAAAACTGCCGTTCGTGCGTAACGGCAAAGTGCTCGTCGGTTGAGCGGACGGTCCGGTCACCGATTGGTCACGGAGCCCGTCGCGCGCGTTTCCCCCTTCACATCAATCCGTATCACATTGCGCATTCAACCGCATAGGAGCATCCGATGAGCATCCCGGCCGATCTGAAATACACCGAATCGCACGAATGGGTCCGCACCGAGACGGACGGCACGCTGACGGTCGGCATCACCGACCACGCGCAAGAAGCGCTCGGCGACATCGTCTTCTTCGAAGTGCAACAACTCGGCAAAACGGTCGCGGCGGGCGATACGGTCGCTGTCATCGAATCGGTCAAGGCCGCTTCCGATATCTACGCACCGGTTTCCGGCGAGATTATCGAAATGAACCAGACCGTGGTCGACACGCCCGATTCAGTGAACAGCGGCCCGTATGAAAACTGGCTGTTCAAGATCAAGCCGACCGCCGGCGCAGCCCAAGACCGGCTGATGGACGCCGCCGCCTACGGCAAGTCGATCGGCGAGTAATTTTTCAACACCAGGCGCGGCGGCCGGAAACGGAACGGGACAAGCGACCCACCGTACGACCAGGCAGCCAGGCAGGCCGCGCCAGCAGGAATTTCTAATGAAGCTCGAACACCCGGACCGTCTGATGAACCGCACCCCTCTCTCGCTCGCTGCACTGGAAGTGCACGACGCCTTCGCTGAACGGCACATCGGCCCCGATGCCGCCGACCAGCGGGCGATGCTCGACGCACTCGGCTTTGCGTCGCGCGCTGCGCTGATCGATGCGGTGATTCCGAAGGCGATCCGCCGCACCGATGCGCTGCCGCTTGGCCCGTTCGCCGAGCCGAAGAGCGAAGCGGAAGCACTGGCCGCATTGCGCGAGCTGGCGGACAAGAACCAGGTGTTCCGCTCGTATATCGGGCAAGGCTATTACAACGCCCACACGCCGGCCGTGATTCTGCGCAACGTGATGGAGAATCCGGCGTGGTACACCGCGTACACGCCGTATCAGCCGGAAATTTCGCAGGGCCGCCTCGAAGCGCTGCTGAACTACCAGCAGATGATTGTCGACCTGACTGGCCTCGCTATGTCGAACGCGTCGCTGCTCGACGAAGCGACGGCCGCGGCCGAAGCGATGACGCTGTTGCAGCGTGTCGGCAAATCGAAGTCGAACGTGTTCTATGTAGCCGATGACGTGCTGCCGCAAACCATCGAAGTAGTGAAAACGCGTGCGCGGCCGATCGGCATCGAAGTGAAGGTCGGGCCCGCCGCCGAAGCCGCGAAGGCTGACGCGTTCGGCGTGCTGCTCCAGTATCCGGGCTCGAACGGCGACGTGCGCGATTACCGCGCGCTCGCGGACGCGGTGCATGCGGCCGGCGGTCACGTGATTGCCGCCGCCGATCTGCTCGCGCTGACGATGCTGACGCCGCCCGCCGAATGGGGCGCGGACGTCGCGGTCGGCAACTCGCAGCGTTTTGGCGTGCCGGTGGGTTTCGGCGGCCCGCATGCCGCGTACCTCGCGGTGCGCGACGAATTCAAACGCCAGATGCCGGGGCGTCTGGTCGGCGTGACCGTCGACGCACAGGGCAATCCGGCGCTGCGTCTCGCGCTGCAAACGCGCGAGCAGCACATCCGCCGCGAAAAGGCGACGTCGAATGTGTGTACCGCGCAGGCGTTGCTCGCGATCATGGCGAGCATGTACGCGGTCTACCATGGCCCGAACGGCCTGAAGACGATTGCGCAGCGCGTGAACCGGGTTGCCGCGCTGCTTGCCGAAGGCGCGAAGCGGCTTGGCTATACGCTTGTCAACGAAACATTCTTCGACACGCTGACATTCGAAACCGGCGCGCGTACGCAGCCGCTGCATGACGCGGCGACCGCACGGCGCATCAACCTGCGCCATGTCAGCGACACGCGCGTCGGCGTCTCGATCGACGAAACGACGACCCGCGCGGATCTGGCCGATCTGCTCGCGGCATTCGCGCAAGCGGCATTCGTCAGCGACGTGCCGGCAGTCGACGATCTCGACGCGCAGCTTGGCGTCACGAACACGTTCCCGGCCACGCTCGAACGCACGAGCGCCTACCTCACGCATCACGTATTCAACCGTCACCATTCGGAAACGGAAATGCTGCGCTATCTGCGCAGTCTTTCCGACAAGGACCTCGCGCTCGACCGCTCGATGATCCCGCTGGGCTCATGCACGATGAAGCTCAACGCGACCTCGGAGATGCTGCCGGTCACGTGGCCTGAATTCGGTCAGATTCACCCGTTCGCACCGGCTGAGCAAACGGTCGGCTACCGCGAAATGATCGACCAGCTCGAACAGATGCTGGTCGCCGCGACCGGTTACGCGGCGGTTTCGCTGCAACCGAATGCGGGTTCGCAAGGCGAATACGCGGGCCTGTTGATCATCCACGCGTACCATGCGTCGCGCGGCGAAGGCCACCGCAACGTGTGCCTGATTCCGGCGTCCGCGCACGGCACGAATCCGGCGTCCGCACAGATGGCCGGCATGCAGGTCGTGGTGGTCGCGTGCGACGCGCACGGCAACGTCGATATCGAAGACCTGCGCAAGAAGGCCGCGCAGCATGCGCAGAACCTGGCCGCGATCATGATCACGTATCCGTCGACCCATGGCGTGTTCGAGCAGAACGTGCGCGAGATCTGCGAGATCGTGCATGCGCACGGCGGCCAGGTCTATGTGGACGGCGCGAACATGAACGCGATGGTCGGCCTGTCGGCGCCGGGTCAGTTTGGTGGCGACGTGTCGCACCTGAACCTGCACAAGACGTTCTGCATCCCGCATGGCGGCGGCGGACCGGGCGTCGGGCCGGTGGCCGTCGGCGCGCATCTTGCGCAATTCCTGCCTAACCAGACGTCGACCGGTTACGAGCGCGACGCGCACGGCATCGGCGCGGTGTCCGCGGCGCCGTATGGCTCGGCATCGATCCTGCCGATCTCGTGGATGTATATCGCGATGATGGGCGCGCACAACCTCACGGCCGCGAGCGAAACCGCGATCCTGAACGCGAACTACGTCGCGAACAAGCTGGCGCCGCATTTCCCGGTGCTGTACGCTGGGCCGGGCGGACTCGTCGCGCACGAGTGCATTCTCGATCTGCGGCCGATCAAGGACGCGAGCGGCATCTCGGTCGACGACGTCGCGAAGCGCCTGATGGACTACGGCTTTCACGCGCCGACGATGAGCTTCCCGGTGCCGGGCACGCTGATGGTCGAGCCGACCGAATCGGAATCGAAGGAAGAACTCGACCGCTTTATCGAAGCGATGATCGCGATCCGCAACGAAATCCGCGCGGTGGAAGAAGGGCGCGCGGACCGCGAGGACAATCCGCTGAAGCACGCGCCGCATACGGCCGCAACGGTGATTTCCGACGCCTGGAAGCATGCCTATTCGCGTGAAACGGCCGCGTATCCGCTGCCGGCGCTGGTCGCGCGGAAGTACTGGCCGCCGGTCGGCCGCGCGGATAACGCGTATGGCGACCGCAATCTGTTCTGCTCGTGCGTGCCGATCGCGGATTACGAGTAAGCGAACCCGCGCCGGCCCATGCATTGCGCGGGCGATCGGACCATGAACAGTGCGCGTCGCGTTGCCGGCGCGCACCATGCGGCTGTCGATCGCTGTCGCTACGGGTCCGGAACGGCTAACATCTCACACCGAATTTGCACAAAGAAGGAGTATCCGATGGTGCGAAAGGTGCGAGCGATGCAATTCCGGAATCAACGTGTACTGGCGTGGGCCGTTGCCTGCGTCGCATGGTTGCTGTATCAGCCGCAGGCACGCGCGGCGATGAATTTTTGCGCCGCGCCGGCGATGCAATCGAGCGAGCGCACCAGCGCCGACCCGGGCGTCAAGGCGCTTGTCAGCAACGTGCAAGCCCATCTGAGCGATCCGCCGCGGGCGCTGCCGAGGCTGCACACCGAGGGCACGCTGCCGCACGAAGGCATTTACGATCAGAGCAAGGCGGCCGAGCAGGATCTCGAACTGCTGCGCGACGCCGCACTAGCGTGGCGCGCGACCGGCGACGATCGCTTTCTGAAATACGTCGACCGCGTGCTGTATGCATGGGTGACGACCTACCAGCCGAGCTTCAACCCGATCGACGAATCGCCGTTCGCGGGGCTGATTCTTGCGTATGACATGACGGCGAGCGCGTTGCCGGTCAAAACGCGCAACGCGGCGATGGCGTTCCTGACGAAGCTGGCAAACGGCTATATCGCGCAGATCGACGCGCAGCCGCGGCCGCTGAGCGGCACATTCCGCAACAATTGGCAAAGCCACCGTATCAAACTGATTGCGATGGCGGCGTTTACGCTCGATAACCGCAAGATGATCGATGCGGCGCAGCGGCTCTTTATCGAGCATATCAACGACAACATCGCGCCGGACGGCTCGACCGTCGATTTCACCGAACGCGACGCGCTGCATTACGTGACGTATGACCTGCAGCCGCTCGTGGTCGCCGCGCTCGCCGCGCGCCGCCACAACCGCAACTGGCTGACGTTGCGCGCGCCAAGCGGTGCGACGCTGGCCGCGGCGCTCGGGTGGCTTACGCCGTACGCGACCGGCGCGAAGACGCACGATGAATTCGTGAACTCGAAGGTGCCGTTCGATGCGAAGCGCCGCGAAGCCGGTTTGCCCGGCTCCGCGGGCCTGTGGGACCCGAAGGACGCAGCGGAACTGTTTCATCTCGCCGCGCGGCTCGACGGCAAATACACGCCGATCGCGCTGAAACTGGCACCGACGCCGCCCGCGTGGCTCGCCGTGTGCCTGCCATTGCCGGCGCGATAATCCAGCCGGCAACCACGCGGAAATGGCCGCTAATCCGCGGCCGATGCGAGCAGATCAACGCGTGCGACCAACGCACGCGCGTAGTGCGGCGGGCTGCTCACGAGGCGGACCGCCACCGCACAACTCATTGCAGGAGCAGTCATGGCAGTCAGCGTATTCGACCTTTTCAAAATCGGGATTGGACCGTCCAGTTCGCACACCGTCGGCCCGATGCGCGCGGCCCTGATGTTTGCGCAAGGGCTCGAGCGCGACGGCCTGCTAGCCGCGACCGCGTCGGTGAAAGTCGAGCTTTATGGCTCGCTTGGCGCAACCGGCAAGGGCCACGGCACCGATCGCGGCGTGATGCTCGGCCTGCTCGGCGAAACCCCCGACACCGTCGACCCGCAATCGATCGGCGCGCGCCTCGATGCAATCCGCACGTCGCGCAAGCTTGCGCTGCTTGGCCAGCACGACGTGCCATTCGTACCGAAAGAACACATCGCGTTTTACCGGCAGGCGCTGCCCGAGCATCCGAACGGACTCAAACTGCGCGCGTACGATGCGCAAGGCGAGACACTGCGCGAATCGACGTATCTGTCGGTCGGTGGCGGCTTTGTGGTCACCGCGGGCGCGCCGAATACGAAGGTGCTGGCCGCCGTCGACGACCGCGCGCATCCATTCCGCACCGGCAACGAACTGCTCGAGATGTGCAAGTCGACCGGCAAGTCGGTCGCGCAGCTGATGTGGGAGAACGAACGCGCATGGCATACCGATGACGAGATTCGCACCGGCTTGCTAAAGATATGGGACGTGATGCAGTCCTGCGTCGCGCGCGGCTGCGGTGTCGGCAACCCGGACGCGGACGGCACGTTGCCCGGTCCGTTTCAGGTGAAGCGCCGTGCGCCGCAGCTGTACCGCGCGCTGACCAATAACCCGGAGCGCGCGTTGCAGGATCCTCTGTCGATGGTCGACTGGATCAATCTCTATGCGATTGCCGTCAATGAAGAAAACGCGGCCGGCGGCCGGGTCGTCACGGCGCCGACCAATGGCGCGGCCGGCATCATCCCGGCGGTGCTGCATTACTACACGCGCTTCACGCCGGCTGCGAACCAGCAGGGCGTGATCGATTTCCTGATGACCGCCGCGGCGATCGGCATTCTGTACAAGCTGAACGCATCCATTTCCGGCGCGGAGGTCGGCTGCCAGGGTGAAGTCGGCGTCGCGTGCTCGATGGCGGCGGGCGCGCTTGCCGCGGTGATGGGCGGCACGCCGCTGCAAGTCGAAAACGCGGCCGAGATCGGCATGGAACACAACCTCGGACTTACCTGCGATCCGGTCGGCGGGATGGTGCAGATCCCTTGCATCGAGCGCAACGCGATGGCATCGGTGAAGGCGGTCAACGCGGCGCGCATGGCGCTGCGCGGCGACGGCAGCCATTACGTGTCGCTCGACTCGGTCATCAAGACAATGCGCGAAACCGGCGCGGATATGAAAACGAAATACAAGGAAACGTCGCGTGGCGGGCTCGCGGTGAACATCATCGAGTGCTAACGCATGGCCGACGCGTAACTGACCCATGAGCGACGCATGGCCGCTGCGCCCAGGTATGCGCAATCGCCCGACCTGACAGCGGCCGCGGTTGCGGCGTAAGCTGTGCAGGCCCAGCCGGGCGACACTCGCGGTCGACCCGGCACGACAACAACATTCGAGGACGCTTTCGCGATGTCTCAGTCGACCCCTTCCGCAGGTTCCTCCGCTTCTTCCGTCTCCACGACGACCGGCGCGCGACTCATCGTCGATGCGCTGCTGACGCACGGCGTCGAGCGTGTGTTCTGCGTCCCCGGTGAAAGCTTTCTGGCGGTGCTCGATTCGCTTCACGACGAGACCGAACGCATTCAGACGATTGTCTGCCGTCACGAAGCGGCCGCTGCGAATATGGCCGAGGCGGTCGGCAAACTGACCGGGCGGCCGGGTATCGCGATCGTCACGCGCGGACCGGGCGCAACGCATGCATCGATTGGCGTGCATACCGCGTTTCAGGATTCGACGCCGATGATCCTGCTGATCGGTCAATGCGCGCGCGAGCATCTCGACCGTGAGGCTTTCCAGGAAATCGACTACCGGCGGATGTTCGGCCAGATGGCGAAGTGGGTCGCGCAAATCGACGACGCACGGCGCATTCCTGAGTATCTGAGCCACGCATTTCATGCCGCGACGTCGGGCCGTCCGGGCCCGGTCGTGCTGGCGTTGCCCGAGGACGTGCTGAGCGATACGTGTGCGAGCATGCCGGGCGCGCCGGCGTATCAGCGCGTCGCCGCGTCGCCGTCGCATGCGCAGATCGAGCGCATGAAGACTCTGCTCGAACACGCGCAACGCCCGATGGTCATCGCCGGCGGCAGCGGCTGGACGCCCGAAGCGTGCTCGGATTTACGCCGTTTTATCGAAACGTGGCAGTTGCCGGTAGGCCTCGCGTTCCGGTTTCAGGACACGCTCGACAACGAGCATCCGAACTACGCGGGCGACGTAGGCCTTGGGATCAACCCGGCGTTGGCCAAACGGATTCACGATGCCGATGTATTGATCGTATTGGGGCCGCGCCTCGGCGAAGCAACGACCGGCGGCTACACGTTGCTCGACATTCCGAAGACGAAGCAGACGCTGGTGCACGTGCACCAGGGCGCGGACGAACTCGGGCGCGTGTATGCGGCGGATTTGCCGATTGTCTCCGGCATGCCTGAAATCGCGTCCGCGCTCGCGGCGCTGCGCCCCGCTGCGCAGCCCGCGTGGCACGGTGCGGCGCAAGACGCGCACCGGGCGTATCTCGAATGGCGCGCGCCGAGGCCCATTCCGGGCGACGTGCAGCTCGGCGAAATCGTTCAACAACTGCGTGCGCGTTTGCCTGACGACGCGATCGTCACCAATGGCGCCGGCAATTACGCGACCTGGCTACATCGTCATTTCGCGTACCGGCATTTCCGCTCGCAGCTGGCGCCGACCAGCGGTGCGATGGGTTATGGCGTGCCGGCGGCGATTGCGGCGAAGTCGATGTATCCGCAACGGATGGTGGTCGCCTTCGCGGGCGACGGCTGCTTCATGATGTCTAGCGCCGAACTTGCGACCGCGATGCAGTACGCGTTGCCTGTGATCTTCATCGTCGTGAACAACGGTCACTACGGCACGATACGGATGCATCAGGAGCGGCACTATCCGGGCCGCGTGCACGGCACCGGCTTGACGAACCCGGACTTCGCCGCGTTCGCGCAGTCGTTCGGCGCGCACGGGGAAACGGTGCTGCGGACAGAGACATTCATGCCCGCGTTCGAACGCGCGGTTGCAGCGAACCGCCCGGCGCTGATCGAGATTCGGATACCGAAGGAAGCAAGTACGCCCGGCGCGACATTGGAACAGATTCGTGAGCAGGGCAGGAAACTGCGCGGCGAATGACGCGTGCCGACGTCGCGCCGGTCCAATTGCGGTTGCCGGTTGGCGTGGCGGACAACCGTGACGCGCCGCCGCGGGGTCAAAAGAAACTCGTTCGATGTCGTGGCCGGCGGCTGGTATGACCCACCAGCCGGTGCGACGCAGTCAAAATATCCTCCTCCAAAGCCGGCGCGCAAAATGTGCTTGTAACTCGCCCCGCGCTGAGCGCCTTCGCGGCGCCGGTCACCGGAACGCAATCCATCCGGCTGTCATCAAACTGGGACGACTTTCGGGCGTTATTCAGCGCTTCGGCGCGCGAGTCCCTCACCGATAATCGCGACATTCTGTCTGTCGTCCGTTCGCGGCGTTCATTGACCGAAGCGGCGCTGCACGCCGTCGGACCGCAGACCGAACAGAACGGAGGTAGTTTCGATGGTTCAGGGGGCGAACGGCGATACCCCGCGTGTCGGCGTACCGAAGCGGTTAAACGACGTCCATTGGCAGCATCTTGACGTCACCGGGGCCGCGCGCGCGGCATTGCTGGGCAGCCGGCCGATACGCCGCTCGAGGTTGCCGAGGCGCGCGATCCGAAGGGGCTGTACAGGAAGGCGCGGCGTGGCGAACTGAGAAACTTCACCGCCATCGATTCGCCGTACGAGTCGCCGGAAAGCCCGGAGATCCGCGTCGAGACCGCCCGCTGCGATCCCACTACCGCCGCGTTTCAGGTACTGGCCGTTCTGCAGCAGACCTGGCAGAACGATCGCGCTCAAACCAGCATAACGTCGGAGGCTGTGCGTGCCGTGATGTAGCGGCGAACCGGCGGCCGTCCCAATTCAGGAAAACGGATGAACAACAGCAAAAACGTCGCGCAGCCGACGTCGGGGAAGCTTGTGGTGGTGCTGGGGATGCACCGCAGCGGAACCAGCGCAATCACGCGCGCGATGGTGGCGCTCGGCGCCGAGCTCGGCGACCGCTTGCTGCCGCCGCTGGCCGGCGTCAACGACAAAGGCTTCTTCGAAGACTACGACGTTTTCCAGATCAATCACGAACTGCTGGAGGCGGGTGGCGCGCAATGGCACACGGTCGGCGACGTTGGCCTGAATCGCATTGCGCCGGCGAAGCTCGACGCGTTTCGTCAGCGCGCGGCCGACACGTTGCGCGCGAAATGCGCCGGCCGCACCTTTGCGCTGAAGGACCCGCGGCTCGCGCGGCTGATGCCGTTCTGGCAACCGGTTTTCGAGCAGATTGGCTTGCAGGTCGCGTATGTGATCGCGGTGCGCAATCCGATCAGCGTCATGCGTTCGCTGAAAAAGCGCGACAACATGTCCGAGGAACAGGCGTACGCGCTATGGCTTGCGCACGTCGTGCCGTCGCTGCTCGAGACCAAAGGGAAGCTGCGCGCATTCGTCGACTATGACCGGATGCTCGACGATCCGGCTGGCGAACTGTCGAGGCTCGCGAACCGGCTGAAGATGCCGATCGATGCGGCGCGTGCCGATGAGTTCGCGCGGTCATTCCTCGCGGAAGACTTGCGGCATACGCGCTTCTCGGCGGCTGATCTGAGCGACGTCAGTGCGGCGCCGAGCATCGTGAAGCCGCTGTACGCGGCATTGGAAACGGTCTGCCGCACCGGCGAAGAAGATTCGGCATTGCGCGACGCGCTGGAAAGCGGACGGCAATTCCTCGCCGATATCGAACCGTTGCTGCGTGTTTATCAGAACGCCAGCTTGTTGAATGCGATGCTCGAGGCCGCGAAAAAGGCCATTCTGGAGCGCGACAAGCGCATCGCGGACTTGCAGCAGCAGCTTGCGACCCGGCCAGTGCTCGCGCAGGCATCGGCCGGCTCGCCGATCGTTGCCGCCGCGATGGCGGCCGCCGCCGCAAAGAACGGCGCCGCACCGCAGCCGGCGGCGGCCACTGGCTCAATCGCGCCAGCGGCCGCGCGCCGCGGGCGAACGATCTTTTCGTTTATCGTCGATGCCGATCCGAAGTTTGCGTACGAGGGCTATCACCTCGCGCGCTCGCTGATCCAGCACAGCTGCGATCACGCGGCGGACGTCAATGTGCAGTTCACGAAGGAAGTCGGCGCTGAAACGCGTGACCTCTTCCGCAAGCTCGGTTGCACGCTGCACGACATCGAACGCTTCGGCGACGGCCGGTACTGCAACAAGATCGCGCAACTGGTGAATCTGCATCAGTTCGACTTCGACCATGTCGTGCTGCTCGACACCGATATGATCGCGATTGCGGATCTGCGACCGTTCCTCAGTGAAGACGCACTGCTCGCGAAAGTGGTCGATTTCCCGCAACCTCCGCTGCCGGTGCTCGAAGAGATCGGGCGGGCCGCCGGCTTCCATAAGATGCCGCCGGTGGGCACGGTCGATGCCGGCCATGCGCCGACCTTCGCGGGCAACTGCAACGGCGGCTTCTACAGTATTCCGAAAGCGCTCGCCGAAATCGTCGACCGCTCGTGGCGCCGCTGGGCGCAGTGGCTGCTCGACAACAAGGAGCCGCTCGTGCGCAACAACATGGCGCAGCACGTCGACCAGGTATCGATGTGGCTCGCGATCGTGATGGACCGCATTCCGTATCGCGCCGCGCCGTCGAACGTGAACTACTACGTGCATATGAACGGCGAGCATCGGTATTTCGATGCCGGCGCCGGCATCGCACTGCTTCACTATCACGATTCGAGTCTGAATGTGCTCGGGAAACTGGAGCCGCAGGCGCAGTTGAATGAACTCGAGCGTCGCGCAGTTGACGTGGCGAACCAGCAGATCGGCACGGGCTTTGAAAATACGACGTTCTGGAATCTGCGCTATGCGCATTTCCCGGAGCGGGGGTCCGGCGTCGGCTCACGCGGCGAGAACCTGCGGTACAAGCGTGAACTGCTTGTGCAGCAGGGTATCGAAAGCGCGGAAAGCGTGCTTGATATCGGCTGCGGCGATCTCGAGATGATCAAGGGACTCGCGATTCAGAACTATCTGGGCCTGGACACGTCGCGCGAAGCGCTGCAAATGGCGCGGCGTGCGCGTCCGGACTGGGAGTTTCTGCACATCGATGTGAGCAGGCCGCAGCCGGTCCTTACGCCGCGGCAAATGGCCGTGTGCTTCGAAGTGCTGATTCACCAGCCGACCGAGACCGATTATCGCAAGCTGATTGATTTCCTCGCTCGTTCGACGGCCGGCACGTTGATCGTGTCGGGTTATGTCGGCGACTACGATGAGCGCAAGCGCAACTCGATGGTTTACTTCTACGAACCGCTCGACGAGTCGCTGCGCAAGACCGGCAAGTTCTCTTCGATCCAGCGGATCGGTTCGCACTCCGATGTCGCTGTGTTGCGTTGTGACGTTTGATCTTTGAAGACGCGTGGGTGAAGCCTCCAGACGGCGGCTTTGCCCGACGCGCGGAATGAAGCGCGGTTAGCGAACTGCCGACCGAACTGCTGCCAACGAACTGCTGTTAGTGAACCGCTGACCGGACCTCCAGCCCAATCAGCGCCTCACCTGCCGCCCCAGCACAATCCAGTCTCGATCTGCTCGCGTTACTCGTGCGCATGCACAGCCTGCGCGGCTTGCATGGTCGGCGAAACTTCGAACGACTCCGCCGCTTTCCCTTCACACCATCTGCGCCACATTTCACGCAGCGCCTGCGCGAACGCATTGGCGATCAGGTCGGGGTTAAACATCGGCGACTGTTCGCAGCGTGCGCGCATGCCGGCGCGCAGTGCGGCGAGCGCCGGCAGGTCGCGCGCATGGCCAACGGCCTTGCGGACGAAATCGTCACTATCGTCGGCGATAAACGATTCGAGCCCGACGTGCGACAGCGCGGTCACACCGCTGCGGCCCGGAACCGTGCGGCCCGGCAACGTGAGCGTCGGCACGCCCATCCACAACGCCTGCATCGTCGTCGTGAGGCCGGTGAACGGGAACGTGTCGAGGCAGATGTCGACGTGATAATGCTGTTGCAGATAGACCGCGACCGACGAACGCGGTTTGAGATCGAGCCGCTCGCGCGCAATGCCGGCATCCGCGAACCAGCCGATCAGTTCGTCCGGTACGCTGTCTTTCGGCATCGAGCCGATCACCATCCTCGAACCCGGCACCGCGTGCAGCACCTTCGCCCACAACTCGATCACGTCACGCCGTAGTTTCTCGATGCGGTTGAAGCTGCCGAACGTCACATGGCCGTTGCGGGACGCGGGCAGTGCATTGACGGGCGGCGACAACTCTTCGTGCCTGAACGGCGCCACCGCCGGCAGGTAGACAATCTTTTCGGTGAAAAGGTTGTGGAATGCGTGGTGCGGCGCCCAGAACCGGTCGGCAAGGAAGTAATCGACGGCGGTCAACCCGGTCGTGCCTGGGTAGCCGATCCAGCTTGCCTGCACCGGCGCCGGTTTGCGCGCCATCGTCAGCAGCCGGTTGTTCGCGGTATGGCCGGCGAGTTCGATCAGGATGTCGATGCCGTCGGCGCGGATCTGCTCCGCGATAGAGTCGTCTTTCGCGCCGTAGACGTGGCTCCAGTGGGCGAAATGGCGTCGCAGCCGGTCGGTGACGTGATCCTCGCCGGGGGTATTCGAGTACGCGTGCAGAACCAGGCGCTCGTCGCGGGCGAGCCGCTCGAGCACCGGCTCGATGAAGTTGGCAACCGCGTGAGCACGCAGATCGCCGGAGATAAAGCCCACATGCAGCGGACGGTTCGGGTCTTTCTGATTACGGTGCGGTTTCCAACGCTTTTTCAGCGGTTTTTCGAAATGCTCGCCATAGCGCGCGTGTTCGGCGAACAGTGCACCGGGTTCGATGTTCTCAATGTGGCTCAGCGAGAAACAGAGATTCTCGAACGCGAGGTTGTTGTCGGGCTGCAACTCGATTGCCCGTCGGAAGTAATCCGCTGCTTCGGCATGCCGACCCTGTTGCAACAGGACTGCGCCGAGCGTGACACGCACCTCGGGCGTATCGGGCGCCACTGCCATTGAGCGGCGCGCATACTGCTCCGCTTCTTTCAGGCGTGCCTGCTGCAGCAGCACGATGCCCATTACACGCAGTCCTTCACCATGGTCAGGATCAATGTCGAGCAGCGCCTGACAGCGCGCTTCGGCTTCTTCCACCATGTGTCTTCCGAGCAGAAGACTGATGTGCGCCAGCAGCACTTCGACGTCGAGCGGCGCAAGGCGGCTCGCCGTCTGCAGGGCATCGAACGCGGCTTCGTAGCGGCCGAGCCGATACGAACCACAACCCAATACTTTCCAGCCGAGCGGATGCGACGGATAACGCTCCGTGAGCGTGCGCGCGGCGGTGAGGGCTTCCTCGAGACGCCCTTTATTGAAATGGGCGATCGCCGTTTCGCATTCCTGCGGTGACGGCAACGGCTCGTTCGCCGTCGCGGGAAGAGTTCGCGCTGCAGGCCGAGCGGGCGACGGCGGCGTAGAAATGACGGTATTCTGCTGCGGCGTGGTAACCGGCGTAGGTACCATACTCAGGTTCTGCGCCGAGATCCGGGTCATCAACTGAACGATTTCGTCGACGGCCTTGCCGGCCATGCCGCGCTGCTGTCCCATTTCGAGCGCCGCCCATGCCGCCTGCGTCTGTCCGGATTGCAACAGCGCGTCGACGTAGTTCATCCAGTACTGCGGTTGATTCGGATTAATGCCGAGCGCCGTCTCGAGTAGCGGGACGGCCGCTTCTGCCTGGTACAGGCGAATCAGCACAACCGCAAGCTTGTGCAAGCCGTCCGGATACTGCGGATAGCAGTCGACGACCGTCCGGTAGAGCGCGGCCGCGGCATCGTATTGTCCGGCGTTGTCGAGCTCGCGGGCTTTACGCATCGCCGTGGCGGCATTCAGATGGTTGCGCAGTGTCGTGTCCTGGGGCAGAAGCCGCACCGCGTGCTGCAACGCGGGCACTGCGCCATCGAGGTCACTGCGCCGCAGCGCGGCATGCGCGAGCGTTTTCCAGCCGAAACCGTGCTCCGGCAGACATTGCGTCATCTGCCGGCCGAGCGCTTCGGCGCTTGCATAGTCGCCTTGCGCGGTCAGCGTGGTAATCGTTTCGACGAACTCACCCGCCAGCGCGAACACCTCGGCGAGCGTCGCCGGGCTTGCGTTGCCGCTGGTGTGGCCACTCGCTGCGCCATTTGTCGCGATCGGACCAACGTCTTCGGTCACACCATGCCGGCGACCGGCTTCACGAACCCGCGCCGCTTCGTCGCGCTGGCCCGCGAGCTCGAGCGCTTCGATATACACGCGCCAGAAATCGACACGTTGTGGGTTGGCGCTGACTGCCGCCCTCAGAAACGGCAACGCCATCGCGAGCTGCTCGAGCTGCACCGCGAGAATACCGAGGTTGTGGTTCGCATCCGGGTGATCCGGCTGCACTTGCAGAATGGCGCGGTACAACTGTTCCGCTTCCGCGAAAGCCTCGGCTTGATGGTGTTGCACGGCCTGCTGCAGAGTGGCGTCGAGAGTCATGGGTTCCCTTCCAGGCATCGGACTTCAGAGCAAATTGCCCCATGGACAGTCTAGAGACTTGGGTGATGAACGATTCGGCGAGCAGATGCTGGATTCCCCCGTTGTTCGGTGCGTAGCGGCCTCGCGTGCGCGCACGCGCATCGAGCTAGGGCGTCGGGCGGCCGGCCGGATGGGCTTAATGGAAGATAGAAACGGGGGTTAGAAACGGGCAGACGGAACGGGGAGACGGAAACGCGAAAATAAAAAAGCCCGCGTAAAGCGGGCCTGAGCTGAACGAGCGCACCTGACAACTGGCGCGTTATTCTTATTAGTATTCGATAGAAACTGCGTCGCCGGATCAGAGCATTCCGACGCGCGTGTACGCACTCGCGGCATGGACGCCGCGCACGGCTGTGCCGTATTCCGTTTCGAGTTCCGCCTGCGACGTCTTTGCCCGCGTACGCAGCGCGTCGATTGACGCTTGCACGCGGCGCAGCGCCTGCAATGCCGCAGGCGACTTCGGCAACGTCAGCGATTCGAGCAACGGCGTGCGCCGTTCCATCAGACGCGCGGCGCGCGGCCAATCGGAGATCGCCGCAGCCTCGTCGATCAAGCGAGTGAGCTCGACGACACGCTCGAGCAGTTGATTCTGGTCCATCGCCATGCGAACTCCCGGTTATTGAGCGGAGTTTGAAACGGTAGTGCGGTTGCGTACTGTCTACTGCGTCAGCGGCGCTTACTTGCCATTCAGCGAGCCCGGGTTTTGCGCAGTGCCGAACAGCGCGTTCAGGAAGTTCGTATTCGACTGCGCCTGCGCCATCAGCGTGTTGAGCGCGGTGAACTGGTCGTTGAACTGCGACGTCAGCTGTGCGGCGAAATCGTTCAGATCGTCCTGCTGCTTGCCGAGACTCTTGATGTCATCGGTTAGCGAATTGGTGCGCGACGCGATAATACCGCTAGTCGACGTGTAGCTGTCCAGTGCCGTGTTCAGTTGCTGTGCGATACCGTTGGTGTCGTTGAACAGCGCGCTGATGATACCCGGATTGTTCGCGACCACATCGTCGAGCGACGGGCCGTTCGGGTCCGCGTCGATCTGCAATTCCGCGAACGGGTTGCCGCCGGTGTTCGTCTGGAACGTGATGCCGAGCGAAGCGAGCGTGCCCTGCAGGCCGCCGCTCGAAATCTTGCCGCCCGCGATGCCGCCAAGCGCTGCGCCGATCTGGTTCAGCATTTCATCGCCAAGCAGGAGGCCGCCGCCGCCCGTCGTCTGCGTGGAGTTCGGCGCGGCGAGCGAGTTCAGCTGGTCGATCACCGCGTTGTACGCGGTCACGAACGCGGACAGGTCCGTTTCGACCGAGTTGTTGTCTGTGGCGATAGTCAGCGTTTGCACGCCGCCGATCGTTTTTGGATTGTTCGGATCGAGCGTGAGCGTCACACCCGGGATGGCCTTGGAGATCGTGTTAGTCGAACTCGTGACCAGCGTGCCGTTGACAAACAGCTTCGCGTCCTGTGCGGCTTGCGTCTGCGTCCAGTTGGCGGCGCCTGCATTGATAACCGATGCGCCGGTCCCGTCAGTACCGGGTCCGGTCGACACCGCGAGATTGTTCAGCGGGCTGGTGCCTGCGCCGCTGACCGCGATGCTGATCGTATTGGCCGCGCCGGTCGCCGTGGACTGCAAGCTGATCGACTGGCCGTTCACCCCGGTTACGACGACCGCCTTGATGCCGGGATTGTTCGACGCCGAATTGATCGCGCTCGCGATGTCCTGCAGGCTGTCGTTCGACCCGTTCACATCGACCGTGAACGACTTCGCGGTCGCGCCGCCGCTGCTGTTGCCGAGCGAAATGGTCAAGGTGCCGCTGCCCATCGCGTTCGCGTCGTTGGTGTTAAACGTGCCGGACGTCAGCGTTTGTGCCTGAGCAACCTGCGTCGGATTGATCTGGAAGCTGCCTGCCGACGCGCCCGCGCCGGTCTTCGCGGTGATTCCGTCGCCACTCATCGTCGCCGTAAACGACGACAATGCGTTGCCGTTCAGGAACGGGGCGAGTGCCGTCTGCAAGCCAGACATCGACGCGGATAGCGTAGCGAGCGCGGTGATCTGGTTCGAGTCGCTGGTCGCTTGCGCCTGCAATGTGGCGGCCGGGCCGGCGGTCTTCGCTTTCACGAGGGCGGACACGAGCGAGCTGACGTCCAGCGAACTGCCGGTCGAACCGGAAATCAGCGACTGGGCGGCATCCTTGACGGCTTGCGCTGCTTGCGCCGCGGCTTGGGCCGCTGTCTGGGCGGGTGAGAGACTCGACATTGAAAGGCTCCGAGCGGCCTGCTAGGCCTGCGTAACGTGCAACGATCCGGGTATAGGGCGTTGTATTGCTGGGTTGCTTGCTTGTGTGCTGCGTGTACTGCCTGTTGTGTATCACGTCCGCGTTGCGTCTGTTTGACGCCCGCTTGGGCGATGCTTTCATTGACCTGCTATGCGTCTTTATCTGCCTGTGTGTGCAAACGGGGCGATGCCCCGTTAAGACACGCACGCGGATGAGCCGTGTTACCTGTACTGCCGGCTCATCCGCGCGATTTACTGCTGCGTTACTACCGCGAGGCGAATCTTACTGCAGAAGCTTCAGCACTTGCTGCGGCTGCGAGTTCGCTTGTGCCAGCACCGAGATACCCGCTTGCTGGAGCACTTGCGACTTGCTCAGGTTCGCCGTTTCCTGCGCGAAGTCGGCGTCCGTGATTTGCGACTGGGCGCCCGACAGGTCGGTCGACTCGTTCTGCTGCGACTGCGAAATTGCCGTGAAGCGGTTTTGCGCGGCGCCAAGCGATGCCTGGATGTTGTTGATCGTCGCCAGTGCGTTGTCGATCGATTCGATCGCGTTGTTCGCGCCGATCGTCGTGCTGATGTCGATCTGCGACACCGACGTCGGAACGTTCAGCGTGTTGACCGTTGCCAGCGCGCTGCCTGCCGGTTGCGTGCCTGCAACGCTCGAGCCGATCGTGCTCTTCGGTGTCGCTGCGAACGTGAGGCCCGAGCCGGTGGACGTGCCGAACAGACCGGCGGTAGCAGCCGACGACAGCTGGTTACCATGCTGGTCGAGGAACGTGAGACCGCCCTTGCCGTCAGCTTCGACGGTGACCGACGTGATCGTGTTAGCCGTGCCCGCAGCTGCGTCCGTACCCGTCGTGCTGTCGACGTTGATGCCCGAGATCTTGCCGAAGATCGTACCTGCGGCGGCCGTCGAGCTGAACGCGCCGGCGATGTCGGTGAGTTCGTTCGTCGGATCGAGCGCGCTCGTACCAGCGGAATTCAGCGACAGCGATGCGACGCCGTTCGTCGTCGTGACCGTGAACAGCGCAGCCGATGCAGCCGACGAGATCGCGTTGCCGTTCTGGTCGGTGAACGTGAAGCCGCCCGTGCCGTTCGACTGGATGTTGATCTGCTGGATCGCGCCGGAGCCGCCAGTCGTGTTTTCCGTGCCGTTCGAGTTCAGGTTCAGACCCGTGATCGAGCCGAGCGTGTCGCCCGACTGCACGAAGCCCGTTCCGAGCGAAGCAGCCGAAACGCCTTGGCTCAGGTCGAGCGTAACCGTTTGACCGACGTTCGCGCCAACCTGAACGTTGATCAGGCCAGCTTGACCATTCAGCAGGCCGATGCCGTTGAACTGCGTTTGCGAAGCGATACGGTTCACTTCCGAGATCTGCTGCGCCACTTCCTGTTGCAGTGCTGCCTGGTTGGCCGCCGTCAGCGTGCCGCCCGTTGCTTCGCCAGCCAGCTGACGAATACGCTGCAGGCTAGCCGTGATCTGCGACAGACCCGTGCCGGCCGTTTGCACCAGCGACACGCCGTTGTTCGCATTCTGCACGCCCTGGTTCAGGCCGTTGATCTGCGTTTGCAGCGAGGTCGAAATAGCGAGGCCAGCTGCGTCGTCCGCCGCGCTGTTGATGCGCTTACCCGACGACAGACGGGTAATCGCCTGCGACAGTGCGCTGCCGGAAGCATTCAGGTTTTCCTGAGCGACCAGCGAGCTGATATTGCTGTTAATGCTGAGCATGAGGTTCTCCGTAGAGGCGTTAGTCTTGAATCATGGCAACGTTGAGATCGGCGGAAGCACTCGTTCATTGCTGGCCGCCTCAGTGAAGGTTGACGGCGTTGAGAAAAAAAACTTGAGGGAACGAACACGATCCTGCGCATCTGTCGTAGCGCCAAGCCAGTTGCGGCTCTCCGGGCGATTTGCCGAAAATCTTTCTGATTCAGGTGGTTGGGATGGGGCGCTGAATCTGTAAAAATTTGTTAATAGCAGGCGTCGAAGGGCTGAATATTGGGGGGGGCGGTGGCCGTCGCTGCGGATCGGCCCCCCGGCCGCCGCCGTGCGCAGCGGCAGCCGCATCGCGGTAGACTGGCCCCGGAAGTCCTTGACGGAACGGAAAAATGAGTGGCCAGCGACACATATCCCTGATATGATCGCGGATTGGATTGAGATCGCCGTTGGGCGGCACCGTCCCGGTTCCGGGAAATGGCGGCCGGTCAGCGTCAGGCGGCAGTCAAGCGCGGCACGGGCATCGGTCCGTTATCGTGTAACCGCGGTGTAACCGCGGGCGGGTGGCCGGTTAAAGCGCGGTATCCGCGAGCCAGCGTCTGTGGTGAAATTCCACCTCTCTTTTCCGGCCTCCGGGCCGCTTCGCAAGCTGTTTGTCCTGTTCTGGCCTCGCATGGCCATGAGTCGAGCGGGGCAACCCACCGGAGCGCCGGCGCGTGAATCGACCTTCACGCAGTTGAAACCGTATCAATGATCGAGTTAGGAACTCCATGACGACCATTTTTCTGAAGGAAAACGAGCCGTTCGAAGTGGCGATTCGCCGCTTCCGCCGCGCGATTGAAAAGAACGGCCTGATCGCCGAACTGCGTGAGCGTCAGTCGTACGAAAAGCCGACGGCCGTGCGTAAGCGCAAGAAAGCAGCTGCCGTGAAGCGTCTGCATAAGCGCCTGCGCAGCCAGATGCTGCCGAAGAAGCTCCACTAAGAGCATTCGCGGCGTCACCCGGGCGGTAAGACCTGAGCATCAGGCGCGTGCGGGGCGTAGAAAAAAAGCGGGATGAACTCAGGTTCACCCCGCTTTTTTGCGCTTGTGCGGTGTGTCGCAATCAGTGGCTTGCTTTCCGGTTACGCCCTTTCTTGCCGAGCGCCGCGCATTTCGCGTGATATGCGCAGTCCGCCTGATGATCATTGACCATGCCGATTGCCTGCATGAACGCATAACAGATCGTGGTGCCGACGAACTTGCAACCGTAGGCCTTCAGGCCCTTGCTAAGCGCATCGGAAACCTCGGTCGACGCCGGCGCGTGCCGGTAGTTGGCCCACGTATTCTGAATCGGCGTCTGGTCGACGAATGACCAGATAAAGTTCGACAGCGACCCATGTTCGTCGCGAATCTGCTGGACCGCGCGCGCGTTCGCGACCACCGACTCGAGTTTCGCGCGATTGCGCACGATTGACGCGTCGAGCATCAGCGCATCGATCTGCTTCGCGGTGAATCGCGCGACTGCATCGACATCGAAATTTGCGAACGCCCGGCGGTATCCTTCACGCTTGTTCAAAATCGTCGACCACGACAAGCCGGCCTGCGCACCCTCGAGCACGAGCATCTCGAACAGGTGGCGATCGTCGCGAGACGGGACACCCCACTCTTTGTCGTGATAGTGTGCGAGTGCTTCGCTGCTTGCCCAGGTGCATCGCTGCGTTTCGCGTGGTTGTGTCACATTGGGCTCCTGCGTGGTCATGGGTGGGAAAAAGCCTTGCAAGCATAGCGGATCGTTACCGGTTCGCAAGCCGGCCATTCGGCCGCGTCATTCTCAATGAACCTTTATCCGATGGATACGCACTTCTATCTGATTGGCGTCGATGGTGGGGGCACGGGCACGCGCGTCGTGCTCGGCGATGCGCAAGGGCGCGAACTGGCGACCGCTACGAGCGGACCATCGGGCCTCGCGCTGGGCGTCGAGCGCGCATGGCAGTCGATCGAAGCGGCCAGCGCCGACGCGTTCGCGCGCGCCGGTGTTGCGCTCGACTGGTCGCGTTGCGTGGTCGGCTGCGGGCTGGCGGGCGTCAACAACCGCGACTGGCTCGCCGCGTTCCGCGACAAGGCGCCGGCTGTCGCGGGCCTCGCGGTCGAAAGCGATGCGTACACGACACTGCTTGGCGCGCACGGCGGCGCTCCCGGCGTGGTGGTCGCGATTGGCACCGGCAGCATCGCCGCATCGCTCGACGATGCGGGCACGTGCCGGATCGCCGGTGGTTACGGTTATCCGACCGCTGACGAGGCCGGCGGTGTGTGGTTCGGGCTGCGCATCATCGTGCACGCGCAACGGGCGCTCGATGGCCGCGCGCCGCTTGACGATCTCGCGCGCGCACTGCTCGATCGGGTTGGCGCGCAGGACCGCGACAGCCTTGTTGTCTGGCTGTGCAGCGCGAATCAGACTGCGTATGCGAGTCTTGCGCCGGTTGTACTCGCGCATCGCGATCATCCGGTCGCGGCGCGGCTGCTTGCCGAAGCCGGTGAGCAGATCGAACAGATGGCTGTGGCGCTGAATCCGGACGGCACGCTGCCTGTCGCACTGTGCGGCGGCTTATCCGTGCCGTTGCGCGAGTTTGTGCCCGCCAGCCTGCAGGCGCGTCTGCGCGCGCCGCTCTCCGACTCGGCGCACGGCGCGCTTCAACTCGCGCAGCGCGAAGCGGCGAAAGTATTCTCCGCGCGCGCGTGAGCGGGCCGCGAGCGACGATAAAATACGTCCTCCGAAGTCGTTCGCTGCCCATATCATGTATAGCGTTATCGCCACCGATCTCGACGGCACCCTGCTCAACGCAAACCATCAGGTCGATCCATTCACGGTCGCGACCGTGCGCAGCCTCGAAGCGCAAGGGTTGCATTTCATCATCGCGACCGGCCGTCACTATTCCGATGTCGCGGGTATTCGCGACGTGCTCGGCATCAGTCCATATCTTGTTACGTCGAATGGCGCGCGCATTCACGCGCCCGACGGCGCGATGATCCACGCGCAGAACCTGCCGCCCGCGACGGTGAAGCGCCTCGTGCAGCCGGAGATCACCGGCGCGCATGGCCGTGTGATCGCCAATCTGTTTGCGGACCGCGAATGGTTCATCGACCGCGATGCGCCGCACCTGCTGCGCTATCACCAGGATTCGGGCTTCGCTTATGAGGTTGTGAATCTGCACGCGCACGATGGCCGCGATATCGCGAAAGTGCTCTACGTCGGCGAGCCCGATGATCTCGCCGCGGTATCGGCCAATCTCGAGCGCGAATTCGGCGCGTCGTTATACGTCACCTATTCGATGCCCGACTGCCTCGAGGTCATGGCGCCGAATGTGTCGAAGGGGCGCGCGCTACAGGTCGTACTGAACCGTCTCGGTATCGCCGCGGCGCGCTGCGTGGCATTTGGCGACAACATGAACGATATCGATCTGCTCGAGACCGCCGGCCATCCGTTCATGATGAACAATGCGAATCCGGATCTGATCGCGAGGCTGCCGGCCGTCCCCCGTATCGGCAATAACTTCGAGGCGGGCGTCGCGCACCATCTGCGCAAGCTGTTTGAGATGCGCGACGAAGTGGTGCCTTGAAGGTCCCGAAGAAGATGACCGCGGGCGCAAGCTGTTGTGCCCGCAATGAGTTGACCTCGAGCCGGTGGGTCAACCGCGGTTGCAGCGGCGGCCCGCTGGTCCCCTGGCGGGGCGGCGCACGAGGATCACGCGCTGCCGGCTGAGTCCCGCGCTGCCGGGCGTCCGTTAGTCACGCCAGTTGCCCCAGGTCCGGCCGTGATCCCAGCTGCGGTGATTCTGGTCGCGATACTCCCATCGATGATCGTCGCCGCGATTCCATCCACGGCGATCATCGCCGCCATTCCAGCCGCGATGATCGTCGCGTCGATCCCATCCGCGATGATCCCAGCCGCCGCGGTCCCAGCCCGAATAGTGGATCGGGCGCGGCGCCGCGTAGACCGGCGCCGGCTGGACGTACGCGGGTGCCAGCGCGCCGGGCGAGAGTCCGATGCTGAGGTTGCCATGCGCCTGCGCAACCCCGCAAACGCCGGCCGCGAGACCCGCTGCGACGAGCAGATGAGTGACGATGCGCTTCATATTGGTTCTCCCGGAACGCGACACCTCGGTCGCACAGGTCCAATCTACGCATTCCGTCGTCCGGGTACTGCGACAGGATGTTACGGACTGAAAGCGCGGCTTAATCGTTGAAAGGGTGAACCTGGCCTGCGCGACGCTGCAAACCCGCATCGCGCGTGGCGTTTGCGGCCCACCTGGGCGTGCGCTGTCGGGTCGCATGGCGCCAGCCGTAAACGAGCCTTACATCTGTGCCGCTTCTTTAATGGCGTGACCGTAGTCCTGCCGGCAAACGCGCTTACTCGAACACGCGAAACCGCGGCTGAACGCTGCAGCGATTTCGACGCACTCGGCCTAACAGAACCCGCAAATACCCGGATATATCGGGATTGGCGCGCATTCGAACAGACTCATTGCGAATGCGGGTGTCAACTTTTGTTAATTCCGCACTGGTCTGTACATATTCTTCGGAAATTTGCAGTGCATTTAGCGTTGTCTTTCAGCAAAATTATCAGAGGTTTTCGCGTAAAATGTATTATTGTCCGTTGCGGACTTTATTAAACAACGCTAATCTCCAAACCAACGGGGTTGGACATAAAGGGAGGCCGAAATGTCGCAATATGCTGATCTGAAGGTTCAGATCGCCAAGCTGCAAGCCCAGGCGGACGAAGCCCGCCGCGTCGAAGTCGGCAATGTGATTGCCGAAATTCAACGTCAGATCGCCGAATACGGTTTGACGCCGCAAGACCTGGGCTTTGCCGCCGCGGCGCGGCGCGGCCGCCCGCCGAAGAAGGCGCCGCTGCCGCCGAAATACCGCGATCCGAAAAGCGGCAATACGTGGAGCGGTCGTGGCAAGCCGCCGAAATGGATTGCCGGCAAGAGCCGCGACCGGTTCCTGATCGGCCAGTCGTAATCGGAAAGTCGGATATTGCGTAACCGTTCGCGGCCCGATCCATACGCGGTTACGCAATTTTGTCCGCGTTTGCTGAAAAGCGACGCTGTCAGAGTAATTCGGAATTGTGCCAGCGCAGCTAATGCGCGCTGAAAGCGCGATCCAAAAGCGCTGACAATCCGCCGGACCTAAAACCGCGCACCGGGTCGCATACCGGCACCGGCTTCAAGCAATAAAAAGCCGCCTTCGGAAGGCGGCTTTTTTACAAATCATCGGTGTTTCCACTGTGATCCGGATGTGCGCAAACGTTTTACATCTGGATATTCGCGAACCGTGCGCGTCGTACGCATAGTTGGAAACATCTGAAAAGCGATCGCTAAAGCGCGTGGCGCCGCGGCGAAAAGCGGCGCCACCCATCATCTTCGTTAGCCGGCGGCGACGCGGCGCAGGATCGGGCGGCGCGCGGCCTCGACCAGCGTCATATAGCCGTCTACGTAGTTCTGCGCCATGGTCTTCGCGCTAAAGCGCTGCTCGAACTGAGCACGGATCTTTTCGCGCGACAGCTCGTCGATGCGCTGCACCGCCGCGACGGCGCCTTGCACGTCTTCGACGATATAGCCGGTCAGACCGTGATCGATCACTTCCGGCACCGAGCCGCGGTTGAACGCAACCACCGGCGTACCGCACGCCATCGACTCGATCATCACGAGGCCGAACGGCTCGCTCCAGTCGATCGGGAACAGCAGCGCCTTCGCGCCGGAGAGAAACTCGGGCTTCTGTGCCTCGTTGATCTCGCCGATGAACTCGACATGCGCCTGCGACAGCAACGGTTCAATTTCCGACTTGAAGTAATCCGTGTCGACCTTGTCGACCTTCGCGGCGATCTTCAGCGGCAAGCCGGTTTGCGCAGCGATGCGAATCGCGGTGTCGACACGCTTTTCCGGGCAGATCCGGCCCAGGAACGCCAGATATTCGGGCTTGCGATCGGTGCGCGGCGTGAGCAGATCTTCCGGCAGGCCGTGGTAGATCGTGTTCAGCCAGTTCGCCTGCAGCAGCGGCTGGCGCTGCGAGTCGGAGATCGAAATGACCGGCGCGTCGGCGAACGTATCGAACATCGGCTGCAGTTCGGGCAGGTCGAGCCGCCCGTGCAGTGTCGTGACGAACGGCGTATCCAGCTGCGTGAACAGCGGAAACGGCAGGTAGTCGAGGTGAAAATGCAGCACGTCGAATTCGTGCGCCATGCGGCGCACGCGCTCGAGCAGCAGCATATGCGGCGCCATCGTGTCGCGGATCGTCGGATCCAGACGCAGCGCGCGCGGCCATGCGGCCTCAAGCTTCGCGGAGGTCACCGAATCGCCGCTCGCGAAGAGCGTCACGTCGTGGCCGAGGTCGACCAGCGCCTCGGTAAGATAAGACACGACGCGCTCGGTGCCGCCATAGAGCTTCGGGGGAACGGCTTCATAAAGCGGCGCGATTTGTGCGATTCGCATTGTGTTGACTCCTGTTCAGAGGGCTACTTCGCACGACCGCGCAAGAGGCGCAGTGAAAGGCGAGTGCCGGTCGGACGGATGGGGCGGGGCGCGCCTGAATGCATCGGGGCGCGCTCGCCCGAAGGTGGCCTGAAGCCGAAGCGGGCCGAAATCGGGTTATCCCTTAAGGTTCATTATCAGCATCCAGCGCGATAATTCGACCTATTTTTCAAACGCTTAATGTTGTTACAGCGGGAAACACAGGCTGTTGCAATTGCCGCGCGATGCGCGCTCGCCTTATGCGACAACCTTCTGCGGCCCCCCGACCCGATCGGCGAGCATGCGGTTCATGGGCAAGCGGCGGTTCGCCAGTTACACGTTCTTCGTTGCGGTCAGATGAAATCGCCCTATAATTCGCTCGCCGTTGCACCCCGGCCGCGCATTCGCCTGGCCAAAAAGCTTCCGCATTTCCTCCCCTGCTTTTTGTAGGAAAAACTCCTACAGAATTAATGGACAAATCCGTCGCGTAAAAGGGGCGTATGTCCGCTTTCCGTGCAAATGCGCTAAGGAGACAATTCGTCCCACGGTCATCACACTGCCGTTCGTGTCCCCACGGAGAAAGCGGACGCGCAAAGGCAAACGATTTCGTGCCGGCCAGACAAGACAAGTCAAGACCACTCAGGCTTCAATTCAGGCATCAAATTCGGGGGAATCATGAGCGCTGCCGTCGCTAGTAGTGACATGCTCAATGAGATCAAGGAAGTGAACCTGTCGTACCTGTTGCTCGCACAACGTCTGCTGCGCGACGACAAGCCGATGGGGATGTTCCGCATGGGAATCTCGGAGCAGCTCGCCGACGTGCTCGTGAATCTGACACTCGCGCAGACCGTCAAGCTGTCGGCATCGAACCAGTTGCTATGCCGGTTCCGTTTCGACGACCACACGATCCTTTCTTCGCTCGCCGACAAGGGCAAGCCGTCGTCCGTCAGCCAGGCGCACTCCGCGATCCTGATGGCGGGTCAGCCTGTCGAGCAAATCGGTTGATGCGCGCCGCGTTGCGGGACTGCACGCGGAACCTCTCGCGAATCGGCGTGCGGCCGGTCCGGCCGGCGCTTCGCTATCACACGGAGCGCGCCGCGCATGGCGACTAGGAGCGTAGTGCTCGAGGTGCGCGAAATCACGCTGGCGATCGAGTTGATCGAACTGGGCGCGCGCCTCCAGTTGCTCGAGGCGGAAACCAGTCTGTCGCGCGATCGCCTGATCAAGCTGTACAAGGAACTGAAAGGCGAATCGCCGCCGAAGGGCATGCTGCCGTTCTCGACCGACTGGTTCATGACGTGGCAGCCGAACATTCATTCGTCGCTGTTCTACAACATCTACCGGTTCATGTCGGCGCGCGGCGGGTGCGAGACGATCCAGTCGATCGTCAAGGGTTACCGGCTGTATCGCGAGCACGTGCAGATGCACGGCGAGGAACCGGTACTGAGCTTGACGCGCGCATGGACACTCGTACGCTTCTTCGACTCCGGGATGCTGCAACTGATGCCGTGCACGCGGTGCGGTGGACATTTCGTCGCACACGCGCATGATCCTCGCGCGGGCTTCGTCTGCGGGCTGTGCCAGCCGCCTTCGCGGGCCGGCAAGACCCGCAAGGCCGCCGACGACCGCGCGCGCGCGGCAGTATGAGGGGCCCGTTGGGCTGGCCCATTTGCGCTGGCCTATTGCGTCGGGCGGGTTGTGGCTCATCGGGGTTGGCCAGGCCGGCCCATTGGGCTCGGCCCGTCGGGCAAGGCCATTCGCGCAAGGCCATTCGAGCAAGGCCATTCGGGGCGACGCTTCCAGGTCGGCGCATAAGGGACGCTCCGCGAACCTGGCCAATTCGAACTGACCGATGGAAACTGGCCATTCGACTTGCTTCGCAGATTCGGCCCACTAACGCTTATCCGCCGGAACGGGGCCACCTGAACCGCCCGCAAAGCAGCGCCGCCCCAAGGTTTACACGGAGGGCGGCGGGTCGCTTTTCCATCAAAGGTTTTTCGTTTCCCTGCCGTAAACCCCTTTAACGACGATCTCCGTCGCCTATTTTGGGGGCTCCGCGGTGCTGATTTTCCTGGGAACACTCGTGACGCTGCTGTCCGTCTTCGGCGGCTATATGCTGGAGGGCGGCCATCTGGCTGCGCTTCTGCAGCCGGTCGAAGTGCTGATGATCGTCGGCGCGGGCGTTGGAGCCTTCATTCTCGGCAACGGGATGAAGACCATCAAGGCGACCGTGCGCGTAATCCCGACGCTCTTCAAGGGCTCGAAATACAACAAGGACGTCTACATGGAGCTGATGGCGCTCCTGTACGTGCTGCTTGCGAAGGCGCGCAAGGAAGGCACGCTGACGCTCGAGGCCGATATCGACGATCCGGAGAAGAGTCCGATTTTCACGCAGTATCCGAAGATTCTTGCCGACCGGCATATCGTCGAATTCCTGACCGACTACTTGCGGCTGATGGTTGGCGGCAACATGAATGCGTTCGAGATCGAAAGCCTGATGGACGAAGAGATCGAAACGCATCACGCGGAAGGCGAGGCGCCGAGCCATGCGCTCGCGAAGATCGGCGACGCGATGCCGGCGTTCGGTATCGTCGCGGCGGTGATGGGCGTCGTCCATACGATGGCGTCGGCCGACAAGCCGCCCGCGATTCTCGGCCAGATGATCGCGCAAGCGCTGGTCGGCACGTTCCTCGGCATTCTGCTTTCGTACGGGCTGATCGGACCGCTCGCGAGCGTCGCGGAACAGCGCGTGACCGAGTCGACCAAGATGTTCCAGTGCATCAAGGTGACCATACTCGCGAGCCTGAACGGCTATGCGCCGGCAATTGCGGTCGAGTTCGGCCGCAAGGTGCTGTTCTCGACTGAGCGTCCGTCGTTCTCGGAGCTCGAGGAACACGTGCGCCGCGTGAAGGCGAAGTAAAGCAGGCGAAGCAAAAGCAGCGAAGCAAAGCGGACGAACTCAGGCCGGTGAAATCAGCCAGGCCAGAAGGCAAGCAGATTTAAAGGCACGAGCAGGCGGAGCAGCCGAATGAGCAAGGATAAGGATCGCGCGATTGTCGTCAAGCGCTCGTCGCCGGGCAAGAAGGGTCACCACGGCGGCGCGTGGAAGCTCGCCTACGCGGATTTCATGACCGCGATGATGGCGTTCTTCCTGCTGATGTGGCTGCTCAGCTCGGCGAGCACCGTGCAGTTGAAGGGCATTGCCGACTACTTCAACCAGCCGCTGAAGATCACGCTGTGGGGCGGCGACCGCAGCGCGACCGACTCGAGCGTGCTGCGCGCGGGCGGCCGCGACATGTCGACCGACCGCCAGGGCGTAATGCGCCAGACCGAAGGCCAGACGCGCAACGGCACGCACTCGGTGTCGCGCAACGACGACCAGTCGACCGCGCAATTGCAAGGCCAGCTCGAGCGGCGCGAACAGGTGCGTCTGCACGATCTGCAGGTGAAGCTGATGGCCGCGATCCAGGCGAACCCGGTGCTGCGCCAGTTCAAGCAGCAGATCCGCATCGACTCGACGATTCAAGGTCTACGCATCGAGATTGTCGATTCGCAGAAGCGGCCGATGTTCGCGACCGCGAAGGACGAAGTCGAACCGTATATGCGCGACATCCTGCGCGAGATTGGCAAGACGTTGAACGACGTGCCGAACCGGATCGTCGTGCAGGGTCACACCGACGCGGTGCCGTACGCGGGCGGCGAGAAAGGCTATAGCAACTGGGAGCTGTCCGCGGATCGCGCGAGCGCGTCGCGTCGCGAACTGGTGGCGGGGGGGATGGACGAATCGAAGGTGCTGCGCGTGATCGGTCTCGCCTCGACGCAGAACCTGAACAAGGCCGATCCGCTCGACCCGGAGAACCGGCGCATCAGCATCATCGTGCTCAACAAGAAGTCCGAAGACCAGATGAATCAGGACGACACGACGACGACCACGCTGTCGAACGATGCCGGCGGTTCGGCTGCGTTCGCCCCGCCGCTGCTGCAAAAAATCGAGCAGCAGCCGGTCGTCAAACCGGCCGCACCGGCTGCGCGGGCGCCGGGTGTGGTGGTGCCGGATACGCCGGCGCCGGGCATCACAACGCCGCAGCTCGCGCCTGCGGCACCGCAGATCAAGTAAACCAATATTCGAGACGCAGTGAGGTTTTCATGATCAGGCACATTCTCGCGATCGATGATTCGGCCGCGATGCGGGAGATTCTTTCCGCGACGCTGACGACCGCCGGCTACGACGTGACGGTCGCGGCGGATGGAGACGAGGGACTCGAGCACGCGCTCGCGATGGCGTTCGATCTGGTGCTGACCGATCAGCACATGCCGGGTAAGACCGGCGTCGATCTGATCGCCGAACTGCGCACGAACCCGGCCTATGAGGCGACGCCGATCCTGTTGCTGACAACAGAATCCGGCGAGCCGTTCAAGGCGGCGGCGCGCGCGGCGGGCGCAACCGGCTGGATCGAGAAACCGCTCGACCCGGACATGTTGACCGAACTGGTCCAGACGCTCGATGCACCCGACGAAACCTGAACGCACCGCCATGCAGCAACTTGAGTACCGGACAGCCAAGCAAAACGCGCAGCACGCAGCACGAGCCCAGCAGACAGAATCATTCGCGGTGAACCAGGCATGACACTCGATATCACACAGTTCTATCAGACGTTCTTTGACGAGGCCGACGAACTGCTCGCGCAGATGGAGCAGTTGCTGCTGAATCTCAACGTCGGTCAACCCGATCCGGAAGATCTCGCTGCGATTTTCCGCGCCGCGCACTCGATCAAGGGTGGCGCCGCGACGTTCGGCTTCACCGCGCTCACCGAGACGACGCACATCCTCGAATCGCTGCTCGATCGCGCGCGCAACAACGAACTCGTGTTGCGTAAGGACATGATCGACACGTTCCTCGAAACCAAGGACGTGCTGTCCGGCCAGCTCGCCGACTATCGCGCGAGCCAGGAGCCCGACGCGGCGGTGGCCGCGGCGATCTGCGCGAAGCTCGAGCGGCTGAACGCGGAAAACCGCTTCGGCGCGGATGCATCGGCAGCCGCGCCCGCGGCAACGCCCGCCGCCGCGGCGCCAACGATTGCGCAGCCGGCGCCGGCCGCAACGGGGTCGACGCCCGAGCACGTGGTCGATCAGGCGGTCGATGCCGCCAACGCGCGCCAGGGCGGCGCCGCAGCAACCTCTCAAGCAACACCGGCATCGAGCGGCGCAGCAGACGCCGCCGGCCCGCATCTGAAAATTACGCTACGGGGAGTAGGTGAGAAGGACGAGGCGCTGCTCGCTGAAGAGCTGGGCAACCTCGGACAGATCGTCGGTCAGGTGAAGGCCGGCAGCGATCTGACGTTGTGGCTGGAAACCGAAGTGCCGTCCGACGATATCGTCGCGGTGTGCTGCTTTGTGATCGACGAGAGCCAGATCTCGGTCGGCCGCGGCAGCGCGCCGGCCGGCGACGGACAAGCGCAGGAAGCCGCTCCGGCAGCACCGGCGGCCGCAGCCGTGCCGCAAGCGCCGGCGCAACCCGCGGCTGCGCCGGCGGCCGCGGTACAACCCGCTGCAGCACCGGCCACACCGGCTCCCGCGGCAGCACCGGCCGCGCGCGCCGCGTCCAACGCGGGCCATGAAGGCTCGGCCGCGCCGGCATCCGTACCGGCCGCGCCTCAGGCGTCCGCCGACCACGACCGCAAGGCGCGTCCGGCCGCCGCCGCGAGCGCCGAAGGCAGTTCGATCCGCGTTGGCGTCGAGAAGGTCGACCAGCTGATCAACCTGGTCGGCGAACTGGTGATCACGCAGGCGATGCTCGCGGAAACCACCAGCACCTTCGATCCCGCGCTGCACGACCGCCTGTACAACGGGATGGCGCAGCTGGAGCGCAATGCGCGCGATCTGCAGGAAGCGGTGATGTCGATCCGCATGATGCCGATGGATTACGTCTTCAGCCGCTTCCCGCGCCTCGTTCGCGATCTGGCGGCGAAGCTCGGCAAGGAAGTGGAACTGGTCACCTTCGGTCAGGCGACCGAACTCGACAAGAGCCTTATCGAGCGCATCATCGACCCGCTCACGCACCTCGTGCGCAACAGTCTCGATCACGGCATCGAGACCGTCGAGGCGCGCCGCGCGGCGGGTAAGGATGGTACCGGCCAACTGGTGCTATCGGCCGCGCATCACGGCGGCAACATCGTGATCGAAGTGAGCGACGACGGCGCGGGCCTGCGCCGCGACAAGATTCTCGCGAAGGCGATGAAGCAGGGCATGTCGGTCAGCGAATCGATGACCGACGAGGAAGTGTGGAACCTGATCTTCCTGCCCGGCTTCTCCACCGCCGAACAGGTGACCGATGTGTCGGGCCGCGGCGTCGGCATGGACGTCGTGAAGCGCAACATCCAGTCGATGGGCGGCCACGTCGAGATCACGTCGCATGCGGGCAAGGGCAGCACTACGCGCATCGTGTTGCCGCTCACACTGGCTATTCTTGACGGCATGTCGGTGAAGGTCGGCAACGAGATTTTCATTCTGCCGCTGAACTTCGTGATGGAGTCGCTGCAGCCGCGCGCCGAAGACATTTACACGGTCGCGAACGGCGAGCGCGTAGTGCGCGTACGCGGCGAGTATCTGCCGCTCGTCGCGCTGCACGCGGTGTTCACTGTTGAAGGCGCGCGCACCGATCCGACGCAGGGCATCGTCACGATCATGGAAACCGAAGGCCGCCGCTTTGCGATGCTGATCGACGAACTGGTCGGCCAGCAGCAGGTGGTCGTGAAGAACCTCGAAACCAACTACCGGAAGGTGCACGGCATTTCCGCCGCGACGATTCTCGGCGACGGCAGTGTCGCGCTGATTGTCGACGTGGCGGCGCTCAACCGCGAGACGCGCGCCGCGCACGGTGCGCTCGCGCTGGCATGAGCCCGCGAATGAGTCCGCACGCACGCCCGAGCGGACGACGCACCGGCAACCGGTAACCGTTAAACCATAGACACAAACCAACCAATACCCTCTGGGGGCTAACGTGGCAGACATTCAATCGAACAACCCGGCCGTCAGCGGCGCAGTCACCCGCCGCGATGCAGCGCAGGCCGAAGCCGGCGGCCAGGAGTTCCTCGTCTTCACGCTCGGCGCCGAGGAATACGGCATCGATATTCTGAAGGTGCAGGAAATCCGCGGCTACGACAGCGTCACGCGCATTGCGAACGCGCCGGACTTCATCAAGGGCGTGATCAACCTGCGCGGCATCATCGTGCCGATCGTCGACATGCGCATCAAGTTCCATCTGGGCCGCGTCGAATACGACCACCAGACGGTGGTGATCATCCTGAACGTCGCGCATCGCGTGGTCGGCATGGTGGTCGACGGTGTGTCGGACGTGCTGACGCTGACCGCCGACCAGATCATGCCGGCGCCCGAATTCGGCGCGACGCTGACGACCGAATACCTGACGGGCCTCGGCACGGTCGACGGCCGCATGCTGATCCTGATGGACATCGAGAAGCTGATGACGAGCCGCGAAATGGAGTTGATCGAGGCGGTCAGCCTGTAACGGCGGAACCGGCGGGAGAAAGACATGAACCGATGGTCGATCCGCGCGGCGATGACCGCGGTCGGCGCCGTGCTGGTGTTGCTGACCATAGCCGTCGGCGCGCTCGGCATTTTTTCGCTCACCAACGCGAGCGGTGCGCTCGATGAAATCGCGAACGGCGATCTGGCGGCGACACGCGCATTGAGCGATACGTCGACGTATCTGCTGCGCGGGCGCGTCTCGCTTGATCGCGCAAGCGGCTTGCTGAGCGACGGCGAACTCGATCAGGCGAAGGTCGCGATCGATCGCGCGCAGGAGCTGTTCAACAAATCGAACGACGCGTGGCAGACGTTTACGTCGCTGCAAAAAGGCGGCGTCGAGCAGGCGCTGGTCGACGAAGCGGTCGCGCGCCGCGCGTCGCTGCTGCAGGACGCGGTTGTACCGGAGATCACCGCGCTGCGCGACGTCGATCTGACCACCTACCGGAAAATCGCGAACACGAAGATCAGCCCGATGTTCGTCGCGTTCGACAACGCCGCGGCGCCGATCGTCAAGGCCTTGCAGGACCGCGCTAGCCGCCAGCAGGCCGACGCGGCCGCGCATATCGCGACGATGAAGATGCTGATCATTGCAGGCGTGGTGGTCGCGGTGCTGATGATGGTCGTCGTGCGTGTCGTGACGAGCCGGATGATCACGAAGCCGCTCGACGACGCGATCGAATGCTTCGAGCGGATCGCAACCGGTGATCTGTCACAGAGCGTGCAGACTACGAGCCGCAATGAAATGGGTCGTCTGTTCGCGGCGATCCGCAAGATGCAGGACGGCGTCGCCGCGCTGGTCCGGGCAGTGCACACGAGCACCGAGTCGATCGACACCGGCGCGCGCGAGATTTCGATGGGCAATACCGACCTGTCGCAACGCACCGAGCAACAGGCAGCGTCGCTGCAGGAAACCGCATCGAGCATGGAGCAGTTGACCGGCACCGTGCGCCAGAACGCGGAGAACGCGCGCCAGGCGAGCCAGCTTGCGGTGAATGCGTCCGATATCGCGACGCGCGGCGGCGAAGTGGTCAGCGAAGTGGTCGTCACGATGCGCGACATCGCGGCGAGCTCGAACAAGGTCGTCGACATCATCGGCGTGATCGAAGGCATTGCTTTCCAGACCAATATCCTCGCGCTGAACGCCGCAGTCGAAGCGGCGCGCGCGGGCGAGCAGGGCCGCGGCTTCGCGGTGGTCGCCGGCGAAGTGCGCAGCCTCGCGCAGCGCAGCGCGAGCGCGGCGAAGGAAATCAAGGAGATGATCGGCGACTCCGCCGCGAAGGTGCAGGGCGGCTCGGAACTGGTTGGCCGCGCCGGCACGACGATGGAAGAGATCCTGCAGGCGGTGCGCCGCGTGACCGACATCATGGGCGAGATCAGTGCCGCATCGGAAGAGCAGTCGGGCGGCATCGAACAGGTGAATCGCGCGGTCAGCCAGATGGACGACGTGACGCAGCAGAACGCGGCGCTCGTCGAACAGGCGGCGGCCGCAGCCGCCTCGCTCGAGGATCAGACGCGGCAATTGCGCAGCGTGGTGGCCGGATGGCGCGTGTCGGACACGGGCGGCGCCGATTTCGCGGCGCCGCTGCGCACACCGGTTCGCCCGCAGTCGGCCGCGCCGGCAATTGCCGCGAAACCGGTTGTGTCAGCAACGAAACCTGGGCTGTCCGCGCATGGCGGCAGTGCGGCAAGCGCTGAAGCCGCTGCACCTAAGCACGACGCAGCAGCGAAACACGAAGGTCCGAAGCGCGAAATACCGGCTGTCCGTACCGAACCGGTGTTGAAGCGGCCGACGGTGAGTCGCCCGGGCACGGCGGCGTCGGCTGCCGCTGCATCGGCGCCGGCGGTCGCGTCTACGCCGGCGGGCTCCGACGCGGACTGGGAAACGTTCTAGAAGGATTGACGGGAAATGCAGGGGTACGGCTTCGCGCCCGCGAACGGGCGAAACGGCATAGCGCGCTCGTTGAGCGCGCACGGGCGAGGCCGTCCGTTGCCGGCGTGCGCCTGCGCCGATCACGCCATTGGCGCAGTGCGCGAGTGGAGAATCCGATGAGCGAACTACGCACATCGCAACGCAGCGGCCGTGCGGAGTCGGCGCGTGCCGGGGATCCCGGCCGCGACTTCGAGTTCACGTCGTCTGACTTTGCGCGCATTCGCGAGCTGATTCATCGCCGCGCCGGTATCTCGCTGTCCGACCATAAGCGCGATATGGCGTATAGCCGGCTTGCGCGCCGCTTGCGCACACTCGGTATCGACAGCTTTCGAACGTATCTCGACCAGCTCGAGTCGAGCAACGATCCGGCCGAATGGGAGGCGTTCACCAACGCGCTGACGACCAACCTGACCGCGTTCTTCCGTGAAGCGCATCACTTTCCGATTCTCGCCGAGTTCGTCAAGAAGCGGCCGCAGCCGGTATCGGTGTGGTGCTCGGCCGCGTCGACCGGTGAAGAGCCATATTCGATCGCGATGACGCTCGTCGAGGCGCTCGGCGAATCGGCCGCTCGTCAGGCCACCGTGCTCGCCACCGACATCGATACGCAAGTGCTCGCGAAGTGCGATGCAGGCGTCTATCAGTACGAGCAGGTGCGGCATCTGTCGCCGGAGCGTCTGAAGCGCTTCTTCCTGCGCGGCACGGGCGCGCACGCGGGGCTGGTGAAGGTGCGCCCGGAACTGCGCGCGATGATCCGTTTCGAGCGCCTCAATCTCACCGATCACGACTACGGCTTGCGCAATCCGTTCGATGCGATCTTCTGCCGCAACGTGATGATCTATTTCGACAAGCCGACTCAGGCGCAAGTGCTGGCGCGCTTCGAGCCGCTCGTGAAGCCGCGCGGCCTGCTGTTCGCGGGCCACTCGGAAAACTTCACCTATGTGACGCAAGCGTTCCGGCTGCGCGGTCAGACTGTCTACGAACTGACGCGCGACACCGACGCCGCGCCCGCGCAGGCACGTACGCACGGTGCGATGAATGAGGTGAACGCATGAGCACCGGGCTGCCGATCGCGAACAATCTCTACTACGACAATCACTTCAAGCGCCCCGGCGTGAAGCTGTTGCCGAACGAGTTCTATACGACGGGCGAGGACATGGTGCTTGTTACCGTGCTCGGCTCGTGCGTCGCCGCGTGCATTCAGGACCGCACCGCTGGCATCGGCGGCATGAATCACTTCATGCTGCCGGACGACGGTGCGGAAGTCGTGCAGGCGGCCTCCGACGCAATGCGCTACGGCGCATACGCGATGGAAGTGCTGATCAACGAATTGATCAAGGCGGGCGGGCGCCGCGAGCGCTTCGAAGCGAAAGTGTTCGGCGGCGCGGCGGTGCTCGCGGGCATGACGACGATGAATATCGGCGATCGTAATTCGGAATTCGTGCGCCGCTATCTGGCGCTCGAAAAAATCCGCATCCTCGCCGAAGACCTGCAGGGCGCGCATCCGCGCAAGGTCGCGTTCCTGCCGCGTACCGGTCAGGTGATGGTGAAGAAGCTCGGGTTGCAGCAGGACCCGGATGTGGCGGAGCGCGAACGCGTGCTGGCCCGGCAAACCGCCGAGGCACGCGCCGAGCGTCTCGCGAAGGCGCGTGCGCGCGTCGAGCTGTTCAGCGCCGGCCGCTCAGCGCCCGGTGCGGGCGGCGTCGGCGGCGCGGCAAAACCTCGTATCGAGCTGTTCGGCGCGGGCGGCCGCGAGAACGATTCCAATAATGCGCGGACCGCAGAGGAGGCATGACAACTGTGCAAAAGATCAAGGTATTGTGCGTCGATGATTCGGCGCTGATCCGCAGCCTGATGACTGAGATCATCAATGGCCAGCCGGATATGGAAGTGGTCGCGACCGCGCCCGATCCGCTCGTCGCACGCGAGCTGATCAAGCAGCACAACCCGGACGTGCTGACGCTCGACGTTGAAATGCCGCGTATGGACGGCCTCGACTTTCTCGAGAAGCTGATGCGGCTGCGTCCGATGCCGGTGGTGATGGTGTCGTCGCTGACCGAACGCGGTTCGGAAATCACGTTGCGCGCGCTCGAACTCGGCGCGGTGGACTTCGTGACGAAACCGCGGGTCGGCATCCGCGACGGGATGCTCGAATACGCGGAAAAGCTGGCCGACAAGGTGCGCGCCGCGGCGCGCGCCCGCGTGCGCCAGGCGGCGCCGGCCGCGCATGCGGCAGCAGCACACCCGGCCGGAGGCGCGACGCCCGCGCCGCTGTTCAATAACCCGCTGGTCAGTACCGAGAAGCTGATCATTGTCGGCGCATCGACCGGCGGCACCGAGGCGATCCGTGAAGTGCTCGTGCCGCTGCCGCCCGATGCGCCCGCGGTACTGATTGCGCAACATATGCCGCCTGGCTTCACGAAGTCATTCGCGCAGCGCCTGAATGGCCTATGCCGCATCACAGTAAAAGAAGCGGAGCATGGCGAACGGGTGCTGCCGGGACACGCGTACATCGCGCCGGGCCATGCGCACCTGCTGCTTGCGCGCAGCGGTGCAAACTATATTGCGCATCTGTCCGACGAGCCGCCGGTGAACCGGCACCGCCCGTCGGTCGACGTGCTGTTCCGCTCGGCCGCGCAGCATGCGGGCAAAAACGCAGTCGGTGTGATTTTGACCGGCATGGGCCGCGACGGCGCAGCGGGTCTGCTCGATATGCGCCGCGCCGGCGCCTATACGCTCGCGCAGGATGAAGCGAGCTGCATCGTGTTCGGCATGCCGCGCGAAGCAATTGCAATGGGCGCTGCCGACGACATTTCCCCGCTTGCGGATATGAGCCGCCGTGTGATGGCACGACTCAACGCAATGGGCGAACGGGTGCAGCGTGTGTAATCATGCCGGTCGCGGCGCGCTTGCATGCGCAAGCGTGGCGGCCGCGGGGTCCTTGCAGGTCGATTGGGTTACAGAGTAACCGCGGTAGAGCCGATAACCTTGCTAGATAGGGAATCGATGCGGCTCGGCTGCGGTTTTGCCGCGTATCGGCCAGAAGCAGTGGACGGGAACTGAATGACGAACGGGCGGCGCTCGCGCCGCCTCGCCGGATCAAGCAATACAGGGGAAAGAGAAGATGGACAAGGGAATGAAAATCCTGGTGGTGGACGATTTTCCGACGATGCGCCGGATCGTCCGCAACCTGCTGAAGGAGCTCGGCTACTCGAACGTCGACGAGGCGGAAGACGGTGCGGCCGGTCTCGCACGCCTGCGCGGCGGCAACTATGAGTTCGTGATCTCCGACTGGAACATGCCGAACCTCGACGGCCTCGCGATGCTGAAGGAAATTCGCGCGGATGCGAGCCTGACCCACCTGCCGGTGCTGATGGTGACCGCCGAATCGAAGAAGGAAAACATCATCGCGGCGGCCCAGGCTGGCGCGAGCGGCTACGTCGTGAAGCCGTTCACCGCGGCGACCCTCGACGAGAAGCTCAACAAGATTCTCGAAAAGCTGGGCAAAACCGGGAGCTGATGTGGACCAGCCGACCAACGCGCAGGACGCGGTCGCGCGCGACGACAGCGATCACACCACTGACCGGATTCTCGCCCGGATCGGCCAGTTGACACGTACGCTGCGCGATTCGATGCGCGAACTCGGCATCGACAAGCATGTCGAGCGTGCGGCGGAAGCGGTGCCCGATGCACGCGACCGCCTGAAATATGTCGCGACGATGACAGAGCAGGCAGCCGAAAAGGTGCTGACCGCGATCGAAGTCGCGAAGCCGATTCAGGAACAGCTGCAGCAGGAAGCGGGCGCGCTCGATGCGCGCTGGGCGAAGTGGTATGCGGCGCCGCTCGAGCGAAACGAGGTGCGCACGCTGATGGACGATACGCACGCGTTTCTCGGCAAGCTGCCCGACGCGACCGCGGCGACCAACCAGCAACTGCTCGAGATCATGCTCGCGCAGGACTTTCAGGACCTGACCGGCCAGGTGATCAAGAAAATCACCGAGATCGTGTACGTGATCGAGCAGCAGCTGCTTGGCGTGCTGGTCGAGAACATCGCGCCGGAGCGGCGCGAACAGTTCGCCGCGACCGCCGCCGCGCTCGCGGCCGAAACGTCGGCGACCGGTAGCCCGGAAGGTCTGCTCAACGGACCGCAGATTAATCCGGAAGGCAAGGCCGACGTGATGCAGGATCAATCGCAAGTCGACGATCTGCTGGCCAGCCTCGGCTTCTGATCCGCAAGCCCGTGCACTTTTGTGAATCCGCGGTCGTTGAACGGCTGCGGAACCTGTCCCTCTGCGGCGTCCACAGGCATACTACCCTTCACGCAACGCAGCAAGTGATTGAGCTTGCAGCACGCTATCGGATGCTTGCAAGGCAGCTTTCCGTCAGCGCGGGCGTTGTGACGAATGCGTGCTAAACGGCATGTGCCGTGTGGCGGTGTAATGCAAACCGGGTTCGGGCCGGGTGCGGCCGGATGCCGCGTGGCCTTCAACGGGGGAGAGTGCTGATGTTCGATTCGAATCAGTCGCGGCGAGTGCGCGCGTGCGGGCTCGCACTCGCTGCCGCCGCGTTCTGCGCGGCCGGCTTGCTGGCAGCCGCGTCGTCCGCTCAGGCGGCGCTGGGCGGCGGTCCGATGGCGACGCCGGATGGCGCGACGGTCACGTCGTCCACGCCTGCGCCGACGACGGCGAGCGCAACGATGCGCAACGCGATCGTGTCCGGCGCATCAGTGACGATGCCTGCGGCATCGGGCGCATCAGGTACATCGGCCGCGGTGCCGTACACCGTGCGCGAAACCACGCTGGGAACGGGCACCGTCGTGCGCGAGTACGTGTCGGCGGGCGGCATCGTGTTTGGTGTTGCGTGGAACGGGCCGGCCTTGCCGCAGCTGAGCAAGATTTTCGGCGACCAGTACTACCAGCAATACTCGGAGGGCGCGAGCGCCGCCCGCGCCGCGCGCGGCGTCGCGCGCGGGCCGTCGAGCGTCGAACACGGCGGCATCGTCGTCAAGTCGGGTGGCCATATGGGTCACTTCATCGGCGCTGCATGGCTGCCCGCGCAGCTGCCGGCCGGCGTGACCGGCGACGACATCCGCTAACCGACCGACGACTGGAGAATCGACGTGCAACGAACAACCAGAATGACGCGGTGGTTGATAGCCGCCGCTGCTGCACTCGCCGTTTCGCTGATCGCCGGTTGCGGCGGGGGCGGCGGCAGCGGCAACAACAACAACCAGACTTCGTCGCCGAGCAGCCCGCCGCCGGCTGGATCGAATCAGGTCGCGGCGGTGATCAACAGCGCCGTATCGAACACGCCGAACATTCCGACGGTCACCGTGACCGTCTGCGCGCCGGGTTCGGCGAGCCAGTGCCAAACCATCAATAACGTGCTGCTCGACACCAAGTCGTTCGGCTTGCGCATACTGAACTCGTCGCTCGGTTCGATCGCGGGCAGTCTGCCGAACGTGGTGCCATCGGGCTCCGCCGGCATTCTTGCGCAATGCGCGCATTTCGCGGACGGTTTCACTTGGGGGACGATCCGTTGGGCGGACGTGCATATCGGTGGCGAGACGGCGAGCAATATTCCGATGCAGCTGATCGGCGACCTGCCCGCCGCGACGATCCCGAGTGAAAACTGCACGGACAGGATACCGGTGTCGCAGGCTGAAGACACCGCGAGCGAGCTCAACGCGAACGGCATTCTCGGTGTCGGCGTGGCGGTGAACGACTGCGGATTGGGGTGCGCGCTGCCGATCTCGGACAGCGGCAATTTAAGCACGTACTTTTCGTGCCCTCCAAACGCGACCACCGCCAGTTGTGCACGGACATCGGTTTCCGTCAACCAGCAGGTCACCAATCCGATTTCGCGCTTCGCGGCCGACAATAACGGCGTGATCGTCCAGTTCCCGGCGGTGCCGGACGGCGGCTCGCCCACCGTGACTGGCCTTGTCACCTTCGGGATCAACACGCAGGCGAACAACGCGATGCCGGGCACCGTGACAAAGCTTGCCTCCGATCCGTTTGGTGACCTCGCCAACAGTTCCTTCAATGGCGCGCCCAACGTGGATGCCTTTCTCGACACCGGTTCGAACGGTCTTTTCTTCACGGCGACGCTACCGAAATGTGGCAGCAACGCGCCGGACTTCTACTGCCCGACCACCAGGCAGACCTTGAGCGCGACGCTGCAAGGGGTCGACGCGACCGTGGCCACGGTCAGCTTCGCCGCCGACAACGCGACGAACCTGTTCAATAGCCGGAACCTCGCGCTGAGCAACCTGGCCGGCACCGCTGGCAGCCTGCCCACTGCCCTCGACCTCGGCCTGCCGTTCTACTTCGGCCGCACCGTCTATCACGGGCTCGACCTGAGCGCGAACGGCGGCCAGGCACCGTTTATCGCGTTCTAACGTCGAGCCGTCACGAACCGCTACCAGGCGCCAGTAAGATCCACTAAGCGCCACTAACCGCCCCGACGAGCGGCCTCGAATGAGGCCGCTCCAGCCGGCGAGTCACGACGCCAGCGTCCCATCCGCTGCGGCCGCTTCCATCGGCGAACACCAACGCCGGCCTTCCATCTGCCTTCCATCCGGCGAAATACCCCCGTTTAACGCTCTTTATCCGGCGATGGTCTCTTTACGTCTACGGGAATAATCGCTCTCACCCGGAAAACCGGCAGTGGGTGCCGTGACCGCCTGGAGAGCCCCGTGGCAGAGGACAGCGACCTCGAAAAGACCGAATCAGCCACCCCTCGTCGCCGTCAGAAGGCGCGCGAGGAGGGGCAGGTTGCGCGTTCGCGCGAGCTCGTGTCGTTCGCGTTGCTGTCGGCGGGCTTTTTCGGCGGCTGGGCGCTTTCCGGCCATATCGGTGGCCACCTGGAGTCGATGATTCGCGGCGCGTTCACGTTCGATCACGCCACCGTGTTCGATACGAACCAGATGCTGATCGGCGCGGGCAACGCCGGCATCGAAGGCCTGACTGCGCTCGCGCCGCTGCTGGCGCTGACCGCACTCGCCGCATTGGTCGCGCCGATCGCGCTCGGCGGCTGGCTGCTGTCGTCCAAATCGCTCGAGCCGAAGTGGAGCAAGCTCAATCCGATCAAAGGCCTCGGCCGGATCTTCTCGCCGAACGGTGCAATCCAGCTGTGCATGGCGCTCGCGAAGACGCTGGTGGTCGGCGGGATCGGCGCGCTCGCGTTCTGGAATCACCACGACGACGTGCTCGCGCTTGTCACGCAGCCGATGTCGGTCGCGATGACCAGCGCCGGCCATCTGATCGCCGTCTGCTGCGCGACGACCGTCGCCGGGATGTTCCTGATCGCGGCGCTCGATGTGCCGTACCAGATCTGGCAATACGAGAAAAAGCTGCGCATGACCAAGGAAGAGGTCAAGCGCGAGCATCGCGAAAACGAAGGCGATCCGCACGTGAAGGGCCGCATTCGCTCGCAACAGCGGGCCATCGCGCGCCGCCGGATGATGGCGCAGGTGCCCAAGGCCGACGTGATTGTCACGAACCCGACGCACTTCGCGGTCGCGCTGCAGTACACGGACGGCAAGATGCGCGCGCCGAAGGTGGTCGCCAAGGGCGTGAACCTCGTCGCCGCACGGATTCGCGAGATCGCGGCGGAACACAACGTGCCGCTGCTCGAAGCGCCGCCGCTCGCGCGCGCGCTCTATTACAACGTCCGGCTCGATGCCGAAGTGCCGGGCGTGCTGTATGGCGCGGTCGCCGAAGTGCTCGCGTGGGTGTATCAGCTGCGCCGCTTCAATACGCAAGGCGGCGCCGAGCCGGTGCGGCCGAGCGACCTCGACGTGCCGGCGGAACTGGACAAGCGCGGCCCGGCCGCTGAAGAAGACGAAGACATCGAAGATATCGAAGACGTGGAAGAACTCGATCCGCAAGCCCGCGGCAACAACGATCGCGGCAACAGCGCGTCGCGCAATGACGGAGGCCGCGCATGAGCACGCCGCCCCGCGCCGGTTTCCTGTCGCGCCGCCCTGACGTGCTGCAGAGCGCGAACCTGCGCGCGCTCGCCGGGCCGATCCTGATCTGCATGATCCTCGGCATGATGATTCTGCCGTTGCCGCCGTTCCTGCTGGATCTGCTGTTCACGTTCAATATCGCGCTGGCGGTGATGGTGCTGCTCGTCAGCATGTACACGACAAAGCCGCTCGACTTCGCGGCGTTCCCGAGCGTGCTGCTGTTCTCGACGCTGCTGCGCCTGTCGCTGAACGTCGCGTCGACCCGCATCGTGCTGCTCGAAGGCCACACCGGCCCGGACGCGGCCGGCAAGGTGATCGAGGCGTTCGGCCACTTCCTCGTCGGCGGCAACTTCGCGGTCGGTATCGTCGTGTTCGTGATCCTGATGGTGATCAACTTCATGGTGATCACGAAGGGCGCCGGCCGGATCGCCGAAGTGTCCGCGCGCTTCACGCTCGATGCGATGCCCGGCAAGCAGATGGCGATCGACGCGGATCTGAACGCCGGCATGATCAACGAAGAGCAGGCGAAAAAGCGCCGCACGGAGATCGCGCAGGAAGCCGAGTTCTACGGTTCGATGGACGGCGCCAGCAAGTTCGTGCGCGGCGATGCGATCGCGGGCCTGCTGATCATGGTGATCAACATCGTCGGCGGTTTCATTGTCGGCGTTGCGCAGCACGGCATGAGCTTCGCGGACGCCGGCACGAACTACACGCTACTGACGATCGGCGACGGTCTGGTCGCGCAGATCCCGTCGCTCGTCATTTCGACCGCGGCCGGCGTGATCGTGTCGCGCGTCGCGACCAACGAGGACATCGGCACGCAGCTGACGTCGCAACTGTTCTCGAACCCGCGCGTGCTGATGATCACCGGCTCGATCCTCGTGCTGATGGGCCTGATTCCGGACATGCCGCATTTCGCGTTTCTGATTCTGGGCGGCGGTGCGATCCAGCTTGGCCGCGTGATGAAGAAGCGCGCGGAGCGCCGCAAGACCGAAGGCGCGCTGGTCGACGTCGCGCCGGCGGCGCTCGCCGCGCCGGAAAACACCGAGGCGAGCTGGGACGACGTGACGATGATCGACACGCTCGGTCTCGAAGTCGGCTACCGGCTGATTCCGCTCGTCGACCGCAATTCGGACGGCGAGCTGCTCAAGCGGATCAAGAGCATCCGCAAGAAGTTCGCGCAGGAAATCGGCTTTCTGCCGCCGGTCATTCATATTCGCGACAACCTCGAACTGCGGCCGAACGGCTACCGGATCACGTTGAAGGGTGTCGAGATCGGTGTCGGCGAAGCGTATCCGGGCCAGTGGCTCGCGATCAACCCGGGTCAGGTCAGCGCCGCGCTGCCGGGCACCCCGACCACCGACCCCGCGTTCGGCCTGCCGGCGATCTGGATCGACACGAACCTGCGCGAGCAGGCCCAGGTGTACGGCTACACGGTGGTCGATTCGAGCACGGTGGTCGCGACGCACCTGAACCATCTGGTCGTCACGCATGCGTCGGAACTGCTCGGCCGCCAGGAAGTGCAGGCGCTGCTCGAGCGGACCACGAAGAACACGCCGTCGCTGGTCGAGGAGCTGGTGCCCAAGCAGGTGTCGATCACGACGCTGCAAAAGACGCTGCAAAACCTGCTCGACGAAGGCGTGCCGATCCGCGATTTGCGCACGATTCTCGAAGCGATCGCCGAGCACACGCCGAAGGTGTCGGACGCACACGATCTCACCGCGGTCGTGCGGCTCTCGCTCGGCCGCGCGATTACGCAGCAATGGTTCCCAGGCAGTGGCGACATGCAGGTGATGGGCCTCGATTCGAACCTCGAACGCGTGCTTGCGCAGGCGCTGACGACCGGGCCGAACCCGGGTCTCGAACCGGGTCTCGCACAGACGCTGCTGACCGAAACGCAAAAGGCGATGACACGCCAGCAAAACTTGGGCTACGCGCCGGTGCTGCTCGTGCAGCACGCGCTGCGCGCGATGCTCGCGCGCTTCCTGCGCCGCAGCCTGCCACAACTGAAGGTACTTTCGTACGCGGAAGTGCCCGACACGAGAAATATTCGCGTCGTTAACCTCATCGGGGGTCAAGCTTGAACATCCGTAAATTCACCGGCGCAACCAGCCGCGACGCATTGCGCCTCGTTCGCGAAGCGCTCGGCGCGGACGCGGTCGTGCTATCGAACCGCGCGCTCGCTGACGGCACGGTCGAGATCGTCGCGCTCGCCGACAGCGAACTCGCGTCGATTGCGCCGGCCGCACGCAAAGTCGTCGCGGATGAAGGCGCGGCGCGCGCCGGTTCGGCCCCGATGTTCGCGAATCCGTATGCGAGCGGTTTGCCCGATGTGTTTTCGTCGGTATTTGGCGCGAGCCCCGAAGCCGGCGCCGATAACAACGAACTGGCTGCGCCGGCGGCCGTTGCGAGCCCGGTTGCCGCGCCCGGTGCGCCCGAGATCGAAGAGCTGAAGCAGCGCATCGAGCCGCGTATCGAGCAGCGAAGCGAGCAGCGAAGCGAGCAACGCAGCGAGCCGCGCAGCGAAAAGAGCGAGGCCGCTCCGGTGGCGAAACCCGCCGTGCCGGCCGCGTCGATCATGAAGCCGGTCGAGAAGCACACCGCAGCGCGCGCGGTGACGATGGCCGAAACGAATCCGTGGCTGATCGATCACGCGCAGGCGATCGCTGGCCGGCCGGACAACGAGCCGGGCGTGTACAGCTCGAAGCAGCCGCTGACGCCGGCGTCCGCCGCCGCGAAGGGCCTTGGCGCGCCGGCCGATGCGCCGGCCTCCGCCGCGCGCCGCGAGCTCCCGCATACGCCGCCGCTCGCGCCGATTCCGACGCTGACGAACGAGGCCCTCTCGAACGAGGCGCCCGACTGGGCGCGCGAAGCCGCGCAGCTCGCCGCACGCCGTGCGACGCAGCGTGCGACGTCGTCGTCCGGCTATCCGGAGCACGTGACGGCCGCCGTCACCGACGCAATCAACGCGCGCATGTCGCAGATCGTCAACGAAACGGTGATGCACGAGCTCGCGTCGCTGCGCGGGATGATGGAAGAACACTTCGCCGGCCTGTTGTGGGCTGACAGCCAGCGCCGCAGCCCGATCCAGTCGGCAATCACGCGGCACCTGTTCGCGGCCGGCTTTTCCGCGCAGCTGGTGCGGATGGTGGTCGATAACCTGCCGGCCGTCGAGACCTTCGAAGCGGGCATGGAATGGGTGTACTCGGTGCTCGAGTCGAACCTGCCGGTGATGGAAAACGAGGACGCGCTGATGGAGCGCGGCGGCGTGTTCGCATTGATGGGACCGACGGGCGTCGGCAAGACGACGACGACCGCGAAGCTTGCCGCGCGTTGCGTGATGCGCTACGGCGCGAGCAAGGTGTCGCTGCTCACCACCGACAGCTACCGGATCGGCGGCCACGAACAGCTGCGCATCTTCGGCAAGATTCTCGGCGTGTCGGTGCACGCGGTGAAGGACGGCGCCGACCTGCAGCTCGCGCTTTCCGAACTGCGCAACAAGCACATCGTGCTGATCGACACGATCGGCATGAGCCAGCGCGACCGCCTCGTGTCCGATCAGATCGCGATGCTGTGCCGCGCCGGCCAGCCGGTGCAACGCCTGTTGCTGCTCAACGCGACCGGCCATGGCGACACGTTGAACGAAGTCGTGCAGGCGTACCAGAGCTCACCGGACCGGCAGCCGCTGGCCGGCTGCATCCTCACGAAGCTCGACGAGGCGACCAACCTCGGCAGCACGCTCGACGCGGTGCTGCGTTACCGGCTGCCGGTGCATTACGTATCGACGGGGCAAAAGGTGCCGGAGAACCTGTACGTCGCGACGAAGAAATTCCTGATTCGCAGCGCGTTCTGCATCCCACGCGATCACTCGCCGTTCGTCCCGCAGGAGGACGACGTTCCGGGCCTGCTGTCCGCACTGTCCGCACGCTCGACGGCCGAGCAGCATGAGGTCCGGTTTGGCTAAGTTCATGTCCGATCAGGCGGAAGGCTTGCGGCGTCTGCTCGCGCGCCACGGATCGCGGGCCATCGCCGTTACCGGCGGCTCGGCCGGCGTCGGCTGCTCGACCACCGTCGTGAATCTCGCGGCTGCGTTGGCCGCGCAGGGCAAAGACGTGCTGGTCGTCGACGAGCATGCGGGCGAGCCGCACGCAATCGTTGCGAAGCCCGATGGCACGGCCGCCGAGCGCTTCGTCGCGTTCGCGCGCGGCGAGATCGCGCTCGATGCGGCGATCGAGCGTCACGGCGCCGGCTTCGGCGTGCTGGCCGCGCCGCGTCGCCATCGCGAAGCGTGCCGGCCGTCGCAGCTGGCCGCGGTGTTCGACAGTCCGGCCGACGTGGTGCTGATCGATGTGCAGTTCGAGCGCGACGGCCTGCTGTCGGATCTCGCGTTACAGGCGCACGACCTGATGATGGTCACGCGCGTCGCCGCTCAGGCGATTACCGATACGTACGCGTGCATGAAGCGCTTGCACTACGCGTACGCGATTGCGCAGTTTCGCGTGCTGGTCAATCACGTGCACAGCGTCGCCGATGCGCAGGTTGCGCTCGACAACCTCGCGGATGTCGCGGGGCGTTATCTGACCGTGGCGCTCGAAGGCGCGGGCTGCGTCACAGCCGATCCGCACATGGCGCGTTCCGAAGCGCTGTCGCGCTGCATCGTCGAAGCGTTCCCTTCGACATCCGCCGCGCGCGACTTCCGGCACCTTGCCGGGGAACTGCAGTACTGGCCGATGCGGCCAGCGATGTCGTCGCGCGCGCCGTGGTCGGCGAGCGCGACTGTCACACCGGCGTCTCACGCCGAACAACCGTCCGCGCAGCTCGCCTGACAGGCAGCGGACAAGGGGAGCTCGATGTACAACGCTCAAGGAAAGATTTCTCAGACCGACGTTCTGACGAAATACACGCCGCTGGTCCGGCGGCTCGGTCTGCAGCTGGTGGCGAAGATGCCGGCGAGCGTGGACCTCGACGATCTGATCCAGGCCGGCATGATTGGCCTGCTCGATGCGGCAAGCCGCTACAAGGAAGACCAGGGTGCGCAGTTCGAGACGTATGCGAGCCAGCGCATCCGCGGCGCGATGCTCGACGAACTGCGCAGCAACGACTGGCTGCCGCGCAGCGTGCGGCGCACGTCGCGCGAACTCGAGATGGCCATGCATCAGGTCGAGCAGGCGCTTGGCCGTGCGGCAAGCGAAGCGGAAATCGCGCAGCACCTGAAGATGCCGCTCGACGAATACCAGTCGATGCTGCAGGACCTGCACGGCAGTCAGCTGATCTATTACGAAGACTTCGACCGGTCCGCCGACGACGAACCTTTCCTCGACCGCTATTGCGTCGATCATTCCGATCCGCTGTCCGCGCTGCTCGACGACAGCCTGCGCGGCGCGCTGATCGAAGCGATCGAACGTCTGCCCGAGCGCGAGAAGCTGTTGATGTCGCTGTATTACGAGCGCGGCATGAACTTGCGCGAGATCGGCGCGGTGATCGAAGTGAGCGAGTCGCGCGTTTGCCAGCTGCATAGCCAGGCGGTCGCACGGCTGCGCGCGCGCCTGCGCGAAATGGCGTGGGCGGCCGAGGAGCACTGAGGGGCGGGCTGCCCGGCAACGGTTTGGCGGGAATTTATACCCTACGATTGCATCGTGGGGTATAAGCGCTTCCGGTCTGTCTTGTCGGGGTTTTACGGCTGCCCGCTTGTCGCGAAAGCCGCGGCGCTCATGGTGAATTTCGAACTGGATCTATCCGAACGCGCGCGAGATTTTCTGGCTGACCTGAGCGTCGCCAGCTGGCGCGCGAAGCGGTTTGTTTATACGCCGTAGTGCGACGGCACCTTGCCATCCGGCCCGTAGAACGTCGTCGCCTTTTCGGGCGTGCCGCGCAGCACCGCGAGAATGCGGCGGTTATAGTCCATACGCGTGCGAATCATCAGGCCGTTGTTGAAGTTGAGCGTGCGCGCGCGCTCGGCCGATTTCTGCAGCAAACTCCAGTGCTCGCTCAGACGCGGGTCTTTTGCCGCGGCGAGATCCATTCCACGCTTTCCGGCAGGCAGACCGCGCTCGCGCAGTTGCGCATCGCGCGTGCGCTCGAGCATCGTCAGCTTGTCCGCCATCGACGATTTCTGCTCGACGATCGGCTTGAGCACCTCGCCCGGCCATGCGGTCGACAGCGCTTGTTGTTCGCAGACGAGCAGCGAGGCGAACGCTTCGACCGTCGCGTATTCGTCGATGATGGTGTCAAGCAGGGCGTCTTTCATCACTCACTCAAACGTTGTGCCGCCCGCAAAGCGTGGGCGGCGCAGGCTTTGGATGCCGTCCGGCAGAAAGAGCGCCCTGAAAAAGAGGGACGCTCAGTTGCCGGCCGGCGGGGTGCCTTGCAGCAGGCCGCGTGCGGTTTCCAGCACGCCATCGGCAATTTTCGCCGGATCGATTTGCAGCGTGCCTTGGCGGATCGCCTGCTTGATCGATTCGACATGCGCGGTATCGATGTCGGCCGAGCCGGACGCCGCGAGGCTGCGCAACTGGCCCGCGAGCGCCGACAGGTTGACATCGGCGGCTGCGCCGCTCGTAGCCGGCGTCTGCGCGCCGCTCGTGCCGGCAGCGGCGGTGTCGCCCTGCTGGCTGCGCTGCACGCCGCCATTCAGCGGCGACAGATTCGGATTGGTGCTGGAATCGACTTTCACGATGGGCTTCCTGCTTCCTGAACGATTTGTCTTGATATCGGCAATCGCCCGCCGAAACTTTAGCGCAGTCGTAATCGGTCAAATTCCCGTCCCTATTGCCTTTGCCGCGATCTGGAACCAGTTGTTACTACTTGTTACCGCTTTGTTGTCTCCTGATACCGCCTGTTGTCCGGTTGTTATCCGTTTGCGATCGAGATACTGCCCGCTGTTACGCGGTAACTGCCTTTACATCTGGATCTCGACGGTCGCGCCGTCCTTCACCACGCCGGTGACGATCTGGCCGTTGGTCGTCTTGACCCGTACCTGCTGGCCCGGCGCTGCGTTGCTCATCGCGTTGCCTTCCGCCGAAATCGTGAACCCGTCGCCCGCGGCGACCACGCGCACCGTCTGCCCGGCCGTTACCGATGCCGCGCTCCTCAACGTGTCCTGACGCAGCGGCATCCCGGGGCCGATACGCTGCAACGCGACCGCGCCGACTGCCTGCGACGGGTCGGTGATCACCGTTTGCGGCAGGACGGCGAGGTCACCGTCGTGCGCGACGAGATCGGCGGCCGACAGCGTCTCACCCGGCGCGATCTGGCGCGCCGCCGTGTAGTAGGTCGCCAGCAGCGAGATGCGCGCCTGCAGATAGATCGTCCACGGACGCGCGCCCGCACAGCGCACGCCGACCGAAGTGCGCCCCCACAACCGTGCGCCGACCGGCATGAATGGCTCAAGCGCGGTGCAGGCCGCCAGACCGCGCCGGAATCCGGGCGCGACGGTGATGGTGATCTTGCCGGGCAGCCCGGCCGTTTGCTGCTGCAGGAAGGCAAGCGCCGTCGCGCGGATCGATTCGGGGTCCTGCTGGCCGGCGGCGGCGGCCGCAACGGCGTCCGCCGCGTTCGAGACGGCCGCAACGGCGCCCGTCGCGGCGACTGGAACGGCGTTGCCCGTCGCGACCGTGCGCTGTGCAGCACGCGTGGCCTGCAACTGCGCAATCTGCGCCGATTGCGCAGGCCGTTGTGCGGTCTGTGCGGCAGCCTGCGCGACGGCCGGCTGTGCGGTCTGCGCGGCTGCGGGCCTTGCGGCGACTCCTGCTGCGTTGACCTGTTCGGCCGTCGCGGCCACCGGCGTTTTAACCGCTGCCGTTCCACCGGAGCCGCCGAGTTGAGGCGGCATGCCACGCGCCGAAAGCGGATCGATCTCGATGGTGTCCGACGCGTTCGACGCATCGGCTGCACGGATGTCGGAGGCCGGCGGGCTGTAGCGCGCCTGCGCATTGCTGACGGTCACCGGCGCCACGCGGTTGGCCGCCGGCGGCATGTTCACGCGCTGCATCGTGACAGGAATGCCGGGCGGCGCGTTGGAAATCGTCACAACGCCGCTCGTGACGGTGCCCGTTGGCGCGTTCGCGGCATTGAGCGCATGAGTCGCATTGGCGGGATACCTGCCGGTTCCAGTCAGGTTGCCCGCCTCGGCAGTCCCCGGAATCACGATCTGACCATCGTCGGCATCCGCCGCGCGCTGCGCGGCCGGTGTTGGCCGAAGCGCGGCGAGTGCGGCCGCGCTCGGCTGCGACGCACGGGTTGTCACGCCCATGCGCGCAACCATTGCCTGGGCGTCGGCGGGATTCTTTTCACCGGGGCCTGGAATGACGATCGGGCCGCCGTTGTCCTGCGCGAAAGCCGTGATGGGCGCCACCGCGGTGAGCGTCAGCGCAATGCCGGGCAATGCAATCGTCAGCCGCGCGGCAACCGACGACGCGCGCAACGCTTGCCGCGCCGCGCCGCGCAGCCGAGCGGCGCGACACACGCCGGGCAGGGCAGCGAAAGCGGGCAGGGCCATGACAATTCTCCAGATTCGATTACAGAGGCACCCGCACAGGACCTGCGAGTACGAACGCATTCTAGAGAGCCGCCCCTGCTAGCAAACGTTGAATAGAGGGGGGCTTCCCCAGCTATTCGTTCAATTGGCTCTTGCATCGCGCCCATAAGATGCAGTCCATGCGAAAAAGCCTCCGCGTATTGTCCGCGCCGCCGCCGGTTACCTGCTGCGGCCCGCATACACGGGGTGGCAGGCAAACATGATGGCGGACCGTTCAGACGGAGATACGCACGATGCTTGACAGGCTCGACCAGGACTTTGCGTTCAACAAGGAAGCGCTCGACGTGCGCGCCTATCGGCAGGAGGTGTTGTCGTCGAATATCGCGAACGCCGATACGCCGAACTACAAGGCGCGCGACATCAACTTTGCGTCGTCGCTAGCCGGCGCGCTGCGCAAGGCGAACGGCCAGCCCGTTTCCGGCGCGGCGCCGCTGCAGATGACACAGCCGGCCGGCGTGACGAGCGGGATGACGCTTGCGACCACCGAGCCTGGCCATATGGCGGGCAAGGCGAAGCTGATCCCGACCGGCGGCCCGGTCCAGGATTACGGCCAGCTGAAGTACCGCACGCCGGTGCAGCCCGCGCTCGATGGCAACACGGTCGACCTCGACTCCGAGCGCGTGCAGTTCGCCGACAACACGCTGCATCTCGAATCGGGGATGACGATGGTGTCGTCGCAGATCAAGGGCTTGCTGTCGGCGATCACGTCAGGCAGCTAACACGATCACTACGGGGAGCGGCCGCGTCGATCGCCTGAACGATCACGACGCGCCGGCTTGCAGGACAAACGGCCGCACAGACGGCAACACAGCAGGCAGCACAGCAGCAACACGAACAACAGGGCGCCGCGCGGCACAAGAACAGCAATGCGCGGACGGCGGCACTCAATTAACGCTACGGGTTGGTACACGAAGGAGGCTCGACAGGCCATGTCATTAATGAACATCTTCAAGGTGGCGGGTTCGGCGCTGACAGCGCAATCGCAGCGCCTGAACGTCACCGCGTCGAATCTGGCGAACGCGGACAGCACGACCGGTCCGGACGGCAAGCCGTACCGCGCGAAGCAGGTCGTGTTCGCGGTCGATCCGCTCGGCGGCGCGCGCTCGGCTTCGGGCCAGCAGGTCGGCGGCGTGCAGGTGACCGGCGTGGTCGACGACCCGACGCCGATGAAGACGACCTACGACCCGAGCAACCCGGCGGCGAATGCGGACGGCTACGTGACCGCGCCGAACGTCGATCCGGTGCAGGAAATGGTGAACATGATCTCGGCGTCGCGCTCGTACCAGGCCAACATCGAGACGCTGAACACCGCGAAGAACCTGATGCTGAAAACGCTGACGATCGGCACCTGAGGAGAATCGCTTGAGCAGCTCAACAATCGGAAGCACCGGCACCACGGTGAACAACACGCCGAACGACACGATGGGTGCCAATTCGGCCAGCACCTCCGCGTCGGATCTGCAGACGACGTTCCTGAAACTGCTGGTCACGCAGCTTCAGAACCAGGACCCAACCGCGCCGATGGACAGCTCGCAGATGACGTCGCAGCTCGCGCAGATCGACACGGTGAGCGGCATCGCACAGCTCAACCAGACGCTGACGTCGCTGTCGTCGCAGCTGTCGGCGACCGAGGCGGGTCAGTCCGCGTCGCTGATCGGACGCACGGTGCTCGTGCCGGGCAATACGTTCACGGTCGATTTCCCGCTCAACGCGGACGGCTCGACCAGCACCACGCCGGCCGCATCGCCGTTCGGCATCAAGCTGCCGGGCGCCGCGTCGGATCTGCGCTTGCAGGTCAAGGACTCGAACGGCCAGGTGGTGCGCACGATCGATCTCGGTTCGCAGCCTGCCGGCGTGATTCCGGTGCCGGGCTTCAACCCGGTCGACGACAACGGCAACCCGCTGCCAAAGGGCAACTACACGTTCACGGTGACGGATGCGGGCGGTACCGCAACCGGCACGAGCGCGCCTCTCGCATTGACCGGCATCTCGGTGATCAGCGTCGTCACGCAGGCGGACGGCACACCAGGCCTGACCCTCGCGAACGGTCAGACCATCCCATTGAACGGCGGCCCCTCGGGCATTCTTTGATCCTCATCAGATTCGGAGCGCAACATGAGTTATCAGCAAGGCTTGAGCGGTCTGGCGGCCGCAACCAACGACCTCGACGTGGTCGGCAACAACATTGCCAACGCGCAAACGGTCGGCTTCAAGCAGAGCACGGCAGTCTTCGCCGACCTGTACGCGAATTCGATCGCGACCGCGGTGAACAACCAGATTGGTATCGGTACGCGACTGGCTGGCGTGCAGCAGGATTTCTCGCAAGGTCAGGTGCAGACCACCGGCACCGCGACCAACATGGCGATCAACGGCAACGGCTTCTTCCAGATGCAGAATCCGAACGGCCTGATCACGTATTCGCGTAATGGCCAGTTCGTGCCGGACAAGAACGGCTTTATCACGGACGCCGAAGGCAACAAGCTGATGGGCTTCCAGGCTAATGCACAGGGTCAGCTGCAAAAGGGCGACATTGTGCCGATCCAGATTCCGAACGCGAGCCTGTTGCCGCCGGTCGCGACCACGCAGGCGACCTTCGGCATCAACCTGGACGCGGCGGCGACCGCGCCTACCGCGGCATTCAATTTCCAGGACGACACCACCTTCAACTTCACGACGTCGATCAATACGGTCGATTCGCTCGGCGCGACCACCAAGGTCAACCTGTTCTTCGTGAAGGGTGCGACGCCGGGCCAGTGGGAAGTTTTCGCGGGCCCGTCGGGTGCCGCGCCGACCGACCTCGGCAGCATGACGTTCGATTCGGCCGGCGCGTTGACGGCGTCCGCTGATCCGGCGGGCAACCCGACTGCGGTGGCTGGCCAGTTCTCGATTCCGATTCCGCACACCGATGGTTCCGCGGCCCAGACCGTGGCGCTCAACCTGTCCGGCCTGACGCAGTTCGGCGCCGGCGGCAACGGCAGCACGCAAACGTCCGCACCGACGCAGGACGGCTTCGGCACGTCGCAGCTCGCTGACTTTTCGATTGGTAGTGACGGCACGATCACCGGCAACTACACCGACGGCCGTACCGCGATCCTCGGCCAGGTGCTGCTCGCGAACTTCGCGGACCCGAACGGCCTGCAGAACCTCGGCAACAACCAGTTCGCGCAAACCGCGCAGTCGGGTCAGCCGCAGGTTGGTGTGCCGGGTTCGTCGGTGCTCGGTTCCGTGCAGGGCAGTGCCGTCGAAACGTCGAACGTCGACCTGACCGGCTCGCTGGTCGATCTGATTACCGCGCAGCGCAACTACCAGGCGAACGCGCAGACGATCAAGACGCAGCAGACGATCGACCAGACCCTGATCAACCTGTAACGCGGCGACGCGCAAGCTGCCGCGAAATCCTGACAAGGACACAAGCGAGTCATGGACCGACTGATCTACACCGCGATGACCGGCGCCACTCAGGCGCTCGACCAGCAGGCCGTCGTCGCGAACAACCTTGCGAACGCGTCGACCACCGGCTTTCGCGCGCAGCTCGCGAACTTCCGTTCCGTGCCGATGAGCTTCGGCGACGGTTCGGCTGTCAACGACCAGACCACCCGCACCTTCGTGCTGTCTGCGACACCGGGTTCGGACTACACGCCGGGCCCGATCTCGCAGACCGGCAACCCGCTCGACATCGCGATTCAAGGCTCAGGCTGGATCGCGGTGCAGACGCCGGACGGCAACGAAGCGTACACGCGCGCCGGCAATCTGCACGTCGATGAGAATGGCCAGATCGTCACCGCGAACAACCTGCCGGTGATCGGCAACGGTGGCCCGATTGCGGTGCCGCCCGCATCGCAGGTGACGATCGGCACCGATGGCAGCGTGTCGGTGCTCGCGCCCGGCGACCCGCCGAACGCGATCGCGCTGGTCGATCAGATCAAGCTCGTGAACCCGGACGCGAACACGATGATGCGCGGCGACGACGGCCTGTTCCGTCCGGCCGACGGCAATCCGGCCGATCAGGATCCGAACGTGCAGGTCGCGTCGGGATCGCTCGAAGGCAGCAACGTGAATCCGGTTGCGGCGATGGTGTCGATGATCACCAACGCGCGCCAGTTCCAGATGCAGACGAAATTGATTCAGACCGCCGACCAGAACGAGCAGTCGGCCAACCAGTTACTCAGTTTCAGCTGATGCGGCGCGCCGCCGGAACTGAAACCCATGGTGTGACACCAGGAGAATAACGAACGTGAACCGCTCCCTCTACATTGCCGCGACCGGCATGAATGCGCAGCAGGCGCAGATGGACGTGATTTCGAACAACCTCGCGAACGTCAGCACGAACGGCTTCAAGGGCTCGCGCGCGGTGTTCGAAGACCTGATTTACCAGACGCTGCGTCAGCCGGGCGCGAACTCGACGCAAAACACCGAGATTCCGTCGGGCAGCCAGATCGGCACCGGCGTGCAGCAGGTCGCGACCGAGCGTCTGTACACGCAGGGCAACCTGACGCAGACCGGCAACTCGAAGGATGTCGCGATCAACGGCAACGGCTTCTTCCAGGTGCAGATGCCGGACGGCACGATCGCATACACGCGTGACGGTTCGTTCCAGACCGACCAGCAGGGCCGCCTCGTCACGTCGAGCGGCTTCCCGTTGCAGCCGGCCATCACGATTCCGCAGAACGCGACCAGCATGACGATCGGCCAGGACGGCACCGTGTCGATCACGCAGGGCAATTCGACCAACACGGTGAACATCGGCACGATTCAGCTCGCCACGTTTATCAACCCGGCCGGTCTCGATTCGATCGGCCAGAACCTTGCGCAGGAAACCCAGTCGTCCGGCGCGCCGAACGTCGGCCAGCCGAGCCTGAACGGCATCGGCTCGCTGCAGCAGGGTTTCGTCGAAACGTCGAACGTGAACGTCGTGCAGGAACTGGTGAACATGATCCAGACCCAGCGCGCGTATGAAATCAACAGCAAGGCCGTGACCACGTCCGATCAGATGCTGCAGACGCTCAGTCAGATGCAGGTTTGAACGTTCGTCGTCACTTCGAACAGATGGTTATCAGGTAGGCGGTTACGAAGATGTCGCAGCTCATCAGTCTCATGGTTCGCACCGGTGCCGCACGCGCGGCACTGCCGCTCGCACTCGCCGGCGCGTTGGCTGGCTGCGCGCTCGTGCCCAAAGAGCCGATCGTGCAGCAGCCGATGACCGCGGTGCCGCCGGTGCCGGCGCAACTGCAGGCGCCCGGGTCGATCTTCAACCCGGGCACGGCAGGCCACCCGCTGTTCGAAGACCAGCGTCCGCGCAACGTCGGCGACATTCTGACGATCGTCATTTCGGAAAACATCAACGCGACCAAGCAGTCCGGCGCGAACGCGAACCGCAACGGCACCACGGGCGTCTCGATCGCGAAGGCAAACTTCCTGTCGGGGCTGCTGAACAAGGCGAATCTCGACGCGTCAGGGCAGAACCAGTTTCAGGCGAGCGGTGGCGCGAACGCGTCGAACACGTTTAACGGCGTGATTACCGTGACCGTGACGAATGTGTTGCCGAATGGCAATCTCGTCGTGAGCGGCCAGAAGCAGATGCTGATCAATCAGGGCAACGAGTGGGTGCGCTTTTCCGGCGTCGTGAACCCGAATACGGTTGCTGGTGACAACTCGGTGTTTTCGACCGAAGTGGCTGATGCGAGGATCGAATATTCGGCGAAGGGCTATATCGACGAAGCCGAGCAGATGGGCTGGTTCCAGCGCTTCTTCATGAATATTTCACCGTGGTGATGACGATGAACGCTTCGACTCTTCGTCACGCTTCGATGAGCTCGCTGTTGCGCTTGTCCACACGCTGCCTGGCACGCGCCGCGCTGTTCTCCGTGTCGATGCTCGCGCTGCTCGCCGCATGGTCGCCGGCTGCGCATGCGGAGCGCCTGAAGGATCTCGTATCGATCCAGGGTGTGCGCGACAACCCGCTGATCGGTTATGGCCTCGTCGTCGGCCTTGACGGCACCGGCGACCAGACCACGCAGACCCCGTTCACGACGCAGACGCTCGCCAACATGCTCGCGAACCTCGGTATCGGTATTAACAACCAGCAGGCGGGTGCGACCAATGGCGGTGTGTCGCCGCTGACGAACATGCAGTTGAAGAACGTTGCCGCGGTCATGGTGACCGCAACGCTGCCGCCGTTCGCGCGGCCCGGCGAAGCGATCGACGTGACCGTGTCGTCGCTCGGCAACGCGAAAAGTCTGCGCGGCGGTACGCTGCTGATGACGCCGATGAAAGGCGCGGACGGCTCGGTCTATGCGCTCGCGCAAGGCAACCTCGCGGTCGGCGGCGCCGGCGCAAGCGCGAACGGTAGCCGCGTGCAGGTCAACCAGCTCGCGGCCGGCCGCATCGCGGACGGCGCGATCGTCGAGCGCGCGTTGCCGGTCAATGTCGCGCAGGCGGGCGGCATGATGGAAATGAACCTGAACGACATGGATTACGACAACGCGCAGAAGATCGTCGCAGCCGTCAACAATGCGTTCGGCCCGGGCACCGCGACCGCGCTCGACGGTCGCTCGATCCAGTTGCACGCGCCGGGCGACACTGCGTCGCAGGTGTCGTTCCTCGCGCAGTTGCAGAACCTCGAGATCAAACCGGCAAAGGCTGCGGCGAAGGTCATCCTGAACGCGCGCACCGGGTCGATTGTGATGAACCAGATGGTGACGCTCGACAGCTGCGCGGTCGCGCACGGCAATCTGTCGGTGGTCGTGAATACGCAAACGGTGGTCAGCCAGCCGAATGCGTTCTCGAACGGGCAGACGGTCGCCGCCCGCCAGTCGCAGATCCAGCTGAAGCAGGACAATGGGTCGCTCAAGTACGTGACGGCCGGCGCGAACCTCGCCGATGTCGTCAAGGCGCTGAACGCGCTCGGCGCCACGCCGGCCGATCTGATGTCGATCTTGCAGGCCATGAAGGCCGCCGGCGCGTTGCGCGCCGACCTGGAAATCATCTAAGCAGGAAGCACGACGATGAATGCGGACTCTCCCAAGCCGGCAGCAGATCTCGATAAGCGCTTCGCACTCGACGTGCAGGGCTTCGACGCGCTGCGCGCGCAGGCCAAGGCTTCGCCGCAATCCGCGCTGAAGGTAGCCGCGCGCCAGTTCGACGCGGTGTTCCTGCAGATGATGATGAAAAGCATGCGCGAGGCGACGCCGCACGATGGCCCGCTCGATTCGCGCGACGGTGCCCAGTTCATGTCGATGCTGGACGAACAGCTGTCGCAGCAGATGTCGTCGAAGGGAATCGGCGTCGCGGACATGATGATCAAGCAGCTTGCGCGTCAGGCGAACCTTTCGGATGACGGCAGCGGCAGTGGCAACGGATCGATGCTCGGCGGCGCTGGGATCGGCTCGCTGTCGACCCTCAATTCGCTTGCGCGTGCGTATTCGAACCCGGCCGCGAACGGCGCGCTGACGACCGGCCGCGGCTACTCGGCCAACAGCGCGCTGACGCCGCCGGTGCGGGGCAACGGGCAGTCCGAGAAGGTCGACACGTTCGTGAATAAACTCGCGGCGCCGGCTCAGGCGGCGAGCGCGGCAACCGGCATTCCGGCGCGCTTCATCATCGGCCAGGCCGCGCTCGAGTCCGGGTGGGGCAAACGCGAGATCAAGAAGCCGGACGGCTCGACGAGCCACAACGTGTTCGGCATCAAGGCGACCAGGGACTGGACCGGCGACACGGTGTCGACCGTCACGACCGAGTATGTGGACGGCCAGCCGCAGCGTCGCGTGGAGAAATTCCGTTCGTACGCGTCTTACCAGGAGGCGATGAACGACTACGCGAGCATGCTGAAGAACAACCCGCGCTATGCGTCCGTGTTGAACGCATCCCATGCAAAGAGCGCCGCGGGCTTCGCGAACGGTATGCAGCGCGCCGGCTACGCGACCGATCCGCACTACGCGCGCAAGCTGATGTCGATCATGCAGCAAATGAGCTGAGCGCCGCTTCCCGTCTACGCGCTTCGCATAACCTTCCCGGACACCGGCCGCTGCGCTGCGGCCGGCTCGCGCGCGCTCGCGCTAAAATTATTTGCGACCGCACTCTAAACTTCGCCGAATAATTGCCGCTATAGCGTAAAGATCGATTGCCGGAGGATCCCGGCAGACCGGTCATAGAATACGCGTGTCGCCGGCAGGGCCGGCGGTTCGCATCGCGAGACTACGACATCATGGAACCCAATCTGTCGACCGCCCAGCCGGAGGAAGCGATTGAGCCGACCGAGCATTTCGGCCGTCGCAATCCGCTGGAAATCGGCGTTCAGCTGCGCAATCTGTTCAACCGGGGCGACTTTCTGACCGTGCAGTACAAGGGCGGCCAGCTGGTCACGCGTATCCTCGACGTCGACGTACGCACGCAGACTTTCGTCTTCGACTGGGGCGCGTTGCCCGAGCAGAATCGCGGTCTGCTCGCTGCGCCGCATTGCCACTTTCTCGCGGCGCCGGAAGGCGTGCGTGTCGAGTTCGGCACCGGCACACCGCGCGAGACGTCATTCGAAGGCCGTCCGGCGTTCGAATCCGCGTTTCCCGAGGTGCTGTACTACATCCAGCGGCGCGAGTACTTCCGCGTCGAAACGCCGATCCTCAACCCGTACTACTGCTCGGGCAAGCTGCCCGACGGCGATACGTTCCGCTTCGAAATTCATGACCTGTCGCTAGGCGGCATCGGCCTGCGCACCGGCGACGAACGCGCGGCGACATTGCCGTTGAGCACGGTATTGTCCGATATCGAAGTGAATCTGAACGGCAGCGGCACGCTGTCGCTCGATCTGCAGATCGTGTCGCTGCGCGCGATGCCGTTGCCGCATGGCGGCGGGACGCGCTATCTGCTGGGCTTGCGATTCATGTCGCTGCCGGGCAGCGCGGAAAATACGCTGCAGCGTCTGATCACACAGCTTGAGATGAAACGCCGCTCGCTCGTGCGGGTATAAGCGCAAAGGCCGCGCGGCGACACGCCGCGCGGCCATGTCGCGCATTCCACGCGCAACAGCGATATAGCACCCGATTCCCTTTGTCCTCTCCGTTTTGACTTGCGCCGGTGCTATCGATAATGCACCGTCGGCAACTCTGTCGTGGCGCGCCGACCGCGGCCCGATGGCCCGCCCAAAGCGTGGCGGCATCCGGGTAATCGCTAAATTTTCGGCCGGCGCCGCCGATATACCGCTTGTTCACGCAACTGGCGGCTGTCCGTTGACCCGCCTTTCAGGAGCATGCATGTCGTCATCGAACCTTTTCGGCATTGGCTTGAGCGGGCTGAACTCCGCCCAGCTCGGCATGTCGACGACGGGTAACAACATCAGCAACGCTGCGACGCCCGGCTACAACGTCGAGCGCGCGCTGTTTGCTGAATCAAACGGGATGCGCACCGGTAACGGCTTTATCGGCGCCGGCGTCACGACGGTAACGATCCAGCGCCAGTTCGACTCGACGCTGACGAACGAGCTCTTCAGCACACAGTCGAAAAGCTCGTCGACTAGCGCGTATTCGCAATTGATCTCGACGTTGAACAATCTGATCGGCAGCCCGACCGCCGGTATCGGTGCCGGCTTCACCAGCTTCTTCAACAACATGGCGCAGCTCTCGGGAGCGGCGGGCGACGGTTCTACCCGCCAGACGGTGATCAACAGCGCCCAGCAACTCGCAAACCAGATCAACGGGATGGGGCAGCAGATCGATCAGATCCGCCAGGGCCTCAATACGACGCTGTCGAGCACGGTCACGCAGATCAACAACCTGACCAGGCAGATCGCGCAACTGAATGCGCAGATCGCCGGCTCGGGCACGGCCGGTCAGCAGCCGAACCAGCTGCTCGATGCGCGCGACCAGGCGGTGTCCCAGTTGACGCAACTGGTCGGCGTGAATGTGCAAACGGCGAGCGATGGCACCGATTCGATCACGCTGTCCAACGGCATGACGCTTGTCCAGGGCAACCAGAGCTATCAGCTCGGGACGACCCCGTCGCCGAGCAATCCGGCGGAACTGGCGCTCACCTATCAGGAACCCGACTCGGCCAATCCCGGCAAGTTTGTCACCACCGTGTTGCCCGATTCTTCGATCTCCGGCGGTTCGCTTGGCGGCACGCTCCAGTATCGCAGCCAGACACTCGATCCCGCCGCGCAGCAACTGGGCGCGCTTGCGACCAGCTTTGCCGCCCAGGTGAACGCGCAAAACGCACTCGGCATCGACCAGACCGGTAAGGCAGGCGGCCCGTTGTTCCAGATCGCGGCCCCGACCGTTATTCCAAACCTGAACAACACCGGCAACGCGTCGGTGGCGGCGACGCTCACCAATCCTGCTTCGCCGCCGCTCGGTGATCTCAAACTGACCTTCGACGGCACCAACTACACGTTGACGAACACGTCGACCGGCACGGTAGTCGGCACCGCACCGCCGCCGACGCCCGCAACGAACCCGATCGTGATCGGCGGTGTGTCGCTCACGGTCAACGGCACGGTGAATCCCGGCGATTCGTTTGTGATTCAGCCGACCGAAGGCGCGCTGGATAGCTTCGCGCTTACGACCGCCGACGGTTCCGCGATTGCCGCAGGGTCGCCGTCCATCGCGTCGAATGGCAACAAGAACACCGGCAGCGGCAACATCCAGACCGCGCCGGCGAGCCCCGGTTTCATCATCAATACGACCACCACGATCACCTACGACGCGGCAACGCAGACGTTGTCCGGCTTCCCGCCGGGTTCGACAGTGACGTTCGGAAATCCGCCGCAAACGGTCACGATTAACGCGGCGACGGACCCCGTGCCGTACAATCCGGCGAATGGCGGCACCTATACGATCAATAGCACCGCCACACCGCCTGCCTCGCCCAGCGGCATTTCGTTTTCGCTGTCCGGCACGCCGGCCACCGGCGACACGTTCACGATAGCCCCGAACACCGGCACGACAGACGGCAGCAACGCCAACTTCATCTCCAACGTCAAAACCAGCACCGTGTTCAACGGCACGACGCTGAACAACGGATACGCGGAATTCGTCAACAACGTCGGCAATGCGACGAGCAACCTGCAGGCGATGGCCACGACGCAGAGCGCGACGCTTGCGCAGATTACCGCGCAGCAGCAGTCGGTATCCGGCGTGAACCTCGACGAGGAGGCAACCATGCTCCTCCAGTACCAGCAGATGTACCAGGCGAACAGCAAGGTGATCCAGACGGCCCAATCGCTGTTCCAATCGATCCTGTCGGCAATTAGCTGAGGCATTGAACAATGCGCATCGCAACATCACAGATTTACGCCAATACGATCAATACCATGGACAACCAGCAGGCGCTGCTTGTGCAGTTGCAGCAGCAGGCGTCGACGCAAACGCGCGTGGCGACCGCGGGCGACGACCCGCTCGGCGCGGCGCAAGCGGTGCAGCTGTCGGCCACGGGTTCAGTCCTCGCGCAATTCTCGACGAACCAGAAGACAGCAACGAGCCTGCTGCAGACGGAGGATTCGACGATAACCAGCGTCGCGTCGACGTTGAATACTGTGCTGTCGAATTTGGGCAACCTGGGCGGGGGCGACTTCAACGACAGCAACCGGCAGTCGGCTGCGCAGGCCCTTCAGGGCCTGCGCGATCAGCTGATGTCGTTGGCGAACACCACCGACGGCCAGGGAAATTTCATCTTCTCCGGCTTTCAGGGCGGTACCGCGCCGTTTTCAAACGCGTCCAATGGCGGCGTGGTCTACAACGGCGACCTCGGCTCGCGCACGCTGCAAATTTCGGGTACGACGTCGGTCGCGACCGCGGACAACGGCGCGAGCGTGTTCCTGAGCGTTGTGCCCGGCGTTTCGCCGCCGGTCGCGGCCGGTGCGTCGACCAATACGGGCACGGCCGTGATCAACGCGGTAAATGTCACGACGCAAGGCGCTGCAAGCAACAACACGCCGTATTCGATCGTATTCAGTAACGATCCGACCACGGGCGCGCTCGTCTACCAGGTGAACGACGCGTCGACCACGCCGCCCACGCCGATCGGAACGACGCAGCCATTTAACGCGGGTCAGCCGATCGACCTCAATGGCGGCGAGAGCGTGTCGTTCATCTCGGGCACGCCGGCCGCGGGCGATTCATTCACGGTGACGCCGGCCGCTCAAGGCAATACCGATGTGTTCTCGGCGATCGACTCAGTGATTGCCGCGCTAAAAAACCCGGTGCAAAACAATCCGGCCGCGATGGCATCACTGGAAAACGTGATCAACACCGCGCATACGCAAATCAACAATACGATGACGAATGTGTTGACGGTGCAATCGTCGGTAGCCGGACGTGAGCAGCAAGTGACGGCGCTGGCGAAGGTCAACTCGACGCAGACGCTGCAGAACACGAGCAATCTGAGCGACATTGTCGATACCGACCCGGCGACGGTACTGAGCCAGCTTACGCAGATCCAGGCGATGTTGAACGCCACGGAAAAGACGTTCTCGGCGGTTTCGCAAAACTCGCTGTTCCAGTTCATCAATCCCTGAGAGCGTCGCGAGAAGCACGAAGATAGAAGAAAGGCGCGGTGCCGGCAGGCGCCGCGCTTTTTTGTCGGGCAGGCAAAAGCGTTCGTTTACGGCGTGGCACGCAACCCCAGTGCGACACGCCCCATCTCCTCGATGCCGCTTTCGATTAGCCGCGCAAAGAACGGAATCATATTCGGCAGCATCAGCTGGATCAGCAGCAGGCCGACCAGCATCGTCAGCGGAAAGCCAACCTGGAAGATACCGATCTGCGGCGCTGCGCGGTTCAGGATGCCAAGACACAGGTTCGCAATGAGCAGCGCGGCGACCACGGGCAGCGCCAGCAGCACGCCGGCCGCGAATAGTGTCGCGCCCCAGCCGGCGAGCGTGCGCCAGCCCGGCGCGCTTAGCAGGTTCGCATCGATCGGCACCGACTGGAAGGTCATCACAAGTGCGCTGATTACCTGCAGGTGACCGTCGAGCGCGACGAACGCGAGCATCGCGATCATGTTCAGCAACATCGATAGCACGTCGGTCGAGCCGTGCGATTGCGGGTCGATCTGCGTCGCGAAACCGAGCCCCATGCCCAGACCGATAATGCCGCCGGCCGTTTCGACCGCACCGAACACGATCTGCATCGTGAAGCCGAGCGCGAGGCCGATCAGCAACTGGTTGACGAGAATCCACATGCCGGCCGCCGAGAACACGGTGACCTGCGGCATCGCGCCGAGCGTCGGGGCGACGATCATCGCGATAAACCCCGAGAGCCCGATCTTCACGCGGATCGGCACCGACGTGTGGCCGAAGATCGGTGCGGACGCAACCAGCGCGAGAATGCGTATAAACGGCCAGAGGAACGCGGTGAGCCACGCGTTCAGTTGCGCATAGGTGACGGTGAACATGACGGACGGACCCGATCGCGACCGCCAGGCGCGTGCCCGGCGTGGCGCGTTTCCTTCAGTTCGCGACGTTCGGGATGTTCATCAGGATCTGACGCATGTAATCGATCATCGTCGTCAGCATCCACGGCCCTGCAATCACCAGCGTCAGCCCCACGGCCGCAAGCTTCGGAATGAAAGTCAGCGTGCTTTCGTTGATCTGCGTGGCGGCCTGAAAGAGGCTCACGACGAGACCGACGACCAGCGCGACGAGCAGCAGCGGCGCGGCGAGCAGCAGCGTCACGCGCATCGCGTCGTGCGAGAAGGTCATCACGGTTTCGGGTGTCATCGCGGTTCGGCTCCGGTGCCTGGGTTGAAAACGTCGGGATAGCGGACGGTTACGTGAAGCTCTGCGCGAGCGAGCCGATCAACAGCTGCCAGCCGTCGACGAGGACGAACAGCATCAGTTTGAACGGCAGTGAGATGGTGATCGGCGACACCATCATCATGCCCATCGACATCAGCACGCTTGCGACGACGAGGTCGATGATGATGAACGGAATAAAGACCGTGAAGCCAATCTGGAATGCCGTCTTCAGTTCGCTCGTCACGAACGCCGGCACCAGCAGCGACAGCGGCACATCTTCCGGTCCCTGCATCGGCGGCGTATGCGCGATCTTCGCGAACAGCGCGAGATCCGTCTCGCGGGTCTGGCGCAGCATGAACGTCTTGAACGGTGCGACGCCGCGCTGCAATGCGTCGTCCATCGGCAGCGTACCGGCCGCGAATGGCTTGTAGCCGTCGTTATAGGCTTTATCGAGCACCGGCGACATCACGAACAGCGTCAGAAACAGCGCGAGGCCGACCATCACCTGGTTGGGCGGCGAGGTGGTCGTGCCGAGCGCCTGGCGCAGCAGCGACAGCACGATGATGATGCGCGTGAAGCTGGTCATCATCAGCACCATCGCCGGCAGGAACGACAGCATCGTGAGCACGAGCATCGTCTGCACGCTCAGCGAATAGGTCGTGCTGCCGTTCGGGCCGGGGGTTGCGTTCAATGCCGGCAGGCCCGCGACCTGCGCGAACGACACGCAAGGCAGCGTCAGCATCAGCGCGGGCAACAGAAGCGTCGCGATGGTCCGTAGCCGGACTGTCGAAAGAAACCGAACCATTGAGGTCAATGCATGGGCCGCGCCATCGCGGCGCAAGGCGGAACGATTGGCTTGCATCTATCGGTCTCCGCCGGTGTGCCGTTGAAAACGTTTCGCGGCTTCGCTTTTGAGCGTATCGCGAAAGCGCTCGCCGAAGGTGCCGGTCAGGCCGCTGCCGGGCCGTGCCGGGTCATCCGTGGACGGATCACCTGAACTGCCCGGGCCGGCATGGGTCGTTCCCGCCGGCATGTCACACAGCAGCCGCACATTGCCGGGCGCCGCGCCGAGCACGAGCCAGCGGTCGCCGATCTCGACGACCGCGACGCGTTCCTTGCCGCCGAGCGACGTGCCGCCGATCGTTTTCACGATGCCGCCGCGTTGGCCGGCGTTAAGTCCCAGACGCCGCGCGAGCCACGCGCAGCCGAACACCAGCGCGATCACGACGGCAAGGCCGATGACGGTTTGCAGGATCGCGCCCACGCCGAGTGCCGGCACGGCGGACCCCGCGCCGACGCCCGACGCGATCTGCGCGGCATGGTTGACTGCGTTGATGTCCGCCGCGCGGGCGGTGCAAGGGAGGAACGCGGCGATGAACGCGGATGTGAACCCGGCAACAACCGCTGCCGTACCGGCACCGCGTTTCATGCGAACGGCGCGTTTTGCGGAGCGCCGTAAAACGTCGCGCGCGGACGTCGGATGCCCGGACGCGACCACTGCCGGTTTCATCGGTTCAGTTTCCGGATCCGCTCGGACGGCGTGATGATGTCGGTGAGGCGGATGCCGAACTTGTCGTTGACGACCACCACTTCACCCTGCGCGATCAGGCAGCCGTTGACGAGCACGTCCATCGGTTCGCCGGCGAGGCCGTCGAGTTCGACGACCGAGCCTTGCGCGAGCTGCAGCAGGTTGCGGATCGCGATCTTCGTGCGGCCGAGTTCGACGGTCATCTGGACGGGGATGTCCAGGATCATGTCGATATCGTTGCGCGTCGCGGTCGACGTGACCTTCGACAGCGGCTGGAACACGCCTGCCGATGCGGGCGCGGCCACATCGTTGCCGTTCTGCTCGGCCAGCGCGGACGCCCAATCGTCGAGCGCGGGTTCGGCTGCTTCACCGCCCGCCGCGGCGACTTCGGCGCCCGGCGCAATTTCCGGCAGCGGCATCGCCGGAACCGGGTTCGGGGTCGGGGTGGGGGTCCCGTTCAGGTCACTCATATCCGCCTTCCTTCATCGTATCCGCGGCGCTGATCATCTTCAGGACCCGCAGCGCGTATTGACCATTGAAAATTCCATAACCGCATTCCATCACCGGCACGCCGTCGACCTTCGCGGTGATGAATTCGGGAATGTTGATCGGCAGCACGTCGCCTGCCTTCATATTGAGGATCTTCTCGAACGTGATCGGGATCTGCGCGAGATCGGCGGTCACTTCGACCTCGGCGGCCTGCACCTGCTGCGACAGCACGCGCACCCAGCGGCGGTCCACTTCGAGCGCTTCGCCCTGAATCGGCGATGACAGCACATCGCGGATCGGCTCGATCATCGAGTACGGCATGCAGATGTGCAGCGTGCCGCCGGTCGGGCCGAACTCGATTGAAAATTGCGTGACAACGACCACTTCGTTCGGCGTCGCGACGTTCGCGAACTGTGTATGCATTTCCGAGCGCACGAACTCGAACTGCAGCGGGCGCACGCTTTTCCATGCGGTCGTGTAGTGCTCGAACACGAGGCTCAGCAGCTTGCTGATGATGCGCTGCTCGGTCTGCGTGAAGTCGCGCCCTTCGACGCGCGTGTGAAAACGCCCGTCGCCGCCGAACAGGTTGTCGACGACGAAGAACACGAGGTTCGGATCGAACACGAACAGCGACGTGCCGCGCAGCGGCTTCACGTGCACCAGATTCAGGTTGGTCGGGATCGGCAGGTTGCGCGTGAATTCGCTGTACTTCTGCACCTTGACCGGGCCGACCGAGATTTCGGCGGTGCGGCGCATGAAGTTGAAGATGCCGACGCGCATCAGCCGCGCAAAGCGCTCGTTGATGATTTCGAGGCCGGGCATCCGGCCCCGGACGATACGCTCCTGGGTCGCGATGTTGTACGGCCGCACGCCGGCCCGATCGGACTGCTCGGACTTGTCGTCGTGCTCGCCGGTGACGCCTTTCAGGAGGGCATCGACCTCCTCCTGGGACATGAACTCTTCGTGGCCCATCTAGATTCCTTGTGCGTCGATTCGCGATTGGGGAAGACGCGCTGTCGCGCGACGCAGCATCACTGCACGACGAACTCGGTGAACAGCACGTCGTCGACGTGGATCGGCATGCCGTTCGGCTCGGTCGGCTGTTCGATCAGCGAGGCGAGTTCTTTCGCGAGCGCGCGTTTGCCGTCGAGCGGCGCGAGATCTTCCGGATGCTTGTTCGACAGCGCGAGCAGCACGCGGCTGCGGATCTCCGGCATATGCGCGGTCAGGTGTTCCTGGGTTTGCTGGTCGTTGAGCTTCAGCGTGAGGCCGATGCGCAGATAGTGCGCTTCGCCGTCGTCCGATTGCAGGTTGACGGTCATCGGCTCGAGCGCGAAGAACACCGGGACGATCGGCGCGGGCATCGGCTTCTGCGCTTGCATGCCTTGCGCGGGCGCGGTCTCGTGGCGGCTCATATAGAACCAGGTGCCGCCGCCGGCGAGCGCGGCGGCGAGCAAAGCGATCAGCACGATCACGAGCGTGCGTTTGATAAGCCCTGGCGAGCGCGGCTGCGCGGCGACTTGCTGGTTTGCGGTCGTGGTGGCCATGTGTCGTGTCTGTGAATGCGGCGGGCTGTCCGAGGTCAGCGCGAAGTCAATTTGTTAGCGTGCATTGTTCGATAAATGCAAGCGGTGCGATGGGCCGAAAAGAGGGGGGATTCGCGGTTAGCTCTTGCATTTGGCGTATCGGGCGGCGCGGCGTTGCCGCGGCCCGCTGTCCGCTTTGCGTTGCACATGCATCGGACCTAACCTGTATTGATCGATCCCGATCGGCCAGGATTGCCGGCTGGCCGGAGGCCCCGGAGACAATAATGAAAAGCAAACGTTACGACGAAGTGCTGCGACGGGCACCGTACGGCCGGAGTGCCTGTTTCCGGGCAGCGCGTCGACATGTCGCGCGCGCAGCCGTGTGGTTGATGAAACTGTCCTGCATCCTGTATGCGGGCGCGGTGCAGGCCGATTGCACGTGGGCGAACGGCCAATCGACGCACAACTACTCGTTCAACATACCTGCCATTACGGTTCCGCGAGACGCGGCGGTCGGCACTGTGATCTATACGCCGCCATATCAAACGGCTATCCCGTCAAGCGGCGTCTATGCGAACTGCAGCGGCAATACGCCAGTCGTGCGCAAGGTTACCGGCGGGGCTCAGACCTCGGCCAATCCGTACACATTCGCGACTAATGTGCCGGGCATCGGCATGCGCTTTTTCGACACGGATGGGCAAAACTTCTTTCGATACTACGGCGCGGGCGCAATGGAATACGGTAACGGCGGCTGGGGATTCAACGGGATGAAATTCGGCGTGCAAGTGGTTGTCACGGGTCAGACCGCTGGCGGGACGATCGACGGGACGCTATTCGCGACCATGAGCCTCGGTTCATTGACGATAGCGAACCTCAGAACGACGACCGCGGCGGTTACCGCATCGGCGTGCAACGCAACGGCGACGAGCACCGTCACGTTACCGGATATCGGCAGTGCGGCATTGCCAACGGTCGGCTCGACAGCCGGCTCCACGCCCGTCGTCATTACGTTGACGGGTTGCCCGCAGGGAATGACGCAGATCCAGTATCAACTCGACCCGCCTGACGGCGCGATCAATGCCGCGATGGGCACGTTCGCGGTCAGCCATGATTCGACCGCGCAGGGCATCGGACTATCCGTAACGGATTCGACGCAAGCTCCGGTTAGCCTGGGCGCGCCCCACGTGGTGAGCGCGTATAGCCCCCAGACCGGCGGGACTTATCCGATCAACCTCGCGATCCGTTATTACCGGACCGGTACGGTCACGCCCGGCACCGTCAATGGGTCGCTTATCTATACGATGTTCTATCAGTGACCGTGCCGATCGGCGCTATGCGTCACCCGGCTACGCGAACGTATCGACCAGCCCGACCGTGCGGCGCGTCGGCACGGCAGTCGTGACGGTCGTCGCCGATGCGTCGCTCGCCATATCGCCATAGCCGCCACGGCCGCTGCCACCGCTCCTGCTGCCGTCCTGCGCCTGCTGCCCGCTCTGCCGTGCAAAGCCGTCGCTGACGCTGGTGCTGCCGAGGCTAATGCCGTTCTGCTCCATCGCCTCCCGCAACTTCGGCAGCGCCGCTTCCACCGCGTCGCGCACCTGCTGGTGCTGCGACATGAAGAGCGCGTGCGCATGGTTGTCCGCCACTTGCAGCACGACTTGCAGCGGCCCGAGATTGGCCGGGTTCAACGTCAGCTCCGCGCTTTGCTGCCGCACGTTCGACAGGAACACGACCTTCTGGCTGAGCGCTTCGTCCCAGTCCGTCGTGCCGACTTGCGGCGCGAGCGCATCGGCCGCGGAGCCCGGTCTCGCCGATTGCGATGCGCCGCCGGTTGCGCTGGTGCCGGTTGCGGCCCCTGCCGCGCCTGCTTGCGTTGCGGCAAGCGCCGCGTTCAGCGCGTCGCCACTGCCCGTCGCCGTGGGCAGGCTGCTCGCAGCCGCCGTCGCATCCGCGTTCGCCGCCGCGGCTGCCGCAGCCGCGCTGGCGCTCGTCGCGCTGGCCTGGGCTGCTGCCTGATTCGTCTGCGTCGCTGCAGTCGTGGCAGCGGACGCGTTGTCCATCGGCGCCATGTTCTTCGCGCCGTTGTCCGCAGCCCCCTTGCTGTCGCCAAGCATCGGCCCAAGCCCGAAACCCTTGTTCTGCGACGTGCCGTGGCCGTCGCTGCTCAGATCGGTGTTCGCCCTGTCGCTAGCGGCGGCGTTGGATACGCCTGCCGCGAGGTTTTGCATCGGCAGCGCGGCCAGATCCTGGCGCCCGTTGAGCGCGGCCAGGACCGAATCGAACTTCTGATGCATCGATTTCCCGTCACCGCCGACACCTTTGTGACCGCCGACGCCGTCGCCGGCTTTTACGCCGCCCGCGAGCGTCGTGGCCGCATCGTCCGCGGCCGCATCGCTGGCCGTGGTGCTGGCGTTCCTGGTCGCGTCGGCTGCTGTGTTGGCGCGTGCCTGCGCCTGTGCGGCCGCTTCAGCGGCGGCGGCCGCCGCTGAAGCCGATGCGTCCGCGCTGTTCGACGCCTGTGCGTCGTGCGACTTCGAATCCGTGTCGCCGGTCTTGTCGCTGTCCGTTTTGCCGGCCTGCTGCGTGCTGTCGTCCGTCGACGACGACGTGGACGACGGCTTGGTCGAAGCAGCGTCTTGCGCCGAGCCCGGCTGGGCCGGCTGTGACGCTGCCTGTGTGCTGTCACCGGGGTGCACGGTGCCGCCATTGTTCGACGCGCTCGCACTGTCGGTGCCGTTGTTCTGCTGCGGCTGTGAACCGGATGCACCGGTCGTCGCCGACGGCTGTTGCGCGGCTGGCGCCGGCGCGGGCGTGGCCGCCGTATTCGCCGCTTTGTTCTGTGCGCTGATGGTTTGCTGCAGCGTCTGCGCGAACAGCGCGGCGCTATTGGCGCCGGACGCATTGCTCACCGCCGTGCCTTGCGAGCTCAGCAGCGAATCGATCATCGAAATTCTCGACATGATGTTTCCCGTCGGTCAAAGCCGTTACTCAACCCTGTTCCAGAAAACCCGGCCGCATGACAAGCGTCACGCGTTGCCGGTACGCATTCTCAAAATCCGTGCGCCGAACTCGTCGGCGTCCCGCTGTTCGCGGCGCGCGGTTTTACGAGCTTCGACAGCCTCGCCGCGCGCCTGCAGCACTTCGTACGAACCGAGCTTCTGTTTCTGCTTTTGCCACTCCGGCTTCGCAGCCTCGACGCGGGCGGTCGCATTCGCGAGCTGTCTGCGCTGCTGCTCGATCGCCGCATCGAGCGTATCGATAAACGCCTGGAAGTTGCGCATGTTGCCGGCCGCCATGCCGAGCTGCGCGGACGTCGTGAAGCGCGTGTAGTACTCGTTGCGGTACTGGATCAGCGCGTTGAGCTGCGCTTCGACGTCGTTGCGTTCGCGCTGGGCGCGGCCAAGGCGCTGCGCGGCGGCATCGAGTTCGTCTTGCGCAAGCTCGATCAGCATCTGCAGCGGCGAGGAATCCGGCATCGTCAGCCTCCTTCGGTGAACAGCGAGCCGAGTGCGTTCAGGCTCGCGTCAAACGGCGCACATTCGCGGAACCCCTGCTGCAGGAACGCTTCGATGCGCGGATAAAGGGCGATCGCCCGGTCGAGCAGCGCATCGCGCCCGCTCGTGTAGGCGCCCACGTTGATCAGGTCGCGGTTGCGCTGATAGCGCGACAGCATCTGCTTGAACACGCGGGTTTTTTCGAGGTGCTTGTCGTCGATCAGCGCGGTCATCGCGCGACTGATCGATGCTTCGATGTCGATCGCCGGGTAGTGCCCTGCTTCGGCGAGCGCGCGCGACAGTACGATATGGCCGTCGAGAATCGCGCGCGCCGAATCGGCGATCGGGTCCTGCTGGTCGTCGCCTTCGGTGAGCACCGTGTAGAACGCGGTGATCGAACCGCCGCCTTCCGGGCCGTTGCCGGTGCGCTCGACCAGCGCGGGCAGCTTCGCGAACACCGATGGCGGGTAGCCCTTGGTGGCCGGCGGCTCGCCGACGGCGAGCGCGATTTCGCGCTGCGCCATCGCATAGCGGGTCAGCGAATCCATCAGCAGCAGCACGTGCTTGCCCTGATCGCGGAAATATTCGGCGAGCGAGGTCGTGTACGCGGCAGCCTGCATCCGCAATAGCGGCGACACGTCGGCCGGCGCCGCGACGACCACCGAGCGCGCGAGGCCGTCCTTGCCGAGAATCTGCTCGATAAATTCCTTCACTTCGCGGCCGCGTTCGCCGATCAGGCCGATCACGATCACTTCGGCGCTGGTGTAGCGCGCCATCGTGCCGAGCAGCACCGACTTGCCGACGCCCGAGCCCGCGAACAGGCCCATCCGCTGGCCGCGTCCGACGGTTAGCAGCGCATTGATCGCGCGCACGCCGACGTCGAGCACTTTATGGATCGGCTCGCGGTGCAACGGATTGATGGTCGGCGCGGTCAGCGGCGCATCGTCGACGGCCGCGAGCGGGCCGAGATCGTCGAGCGGCTTGCCGGACGCGTCGAGCACGCGTCCTAGCAGTCCCCAGCCGACCGGCAGGCGCTTGGCGCCCGTCATCGGGTCTTCGACCGGCGCGCTTTCGAGCGCAAATACGCGAGCGCCGGGCAGCAGTCCGTGCACTTCGGTAGTCGGCATCAGAAACAGACGGTCGCCGGCAAAGCCGACCACTTCCGCTTCGGCCATCGTGAGCGTGCTGCCGGGCGGCAGTTCGATCATCACTTCGGAGCCGACCGACAGCCGCAGGCCGACCGCTTCAAGCACGAGACCGGCGGCGCGGGTCAGCCTGCCGCACGGACGCAATGGCTTCGCGATCGCATTGCGTGCGCGCAGCCCGTCAAGCCGGGCGCGCCATGCCTGCAAATGCGGATTGTCCGCCGTGACGGCGGCTTGCGCGTGCGGCGGGTTCGACCCGAACGACGCGAGCGCGAGTTCGCGCTCGAGCGGCGTGAGGTCGCTCGCGGCGATTTCGTCGAGGGTCGGTGGGCTTACCATGTGCTGACCTTGCCGAGCGCGGCGGCCACGCGCTCCCAGCGCGTGCCGAGCGTCGCGTCCACTTCGCCGGTCGCGGCCTGCGCGCGGCAGCCGCCGCGTTCGATGGCCGGATCGGTGCGCACGTTCCAGCCGCGCGCGCGCAATTCTTCCATCAGATACGCTTCGACGATCGGCAGATCCGCCGGGCTCACGATCAGATGCGGCGCGCCGGACAGCGCCGGCTCGGCGGCGATCACTTCACGCGCCGCCGCGACCAGCGCGGTCGGATCGTGCTGCACGTGCTGGCGCACGACCTGTTGCGCGATATCCAGTGCAAGTGCGACCAGCGTTTCAGAGACTTCGCTTTGCGCGGCGCCCAGCGCGCCTTTGAACGCATCGGCGATCGCGATCACGCGCTCCGCTTCCTTGCGCGCTTCGGCGCGTCCCTGCTCGACACCTTTCTTGTGTCCCTGCTCGTAGCCCGCCTGATAGCCGAGCGCCTGTCCGGCCACATGGCCGGATGCGACGCCTTCCGCGTGCGCGGCATCGCGCAGCTGTTGCAGCTCGGCTTCGATGTCGCGTTCATCGACTTCGGGTTCGGGTTCCGGCACCGGGTCGAACGATGCCATCTCCCAGCGCTGATACGCCGACAAGGTGTCGCTGCGCACGGGCTCACGGTTAGACATATGCGTCTTCCGCCTTGCCGCCGATCACGATCTGGCCGCTCTCGGCCAGGTTGCGCACGATCTGCAGGATGCGCCGCTGCTGCGTCTCGACTTCGGACACGCGCACCGGACCGCGCGCGTCGAGGTCTTCGGCAAGCAGTTCGGCTGCGCGCTGCGACATGTTCGACAGGAATTTCTGGCGAAGCGCCGGCTGCGCGCCTTTCAGCGAGATGATCAGCGCTTCCGATTCGACTTCCTTCAGCAGCAGCTGGATCGCGCGGTCCTCGAGGTCGAGCAGGTTCTCGAACACGAACATCTGGTCGATGATCTTCTGCGCGAGCTCCGCGTCGTACTGGCGCACGTTTTCGAGCACCGACTCTTCGTGGTTGCTCGGCATGAAGTTGAGGATTTCCGCCGCGGTGCGGATGCCGCCCATCGGGCTGCGTTTCAGGTTGTCGCTGCCCGACAGCAGGCCAGTCAGCACATCGTCGAGTTCGCGCAGCGCGGCCGGCTGGATGCCGTCGAGCGTCGCGATTCGCAGCAGCACGTCGTTACGCAGGCGTTCCGTGAAACACGCGGAGATTTCCGATGCCTGGTCGCGGTCGAGGTGCACGAGAATCGTCGCGATGATCTGCGGGTGTTCGTTCTTGATCAGTTCGGCAACCGCCGCCGAATCCATCCATTTCAGGCCTTCGATGCCGCTCGTGTCGCTGCCTTGCAGAATGCGGTCGATAATCGCACCGGCCTTGTCTTCACCGAGCGCCTTGGTCAGCACCGAGCGGATGTAGTCACTCGAATCGAGCGACAGCGCGGTGTGCTGTTCGGCTTCGCGCGCGAATTCCTGCAGCACTTCGTCGACCTGCTCGCGCGTCACGTTGCGCAGCGCGGCCATCGCGACGCCGATCTTTTGCACCTCGCGCGGACCGAGGAACTTGAATACCTGCGCCGCCTCTTCCTCGCCGATCGACATCAGCAGCAGCGCGCTTTTGGTTATGCCTTCAGCGTTCATCGGACACCCAGTTCTTGACGACGGTTGCGACGATCTTCGGATCCTGGCGCGCGATCTGGCGCGCGTACTCAAGGTTCTTCTCGAAGCGATGCTTCTCGTTTTCGAACGCGAGCAGCGCGGCGTCCGAGCCTCCTTCTTCGCCCTTGTCGGTGATTGCGATACCGTCGAGCAGCACCGGTTCGTCGGCCGACGGCAGCGCGGCGGTCGCCGTCGCCTCGACCGGCGGCGGGAACGCGCGGCGCAGCGCCGGCTTCACCATCACGAAGTACAGGAACAGTGCGACCGCGGCGATGCCGAGATACGTCGCGATCTGCCTGGCCAGCGCGATCATGTCCGGCTGGCGCCACCACGGCAGGTTCGCGTTCGGGTCGACCGGTAGCGTGAACGGGCTGTTCACAACGTTCACCGAGTCGCCGCGCTTCGCGTCGAAGCCCATCGCGTCCTTCACCAGCTGTTCGACCTGCGCGAGCTTATCGGCCGGTAGCGCCTGCATCGTCGTGTGGCCCTTCGCGTCGACGTGCGGCGTGTAGTTGACCACCACCGCGACCGACAGCCGGCGGATGCCACCGCCGCCTTGCTGCAGGTGGCGCACGGTCTTGTCGAGCTCGTAGTTGGTGGTCGAATCCTTGTGATCGCTGATCGGCGTCGCCGGCGCCGCGCCGCTCGCGCCGTTCGGCGCGTCGATCGGCGCTTGCGTGGTCTGCGGCGGCTGGTTCGTCAGCGCGCCCGGCACGCCCGATGCGCCGGCCTGCTGCGTCTGCACGTCGCTGCTCGACTGCTGGCTGCGGATCGCCGCTTGCCCCGGATTGCCGCCGTTCGGCTGATAGGTCTCGGCGGTCTGCTCGGTCTTCGAGAAGTCGATATCCGCGCTGACCTGCGAGTGCGCGTTGCCGGCGCCGAACAGCGGCGCGAGGATCGCGTCGATGCGCTGCTGCGTATCGCGCTCGACCTGCTTCACGTATTTGAGCTGCGTCGCGTCGAGGCCGGTGCCGGCGCTCGGCTGCGTGAGCAGGTTGCCGTCCTGGTCGACGATCGTCACGTTGCGCGGCGACAGTTGCGGCACCGCCGACGCGACCATATGCGTGATCGCGTTCACCTGGCCTTCATCGAGGATGCGGCCCGGGTACAGGTTCACCATTACCGACGCGGATGGCGGCTCCGCATCGCGCACGAACACCGACTGCTTCGGAATCGCCAGATGCACGCGCGCGGACTGCACGGTCGAAATCGACTGGATCGTGCGTTCGAGCTCGCCTTCGAGCGCGCGCTGGTAGTTCACCTGTTCGGCGAACTGGCTGATGCCGAATTTCTGGTTGTCGAGCAATTCGAAGCCGACCGAGCCGCTTTTCGGCAGGCCTTGTTGCGCGAGCCGCATGCGCATCTCATGCACCTGGTCGGCCGGCACCATGATCGCGCCGCCGCCGTCGGACAGCTTGTACGGAATGTTCGCCTGCTGCAGCGCGGCGACGATGGCACCGCCGTCGCGGTCGGTGAGGTTGCTGTACAGCACCTTGTAGTCGGGCGCGCGCGACCACATCACGAGTCCGACGACGATCGCGATCAGCAGTGCGACGGCGACAATCAACGGCGCGCGCGGGTTGCCGCGCATTTGCGAAATCGACGACGGAAACGACGACAGCCGTTGCGCGAAATTGCCGCCGCCCAAGCCGAGGTCGGCCGCGCCGGCGGCCTGACCGGCAGCGGCGCCCGCGGCGCCCGCGGCGGCGGGCTGCGCATTGGCGAGGCCCATGCTGCGGCTTTCGGGGTTGATCAAAGAATTGGCTGACGAATCCATGCGTCGGGGTTCTCCGGGGATGCCAGGGCTCGGTCCGCGGGGGCCGCGGCAAATGCAGCGGGCGCGCGGACAGAGACTTTCACGATGGGCATTTTCCACGGCCCGATGCAACGCGATTGGCCGAATAGAGCAGGGTTTTCCCCCCAGTTTCGCGGCTGTCGGCGGTACGCCCGCGTTTATGCTTCCCGTCAATCCGGCATGGCGCCCGAGGTCGGTTCGCGCAGCGCCGGTTCTTCTTCCGTGGAGCAATCATGACCGTCGTGAACCCGCTCACTTCCGCGCTGCAGCAGATCCAGTCGATGGCGTCGGAAGCGGCCGGCAGCCCGTCCACGCCCGGCGCGCAAGCCGGCGCCACGTATGCCGGCAGCTTCGGCGCCGCGCTGAAGGCGTCGCTCGACAAGGTCAGCAATGACCAGATGGCCGCCGACAACGAGGCGAAGGCGTTCGAAGTCGGTGCGCCGAACGTGTCGTTGAACGACGTGATGATCGACGGCCAGAAGGCCGGCATCGGCTTCCAGTTCGCGCTGCAGGTGCGCAACAAGCTGGTGACCGCGTACAACGACATCATGCAGATGCAGGTGTAACTGCAGGATGTAGCCCGCGCGAAGCCCGCCCGGCATTCCCTCTTTCGGCACCCTAAAGCTTTGTCCTGACCGTCCGATAACACGGACACAGTCACCGCAGCGCGCTACGGCGCAGCAGTGGGACTGGTTTTGTCTGGACCAACCGCAGCGCGCATCACACAGGAGGAGCGCCGATGTTTTCCCCAGGGCACGCCGGAGCCAACGCTTACGCACGCGTGGGCAACGAGACAGGGGTGATGGGCGCGAGTCCGTATCGCCTGACCGCGATGCTGTATCAGGGTGCGCGCAAGGCCATCGCCCAGGCACGCTTTCACCTGCAGCAGGGCGAAGTCGGCCGGCGCGGCGAAACCATCGGCAAGGCGATCTCGATTATCGAGAGCGGCCTGCAGGCATCGCTGGACCGCAAGGCCGGCGGTGAAATCGCCGAGCGGCTCAATGCGCTGTATAGCTACATGGCCAGACGGCTGCTGGAAGCGAATATCAAAAGCAACGAAGCGATGCTGATCGAAGTCGACGGTCTGCTCGCAACGCTCGAGGAAGCATGGACGGGTATTGGGCCGGAGGTGGCGCGGATGGCGGCACAGGGATCCGCGGAAGCGGTCAGATGACTGCGAATGACGAGTACTTCGCCCGCTATGAGGCGATCGCGGCAATATCGTGCCGGATGTTGACGGCCGCTCGCGATGCGCTATGGGGCGAACTGGCGCACATGCAGAACGAATATCGCAATCTGGTCGACAGTCTGAAAGAAGCCGAAGTGGGCGTGCACCTCGACGATGGCGAGCGTGGCCGCAAGTACGAATTAATTCGCGAAATTCTTGCCAATGACGCCGCGATTCGCGAACTCGCGAACCCGCGTCTCGCGAAGCTGTCCGCGCTGTTCGCGGGCCGCACGGCGAAGGTGTTGAAAGAGATCTACGGGGCGCGGTGAGACAGGCCAGCCGTCGGCGCACGTACGCCGACGGCGGTTTGCCTGCGGGCGCCGATGGCGCTATTACGCTCGCTGACCGGTTCCGGACTCTTGTTTCCAGTTTCTTTTTTGCCAGGCGACGACAGGAAGGATGCATGACCAACATCGACACGGCCGTTGCTGCGCTGCTCGCGAGCCGCGTCGACAGCCTGCTGTCGATCGCGTCGCGCAGCAATGCGTCGACCGCGCAAACCGGCACGTCCGCGCTGACAGTCGATACGCCGACCGCGCGCGGTGCGCCCGTATCGTTACTCGATAACCCGCCGCAGGCTTCTGCACAAACCATCCTGTCGCGCATCGCGCTGACGCTCGACGCGATCATGCGCTCGGGTGGCGATGCGACGCCGTCGCTGGTCGGCCAGTTGCCGATCTGGCCGGTCGTGCCGGCGCTCGAAGAGGGCATCGGCGCGCAGCCGGGCGCCACGCCAGACGGTACCGCTGCCGAGGCAAACGCGGGCAACGGCGCGGCAACGGCCACACCTTCGCAGACTTCCCAGACTTCGCAGGCGCAACCCCAGACCGGTGCCGCGCAAGGAGCGGCGGGCGTGACGCCGGGCGCCGGCACGGTGCCGGTCGATGCGCTTGCCGCGGCGTTGCGTCAAACAGTCAACGAAAGCGGGCTCTTCTACGAATCCCATCTCGCGCAGTGGCTGGGCGGGCAGCGCCCGCCCGCATCGCTGTTCGATGAGCCGCAGAACCGGCTGGTCGCCGAAGCCTCGCAAATGCCGCTGCCGTGGACGCTCGCCGACGATGCCGCGGCGGACGGCGAGGGTCTCGCGTCGTGGTGGCATGGCGGTTCGTCCGCGCAGCCGGGAAGCGGCTCGGCCCCGTCGAACCCGGGGGCTGCGCATCAGGCGTCGGGCACTGCGCTGCCGATGTCGGCGCGTTTTGCGGCCGCCGTACAGGAATTTGCCGAAGACGCGTTCGGCAGCGGGCCGTCGACCCAGTCCGCGCGCGACGGTGCGCAGCCGGGCAACATCAACAACGGCCAAAGCAATGCGGCGCAGGCGTCGTTTCCGACGCAGGCGATGGCCGCGTCGGTGCATCAGGCGACCGTCACGCTTGTGCGTCAGCAACTCGATCTGCTGGCGACCGGCGAATTCCGCTGGAGCGGCGAAGCATGGCCGGGTGCGCGGCTCGACTGGTCGATCGAGGAGGCCGTCGACCGCTGGTCGCGCGGCGGCGACGGCGACGCGTCCGAGCTCGATGAGATCCGCCCGTGGCGCACACGGCTCACGCTGTCGTTGCCGGTGCTGGGCACGGTCGATGCCGATCTGACTCTGGTCGGCATGCAACTGACCGCACGTGTGCAGGCAAGCCCGACAGGCGCCGCTCGGCTCGCGGCGCAAGGCGAATCGTTCAGGCAGCGTCTGGCGGCAGTCGGCATTGCGCTGAATGCGCTGGCGATCCGGGAGATTGTCGGTGGCGGGCCCAGCGAGGGGCTCGGCAGCGCGGCGAGCGTCGCGTCGGCGACGCAGGCCGCGCAAGCCTACGCGCGTTCCGCTGCCGCGTCCGCCGCGGCAGCCGGCGCGTCCCATCCGGCAGGCGACGCCCAAGCGGGCAACCCTGCGGCGGCACCATTCGATCTCTTCGACGGAGACGAACTGCTTTGAGCCGCACGCATCGCAAAAGCGCCGCGGCGCTCTCTTACGACGATCAACGACCGGGCGGTGCGCCGCGCGTCGTCGCGAAGGGCTATGGGCTCGTCGCGGAAATGATCGTGCAGCGCGCGAAAGAGGCCGGGCTGTATGTGCACGAGGCGCCGGAGATGGTGTCGCTGCTGATGCAGGTCGATCTTGATTCGAGAATTCCGCCGCAGCTTTACCAGGCGGTCGCGGAACTGCTTGCGTGGCTGCATCGTCTGGAAAGCGGCGTAGCCGACGCGACGCAAGCGCAGAGCGACGACGCCTCCATCTCGATCAATCCGGAAACGCACGGCGATCCGGCCGTCGATGCCGCTGCCGCGCGTCTGCCGCGCGGCGACGTGCCGCCGACGCGCTGGTTGAAATAGCACCGCGCGTCCGGCTCGCGCGCGTCACGCTGCAAACGCGCGTTCGACCAGCGCCGCGTGATCGCATGCCGGCGGCAGCGTGCCATACACGCGGCCATGGTCGGCGCAACCGTCGGCGATGCGGGTCGCGATAAACGCGTCGGCGACCAGCGGCGGTGCATGCTGCGCGAGCAGCACCGCCTGCGCGATCAGCACCAGCTGCTGCGCGATGCGGCGCGCCGACGCCTCGCGCATCCCGGACGATGCCGCGAGCGTCGCGAGCAGCCGGTCGAGCGCGCCCGCAAGCGCCGCGTGATTCCGTGCGACATCCCGCCATCCGGTGAGTAACGCCTGTGCGGCCTCGGGTTCTCTTTCGAGTGCGCGCAGCACGTCGAGACACATCACGTTGCCCGACCCTTCCCAGATCGAATTGACCGGCGCTTCCCGGTAGAAACGCGCCATCGGGCCTTCTTCGACATAACCGTTGCCGCCCCACACTTCCATCGCTTCGCCGGTGAATTCGAGCGCGCGCTTGCAGATCCAGTACTTCGCGGCCGGCGTGATGAGCCGCCGCCACGCGCGTTCTTCGAGCGTGCCCGTCGCGTCCTCGAATGCGCGCGCCAGCCGCATCACGAGCAGCGTCGCCGCTTCGGATTCGAGTGAGAGATCAGCCAGTACGTTGCGCATCAGCGGTTGTTCGGCGAGCGCGCGGCCGAAGGCACTGCGGTGTCGCGCGTGATGAACGGCCTGCACGAGCGCCGCGCGCATTAGCGCGGTGCTGCCGAGCGCGCAATCGAGTCGCGTGTAGTTCGCCATTTCGATGATCGTCGGTACGCCGCGGCCTTCGTCGCCGACCATCACGCCATAGGCATCGAAGAACTCGACTTCGCTGCTCGCGTTCGAGCGATTGCCGAGCTTGTTTTTCAAACGCTGGATGCGCACCGCGTTCTTCGCGCCATCGGGCGTGAAACGCGGTACGAAAAAGCACGACACACCCTCGTGCTCGTCGGTGCGCGCGAGGACCAGATGCGCATCGCACTGCGGCGCCGAGAAAAACCACTTATGACCGACGAGGCGATACTCGCCACCACGCCCGGTGCTGCCCGAGCTTGCGACGGAAAACGCGCGCGTGCGATTACTGCGCACGTCGGAGCCGCCCTGTTTTTCGGTCATGCCCATGCCGATCATCATCGATGTCTTTTGCGCGAGCGGCAGGTCGCGCGGATCGTGCTCGCGCGCATACAGCTTGTCGCGCAGCGCGGCGAACAGTGCCGGTTCCTGTTGCAGCACCGGGATACTCGCGAAGGTCATTGTCACTGGACATAGCGCGCCCGATTCGATCTGCGCATGCAGCAGATACGCGGCGCAACGCGCGATCATCGCGCCAGGACGCGGATTCGCGAAAGGCAATGCGTGCAGGCCCGCGCCGCGCAGTTGCGCAAGCAACCTGTGCCAGGCCGGATGAAACTCCAGCGCGTCGATGCGTTCGCCGCGCGGGCTGTGCGTCGACAGTTCCGGCGTGTGACGGTTCGCCAGTTCGGCGAGCGCGAGCACGTCGGGCGTCGTGAGCGCCGCGCCGTCGCGTTCGAGCGCCGCGCGATGCCAGCCGGCGCCTTCGCGCTCGACGGCCGCGACCAGCGCCGGGTCGCTCGTGAACAGGTTGTAGTCCGCGAGTAGCGGGACCTGATTGGTCACTTCATGCGTGTTGCCGGGGCCGAACGTTTCCATCTGCTGTCTCCGTCTGCGGCGTGGGCGGGATGGGTTCATTGTCGCTCGACGCGCGCGGCAGCGGCCAGTTTTGTTCTTCTGGCCTCAGGCTGCGCACTCCGCCAACACGGAACGCGCCTTTGCGCACGGTCAGACGAGGGCGATATGGTATGAAGTGTGATCGCGCTTTGCTGATTGACCCGTAGGCATCCGGAGTATCCGCGGTGCATGACTCGCGCGTTCGATTGCTGGTTCCCGTTGGAACCTTCGTCAGGCAGTCGCAATGATCGATTGGTCCAGGGCGCATGAACTGATTCGCGGAATCGCGGCGAGCGTCGCCGTGATCAGTCGTGACGATGCGAAAAAACTGATCGTCGAGGCCTGTAACGAAGGCTTCCTCCGTATGACCGACGTGAATCACGTATGCATGGATTGGGCGGGGAAGAGTTCGTTGCGGCGCTGCCGGGCCTGGGCGCGGAGGAAGCGAGATCGATCGCGGACAAGCTGGGAGCGACGATCGAACGACAGGAGTTCCAGTTCAACTGGCGGCTCGGCACGCCGGTGCCTTTTACGTCAGCATCGGCGTGTCGGCGCAAAAGCAGGGCGAGCGCGACGTCGATGCAATCGTCAAGCGGGCGGATCTTGCGCTGTACCGGGCGAAGGAAGGTGGGCGCAATCGGGTTGAAGTCGGGTAGCAGCGGGCGGGAACGTTCTCACTGCCCCGCGCATTTACTTCCGCGGATTCCCGCTCGCCGCCGGCACTGCCGCCGCGCCGCTCATCACGATGCCGAGCGCCGGCGCATTCATGAAGTCATCGCCTGACTGACCGCGCAGTGCGTCGCGCGCGACGTCGAGCCACGCGCGCGCCGCGTGCGACAGATAGCCGTTGCGCCGCCAGCCGATCGCGATTTCCCACGGGATTTCCGGCTCGACGACCGGCCGGCACGTGAACTGTGTTGCATCGAGCCTGCGGCAATAGGGTGCGGGCAACAGCGCGATGCCGACGCCGGCCAGCACCAGCGCGACCATGAAGTCCCAATGCTCGCTGCGGCTCACGACAGTCGGTGCGAAGCCCGCACTGCGGCATGCGTGCAGCACGACGTCGTTGAGCGCGAGACTTTCGCCGTAGAACACGAAGGGTTCGGTCGCGAGGTCCGCGAGCGGCACGTCTTTGGCCGCGTCCCAGCGCGAACCGGTGCGCGCGACCAGCCACAGGCGCTGGCGCGTCATCGGCAGCGCGTCAATCGTGTCGGGGTCCACGGGCAGCAGCACGCCACCCAGTTCGAGCTCGCCGCCGATCAGCGCCGCCTCGACCGCACGCGAACCTTGCTCGATCAGCTTCAGTTCGACTTTTGGATAGCGTTGCCGGAACGCCGCGATCGCCGGACTGAACAGCGCGCCGCCCATCGGCGGAATGCCGATTGTCAGCGTGCCGCGACCGAGCGTGCCGAGGTCGTCGAGTTCCTTTTGCAGTTGAGCGTGCGCCGCCAGCACGTCCTGACCGCGTTGGTAGACGATCCGGCCCGCGTCGGTGAGCACCATCTGACGGCCGTCGCGCAGCAGCAGTGGCGAGCCGGTTTCTTCCTCGAGCGCCTTCACCATTTTGCTGATGGTGGGCTGCGTGACGAACATCTGCTCGGCGGCGACGGTGAAGCTTTGCTGCCGGACGACCTCGATGAAATAGCGAAGCGCGCGCAGTTCCACGTTCCGACTCCCAATAGCGGGTAAGCGACCAATTTAACTCGCCGAATTCCAATCTGGAATGGTTTGAATGAGTGTAAGTCATTATATTTATATCAGTAGAAACCCTATACTCGCTGAACTTACAAGGTCACAACGGGAGTATCGCGATGAGCATCTCTGTCACGAAGTGGACTGCAAGCGGGCGTTCGGGCGCGGTCGCGCCGGTCGTGCGTGCATTGCAGGTGGCCGCGCAGTGTGCGGTGCTCGCGGGCGTGTGGTGGGTCGCCGACTTCGCGGTGCGGCGCGTCGGGTTGCCGGTGCCGGGTGGAGTGGTCGGCCTGCTCGCACTGCTCGCCGCGCTGCTGTGCGGGGGCATCGCGCCGCGCTGGATCAAGGCCGGCGCGGACTGGCTGCTGTCGGAATTGTTGCTGTTCTTCATTCCCGCGGCGGTGGCGGCGGTCCAATACGGTGGGTTGCTGCGTGAGAACGGCTGGCGCCTTGCGCTCGTTGTGGCTGGCGGCACGCTGATGGTGATGGTCGCGGTGGCGTTCGCGGTTGAACAGACATCGCGCTTCGAACACCGGCTCGCGTTGCGCCGCATTCCGATCGACCGCCGGCCAGGCCGGTAATCGCCGCGAGGCGCGAACGCATGTTTTCGCGCTTCAGGCACTTGCCTGGATCGCGGCGCATGCCGGTCGACCAACGGCCGGGCCGTCCCGGACCGTGATGCGCGGTGCACGCGTTGACCTGCGTGTGTGCGTTTCTCCCAACTGATCGCAGCAAGCCGCGAGGCCACAGGTTTGCCGATGACCACTTCCTACACCTCTCTGTTTGCCGACAACCCATCGCGACTGATCGCGGCCGGCTGCTTCGCGCTGACCGTGGTGCTCTACTTCCTGTCGAAGGCGCTCTACGCGCGCGTGAAGACGATCTGGCTCACGCCGCTTGTCGCCGTGCCCGCGGTGCTGGTCGCGGTGGTCGCATTCGCACACATTCCGTATCGCGTCTATTTCGAGGACACGCGCTGGCTGATGTGGCTGCTCGGACCCGCGACCGTCGCATTCGCCGTGCCGATTTACGAATATCGCGAGCTGATGAAACGGCACTGGTTGTCGCTGACGGTCGGCGTGGTGGTCGGAATGGTGGTCGCGGTCGGCGGGTCGCTCGCGCTCGCGAAATTGCTGCACCTGTCGCCTGAGCTCCAGCGCAGCCTGATGACGCGTTCGGTGTCGACGCCGTTCGCGCTCGCGGTCAGTGACAGGATTCACGCGCCGAAGGACCTGACTGCGCTGTTTGTTATCGCAACGGGCGTGTGCGGGATGCTGTTCGGCGAACTGGTTCTTGCCCTGCTGCCGTTGCGTTCGCGGCTCGCGCGTGGCGCGCTGTTCGGCGCCGCCGCGCATGGCGTCGGCACCGCGAAAGCGCGCGAACTCGGCAGGGAAGAGGGCGTGATCGCGAGCCTCACGATGATGATCGCCGGTGTCGCGATGGTGCTGCTCGCGCCGTTCCTGCCATTGTTGCCGGTTTGAGCTCGTGCGCGTGCGCCACGCGCCGCTGCCCGCCGCATTTTCGTGTGCGGAAACGCCCGAAGCGTCGCCGAAATTGCCCGTCGCACGCGTCACCCTGATTTGCTACAATCTGCGCTCGCCTTTGAGGAGCGTTGCGACGGGTTTCTTCCCGCCAGGCTCGAAGGTGGTCAATTCGAAGGGCATACGCGTACCACGCAGCTTGCGCTTCGCATCGAACGGCGCTCACGTCAATCTTCTAATTCTCTTAGAAAGGAGGGCGTGATGAACGCCGCAGTTTACGATTCCAAAGACTCGAAAGATTTTGTCGTCGCCGACCTGTCGCTGGCAGGCTGGGGCCGCAAGGAACTCAACATCGCCGAAACGGAAATGCCGGGCCTCGTGCAAATCCGCGACGAGTACAAAGCCCAGCAGCCGCTGAAGGGCGCGCGCATCGCCGGCTCGCTGCACATGACGATCCAGACCGGCGTGCTGATCGAGACGCTGAAGGCGCTCGGCGCCGACGTACGCTGGGCCTCGTGCAATATCTTCTCGACGCAGGACCACGCCGCCGCGGCGATCGCGCAAGGCGGCACGCCGGTGTTCGCGTTCAAGGGCGAATCGCTCGACGAATACTGGCAGTTCACGCACCGCATCTTCGAATGGCCGAACGGCGAGTTCGCGAACATGATTCTCGACGACGGTGGCGATGCAACGCTGCTGCTCATCCTGGGTTCGAAGGCCGAAAAAGATCGCTCGGTGATCGCGAAGCCGACCAACGAAGAAGAAACCTCGCTGTTCAAGTCGATCGCGCAGCATCTGGATGTTGACGCGACGTGGTACTCGAAGCGCCTCGCGCATATCAAGGGTGTCACCGAAGAAACGACGACAGGCGTGCACCGTCTGTATCAGATGGAAAAGGAAGGCCGTCTGCCGTTCCCGGCGATCAACGTGAACGATTCGGTCACGAAGTCGAAGTTCGACAACCTGTATGGCTGCCGCGAGTCGCTGGTCGACGGCATCAAGCGCGCGACCGATGTGATGATCGCCGGCAAGATCGCGGTGGTGGCCGGTTACGGCGACGTGGGCAAGGGCTGCGCGCAGTCGCTGCGCGGTCTTGGCGCGACGGTGTGGGTCACGGAAATCGATCCGATCTGCGCGCTGCAGGCGGCGATGGAAGGCTATCGCGTGGTGACGATGGAATATGCGGCGGACAAGGCCGACATCTTCGTGACCGCGACCGGCAATTACCATGTGATCAACCACGACCACATGAAGGCGATGCGCCATAACGCGATTGTCTGCAACATCGGCCACTTCGATTCGGAAATCGATGTCGCGTCGACGCGCCAGTACACGTGGGAAAACATCAAGCCGCAAGTCGACCACATCATTTTCCCGGACGGCAAGCGCGTGATTCTGCTGGCTGAAGGACGTCTGGTGAACCTCGGTTGCGCGACCGGCCACCCGTCGTTCGTGATGTCGAACTCGTTCACGAACCAGACGCTCGCGCAGATCGAACTGTTCACGCAAGGCGGCAAGTACGAGAACAAGGTGTACGTGTTGCCGAAACAGCTCGACGAGAAGGTCGCGCGTCTGCATCTCGCGCGCATTGGCGCGAACCTGACGCAACTGTCGACCGAGCAGGCCGGCTATATCGGTGTCGACAAGAACGGCCCGTTCAAGCCGAACCACTACCGCTACTAGGCACGTTGCCGGATGCGCGCAGTGCGCTGCCGCAGCGCACTGCCGCAGTGAACTGCACAAGCGGTTCGCACTGCGCGCATTCACGTTCAATGCGGATCGCAAGCCACCAAGGAGCCTGATATGAGCGTGCTGTTGACCTGGCTGATCAATGCGCTTGCGTTGTTGATCATCACGTACATCGTGCCGTCGATACACATCCGCAGTTTCGGGACCGCGTTGATCATCGCGCTCGTGCTGGGGCTGATCAATACGATCTTGCGGCCGGTGTTGATCCTGCTGACGTTGCCGGTCACGATCATCACGCTCGGACTCTTTATCCTGGTGGTCAATGCGCTGTGCTTCTGGCTATGTGCGTCGCTGTTGAAGGGCTTCGAGGTGTCCGGCTTCTGGTCGGCGTTCTTCGGCTCGATTCTGTACAGCATCGTCTCGTGGCTGCTGTCCGCGCTTATTCTCGGCAATCGCAGTTTCGGATAGCGCCGCAAACGCGAGCGGCCCGCGTCGCGTTTTGCCGATCGGTCCAACAACCCGTTTCATGAACCGGGACCATGAACCCCATCGAACTTTCATTCGAATTCTTTCCGCCTAAAACGCAGGAAGGCGTCGAAAAGCTGCGCGCCACGCGCGCGCAACTCGCATCGCTCAAGCCCAAGTTTGTGTCGGTCACATTCGGCGCCGGCGGCTCGACGCAGCAAGGCACGCTCGACACCGTCATCGATATGGCGAAAGACGGCGTCGAAGCCGCGCCGCACCTGTCGTGCATCGGCTCGTCCAAAGACAGCTTGCGCGCGATCCTGAACCAATACCGCTCGCATGGCATCCGCCATATCGTCGCGCTGCGCGGCGATCTGCCGTCGGGCATGGGCGAAGTCGGCGAACTGCGCTATGCGTCGGAACTGGTCAGCTTTATTCGTGCCGAGTTTGGCGACTGGTTTCGCATCGAAGTGGCCGCGTATCCGGAATACCATCCGCAGTCGCGCTCGCCGCGTCAAGACCTCGAAAACTTCGCGCGCAAGGTGAAGGCGGGCGCGGACTCCGCGATCACGCAGTACTTCTTCAATGCGGATGCGTACTTCCAGTTCGTCGACGACGCACGCAAGCTCGGCGTCGATGTACCGATTGTGCCCGGCATCATGCCGATCACGAACTTCTCGCAATTGATGCGCTTTTCGGAGATGTGTGGCGCGGAAGTGCCGCGCTGGATCGCGCGTCGCCTCGAGAGTTTCGGCGACGACCGCGAGGCGATTCGCGCATTCGGTCTCGATGTGGTTACGCAGTTGTGCCGGCGGCTCGTCGATGCGGGCGTGCCGGGCCTGCATTTCTACACGCTCAACGGCGCCGCGGCGACCAGGACCATCTGCGAACGGCTCGGGCTGTAATCCGCCGCGCATATTCATCATGCCTATCGACGTCATGCGTGGTCACGCGCATGACGTCGTCTGATGTCCTGCAGGTCCCAGGCGGCTTGTCCCGCCGCGCTTCCTACACATGTTTCCCCGTTTGCGCCACACGTTTTTGTCCGCTTGTGGGGGCCAGCAAAGCTCAGTAATATCGCGCTACGCTGGCTTTGGCCGGTTACAAATCTGGAGGAAACATGAAACAAAACAGACTGTTGCACGCGCTCCGGCTCACGACGCTGAGCGCGGTCGCAGCGGCATCGATGGCGGGGACCCAACTGGCGAACGCCGCCGATATTCCGAACAAGACTCTTGTTTTCTGCTCAGAAGGCAGCCCCGCGGGTTTTGATCCGGCGCAATACACGACGGGCGTGGACTTTACCGCGAACACCTTCACCGTTTACAACCGGCTCGTCGAATTCGAGCGCGGCGGTACGAAGGTCGAACCGGGCCTCGCCGAGAAGTGGGAAGTGTCGCCGGATGGCAAGACGGTGACGTTCCATCTGCGTCACGGCGTCAAATTCCAGACCACCGCGTATTTCAAGCCGACGCGTGAGTTCAACGCGGACGACGTGGTCTTTACGTTCGAGCGCATGCTCGATCCGAACCAGCCGTTCCGCAAGGCCTACCCGGTGCAGTTTCCGTACTTCACCGACATGGGTCTGGACAAGCTGATCCAGAAGGTCGAAAAGGTCGACCCGTACACGGTGAAATTCACGCTGGCCGAAGCGAACGCGCCGTTTATCCAGAACATCGCGATGGAGTACGCATCGATTCTGTCGGCTGAATACGCGGACCAGTTGCTCAAGGAAGGCAAGGCCGCCGATATCAACCAGAAGCCGGTCGGCACGGGCCCGTTCATTTTCCGCAGCTACACGAAGGACGCGACGATCCGCTTCGACGGTAATCCGGACTACTGGAAGCCGGACGCGGTGAAGATCTCGAAGCTGATCTTCTCGATTACGCCTGATCCGGGCGTGCGCGTGCAGAAGCTTAAACGCGACGAATGCCAGGTGATGAGCTATCCGCGCCCGGCCGATATCGCGCCGCTGAAGGCGGACAACAATCTGCAGATGCCGTCGCAAGCAGGCTTCAACCTCGGCTACCTCGCGTACAACGTGACGAAGAAGCCGCTCGACAAGGTCGAAGTGCGCGAAGCGCTCGATATGGCGATCAACAAGAAGGCGATCATCGACTCGGTGTACCAGGGCGCGGGCCAGCTCGCGACCAACCCGATGCCGCCGACGCAATGGTCGTTCGACAAGTCGTTGAAGGCCGCGCCGTTCGATACGGAAAAGGCGAAGGCGATGCTCGCGAAAGCCGGTTTCGCGAACGGCTTCGAGATCACGCTGTGGGCGATGCCGGTGCAGCGTCCGTACAACCCGAATGGCCGTTTGATGGCAGAAATGATCCAGGCGGACTGGGCGAAGATCGGCGTGAAGGCGAAGATCGTCACGTATGAGTGGGGCGAGTACATCAAGCGCGCGCACGCGGGCGAACATGACTCGATGCTGATCGGCTGGACCGGCGACAACGGCGATCCGGACAACTGGCTCGGCACGCTGCTTGGCTGCGAAGCGGTGAACGGCAACAACTTCTCGAAGTGGTGTTACAAGCCGTTCGACGAACTCGTGCAGAAGGGCCGCACGACGATGGGCCAGGATGCCCGCACCAAGATCTATGTGCAGGCGCAACAGATCTTCGCGGAACAACTGCCGTTCTCGCCGATCGCACACTCGACGGTCTATCTGCCGATGAGCAAGAAGGTTGTCGACATGCGCATCGAGTCGCTCGGCTATCAACGTTTCGATGGCGTTAGCTTGAAATAAACGGCTTGAAGTACGAGGCTTGAATCAAGCCGCTTGAACGAAGCGTCAGGCAAGTCGATAAGCAGCCAGCCGAAGTAAGTTTTTCGCACGGTTAAGAAGACTGGTCGAAACTGTCCGGCGACGGGGTCACGAGCCCTTGTCGCCGGTTGCGTTTTTCCCCACCCAGACTATAGGGACGATCCATGTTCCGATTCGTTTTGCGCCGCATCGGGATGGTGATACCGACTTTCATCGGTATTACGATCCTCGCGTTCGCGCTCATCCACCTGATCCCCGGCGACCCTATCGAAGTGATGATGGGCGAGCGCGGCGTCGATCCGGCAATGCACGCCGCGGCGCTGCACCGCCTCGGGCTCGACGAGCCGTTGCCGGTTCAATATCTGCATTACGTTGGTCGCGCGCTGTCCGGCAACCTGGGCACGTCGATCATCACCAATACGAGCGTGATGGACGAGTTCCTCGCGCGCTTTCCGGCGACCGTCGAACTGTCGATCTGCGCGCTGCTGTTCGCGCTGGTGGTCGGCCTGCCGGCCGGCGTGTTCGCCGCGTTGCGGCGCGGCACGGTGGTCGATCACGGCGTGATGGGCACCGCGCTGACCGGCTACTCGATGCCGATCTTCTGGTGGGGCTTGATCCTCATCATGGTGTTTTCGTCGAAGCTGGGCTGGACGCCGGTGTCGGGCCGCATTGCAGTCGAATACGACATTCCGCACGTGACCGGCTTCCTGCTGATCGACTCGCTGTTGCCCGGCACCGATGAAGGTTCGTTCCGCTCCGCGCTGAGCCACCTGATCCTGCCGGCGATCGTGCTCGGCACGATTCCGCTGGCGGTAGTCGCGCGGATGACGCGCTCGTCGATGCTCGAAGTGCTGCGCGAAGACTACATCCGCACCGCGCGCGCGAAAGGACTGTCGCCGGCGCGGGTGATTGTCGTGCATGCGTTGCGTAATGCGCTGATTCCGGTCGTCACGGTGATCGGTCTGCAGGTTGGTACGCTGCTCGCGGGCGCGGTGCTGACCGAGACGTTGTTCTCGTGGCCCGGCATCGGCAAGTGGCTGATCGACGCGATCAGCCGGCGCGACTATCCGGTCGTGCAGGGCGGCATTTTGATGATCGCCACGCTGGTCATTGTGGTGAACCTCGTCGTTGATTTGCTGTACGGCGTGTTGAATCCGCGCATTCGCCATACGAGGTAAACCGTGGCCGACATCCAAAACACCGTCCCCCAGGCGGTCACCCCGCCAAGCGGCCGCGTACTGGCCGCCCGCGAATTCTGGGCAAACTTCTCGCGCAACCGTGGCGCGGTCGGCGCCGGTATCGTCGTGCTGCTGATTGTCTTTGTCGCGATCTTCGCGCCGCTGATCGCGCCGCATAGTCCGATCGAGCAATATCGCGACTTCGTGAAGATTCCGCCCGCATGGCTCGACGGCGGCAACTGGAAGTTCATCCTCGGCACCGACGAAGCCGGCCGCGACATCCTTTCGCGGTTGATGTACGGCGCGCGGCTGTCGATCTGGATCGGCTGCGTATCCGTGGTGCTCGCGCTGATTCCCGGCATCGTGCTCGGCCTGATCGCCGCGTTCTTCGAGAAATGGGCGGACACGCCGATCATGCGCGTGATGGACGTGCTGCTCGCGTTGCCGTCGCTGCTGCTCGCCGTCGCGGTGGTCGCGATCATCGGTCCGGGTCTGCTCAATACGATGCTTGCGATCGCCATCGTCGCATTGCCCGGCTACGTGCGTTTGACGCGCGCGTCGGCGCTCGGCGAACTGCACAAGGAATACGTGATGGCGTCGCGCGTCGCGGGCGCCGGCACGTTGCGGCTGATGTTCTCGCAAGTGCTGCCGAACTGCACCGCGCCGCTGATCGTGCAAGCCACACTGGGCTTCTCGTCGGCGATTCTCGATGCGGCCGCGCTCGGCTTCCTCGGTCTCGGCGTGCAGCCGCCTTCCGCGGAGTGGGGCGCGATGCTCGCCTCCGCGCGCGACTACATCGACAGCGCATGGTGGATCGTCACAATGCCCGGCCTTTCCATTCTGATCTCGGTGCTCGCGATCAATCTGCTCGGCGACGGGCTGCGCGACGCACTCGATCCCAAACTGAAACGGATGGCCTGACATGAGCGATCTATTGACCATCCGCAATCTCGCGGTGGACTTCGGCGGCCTCGCCGCGGTAGACCGCGTCAACCTGAGTGTCGCGCCCGGCGAAGTGGTCGGCGTGGTCGGCGAATCGGGCTCGGGCAAGAGTGTGACGATGATGGCGCTGATGGGCCTGATCGACGCACCCGGCAAGGTGAGCGCCGATGAAATCACGTTCGACGGCAAGAACCTGCTCGCCGCGTCGCCGAAGGAACGCCGGAAGGTGATCGGCAAAGACATCGCGATGGTGTTTCAGGACGCACTGACGAGCCTGAACCCTAGTTACACGGTCGGCTATCAGATCAAGGAAGTGTTGAAGCTGCACGAGGGACTGCGTGGCGACGCGCTGAACCGGCGCGCGCTCGAACTGCTCGATCAGGTCGGCATTCCCGATGCGAAGAACCGCATTGCGTCGTTTCCGCATCAGATGTCCGGTGGGATGAACCAGCGCGTGATGATCGCGATGGCAGTCGCCTGCAATCCGAAGCTGCTGATTGCCGACGAACCGACCACCGCGCTCGATGTGACGATTCAGGCGCAGATCATGCAACTGCTGGTGCAGTTGCAGAAGGAGCGCGGCATGGCGCTCGTGTTGATTTCGCACGATCTCGCGGTCGTGTCGGAAGTCGCGCAGCGGGTCGCGGTGATGTACGCGGGCGAGATTATCGAAACGAACCGCGTGCCCCATATCTTCTCCGCGCCTCATCATCCGTACACCGAAGCGCTGCTTGCGGCGATTCCCGAGCACAACGTCGGCGCGGTGCGGCTCGCTGCACTGCCCGGCATGGTGCCGGGGCGCGACGATCGGCCGAAGGGGTGTCTGTTCGCGCCGCGTTGCAAGTACGTCGTCGACGACTGCATGAAGGCGCGCCCGTCGCTGGACGGCCTGCCGGATCATGACAACGCGGCCCGGGTTCGCTGCATCAAGCCGCTGAACCTTGCCGCGGATGCGGTTCAACACGGAGGCGCACGATGAATGCAGTACCTGATACGCGGCGCCCGGCAGCTCATAGCGGAGCCGACGCGGTGCTGGTCGCCGATCAACTGGCGAAGCACTACGACGTGAAGCGCGGCATGTTCGGCCACGGCACCGTGAAGGCGCTCAACGGCGTGTCGTTTTCGCTGACGCGCGGGCGCACGCTGGCGGTGGTCGGCGAGTCCGGTTGCGGCAAATCGACGCTCGCGCGCCAGCTGACGATGATCGAAGCGCCGACCTCGGGACGTCTGCTGATCGACGGCCAGGATGTGGCCGGCGCCGATCACGCGAAGATCGCCGCACTGCGCCGCCGCGTGCAGATGGTGTTCCAGAATCCGTTTGCATCGCTGAATCCGCGCAAGACAGTCGAGCAGACGCTCGGCGAGCCGCTTGCGATCAATACATCGTTGACCGCCACCGAGCGTGTCGAACGGATCGCACACATGATGCGAACCGTCGGCTTGCGGCCCGAACATGCGAAGCGTTACCCGCACATGTTCTCCGGCGGCCAGCGACAGCGTGTCGCAATTGCGCGCGCGATGATCCTCGATCCGCAGATCGTCGTCGCCGACGAGCCGGTGTCCGCGCTCGACGTGTCGATTCAGGCGCAGATTCTTAATCTGTTTATGGATTTGCAAGAGGAATTTAAGACGAGCTACGTGTTTATCTCACACAATCTGGCGGTGGTTGAGCATATCGCCGACGATGTGATGGTGATGTATTTCGGCGGGATTGCCGAACTCGGCGACAATAGGACGATCTTCGAACGGCCGCGGCATCCGTATACGCGGGCGCTGATGTCGGCCACGCCGTCGATCTTCGAAGCCGACCGACGGATCCGGATCAAGCTGCAAGGCGAAATGCCGTCGCCGCTGAATCCGCCGTCAGGATGTACTTTCCATCAGCGTTGCCCGTATGCGATCGACCGGTGCCGTCAGGAGGAACCGAAGCTGCGTGAAGTGGATGGCCGTCAGGTATCGTGTCACCGCGCCGAGGAGGTGGGGGACGCGGATGCCTGAAACGGCCGCGGCGCGCTGCCCGGCGCGCCGCTGCGTTGGGCTGCGCGGCGTTGCCGGCGTTGCATGCGCGGTGGCTGCTGTTTGCGCTGGTTGCGTTGTCCACGAAGATCGCGTGTGCTCCGTGCTGCGCTCGCGTACGCACTGGGTCGCGCGGATGATCACATTGTGCTGGTCGCGGTGGTGGTTACTCGCCACGCTGACCGTCGTATGCTGCAGCGTCAATCTGCCGATGCCGGCGTCGCTTGCAGCGTGGTCGCCGGTGTCGGCCGCGTTCGCTGCCGGCGATGCGCCGACGAACCTGCAAGGCGGACGCCCGTCGTTGCCGATACCGCATCCGCCGGCGCCGCCGCCCCGGCCCGCCGCGCCGGCGCCGGCGCTGGCACAGCCGGCCACGCCGCCGGCGGCGTCGGGCACCAGCACCGGCGGGCCGGTGCGGCCCGAACCGGCGCGCATGCCGTTCTACGTCGCCACGCGCGGCGCGACGACCATCTATATTCTCGGCACGCTGCATGTCGGCGATCCGGTCGACTATCCGCCCGCGCAACCGTTCCGGCGAGCGATCCTCGCGGCGCTTGCCGCGTCCCCGACACTTGCGCTTGAACTGTCACCGGACGATCTGCTGGTTTCACAGGACGATGTGTCGAAGTACGGCATCTGCCGGTATCCGTGCTTGCCGCGGCTGCTGCCCGATCCGCTATGGCGCAAGCTCGAGATGCGCTTGCGCGACAACCCCGCTGCGCTCGACGAGATCAGGAAGATGCGACCGTGGCTCGCGTCGCTGCTCGTCGAGACCTACGATTCGCTGAGCGCCGGACTGCAAACCGAATACGGCACCGAGGCGCAACTGCAGAACGTTTACCTGCGCCAGCGCGGGAAGATCGTCGGGCTGGAGACGCTCGCCGAGCAGATGCGCGCGTTCACCAGTCTCACGCTTGCGCAGCAGCGCGAAATGCTCGCCCAGGACCTCGTGCAGACGCCGGCGGAGAACGTTGCCGACGTGCAGACGCTGCATCGGCTGTGGCGCGTCGGCGATGCCGATGCGATTGCGGCATGGGAAGTCGCGAAGTCAGAAAAGCTGGCGCGCGATCCGCGCGTGTCCGCGTCGATCGACAACAAGATCGTGTATGAACGCAATCGCCGGTTTGTTGCGCGAATGGTCGCCATTGCGGCGCCGAACAAGCCGGTGTTCGTCGCGATCGGCGCGCTGCATCTGGGTGGGCCGAATGGCGTGCTGCAGTTGTTGCGTCAGCGCGGCTTCGTGGTCGAGCCGAGTTGACGCAGCGGCGGGGGCGCGAACTCCCGCCGCCGGTACTTATCGTTATTCGCCGCTGACTAACGCATCGCGCATTCGCTCGACTACCGGTGCCCAATCGCCAAGCATCGTTTGCCGGAACAGCCGCGCAGTCGGATACCACGGCGAGTCGCTGCGATGCTCGAGCCAGCGCCAGTCGGAATTCGCCGGCAACATCACCCACACCGGCTTACCCATTGCGCCAGTCAGATGCGCGACCGCGGTATCGACGGTGATGACGAGATCGAGGTTGTCGATCAGCGCGGCGGTGTCCGCGAAGTCGTTCAGTTCGGCCGTGAAGTCGATCGGACGGATCGCGTCGGGCAGTACGGCCAACTGTTCACGCGCGACGCCTTTTTGCAGATTGAGCCACGCGACGCCGGTCAACTCGCATAGTGGCGCGAGCGCCGCGAGCGGCATCGAACGATACCGATCGTTACCAAAGGTTGGACTGCCGGCCCAGACGAGACCGACTTTGGGCTGCGCGCCGACCGTATCGCGCAAGCGCGTGCGCCAGTGCGCGGCCTTGAGCGGATCGGCAAACAGATACGGCACCGTGGCCGGGATCGTATGCAGGTCAGTGCCGATGCATGCCGGCACGCTCATCAGCGAGACCCAGAAGTCATAGTCGCCGCCCGGTGTGCCGGTCCATGCGCGGCGCACGCCCGGTACGCGCTGTGCGAGCTCGAGCAACGGCGCGCGCGTGCAGACGTCGACCGTTGCGCCGCGCCCGGCGAGCACCTGTGCATAGCGCAGAAACTGGAACTGGTCGCCGAAGCCCTGCTCGCGCACGAGCAGGATCCGTTTGCCGTCGATCGGCTCGCCGCGCCATTCGGCAATGCCTTCGACCGCAATCGCTTCGTAGTCGCTCGCGCGCCAGCGCTTCGCGTACTCGGCCCAGCCACGCAAGTAATCGCCGCGCTTCAGATATAGCCATGCGAGGTTCTGATGCGCGTCCGGCTGGTCCGGTTCGAGCGCGAGAGCCGCCCGATAGAACGGTTCCTCTTCATCGTGGCGGCCCTGCGCGCCGAGCGATGCACCGAGACAAACGAGGTTCGTCGCATTTCCGTTCAGCGCGACGGCTTGCCGATAGTGCCGCTCCGCTTCCGGGTACTCGCCGAGCTTGCCCAGCGCGGTGCCGAGATTCACGTACGCATCGGCGAACGTGGGGGCCGCGGCGACCGCTTGCCGGAAATGATCGGCCGCAGCCGCGAAGTCGCCGCGCGCTTGCCGCGCGTTGCCGGCGTTGAAGTGCGCTTGCGCCGAACGCGGATCGAGCGACAACGCGATTTCATAGTGCGCATACGCGTCGTCGTGACGGCCGAGCTTGCCGAGCGCGGAGCCGAGATTGACGTGCGCATCGACGAGCGAAGGGTCGATCGCAAGCGCACGGCGATAGTGGTCGACCGCTTCGTCAAGCGCGCCTTGTGACTGGAGAGCGACTGCAAGGTTGTTATGCGCGTCGGCGAACGCCGGCTTCAGGCGCAGCGCGTTGCGGTAGCAGTGCAGCGACAGTTCATGCTGATCGCTTGCGGCAGCCACGAGACCGCGATTGCTCCAGCATTCGGCATTCGATGGATCGAGCGTCAGCGAGCGATCGAGCAGCGTCGCCGCGGCGCAATGGTCGCCACGCTGATACAGAAGCACGCCGTAGTAGTGCAGCGCGTCCGGATGGTCGGGGACGCTTGCGAGCGCTGCGCGGTATAACGTCCCGGCTTCATCAAGGCGGTTCGCGCGGTGCGCTTCGAGCGCGAGTGCAAGCGCAGTGGGGTGAGTCTGCGTCGTGGGATGCGTGCTATCGGCACGTGGAGTCGCGTCAGAAGGGGGCATCGTGGAGTTGGGCTGGGAGACCTGGAAAACGGCGCGTCGCTTACGCGCGCGCCGCGTTGTCGATTTTGGGTGCCCAGAAGGTTATGTCCGGCGCGTTTCGCGGTGCATCGGACATATCCTAAATATCGACGCGTTTCTTGTTTCGCGATTCACGCGCGGGTCGCGTGTGTCTCACTATTGGAAGCTGTCGACGCCTACCGCGACAGGAACATCAGCCAGTTCAGCAGGAAGATGTTCACCACCAGCAAGCTCAGCGCGGTCGGTATCTGCGCCTTGATCACCGCGTTCTTGTCAGGCAGTTCGAGCAGCGCGGCCGGCACCATGTTGAAGTTCGCGGCCATCGGCGTCATCAGCGTGCCGCAGTAGCCGGAGAACATGCCGATCGCGACCATCACCGCCGGATTGCCGTGGAACACGTTGACGAGAATCGGCACGCCGACGCCGCCCGTCATCACCGGAAACGCCGCGAAGCCGTTGCCCATCACCATCGTGAAGAGCGCCATGCCGACGCAGTACACGGCGACCGCGAGTAGCCGGTAGTCGAGGCTGATATAGGAGATCGTCAGATGCGCGACGGCTTTGCCGACGCCCGCATCGGAGAACACGAGGCCAAGCATGCCGAGCATCTGCGGCAGCACCGCGGCCCACGACAATGCGTCGATCAGCCGGCGCGTCTCCCTCATCGACTGGCCGACGGTATCGCGCGTGACCACGCACGCATAAGCCAGCGCGATCACGCAGCCGATGCCGAAGCCGATCAGCGTAACGTTCTTCAGGTCGATCAGCGGCGTGCCGCCGAACACCAGATGACTCGCACCGAGCGTGAGCGCAACGGTGACGAGCGGAATCGTCAGCGCGGGCAGAAACAGCTGGTTGCCGAGGCGTTTCGCGCTGATTTTGCGTACGTCGTCGGGCAGTACGTTCGACTTGCCAGCGGTCACGCGGCCGAAGCCGGCGATCAACGCCATCGCGATCACGAGCACGCCGACCACTTCAGGTGGCAGGCGGTCTCCGATAAGGAAGATCAGCGCATAGATAATCCAGAAGCCGCCTGAGGAGAAACGGCGCGGATGCTCGCGATCGGTGACGATCATGCCGCCGACCACCAGCAGCACGATGCCGACCAGATAGAACAGATAGTTGAGTGTCAGCGTCATGCTTCGTCCCCGGTGGCGGGTTGAGCGGCGCGCTGGCCATGTGAGCCGCGTGCGGACCCAGGCTGCGCGGCGTCGCGACTCGTTGCGCGCGTCAGTTCGCGCTCGAGCCTGCGATCGAGCAGATAGAGCCGGAAACCGTGAATCAGAAATGCGCACACGGCGGTCGGAATGCCCCACACCGCGACGTGCATCGGTTCGACGGTGATGCCCGCTTCCTTCAGGAACGTGACCATCAGCACGATTGCGCCGAACGCGACGAAGATGTCCTCACCGAAAAAGAGCCCGACGTTATCGGTGGCCGCGCTGAACGCGCGCAACCGGTAACGCACGGCATCGCTTAGCTTGCCGAAGCGGCTTTCGGCGGCGCCTTCGGCCATCGGCGCGAGCAGCGGCCGCACCATCTGCGGATGCCCGCCGAGTCCGGTGAGTCCGACTGCGGCGGTCAGCTCGCGCACCAGCAGATAGACGATCAGAAGACGTCCGGCGGTGGCCGCCTTGATCGTGCCGATCCACATCTGTGCGCGTTCGCGCAGGCCGTGGCGTTCGAGCAAGCCGATCACCGCGAGCGGCAGCAGAATGATGAGCGGGATATTGCGGGTCTTGATGAAGCCCGTGCCGATCGCGGCGAGGATTTTGTCGGGCGGGAAGTGCGCGGCGAGTGAGGTGGCGATCGCGGCGGCCGCGACAATCAGCATCGGATTGAAGCGCAATAAAAAGCCGACGATGATCACGGCTACGCCAATCAGCGGCCATAAATTGACTGTTGACTGCATAAAGTCTCCAAATGAATACAGCGTGAGCGCCGCTTGCGTGGGGGCGCCGTCAATGTGATCCGGCGCCGCCGATGTGAGGCGGCTGCGCCGTCGCTTGATAGGCGGCTCTTGCTGGCCGCTTGGTGTTGTCTTGTGCCGCCTGGTGCTGTCTGGTGTTGCTGTCACTGCGAAATCACGAACTGCACGCGAGACGAAACCGCGCGTCACGCTGTCACGTCACGTGTCGTGCATGGTGGCTTATGGCTCGCGGCCTACGGCAACTGCCGATTCTCACGCCCGCATGCCCGTCGCCGCATGCACGCCGATTCCCGCGTCTTCCAGCGCACGACGGATGCGCCTTGCGAACGCGAGCGCGTGCGGCCCATCGCCGTGCAGACAGATGGTCTGCGCGTTGATCGGCACCCACTGGCCGTCGACCGCGCGTACCCGCCGCTCGCGCACCATCGTCAGCGTGCGCTCGAGCACCGCGTCTTCGTCATCGAGCAGCGCGCCCGGTTCCTTGCGCGGCACGAGCGAGCCGTCCGCGCGATAGCCGCGGTCCGCGAACACTTCTTCGATCGCCACCAGCCCCGCTTCGCGCGCGGCCGTGACGAGCCCGCTGTTCGCGAGCGCGAACACCGCGACCGACGGATCGAAGTCGTGCACCGCGCACGCGATCGCATCGGCGATGCGCGCTTCGCGCGCCGCCTGGTTGTACAGCGCGCCATGCGGTTTCACGTGCGCGATACGGCCGCCTTCGGCCTGCGCGATCGCCGACAGCGCGCCGAGCTGGTACAGCACGCCCGCATAGATCTCGCCAGGCGGCACGTCCATTTCCTTGCGGCCGAAATTCTCCGGATCGTTGAAGCTCGGATGCGCGCCGATCGATACGCCTTTTTGCACCGCCCAGCGCACACATTCGCGCATCGCGTTGGCGCCGCCCGCGTGCCAGCCGCACGCGATATTCGCCGAGCTGACCAGATCGAGCAGTGCTTCGTCGGAGCCACAGCCTTCGCCGAGATCGGCGTTCAGATCGATTTCCATCATGTTCCTCACGTCTTCACGCCGTGCGCGTCATACCGCGGTGAGCGGCAACTCGCGCGCGCAGCGTTCGTCATGCATCGCGATTGCGGCATCGATTTGCCGCAGGTATCGCCGTTCTTCGAGCAGCGCGGCGCGCGCTTCATGCGCGGTCGCCGCGATAAAGCGCACCGCGCCATTGAGCCGGATCTGTGCAAGCTTCCATAGATCCGCGTGGATCACCGAGCCGATCTTCGGATAGCCGCCGGTCGTTTGCGCATCGCTCATCAGGATGATCGGCTGGCCGTTCGGCGGCACCTGAATCGTGCCAGGCATCACCGCATGGGACAGCAGATCGATTTTCTGTTGGCGCTCGAGCGCGGTGCCCGCCAGCCGGAAACCCATCCGGTTGCTGTTCGGCGTGACGAGCCACTGACCGGACCAGAACGCGTCGCGCGCGGCGGCGGTGAAGCTGTCGTATTCGGGACCGGGCAGCACGCGCACCGCCGGCGCCCACGCGGCGCCCGACGCATGCCGGCCGCGCCGTGCCGGCTCGTCGATCTGATTGAACTTGCACCACTCGGGCGCTTTGACGCCGAACTCGGGCGCATCCGGGCCCAGGCCGCGCGCATGCGGGGCCGGCACGCCGACCGGCAGCCGGTCGCCGTCGCGCAGCGCGCGTCCGCCGAGGCCGCCGAAGCCGGCGCCAAGGTCGGTACTGCGCGAGCCGAGCACCGGCAACACGTCGATGCCGCCGGCGACGCACACATAGCCGCGCATGCCGCGCCGCGCGGCATTCAGCGCAAGTTGCTGGCCTGCCTGCACCGGCAGGCTCCACCATGAGTGGACCGGCACGCCGTCGAGCGTCGCACCGAACTCGCAGCCGGTAATCGCCACGCGTGTTGCTCGGGGAAAGCGCAGCACGGTCGGACCGAACGTGATTTCGAGGCCAGCCGCGTCGGGACGGTTGCCGACCAGCCGGTTGCCGACTTCGAGCGCCAGACGGTCGAGCGCGCCGCCCATCGCGATGCCCAGGTGCCGTTGACCGTGGCGCCCGAGGTCCTGCACCGAGCTCAGCAGACCCGCGCGGATCACGTCGATCATGCGAGCGTCCCCGCGATCGTGAAGCGCACGCGGTCGCCCGGTTGCAGCAGCGTCGGCGGTGTGCGAGCCGGGTCGAACAGCGGCAGCATCGTGCGGCCGATCAGTTGCCAGCCGCCAGGCGATGTCGACGGATAGATGCCCGTTTGCGCGCCGCCGATGCCGACCGAGCCGGCCGGCACTTCGAGCCGAGGCTCCGCCCGGCGCGGCGTGTGCAGCGCTGCGTCGAGTCCGCCCAGATACGCGAAGCCGGGCTGAAAGCCGAGAAAGAACACCACGTATTCGGCTTGCGCATGACGCCGCACGACCTCTTGCGCGGTGAGGCCGGTGTGCGCGGCGACCTGCTCGAGATCCGGCCCGAACGCGCCACCGTAGTGAACCGGTATCTCGACCTCGCGATCGGGCGCCGCGGCGTGGTCAGCCGCGTCCCACGCGGCGCGCAACTGGTTCGCGAGCGCGTCGCGGTCCGCTTCGATGGGATCGAACACCAGCGTCAGGTTGTTCATGCCGGGCACCACCTCGAGCACGTGCGGCCATGCGCGCGCCGCCTGCGCCGCGGCCCAGACGCGCCGCTGGCAGTCGAGCGTCGCGGGCGGCGGCGATTCGCAGACGAGTGCCGTATCGCCGAACGCGTAGATGCGCGGAAGGCTTGCTGGTGGGCGCGTCGGTAGGCTCATGAGTCGCGTCGATGGTCAGTGTCGGAAGGGGCGCAAACGGCAGGGCCGGCTGCGGGCGCGCTGTGGGACATGCAGCGGAACCTGCTGCGCCTTCATCCGGATTGGATAGCGTACATTGTCAGTAAATTCTCGACAAATTCTCAATGAGCGTTTTCGCCAGGCTTTCACCAATAAACCCGCGTCGTACACTTGGGGACCTTTCCGGCCGCATCCCGAGAACCTGTACATGGCTCGTCACCCCACCAAAATCGTGTCATCGGAACACCTCGTTTCTGACGAATGCGCTGAGCTTTCGGAACTCGAATACGCGCTGATCATGGCGAGCAACGCGTTCAACCGGTGGATGGTGCGCTGCATGTCGGCAGCCGGCGCGAAGGACATGACCGCGATCGAGGTGTCGTTGCTGCATCACGTGAGTCATCGCGAGCGCCGCAAGAAGTTGGCGGACATCTGCTTCGTGCTGAACATCGAAGACACGCATGTCGCCACCTATGCGCTGAAAAAACTCGTAGCTAGAGGTTATGTAAAAAGCGAAAAGACCGGCAAGGAAGTGTTCTTCTCGGCGACCGAGACCGGACGCGAGCTTTGCCTCAAGTATCGCGAGGTGCGCGAAAGCTGCCTGATCGCAACCCTGCGCGAAAGCGGTTTGACCAATCAGCAGATCGGCGAAGCCGCGCAACTGATGCGCAACGCGTCCGGACTCTATGACACGGCCGCGCGTGCGGCGGCCTCACTGTAAGAAGACAGAAACGGCGAAGAGCAGACCTTTCAGGCACTCGCTGCGCGGCTGCCGAGCGGATAGCAGCCGGCGTCGGTGATGATCGCGTCAAGCGGAAGATCGTGCGGTTCGCGCGGCAGCGCAGCGCTCTTGCACGCTTCGAAAGCGACGCCGATCGCAATCGGCGCAACACCGGCGACGCGCCAGCCGGCGAGCGTGCGATCGTAATAGCCGCCGCCGTAGCCGAGACGATAGCCGTCCTCATCGAAGCCGACACACGGCACAAACACCAGTTCAGGCACGAGATCGCGGGCCGTCGCGGGCACCGGAATACGATGTTCGCCGACCTTCATCAGCATATCGGGCGTCCATGCATGAAACGCGAGCGCCGCGTGCCGTTGCATGACGACTGGCAGACAGGCTTCGCGTGTGTCATCGAGCGCGAGCCATGTCGCAATCGCACCACGCGCATCGAACTCGCCTTCAAGTGGCCAATAGAAGCCGACACGCCGCGGCGCATGGCGCTTCAACATATCGAGTAGCCGCCGGCCCAATGCATCGCTAATGGAAGGATCGCGGCTCGCATGCAACCGAACGTCGAACAATGCGCTGCGCAGCGCCTTTTTCGATGATTTGGCCACAGGGTTGCATGCTATGCTTTCGTTCAATTCGCGCTCCAGAAACAACGATGTCCACACGCCTCTTTCGAGTATATCGCGCGGTTGGCCTGGCGCTTGCCGCTGCGGCGCTTGTCGCATGCAGCACGGCGTCCGCCGTGAAGCCGGTCCCGCTTTCGCAGCTCACCAACGACGACCAGATTTTCGTTCAACTGCGCGAAGCCGCGCGCAATAACGATCCGGTCCGCGCTGCGCAACTGGCCGCGATGATTCCGGATTACCCCGCGCCGTCCTACCTCGAATACTTTCAGTTAAAGCCGCAACTGTTCGATTCGCAGGGGCATGCGCGTATCGATGCGCCGGATGCGCCGGTGCTCGCGTTCCTGCAGAAGTACGATGGACAGGCGATTGCAGACCGGATGCGTAACGACTATCTGGTCGTGCTCGGCGCACGTCATGACTGGCGCAACTTCGACGATCAATACGCGCGCTTCGTGTTGAACGACGATACGCAGGTCAAGTGCTACGCGCTCGAATCGCGTGCGGCGCACGGCGAGAACGTCTCGGATGCGGCACGCGCGCTGCTCGTCGATCCGCGCAACTATGGCGACGGCTGCGTCGACCTGATCACCGCGCTTGCCATCAACCAGCAGTTCGCGAGCGACGACGTATGGCAGCAGATCCGTCTCGCTTACGAACAGAATCAGACCAATACCGGCGCGAAGCTGGTCGATGCGCTCGGCAACCAGCGGCCCGACCCGGATCTCTTCAATCAGGCGGCGAGCAAGCCGCCGCTGTTGCTTGCACGCGGCGTTGGCCCCGACCCGCAATCGCATCAACTCGCGTTGCTCGCGATCACGCGGATGGCGCGTAACGATCCGGCGATGGCCGCTGCGACCTTCTCGTCGATCGCGCCGTCTCTGACCACGCCGGAGCGCGCGATCGGCTGGGGCACGATCGCGTATCAGGCCGCGGCGAAACAGATGCCGAGCGCGGTCGACTGGTACCGGCTGTCGGCGAACGCGCCGCTGTCGAACCCGGCTTACGAATGGCGCACGCGCACCGCGCTGCTCGCCGGCGACTGGACGATGGTGCGCTGGTCGATCGAGCAGATGCCCGCGGCGCTGCGCAGCCAGCCCGCGTGGGTGTACTGGCATGCGCGGGCGTTAAAGCAGGCGGGCGATACTGCGCAGGCAAACGAAGAACTCGAGCAGATCGCGCCGAACTTCAATTTCTATGGTCAGCTTGCGACGGAAGAACTCGGCCGGAAGATCACGGTGCCGGCGAAGACCCCGGTCAGCGACGCTGAAGTGCAGCAGGCAGCCAACACGCCGGGCTTTGCGCTGGCTCAGCGTTTCTATCAGCTGAATCTGCGGCTCGAAGGCAATCGCGAATGGAACTGGCCGCTGCGCACGATGACCGACCGGCAACTGCTCGCGGCGGCCGAATACGCTCGCCGTATCGAGCTATACGACCGCGCCGTGAACACCGCGGACCGCACGAAGGCCGAACACGACTTCTCGTTGCGTTACCTGTCGCCGTTCCGCGACATCGTCGAACGCGATGCGCAGTCGAATGGACTCGATGTCGAATGGGCTTACGGTCTGATTCGGCAGGAGTCGCGTTTTATTCTTAACGCACGCTCCGAGGTCGGCGCGAGCGGCCTGATGCAGCTGATGCCCGGCACCGCGCAACTGGTCGCGAAGAAGATCGGCCTGGGCCCGCTGTCGCGCGAGCAGATGAACGACATCAACACGAATATCCTGCTCGGCACGAACTATCTGTCGATGATCTACAATGAATTCGACGGGTCCGCGGTGCTTGCCACCGCCGGTTATAACGCGGGTCCGGGCCGCCCGCGGAACTGGCGGCAGTCGTTGCAGCATCCTGTCGAAGGGGCGATCTTCGCGGAATCCATTCCCTTCCAGGAAACACGCGACTACGTGAAAAACGTGTTGTCCAACACGGTCTACTATGCGGCGCTGTTCGAAGGCCGTCCGCAATCGCTGAAGGCGCGTTTGGGTTACATCGCACCGTAAACAGCGCCACGCCCGCCGCGCGCCTTGCATCGTATTGCAGCGCGCGGCGCGGTTCCGGTTTCAGCCATTGTCGCGGCTTCTGTCCAGCTTATGGGCCAGGCGTCTGGCCCACGAGGGAGTCGGAAATGCGACATCAAACCATTGCGGTGATCGGCGGTTCCGGTTTCATTGGCAGTCATCTCATCAATGCGCTCGTCGAGCTCGGCAAGACGGTGCGTGTCGCGACGCGCCGCCGCTTTAACGCGCGGCATCTGACGCTGTTGCCGATCGACGTGCTCGAAGTCGATGTGTTCGATCCGGTGCAACTCGCGCGCTTTGTCGAGAATGCCGATGCGGTGATCAATCTGGTCGGCACATTGCATGGACGGCGCGGCGATCCGTATGGACCCGAGTTCGCGAAAATCCATGTGGAGCTGCCGACGAAGATCGTCGCCGCGTGCGAAGGCAAGGGCGTGCATCGGCTGATTCACATTAGCGCGCTGGGCGCCGATTCGCGCGGCCCGAGCATGTATGTGCGTTCGAAAGGCGACGGTGAGAAAGCGGTGCGCGCGTCGACGCTGGCCACAACCGTCTTTCGACCGTCGGTCGTGTTCGGACCGGAAGACGAGTTTCTGAACAAGTTCGCGTTTTTGCAGCGCGTGTTCCCGGTCATTCCGTTGGCGATGCCGGATGCGAAGTTCCAGCCGGTGTTCGTCGGCGATGTCGCGAAGGCGATCGTCAACGTGCTGGATCTCGACGCGGCGAACGGCCGCGTGTATGAGCTCGGCGGCCCTACGGTCTACACGCTCGAGCAACTGGTCGAATACTGCGGCGCGGTGATCGGCCGGCAGGGACGTATCATCCGGCTGCCCGATGCGTTTGCGCGGCTGCAGGCGCTGACCTTTGAAATGGCGCCGGGCGAGCCGGTCATTTCACGCGACAATCTCGATTCGATGAAAGTCGACAACGTGCTGTCCGGGCCCCTCGCGCCGGAACTCGATATCGAGCCCGCGAGCATCGAGTCGATCGCGCCGGTGTACCTGACCGGCACGTCACTGCGTTCAAGGTTCAATGCGTTCCGCGCGAGCGCCGGCCGCTAATGACGCAGAGAAGTACGCAGAGAAGTACGCAGATCAGTACGCAGACAAGCAGGCAACAACGCCAAACCTGAACCCGCCTCTTCCTGGAACCAGGCATGAAACTCGTGATCGGTGATAAGAACTATTCGTCGTGGTCGATGCGTCCGTGGGTGCTGATGAAGCATTTCGGCATTCCATTCGAAGAAGTCCAGGTATGGCTCGCCGAGCCGGACACGCGCGAGTCGATCCTCAAACATTCGCCGACCGGCAAGGTGCCGTGCCTGATCACCGACGAGGGCGCATCGGTCTGGGAATCCGTTGCGATCATGGAGACGCTCGCCGAGCGTTTCGCGCAAGTGCCGATGTGGCCGCGCGATGCAGCGGCGCGCGCGCACGCGCGCAGTATCTGCGCGGAAATGCACGCGGGCTTCGGCGAGCTACGCACGAATATGTGGATGAACATCCACGCGTCGTTTCCGGGCAAAGGCGCGACGCCCGGCGCGCTCGCCGATATCGCGCGCATCGATGCGCTGTGGCGCAACTGTCTTGACACGTACGGCGGGCCCTTCCTGTTCGGCGAATTCGGTATTGCCGATGCGATGTACGCGCCGGTGGCGATGCGCTTCAACACGTGGCAGCCGGCGTTGTCCGAACCGGCGGCGGCGTACGCGCGGCGCCTGACCGATGCGCCCGCGGTGCAGGCGTGGATTGCCGACGCGATGCGTGAGACGCACCCAATCGGCTACTACGAAGCTTGCGAATGAAGATCTACGCAGTCGGCGGCGCCGTCCGCGACACGTTGCTTGGCGTGCCTGTAAAGGATCGCGATTACGTAGTGGTCGGCGCGACACCGGAACAGATGGTCGCGCAGGGCTATCGTCCGGTCGGCAAGGACTTCCCGGTGTTCCTGCATCCGTCCACGCAGGAGGAGTACGCGCTTGCGCGCACCGAGCGCAAGACGGCGGCGGGGTATCACGGCTTCCAGTTCTACTATTCGCCGGACGTGACGCTCGAAGAAGACCTCGCGCGCCGCGATCTGACGGTTAACGCGATGGCGCAGGAAGTCAGCCCGGATGGCGAACTGACCGGACCGATCGTCGATCCGTTCAACGGCCGGGCGGATCTGAACGCGCGCGTGTTCCGTCACGTCGGCGACGCGTTTATCGAAGACCCGGTGCGCATTCTGCGCGTCGCGCGTTTTGCCGCGCGCTTTGCCGATTTCACGCTCGCGCCGCAGACGCTCGCGTTGATCCGTACGATGGTGTCGGCCGGCGAGGTCGATGCACTGGTGCCGGAGCGCGTGTGGCAGGAAATATCGCGCGGACTGATGGAGAAACAACCGTCGCGGATGTTCGATCTGCTGCGCGAAGGCGGCGCGCTTGCGCGTGTGCTGCCGGAGATCGACGCGTTATACGGCGTGCCGCAGCGCGCCGACTACCATCCGGAAGTCGACACCGGTGTGCACGTGATGATGGTGGTCGACTACGCGGCGAAGCGCGGCTATTCGCTGCCGGTGCGTTTCGCGGCACTCACGCACGATCTCGGCAAGGCGACGACGCCCGAGCATGTGCTGCCGCGCCATATCGGTCATGAAGGGCGCAGCGTCGATCTGCTCAAGCCACTGTGTGACAGGCTGCGTGTGCCGAACGAATGTCGCGATCTCGCGGTGCTGGTCGCGCGCGAGCACGGCAATATTCATCGCGTGATGGACATGAAGGCTGCCGCGCTGGTGCGGCTGTTCGAGCGCAGTGACGCGCTGCGCAAACCCGCGCGTTTCGCGGAGGCACTGCAGGCGTGCGAAGCGGACGCCCGCGGGCGGCTCGGTTTCGAAACGCATGACTATCCGCAGGCCGAGCGTCTGCGCGACGCGCTTGTCGCGGCGCGCAGCGTCGATGCGGGCGCGATAGCCGGCGAATATGCGAACCAGCCGGCGGCGATCAAGGATGCGGTGCATCGCGCGCGCGTGCGGGCAGTCGCACAGGCGCTCGGCGAGCAGGAGCGCGAGCAGGGCGCGGAGCCGCGCGAGAACGACTAGCGGCGAGCCGGCCGCGCACTCACAGCAACCGCGCGATCAGCGATAGCAGAATCGACAGCACCAGCGTCGACATAAACGGAAACGGGTACTCGCGGCCGAAGATCCGCAACGTGACATCGCCGGGCATGCGCCCGATGCCAATCTTCCGTAGCCACGGCCAGCACGCGGAAAGCACCGCGACGGCGACAAACGTGGTGAGTAGCCAGCGGATCATCGCGTGCTCCAGGTCACAGCGTGTGCGAACGATCGCCGCGCGCGAACGCGTCGAGCGTCACGTCGATGCCGCGGGAAAAGGCGATCACCTTGAACAACTCGCCCATTTCCGCTTCCGATAACAGCTTTTGCACCGCGTTCGCGGCGGGCAGAAAGCGCGCGGCATCGGCCGGATCGAATTCGGCGAGTGCATCGGTAATGCCGGCGTTCATCAGGAAGCGCGCCTGCGACGTATAGCCGAGCAGATCGGCGCCGGTATCGACGCCTGCCTCTGCAATCCCGGTGAATTCGACATGCGCGGTGATGTCCTGCAAGCCGGGATACAGAAACGGGTCGCCGTGCGCGCGGTGACGGTAGTGGCACATCAGCGTGCCTTGCGTGCGTTGCCCGTGGTAGTACTCGTGACGCGGAAAGCCATAGTCGATAAAGAACGCGGCGCCGCGTGTGAGCATCCTGCAGATCGTGCGCGTGAACGCGCATGCCGCTTCGTGGGTTTCGGTCACGTAGTCGTCGCCGGCTTCGATTTCGTCGAGAAACGCGGCATCGTGCGTCGACTGCAGCGCGCGGTCTTCGAACACGAACGCGTCGTCGCGATGTACGACGCCGCGCTCGCGCCACGCGCCATTCGCGTGCGCGAAGAGGCGCACCGGCATCGCGTCGAGTACTTCGTTGCCGATCACGACGCCGGCAAATTCGGCGGGCAGCGCATCGAGCCAGCGCACGCGCGCAGCGAGTGCGGGCGCTTGTTGTTCGAGCAGCGCTTGTTGCCGCTCGCGCAACTCGCCCGATAGATCGACGATCGAATAGCTGTCGAGCAGTGCACCGTGCGCGTCGAGTGCGTTGAGCAGGCCCGCGGCTAGACGGCCGGTGCCGGCGCCGAACTCGATCACGTCGCGCGTGCCGCTTGCTTCGAGCGCTTGCGCGACGGGCCGCGCCAGCGTGGCCGCGAAGAGCGGCGACAGTTCCGGCGCGGTGATGAAATCGCTGCCGTCGTCGGCGCGCCGGCCGAATTTGATCGCGCCGCCGCTGTAGTAGCCCAGACGCGGCGCATAGAGTGCGCGGTCCATGTAGCGGTCGAACGGCAGCCAGCCGCCGGCCGCGTCGATCTCCGCGCGAATCAGCTCGACGAGCGCGTTGGACTGCGCGAGTGCTGCGGCGTCTGGAGCAGGTAAACTATCGGGTTGGTGAGCCTTCGGATTCATTCCCGCATTGTAAATGACCGTCCGTCCTGACATCTCCTCGACTGAAGCGGCTGAGCGCGGCTCGACCGACCCGACCGATCGCGGCCCCGCTGTTCACGATCAACGCGACCATGGTGCTCGTCCGTCAGCGGCGTCGGCGCGCGTCGTGCTGATCACCGGCGCCGCGCGCCGCATCGGTCGCGCGCTCGCCCTCGGTTTCGCCGCACACGGGTGGGACGTGGCCGCGCACTACGGCACATCGCGTAGCGAAGCGAATGAACTGATTGCCGAAATCGAAGCACTCGGCCGCCGTGCGGTCGCGTTGCACGCGGACCTCGCGGACGAAGCGCAAGTCGCGCGACTGCTGCCAGACTGCACCGCGGCGCTCGGGCACCCGCTATGCATCGTCAACAATGCGTCGCTGTTTGACGAAGACACCGCGCACGACGTCTGTTACGACAAGTTGCTGCGCATGATGTCGATCAACCTCGGCGCGCCGCTCGTGCTCGCGCGCATGCTGCACGATGCGACGCCCGATAGCGCGCACGAAGACCAAACGCAGCGCGGCGTGGTGATCAACGTGCTCGATCAGAAGCTGTACAACATGAATCCGGACTACCTGTCGTACACGCTATCGAAAGCGGCGCTCGACGCCGCGACGGTCGCGCTGGCGCAGGCGCTTGCGCCGAAGTTGCGGGTCGTCGGGCTGGCGCCGGGTTTAACGCTGCAGTCCGCGGAGCAGACGCCGGCGAGCTTTGCCGCCGCGCACCGGATGACGCCGCTTGGCCGCGCGTCGCGTCCGGAAGACCTGGTTGCCGCGGCGCTGTATCTAGCCGATGCGGCGGGCGTGACAGGCACGACGCTCATCGTCGATGGCGGCCAGCACCTCGTGCCGCTGCCGCGCGATGTGATGTTTCTGGCCGGCAGCTAACAGGTCGCGCGGTACGGACGCACGCCAGTTTTCGCGTGTTCGCACGCTTACTATCAAATCAGGATCGAACATGCACTCCGCTCTTATCCACCCGAGTCTCGCCGACTGTCGCCGGCTGTTCTTGCGCAACTACGAGGTGTTTATCAACATCGGCGTGCACGACTTCGAAAAGCGCGGCGAGCAGCGTGTGGTGATCAACGTCGATCTGTTCGTGCCGCTCGCGATGTCGACGCCAGTCGAGGACAAACTGCGCGAAGTGGTCGACTACGACTTCATGCGCGCGACGATCGCACGGCGTGTCGAGCAGGGGCACATTCATCTGCAGGAAACGCTGTGCGACGATCTCGTCAAAATCATGCTCGCGCATCCGCAGGTGCGCGCGGCGCGCGTGTCCACCGAAAAGCCGGATGTCTATCCGGATTGCGATGCAGTTGGCGTCGAGGTGTTCCGGATCAAGGACGCGTAAGCTCGGCCACTTACGCGAGCGACTTGCCTCTGAGCGCCCAGCGCGTGTGGCGATACGGGCACGGCGGCAGCGCGCCGTTCTCGAATGCGCGGGTCACTGCGGCATTCGCGCGCGTGAATCGACGTTCGAGCTCCGCTGTCGACAAACCCCACGCCCACGCCGCCTCGTTCGGTGTGAGGCGCTCCGCTTCAATCAGCAGGATGGCGATCCGCTGTTCGTCGGGCAGCGTCGCGATGATCTGCAGCAGACGGCGGCTCGCTTCCGAATCGGCTTGGATCGATGCAGCCGTGCGTAGCGCGCATTCGTTCGAGCGGGGCTTCTTCTGCTGCCAGCAACGCAGCATCGTCGACATCAGGTTCACGCGCAGCGACATGTAAGGCGCGTGGGTGTGCTTACCGGCGAGCATGCTTCGATACACGCCACCGACCAGCTTTTCCGCTTCTACAGGCGTCGACGTAAGACGCAACGCAAATATCCATAATTCAGGCAGTAATGCCTGTAATGCCGAGTTCGGCCGGCCGCTTCCCATTTTCAGATCCTTTGACGCCATCAGCGACTACGAATGGCGCGAATTCAACTGGGGTAAGCGGACCGCGCCGGACAAGCTCGCGTCAAGGTCGCCCGGGTCGGGCAGGCAAAGCCTGGCGATTCGAGGGTGTAATGAATGCAGTCAGGACGGCGCGAGTGCTAAGTGACCTACTGTATGCAGCGTGCACCGGGAAGGGAACCGATTTTTTTCAATGCATGCGATCAGCAATAACAATGATGCCATGCCGCGCAAAGCTTACATCTTGCGTGTGCATTCCGAAGCACAGATTTGAGCATCGCAGGCTAGTGCGGCCGTTATCACTTGCGCCGCGCGCAAACTGTAGCCTGCTGAATGGATGGTGTAACGAAGGCGTTACAAATCGACCGTACGAACATCACGACGTTGTCACATAAAACATGCCTAACCATTCGTGCGCACACGCATTACAAGCGTACGGCGCGCTCCGACGGACGAACGAATTCGATGCGGTGCTCGCTCGAATGCGAGAACACCAGCGCTGTCTGAGCGTATGAAGAATCGCCGAACAGCGACTCCTCGTCGATCTTCGCAAGCCCGGTTGCGAGCCCGCGGAAATCGAACAGGCCGGTATCCATCAGATGCGACGGCACTACGTCCGATAGCGCGCGAAACACGTTGTCGACGCGCCCCGGCGTTTCGCGTTCCCATTGATGCAGCATGTCCTTGACCTTCTTGCGCTGCAGGTTCTCCTGCGAACCGCACAGGTCGCACGGAATGATCGGGTATTCCATCGCGCGCGCGTAGCTCGCGATATCGCTTTCCTTGCAATACGCTAACGGCCGGATCACGACGTGCGCGCCGTCATCGGTCGCGAGCTTCGGCGGCATCGCTTTCATCTTGCCGCCGAAGAACAGGTTCAGAAAGAACGTTTCGACGATATCGTCGCGATGGTGACCGAGCGCGATCTTGTTCGCGCCGAGTTCTTTCGCGGTGCGATAGATCACGCCGCGGCGCAGCCTCGAGCACAGCGAGCAGGTCGTCTTGCCCTCCGGCACCTTCTCCTTGACGATCGAATGCGTGTCCGCTTCGACGATGCGGTACTCGACGCCGATCGATTCGAAATAGCCCGGCAGCACTTCTTCCGGAAAACCGGGGTGCTTCTGGTCGAGATTCATCGCGATGATCTCGAACTTGACCGGTGCACGCTTTTGCAGCGCGAGCAGCACGGACAGCATCGTGTACGAGTCTTTTCCGCCGCTCATGCACGCGAGGATCCGGTCGCCGTCCTCGATCATGTTGAAGTCGTGAATGGCCTTGCCGACTTGCGACTGCAGACGGGTTTCGAGGCGGAAAAAGTTGTTTGACGCTTTCATGGCGGGGCTGCAACGGGATCGAATGGCGCGCCGCGCGGCGGTAAAAACGGGAAATTGCGCGGCGGCTTGTGGAATCAAGCCACGATGATACAACCAAACGATGTTCCGTCCGGACGCGTCGGCTGCGCCGGATGGTCTGCTGGGCGGCGCGGCCCGGTGTGGCTCGGTGCGGCTTTGCGCGGCGTGGCGAGTCGGCACAATGCACGCGCCGCATACAAGGCACCGCGACGTCAGGGCTTTCGCGGCTTCAGGCGGAATAGCACAGGCCGATCGGGAACCGTCGTCACGCGGGCAACCGGCCGTACGGGCGCGTTGTCCGCGAGCTGGAAGTCGAATGCCTGGACGAGCTTCGCGACCGCCAGTGTCGTTTCGGCGAGCGTGAACTGTGCGCCGACGCACACGCGCGGCCCCGTGCCGAACGGCAGGTAGGTAAAGCGTGCCGGCGGCGGCGCACCCGGCAGAAAGCGCGCCGGGTCGAACACGTCGGGGTTTTGCCAGTAGCCGCGATGACGATGAAGCACCCATGGACTGATCATCATCTGCGTGCCGCGCGCGACGGACAGCCCCTCGAACTGGTCGGGCGCGACGCAACGGCGCAAGATCACCCACGCCGGCGGATAGAGGCGCAACGTCTCGTCGACCACCGCGCGCGTGTACGGCAGCGCTTTGAATGCGTCGCCGACCCGTTCGGGACTCAGATCGAGCTCGCGCACTTCGGCCGCAACCGCGGCCTGTGCGTCGGGCGCGCTAGCCAGCAGGTACAACGCCCACAGCAGCGTCAAACCATTCGGCTCGTGGCCCGCGACGATCATCGTGCCGATCTGGTCGGCCAGTTCGACGCGGCTGAACGCGGCGCCGGTGTCCGGTTCGCGCGCGGCGAGGAGCGCGTCGAACAGATCGCGCGGAGCGTCGGTGGCCGGCTGTTGCTCGCGCACCTCGATGATCTGCTCGATCAGCGCGAGCCAACGCTTGCGAAAGCCACCGCGGCTGAAGTCGCGCGGTGTTGGCAGCCAGTACGGCATCACGAGATCGGCGAAGCTTGCGCGCGCATGTTTCTGGATAAATTCCCGCACCGCGGCGCGCACGGCCGGTCCGTATTCGCGGATTTCCACCGAAAACATCGAGCGCGCGGCGATCTTCAGCGCGAGCGTTTGCATGATCGGCAGCAAGTCGAGCACGCGATCCTGCGCGGCCAGGTCGCGCACTTCGTCGTCGATGCAGTGCGCGACGTGTTGCGCAAGGATCGGCATCATCTTTGGCGCAAGCGTCGGGCTGATCGTGCGGCGTTGATGCTTCCATCGATCGCCGGTCGCGAGCATCAGGCTGTAGCGCCCGATCGGACGGATCAGGCGGATCGCATACTCGGTGCGCGCGTAGTTGCCATTGTTTTCGACCAGCACGTGGTGGACCATATCGGGCTTGTTGAGCAGCACGCGTTTCTGATGGACGAGACGTTCCTCGACGTAGTCCGCCTCGTACGCTTCCTTCGTCCACAATTGAAGACCGTTATGCGTCATCGCGCGGACAAAGCCGGCCGCCGACACTGGACGGGCAGGCAATTCGGGCATCGGCGGTCTGAATAGCGGAGCGTCACGCCGATCGGCGTCGGACGGGAAGGTGGGCGCGGGTCGCGCTGGCGCTTGCAAAGGGATTTCTCCGTCGGCGGTGCAGTCGGTCGGCTCAGCTCGGTCAAGTTCGGGAGCCGTTCAATTCCGAAGAACGTTCGGCGCGAATCTTCTATTCCGACGATTGTGTGCCGCTAAACGTTTGCGACCTGGTTAGCTCGATTTTTGACAAAACTGATAGACATGTCGGCGTTTTCGCGCGTGCCGTGCGCCAATTTGCGGCAATGCCGCATGTTAGAATTTCGCACCGAAACTCGTCCCAACGCCCACGACATGAACATCGTGATTCTGGCGGCAGGCACAGGCAAGCGGATGCGTTCCGCGCTGCCGAAAGTGCTTCATCCTCTGGCCGGTCGGCCGCTTCTCGCGCACGTCATCGACACTGCCCGCACACTTGAGCCGACACGTCTTGTCGTCGTGATCGGCCATGGCGCCGATGCGGTACGCACAGCAGTCGCAGCGCCCGATCTGCAGTTCGCGGTGCAGGAGCAGCAGCTGGGCACCGGTCACGCGGTGCAGCAGGCATTGCCGCTGCTCGATTCGTCGGTGCCGACGCTCGTGCTTTATGGCGACGTGCCGCTCACGCGCGCGAGCACGCTGCAGCGCCTTTGCGAAGGCGCCGGGCACGATGGCTACGGCGTGCTGACGGTTACGCTGGATAATCCCGCCGGTTACGGCCGCATCGTGCGCGACGCGGCGGGCAAGGTCGAGCGGATCGTCGAGCAGAAGGACGCGACGCCCGAGCAGCAGGCCATCCGCGAGATCAACACCGGCATCGTCGCGATGCCGACCGCGCGACTGCAAGCCTGGCTCGCCGCGCTGAAGAACAACAATTCGCAGGGTGAGTTTTATCTGACCGATGTCGTCGAAATGGCGATCGATGCGGGCATCGACATCTTCACCGCGCAGCCCGATGACGAGTGGGAAACGCTTGGCGTCAATAGCAAACAGCAACTCGCGGAACTCGAGCGGATTCATCAGCGCAATGTCGCGGATGCATTGCTCGTGGCCGGCGTGACGCTCGCGGACCCGGCGCGCATCGACGTGCGCGGGTCGCTCGAATGCGGGCGCGACGTGTCGGTCGACGTCAACTGCGTATTCGAAGGCCGCGTCACGCTGGCCGACAACGTATCGATCGGCCCGAACTGCGTGATCCGCAACGCGACGATCGGCGCAGGCACGCGGGTGGATGCATTCACGCATATCGAAGGGGCCGAGGTCGGCGCACAGGCGGTGGTCGGCCCGTATGCGCGGCTGCGGCCCGGCGCGGCGCTCGCGGACGAAGTGCATATCGGCAACTTCGTCGAAGTGAAGAACGCGGTAATCGGCCGCGGCTCGAAGGCGAACCATCTGAGCTACGTCGGCGATTCCGAGGTTGGCACGCGGGTGAATATCGGCGCGGGAACCATCACCTGCAATTACGATGGCGCGAACAAGCTGCGCACGGTGATCGAAGACGACGTGTTCGTCGGCTCCGATACGCAACTGGTCGCGCCGGTGCGCGTCGGGCGCGGCGCGACGATCGCGGCGGGCACGACTGTCTGGAAGGACGTCGCGGAAGGCGTTCTCGTGATGAACGACAAGACTCAAACGGGCAAGCAAGGCTACGTTCGCCCGACCAAAAAGAAAGGCTGACGGGGTTGGTGCGCCGTGCTTCACGCGCAATCGACCTTGGCAACCCAACTCTGCAAAAGGATTTTCAGTTATGTGCGGCATTGTCGGCGCGGTTGCGCAACGTAACATCGTTCCCGTTTTGATCGAAGGGTTGCGGCGGCTCGAATACCGCGGCTATGACTCGTGCGGTGTCGCGGTGCTTGCAAACGGCGAGCCGCGCCGCGCGCGCAGTGTCGCCCGGGTGGCCGATCTCGACGACCAGGTTCGAGACACCAGGCTCGCGGGTGCGACCGGCATTGCGCATACGCGTTGGGCGACGCACGGTGCGCCGGTGACTGACAATGCGCATCCGATCTTCTCGCGCGACACGCTCGCGATCGTGCATAACGGCATCATCGAGAACTACGAGACGCTGGGCGAAGTGCTGCGCGGCAAAGGTTACGAATTCGTTTCGCAGACCGATACCGAAGTAATTGCGCACCTGATTCATAGCCTCTACCGCGGCGATCTGTTCGCGGCGGTGCGCGAAGCCGTGCAGCAACTGCACGGCGCGTATGCGATCGCGGTGTTGCACAAGGATCAGCCGCATACGGTGGTCGGCGCGCGGCAGGGTTCGCCGCTCGTCGTCGGGCTTGGCGATGGCGAAAACTTTCTTGCGTCCGATGCGCTTGCGCTGGCCGGTAGCACCGACCGCTTTATCTTCCTCGAGGAAGGCGATGTCTGCGAACTGAAGCTCGACGGCGTGCGCATCGCCGATCGCGACGGTCAGCCGGCGCAGCGAGATGTGCGGCAGGTGGCCGCGTATGGCGGCGCGGTCGAACTCGGCCCGTATCGCCATTTCATGCAGAAGGAAATTTTCGAGCAGCCGCGTGCGATCAGCGACACGATTCCGCAAGCCGACGGCTTCGATCCGTCACTGTTCGGCGAAGCCGCGCCGAAGGTATTCGGGAAAATCGACAGCCTGCTCATTCTTGCGTGCGGCACGAGCTACTACTCCGGGCTGACCGCGAAATACTGGCTCGAATCGATCGCGAAGATTCCGACGCAGGTTGAGATTGCGAGCGAGTACCGGTATCGAGATTCAGTGCCGAATCCGAATGCGCTGGTGGTCGTGATTTCGCAGTCGGGCGAAACCGCCGATACGCTCGCTGCGCTTAAGCATGCGCAGTCGCTTGGGCACCAGCATACGCTTTCGGTCTGTAACGTCGGCACCAGCGCGATGGTGCGGCAGACCGAATTCACGTTCCTCACGCATGCGGGGCGTGAAATCGGTGTCGCGTCGACGAAGGCGTTCACTACGCAACTGGTTGCGCTGTTCGTGCTGGCGCTGACACTTGCGAAGGTGCGCGGTCATCTGAGCGCCGCGCAGGAGAGCAACTATCTGAAGCAGCTGCGCCACCTGCCGGCGGCACTGAACAGCGTGCTCGCGCTCGAACCGCAGATCATCGCGTGGTCGGAGGAGTTTTCGCGCAAGGAGAACGCGCTGTTCCTCGGGCGTGGGCTGCACTATCCGATCGCGCTGGAAGGCGCGCTGAAGCTGAAGGAAATCTCGTATATCCACGCGGAAGCGTATCCGGCCGGTGAACTGAAGCATGGTCCGCTTGCCCTCGTCACCGAAGCGATGCCGGTGGTGACGGTCGCGCCGAACGACGCGCTACTGGAAAAGCTCAAGTCGAATATTCAGGAAGTGCGCGCGCGTGGCGGTCAGTTGTATGTGTTCGCGGATTCCGACACGCGCATCGTCAATGCGGAAGGTCTGCATGTGATCCGGATGCCGGAGCACTACGGGCTGCTGTCTCCGATTCTCCATGTGGTGCCGCTGCAATTGCTCGCTTATCACACGGCATGCGCGCGGGGCACCGACGTCGACAAGCCGCGCAATCTCGCGAAGTCGGTGACGGTCGAGTAAGTGCGGCGGCGCCGGCGCAGGGGCGTGACGCCTTGTCCGGTCACATCCGCGATCGGGCGTTGCGTGACGCCGCGCATTGCGCTGGCCCGCTTGCCCGATCACACCGCGTGCCGCGCGATTCGCCCGACCGGGGGTCGCCGTTTGTTCCATTGCGCGTTCTGCTGTTCAATCCATCGATAGCCGATGCTCGACCTCCATCTCTCCGGCGGACTCCTGTCCCCCCAACTGCAGACGCTCGGTGTCGGTGAGTTACTGGGCATCGTGATTGCACTGGTACTGGGCGGTATGGTCAAGGGCGTCACCGGCATTGGCGTGCCGCTTGTCGCGATGCCGATACTCACGCATTTTCTGCCGGTGAAGCAGGCGGTGTTGCTGCTGTCGATGCCGATCATCCTTGGCAATATTCCGCAGGCGCTCGAAGGCGGCAAAGTGCTGCAAACCGCGCGAGAGATTGCCGCGCCGCTCGTCGGCACCGTGATCGGCAATGTGATTGGCGTGTCGGTGCTGGTTACGCTCGAGGCACACGATGCGCAGGCCGTTTCCGGCGTGACGCTGATAGTCGCGGCCGCGCTGATGCTCGCGGCGCCGAAGTTCACGCTCGCGCCGTCGCTCGTCAAGCCGGTGGGTTTCGTGCTCGGTTTCGGCGCCGCGCTGATGGAAAGCATCGCATCGGTGCCCGGCCCGCTGCTCGCGATGTATCTGATCGCGTCCGGCTCGACGGGCCGCATGTTTACCAAGCGAATCGCGATTATCCTGGTCGTATCTGTGATCACGTTGATCACGACATTCAGTGGCGGTGCGGCGCGCGCGAATGGCGTCGACCTCGCGATCTCGGCCGCCGCGAGCCTGCCCGCGATCGCCGGGATGCTGCTGGCTCGGCCGCTGCGCGATAGTCTGCATCCGCTCGCGTTCCGCGGGGTCGTGCTGGTCTGCGTGCTGGTCGCCGCGGCGCAGATGATCTGGAAATCCGGCGTACTTTGAAACCGGTCGCGCCACGAAGCCGGATGCGATACGCAAAGGCATTTCAATGACGGCGCTGTCACCTTCGGCATATGTCGTATCGCGGACTTTCAATCGCACAGCTTCAATTGACCGCTCGAAAACAAAGCCCTACCACGTCGACCTTCGATGGTGCAAAGCAACACGCATAACCCTGTGCGTTTAGCCGCGCAACCATGAAGAAAAAGCTCGCGGATGGAATAGCACTTGCTAAAATCTGCAGTAGTACGGAGGGCAATATGGCAGACATCCTTATTGTCGATGCCGACACTGGCGTGCTGAGCACGCTCGGCCTGCTGATCGCCGCGGAGGGTTACGTCGTCCGCACGGCCACCAATGGTAACGACGCGCTTGATCTCGCGCGCGCGAGCCGTCCCGATGTATTGATCTCCGATTCCCGCACGCCGGGTCTGAGCGGCGCCGCGCTCGTGCGCGAGATGCGCAAGGACCCTGTATTAGCTTCAGTGCCGGTCATCCTCGCTTACAACGGTGCACTGCCGCCGCGCGTACGTGTGTTCCGTTTTCTGCGCAAGCCATTACGGTATGCCAGGCTTTTAAAGCTGCTGCATCGCGCCGAGCAGGTCGGCGCGCGACGTGATGCGCGCGGGCACGCAGGAAGCTGGAAAGTGGTCCGGCGCAATCTGAAGGGCGAGCCGAAGCCGGGCTAAGCGCCGGCGCACACACCGCTGCCGCGCACCTGGCGCAATGCAATCGCGGCTCTCGCCAACTCAACCAACTCAATGCAGCGTATCCGGCAGCGAAAGAAGCAAAGCCGGTACGCTCATATCCTCGTCCAGTTCAGGCCAGTACAACTGCTGACGGTCCAGCGAAATCGCAAAGTGCTCGCGCTCATCGGTGGTCGCCGCTTCCAGCACCGGAAACCAGCGCAGCGGAAATTCGATCGCTCGCCCATCGGCCAGCTCGAGAAATAAGTGCGCGCTATCGAAGCGCACGTCGACTGCATCGGCGTACATGGCTGGCTCCTGAACGTAGGTCGTTCTAAACGATAGGTGGCGCGGCAGTCGTGTTCAAGCAAGCCGACCATGTGCGTCGCGCACTCGTTTGCGCAATCGTTTCCTCGTCGTGCATCCAACACGTCGCGTGTCTCGATGCGCGATTGCCGGTCGCGTGACCGCAGTTCCCGCTACAATCCACAGACGAAACGGCGATGCTCACATGCGATGCAAGTGAAGCCGCTTCAACTTGCATCCGCTGTCTGCGGCTATCAAGAAAGCCTTTCAGTGCGCCGTTAATAAGGATCAACGCAAGGATCAACGCAAGGATCAACGCAAGGATCAACGCAAGGATCAACGCGAAGATCGGTCGCATCGATCACCCGTCGGGCGCGCGGCGGGGACGAATGCCGGGACAGCGCGGTGACCTCATGGCAGCCAGGCCGTTTATGTTCAACTTTCTCCTCGACACGCCGGCATCGGGCAACGGTTACGTCACCGCGTCGATCCGCGCGTCTCTGCTGTCGACGCTGTTCGAGAACACCCGCCCACTCGCGATGTCGGGCCTCGCCAGCGCATTCGTCGCGGCGGTGGCCTGTTACCGCGTCGATCATTTCTGGGCCGTGCTGTGGCTGGTGGCGGAAGTCGTGCTGCTCACCGCGCGGATGGTCATTGCCCGGCTGTACGTGGCCCGCAACCGGGTCCGTCCAGTTCACCCTGAGCCATGGGCGGCGCGTTATGCACCGGTGTCGCTGCTCGCTTGCCTGACGTTCGGCCTCGGTACGATGGCGTCGATCATCGCCGGCGATATGCAGCTTGCTTCACTCGCGCTGATGGTGACGGCCGGCATCCTCGGCGGCATCGCGTCGAGAAACGCCGCGTTGCCGCGCCTCGCGATCACGCAGATCTTCTGCGGCACGATACCGATCGGCGTCGGCGCACTGCTCGCGCCGCGCAGCGCTTCGTGGATTCTCGTGCCGCCGCTCTTTGCTTACCTCGTCGCGATGGTGTCGGTGGTGCGGCGTCACTATGAAGGGCTCGTCGCGCTGATGACCGCCGAAGAGCGGCACGCGGAACTGGCCGCCCGCTTCGACGCGGCGCTCTCGCATATGCCGCACGGTCTATGCACGATCGACGGCAACGGCAAGGTGATTATCGCGAACCGGCGTGCGGCGGAGCTGTTTGGCGCCACCGTCGAGATGCTGCGGCTGAATGTGCCGCTGCCGGAATTTATCGGTGAGGTCGGCGTCGCGAAGTTCGGCGAGACGTTGCGCAAGCAACTCGTCGAGCGCTGCACGACGTGGCTGTCCGGCGAACGCCGGCCGCTCGATCTCGAACTCGGCGACGGGCGTCAGCTCGAGATGACCCGCAACCCGGTGCCGGACGGCAGCGCAGTGATCATCATCGAGGACGTGACCGAGCGCCGCCAGTCCGAAGCGAAGATCCTGCATCTCGCGCGGCATGACCCGCTGACCGGTTTACCGAACCGGCGCGACCTGTATGAGCGTCTCGAGCGGATACTTGCGAGACCGGCCAGCGGGCGCGCGCTGGACGTCGCGCTGATGTACCTCGACCTCGACGGCTTCAAGCAGGTCAACGACCGGCTCGGTCACCACGCCGGCGACGAAGTGCTGACCGCGGTGGCCGGCCGTCTGAAGGAATTGCTGTGGACCGGTGAATTCGTCGCGCGTCTGGGCGGCGACGAATTCGCGGTCGTCGTCGAAAACGGCACTTCTGCGGCGAGCGAAGCGCTCGCGCCGCGCATCATCCGTGAGATTGCGAAGCCGTACATGCTGTCGACCGGTGAGGCGATCAGTATCGGCACGAGCATCGGGATTGCGCTCGCGGCGCGTGGCGAGTCGATCGAGCAGTTGCTCAGGCGCGCCGACGTTGCGCTATACGATGCGAAGCAAGCGGGCAAAGGGACCTTCCGCTTCTCTATGCTCGAAAGCGATATGAAAGATGATGTGGCCAGCCAGCGGCGTTGGCCGGCGCCATAACGCGGCAACGGTGAGCCGCATCGGCAACGGCCACCGATGACCGCGATGACCTGCGGCCGGCTGAAGCGCATGGCGGCGGCATAGTCGCCACCGCCACGCACAGCACGCGTTTCAGTTACTGCACGCAACAGCGCCGCGCAACAGCGCCGCGCGCCTGATCACATCTGCGCGCCGATCATCCAGGGCACGAACTCTTCGTTACCGATCCCGAGCGCTTCGCTCTTCGACTGTTCGCCTGAAGCAATCCGCACGATCGCGCGGAAGATTTCCTCGCCTTTCTGCTCGACGGTCGCGGTGCCATCCATGATTTCGCCGCAGTTGATATCCATGTCGTCGCGCATCCGGCCATACATCTTCGAGTTGGTCGCCACCTTGATCGACGGTGCGGGCTTCGCGCCGAAGCACGAGCCGCGGCCTGTGGTGAACACGACGAGGTTCGCGCCGCTCGCGATCTGCCCGGTCGCACCCATCGGGTCATAACCTGGCGCATCCATGAACACGAGGCCGTGCTTGTCGATCGGCTCCGCGTACTTATAGACGTCGACCAGCGGTGTCGAGCCGCTCTTCGCGACCGCGCCCAGCGACTTCTCGAGAATCGTCGTCAGGCCGCCGGCCTTGTTGCCGGGCGTCGGATTGTTGTCGATGCTGCCCTTTTCGCGTTCCGCGTAGCCTTCCCACCAGCGAATCCGTTCGACCACCTTTTCGCCGACTTCACGCGATACCGCACGGCGCGTCAGCAGGTGCTCGGCGCCATAGATTTCCGGCGTTTCGGTCAGGATCGCGGTGCCGCCGTGCTTGACCAGCTGATCGACAGCCGCGCCGAGCGCCGGGTTTGCGGTAATGCCGGAGTGTCCGTCCGAGCCGCCGCATTGCAGTGCGACGCACAGGTGCGAGACCGGCAGCGGCTCGCGCTTCACCTGGTTCGCGACCGGCAGCATCTTCTCGACCGCTTCGATTACTGCGTCGACGGTCTTCTGCGTGCCGCCGAGTTCCTGCATCACCAGCGGCACGATCATCGGCCCCGGCGCGACGCCTTCGGCGACGAACAGTGCGCCCATCTGATTCGCCTCGCAGCCGAGGCCGACCACGACGATGCCGGCGAAATTCGCGTGGCGCACAAAGCCGCCGATCGTGCGGCGCAATTGCTGGATGCCTTCGCCGTTGTGATCGATACAGCAGCCGAAGCTATGCGACAGCGGCACGATGCCGTCGACGTTCGGATAGGCGTCGAGCGTGCCGGACCGCTCGAAATGCTGCGCGGCCATTTTCGTCACGCTCGCCGAACAGTTCACCGTGCTGATGATGCCGATATAGTTGCGGGTCGCGACGCGGCCGTCGGCGCGCTTGATGCCCATGAACGTCAGCGGTTCGGCCGCGCTTTGCACCGGCTTCATATCGGCGCCGAACGCGTAGTCGCGCTCGAAATCGCCCATCGCGACGTTATGCACGTGCACATGCTCGCCCGGCTCGATCGCCTGCGTCGCGAAACCGATGATCTGGCCATAGCGGCGCACCGCGCTGCCCGATGCGACGGAACGCACGGCCACCTTGTGCGCTTCCGGAATATCGGCCAGCACGGTTAGCCCGCCCAGCTCATCGAGTGTCGTGCCGCGCGCGATCGGTTGCCGCGCGATGGCGACGTCGTCGTCCGGATGCAGTTTGATGACCGCCGAAGCGGCCGTGACATCAGCCATGTTCATCTCCAGTGTTTTGTCGATGCATGCGTTGTGCAGGTGTGCGTGACGTCGTGCATCATGTGGGGTGGTTCGAGTATGCGAAGCGGCGTCGATGGCCGCAAATTGGTCGGACCACATCGAAACAGGAGACACCCGATGGGACAGCGGGGCGCGCCGGACAGCGCGCTGAATCATGTGATCAAGCAGATTGAAAGCCAGCTGCTCGACCCGGCATTGCGGCCGGGCGCGCGCTTGCCGTCCGAGCGCGCGATGGCGGAAGCGTTCAGCGCCTCGCGCTCGACAGTCAGGGAAGCGGTGGCGCGGCTCGTCGCGCGCGGCACGCTCGAGACGCGGCGTGGCGCCGGTGTGTTCGTCAGCGCCGCGCCGCAGATGATGCACGATTCGCTATGGCTGCAGCGCGGCGCCGAGGGCGCTCCGCAGCGCAAGGAAACGCTTGAGTTTCGCGAGATCTTCGAATGCTGCGTCGCGCGCTTCGCCGCGGAACGCGCGAGCGCGGACGAACACGAACGGCTGGGTGCCGTGCTGCGCGATATGAACCGCGCGGTGTCAACCGGTGACGTCGAGGCCGAAGCGCGCAGCGATGCGAACTTTCATTTGACGCTGGCCGCGATGGCGCACAACTTCATGCTGACGCGTTTTTACACGACGGTGATCGATCAGTTGCGCGACCACATCACGCGCAATACGTACGCGGCGATGCTCGATTTGCCGCATGCGAAAGAGCGCTCGATCGCGCGGCTTGCGCAGCACGAAAGCATCTATCGCGCGATTTGCGAACGCGCGCCGGATGGCGCCGCGCACGCGATGGCGCAGCATCTGTCGTTTGTCGGTGAGCAGTTCAGCGCCTGATTGCAGGCCAGCTTGCGGTTGGCTACGGGGTTGTTCAACGGGGCGTTCAACGGGTTGTTCACCGTTGCCGACGCAATTGCAGTGCGTACGTGAAGCGATCCGCCGGAAACACACTGACGGTGACCTCGAACACGACGCCGTGCTGATCGACGTAATGGCGCGTGATTTCCAGCGCATGTCCGTCTGCTTCTACCGCGAGCGGCGCCGCGATTCGCGCGGGCACGCCGGTCGCGCGAATTTCCTGGCGCACTTCGCGCACCGAGCGCCCGAAGCGCTCTTCGACCATCTCGCAGATCAACCCTGAGCTCTTGCGCAATTCACGCCGGATGCCGGCGCCAACCGACGCTTCCAGATACACATCGGTCCAGCAGATCGGCTGATCGGGCTTCGCCGGATCGACGCGCAGCAGTTCGACGCGCAGCCAGCGCGATCCGGTCTCGACACCCAGCCGCTCGGCAAGCGCGGGACTTGCCGACACTTCGCTGATCGCCTGCACGTGTCGCTCGGTCACGGCCGCAAACTGGATCAGGTCTTCGACATTCGACATCGACTGCTCGAACGCGACGCGCGGCTTGCTCGCTTCGACGCGGATGCCCGCGCGCTTGCGCCGCGAGATCAGCCCGAGTTCCTGCACCCGTTCGAGCGCCGAGCGCACCGTTGCGCGGCTTACGCCGTATTGAGCGGAAAGATCGAGTTCGCTTGGCAGTGCCGCGCCGACCTCGAAGGTCCCATTGCCGATCGCCTCGATCAGGTGTTCTGCCAGTTCGGCGTATCGGGGTTTGATCACGACAGTCCTTTCGCGGAATGAGGCAGGTTGAAAAGCGGGTTTCAAAAGCGCGGTTCGGGGCAAATGGTGTTCAAAACGGGGCAAAGCCTGGCGTGTATTCCCGCTGCATTGTCCGGCAGCGCCGCGGGCCGCTAATGCTAGCCCGCGCGTCGCGCCTTGCCAAGCCAGACGGGGGCGGCCGCGCATCCGCTGCGATGCGTTACAGGTAAACCCGAGGTTGACCCGTCTCATATACTGCAAATATAGTCCGTACATATTTTAAATGTACGGACTTATTTTAACGATAGTCCGCACCTGTGAGCGACCTGAGCGCCGCAAACGGAGACGAGCATGGCTTTCCATACCGACACCGCCAACCACAGCAGTCCGCACGCGCCATCTGCGGCCGCGCGCAAAAGGCCGCCGCTGTACGCGCGCCTGGGCGTGCAGATCGTCGTCGGGATCGTGGCCGGCATTGCGCTCGGCTTTATCGCGCCGAAGCTGGCCGTCGATATGAAGATCCTCGGCGATATCTTCTTGCGCCTGATCAAGATGATCGTCGCGCCGCTGGTGTTCCTGAACGTCGTGCTCGGCATCGCGGCGGCCGGCGACCTGAAGAATGTCGGGCGCATCGGACTGCGCGCGCTGATCTACTTCGAGATCGTGTCGACCATCGCGCTCGCGTTCAGCATGGTGATCGCGAATCTGTCGAACGTCGGTGTCGGCATGCATCTGACGCAGAACGCCGCCGATGCCGCGGCCGCTCATGCGCAGTACGGCAAGGCGGCGCCGGTGTCGCTCGAACACTTCATGCTCACGCTGTTTCCTGACAACTTTGTCGGCGCGTTCGCGAACGGCTCGCTGCTTCAGGTGTTGGTCATTTCAATCGGCTTCGGCGCCGCGGTGCTGATGCTCACGCGCGAGCAGCGCAGCAGCGTCGAGCACGCGTTGACGCGCATGTCCGAAGTGTTTTTCAAGTTTGTCGACGTGATCATGAAGTTCGCGCCGCTCGGCGCGTTCGGCTCGATCGCGTTCGCGATCGGCAGCAGCGGCATGAGCGCGGTGATTGCGCTCGGCTACCTGCTGATCGTGATGTATCTGACGCTCGCGTTCTTCGTCGTGGTGGTGCTCGGCATCGTGTTGCGGCTGTACGGCTTCAACGTGTTCCGCTTCTTGCGCTACTTCAAGGACGAAATTTTCCTGCTGTTCGCGACTGCATCGTCGGAAAGCGCGTTGCCGCGTCTGTTCGAGAAGCTCGAACGGCTCGGTTGCTCGCGACAGTCGACCGGTCTCGTGCTGCCGACCGGCTATGCATTCAACCTCGATGGCACCGCGGTCTATATGTCGCTGTGCGTGATGTTCGTCGCGAACGCGTACGGTGTGCCGCTCAGTCTGCATCAGCAACTCGGGTTGCTGGTGCTGATGCTGGTCACGTCGAAGGGGGCGGCGACCGTGTCGGGCGGCACGTTCATCGTGTTCGCGGCGACCGTCACCGCATCCGGCATGTTGCCGATCGAAGGGCTGCCGATCCTGTTCGGCATCAACCGCTTCACGTCGCAAGCGGTCGCGATCTGCAACTCGATCGGCAATAGCGTCGCGACGCTGGTAATCGCGAAGTCGTCCGGCGAGTTCGATGAGCACGCGGCGCGCGATGAATATCAGCGCGTATTCGGCGCGCGGCCCGGCAAGGTCATCTGATTCACGATTCTGCTTCGTTCAAGGAAGGTTATGCGTATCACGGCGGTCAGGGAGATATCGGTCCCGCTCGAAGGAAACGTGGCGAATGCGCTGGTGAGCTTTGCGGAGCACGACGTGTCGCTGGTCGCGCTGCACACCGACGTCGTGCGCGACGGTAAGCCGCTGATCGGCTATGCGTTCGATTCGATCGGGCGCTTCGCGCAAGGCGGCATTCTGCGCGAGCGGATGATTCCGCGGCTCGTCGCCGCGACGCCCGACAGTCTGCTCGATGAGCGCGGCGAGCGCTTCGACCCGGAAAAGGTGCTGAAGACGGTGCTGCGCAATGAAAAACCGGGCGGCCATGGCGACCGCGCGGCGGCCGCCGGTGCGCTCGAACTGGCGGTATGGGACCTGAACGCGAAGCTGCTCGACGAACCGGCGCATGTGACGATCGCGCGCCACTACGGGCGGCGTGGCAAGACCGAAGGCGTCGACGTGTATGCCGCCGGTGGCTACTACTACCCGGATGAGAGCACACAGCGCCTCGCCGACGAGTTTGGACAATACCGCCAACTGGGATTTGACGCGTTCAAGATGAAGATCGGCGGCGCGAGCCTCGCGCAGGATCTCGCGCGTATCGACGCGGCGCTTTCCGTCGCGGGCTCGGGACAACGACTCGCCGTCGATGCGAACGGCCGCTTCGATCTGGACACCGCGCTGGCGTACGCGCGAGCGCTCGCGCCGTACGACTTGCGCTGGTACGAAGAGATCGGCGATCCGCTCGATTTCGACCTGAACCGGCAGATCGCCGAGGTCTACGCAGGCCGGATCGCGACCGGCGAAAACCTGTTTTCGCTGGCCGACGTGAAGAACCTGACGCTGTTCGGCGGCATGCGGCCCGGCAAGGACGTGTTCCAGATGGATGCCGGTCTCGCATACGGACTCACCGAGTACGCGCGAATGATCGAACTGATCGAAAGCCGCGGCTTCGATCGGGCACAGGCGTATCCGCACGGCGGCCATCTGATCAACCTGCATATCGCGGTCGGCCTCGAACTGGGCGGCTGCGAAGCTTACCCGGGCGTGTTCCAGCCGTTCGGCGGTTATCCCGCCGGCTGCGGGATCGGCGGCGGACTCGTGCGCCCGACCGACGCGGCCGGATTCGGACTCGAGCAAAAAGACGGGTTGCGCAGCTGGCTCGAACGCCTCGCAGCCTGATTGACGAATGGAATGGAAGGATTGAGGAACTGACGACGATGGCCACCACTGTTTTCGACTCCGCGCTGTTTCGCGACATGTTCGGCACGCCCGAGATGCGCGACGTGTTTTCCGACACCGCGTATCTCGCTCGCTGCATCGACGCGGAAACCGCGCTTGCGCGGGCGCAGGCGCAGGTCGGTCTGATTCCCGAACAGGCGGCGCGCGACATCACCGGGCGCGCGGATTTCGCGAAGCTCGATCTCGGGCAACTGCGTCACGAAACGGAGATTGTCGGTTATCCGATCCTGCCGCTCGTCAAGCAGTTGAGCGAGATGTGCGGCGAAGCAGGCCGCTATGTGCATTGGGGCGCGACGACGCAGGACATCATGGATACCGCGACGATGCTGCAATGTCAGCGCGGCGTCGCGATCATCTCGCGGCAACTCGACGAAGTGCGCGACGCGCTGCGCCAGCTTGCCGACCGTTACGCGGATACGGTGACCGCGGGCCGCACGCATTTGCAGCATGCGTTGCCGGTCACGTTCGGGTTTCGCGCGGCGGTGTGGCTGTCCGCGCTGCATCGGCATGCGGAGCGTTTGCAACAGGCGAGCGCGCGCGTGTTGATGGCGCAGTTCGGCGGCGCGGCCGGCACGCTTGCGTCGCTCGGCGATCCGGCGCGCGCGCTCGAGACGCGCCGGCTGTTCGCGCAGCAACTCGGGCTGCGCAACCCTGAGATTACGTGGCATGTCGCGCGCGACGGGCTATGTGAACTGGTGTCGCTGCTCGCGAACATCGGCGGTTCGCTTGGCAAGATCAGCGTCGATGTGATGGTGATGGCCGCGTCCGAATTCGGTGAAGTCGCGGAGCCGTTCGTGCCGGGTCGCGGTGCGAGTTCGACGATGCCGCAAAAGCGTAATCCGATTTCGAGCGAACTGATGTTCGCCGCCGCGAAGATGCTGCGCGAGCGCGCCGCGCTGATGTTCGACAGCATGATGCACGACTTCGAGCGCGCGACCGGCCCGTGGCATCTCGAATGGAGCGCGGTGCCGGAAAGCTTCCTGCTCGCGTCGAGCGCGCTGCACCAGGCAAACTTCATGCTGCGCGGACTGCACGTGGACGAAGCGCGGATGCGCAAGAATCTTGACCTGACCGGCGGGCTGATTGTCGCGGAAGCGGTGATGATGGGGCTCGCGCCGGCGCTGGGACGCCAGCACGCGCACGACGTGGTGTATGACGCGTGCCGTGTCGCGATCGAGGAAGGGCGCACGCTGTATGACGTGCTGTCGGCGAACGCAGCAATTGGCGAGCGCTTCGACGACGCGCAATTGCGCGCCTTGACCGACCCGGCGCAGTACCTCGGCGCGGCCGCGCTGATGGCGCGTCACGTCGCGCAGGCTTCGGCGCATAGCCGCTAATCGCTAACGTCCTGTTACGAATGTGTGATCAACGTAGCACCTGTGTCAAACATCGGCTCATAAACTGCAAGCCAGTTTCACCGTCACGCACTCTACGTGCAAGGAGTCGAAAATGAACAAGAAGGTGCTCGGCGCGGTACTGGGTCTCGCAGTGTTGGGCGCGTCGACAGCGGCGTCGGCGCATGTGGATGTGGCTGTTGGACTGGGCGTTCCGTTGGCGGTGCCGGCGCCGGTCTATGTGGCGCCTCCGCCGCCACCGGTCGTGGTCGCGCAGGAGCCGGTCGCGGTGGGCTACGGATATGGCTATGGTCCGGACTGGCGTGAGCGCCGCGCATGGCGCGAACGCGAATGGCACCGCCGTGAATGGCGCGAGCATGAGTGGCGCGAACGTCACGGCTGGCATTGATGCGGCCTTCGCAGGGTCGTATGCACGCTCGCTGAGGTAAAGACCGCAGGCCGCGCCGGCGTGCGCGGCCTGCCCACTTCCTCACACACTTTCTGCCCGTTGCGCGCCTTTCTCGCGCGCAGTCACTCTCAGCTGCACACTCAACAGATGCTCGCGCATTCGCTGTTCCGCGAGTTCGCTATCGCGCGCGGTCATCGCGGCGACGATCGCCTGGTGCTGTTCCGCGAAGTGCTTGCGTGTTTCGTGGTCCACGGTTTTTTCGCGTAACGCCGGCTGCACACGCACGCCGTTGATTGCCTCGAGCAGCGCGATGATCGCCGGATTGCGCGTTGCTTGCGCGAGCAGCAGGTGAAAGCGGTGATCCCATTGCTGCCATTCGTAGTCGTCCCGGGTCGCCGCGTTTTTCCGTGCGATTTTCTGTAACTCCGCAAGGTCCGCCGGGCTTGCCTTCATCGTTGCGAGCGCAACGAGCGCGGGCTCGATCATCACGCGCATCTCCGCGACGTCCGATGGACTGGTGCCGACGCTCAGGCCGCTTAGCTTCTGCGAAAACTTCAGCGGGCGCGCACCGAGATAGGTGCCGCGACCGACACCGCGCCAGATCCGCCCCGCCGCTTCGAGTGACGCGAGCGCGCCGCGCAGTTCGCGCCGGCTGATCGACAGGTCTTCAGCGAGCTTGCGTTCCGCGGGAAGCAGATCGCCGTCCCGAAGCTCGTGACGTGCGATGTAGTCGATCACCCGGTCCAGCACCTCGGTATCAGACATCGATTCTTCTCCGAACCAATCATACATTGGTTCAATGTTAGCACGGTGGAAGCGCTTTCAATCTTTTCCTTGACCATTGCTTATTGATGATCAAGGATCAGATGGATAGCGCACTTTACTGGCGTCGAATGAAACGGAATCGTGGCTGGACCAATCGCGATTGGTTCAGCAGAGCGGTCAGCTCAAGGTTCGTTTTTAACGGTTATCGCGAGATCGATTCAATGGCTTTTACGACGCGTCCCGAACTGATCGGCACCTTCGGCATGGCGGCTTCCACGCACTGGCTCGCGACCGCGTCCGCGATGGCGGTGCTCGAAAAAGGCGGGAATGCGTTCGATGCGGCGGCGGCGGCAGGGTTCGTGTTGCAGATCGTCGAACCGCATCTGAACGGACCCGGCGGCGAGTTGCCGGTGGTGTTCTATAGCGCGCGCGAAAAGCGCGTGCGCGTGCTGTGCGGGCAGGGCGTCACACCGGCCACGATGACCATCGAGCGGATGCGCGGCATGGGGCTCGACGTGGTGCCAGGCACCGGCTTGCTGCCCGCGGTCGTGCCCGGCGCGTTCGGCGCGTGGATGACGTTGCTGCGCGACTACGGCCAGTTGCCACTGCAGGATGTGCTCAGCTATGCAATCGGCTACGCGGAGAACGGCTATCCCGTGGTGCCGCGGATGGCGGCGTCGATTCTCGCGATTCAGGACTTTTTCAGCCGCGAATGGCCGACGTCAGCCGAACAATGGCTGCGCAACGGCGAAGCGCCGCAGCCGAACGCGCTGTTCCGCAATCCGTCGATTGCGGCCACCTACCGCCGCATTCTCGAAGAGGCGGGTTCGGGCGAGCGTGCCGCGCAATGCGAGCGTGCGCGGCGCGCTTTCTATTCGGGCTTCGTCGCGGACGCGATCGACCGGTACTTCCGCACGACCGCGGTGCTCGATACGTCGGGCCAGCGTAATCGCGGCTTGCTCACCGCCGACGATCTCACGCGCTGGATGCCGACCTACGAAGAGCCGGTGTCGTATGACTACGCGGGCGTCACAGTGCACAAGACCGGCCCATGGGGACAAGGTCCAGTGTTCCTGCAACAGCTCGCGCTATTGAAAGGCTTCGACGTCGCGAGCCTCGATCCGCTCGGCGCTGATTTCGTGCACACCGTAATCGAATGCGCGAAGCTCGCGTTCGCCGATCGCGAAGTGTTTTATGGCGACCCGCTGCATGCGCAGGTGCCGCTCGACACGTTGCTCTCCGATGCGTACAACGACGCGCGGCGCAAGTGCGTCGACCCCGCGCGCGCGTCGCTCGAATTCCGGCCGGGTGAACTCGGCGACAGCCGGCAACGCACGCAAATCATCATTGCGAATGCCGGGCGGCAGCAGCCCGGTGGCCGCGGACAGGGCGAGCCGACCTTCGCACCGCTGCCGGAGTTGCGCGGCGACACGGTGCACCTCGATATCGTCGATCGTTGGGGCAACATGGTGTCCGCGACGCCGTCGGGCGGCTGGCTGCAGGCGTCGCCGGCCGTGCCGGGTTTGGGTTTCAACGTGACCACGCGCGCGCAGATGTTCTGGATGGAACCGGGCTTGCCGTCGTCGCTCGGTCCGGGCCGCCGTCCACGCACGACGCTGTCGCCGACGCTCGTCACGCGCGGTGGCGAGCCGTATGCGGCATTCGGCTCGCCGGGCGGCGACCAGCAGGATCAATGGTCGCTGCAACTGTTTCTGAGGCATATGCATGCGGGTATGAATCTGCAGGCCGCCGTCGATGCGCCGTCGTTTCAGACCGCGCATTTCCCGGGTTCGTTTTATCCGCGTGCGATGCAGCTCGGCAAGATGTCGGCCGAAGCGCACTTTCCGGAACGCACGCTCGCGGAGCTGCGCGCAAGAGGCCACGACCTCACCGTTGCGGAACCGTGGGCGTTGGGGCGCGTCTGCGCGGTGGGCCTGCGCGACGGTCTGATGCGCGGTGCGGCGACGCCGCGTCAGATGCAGGCGTACGCGATTGGCCGCTAGCCGTGCGGCCATCGCGTGTTGTCGCTTGCCGGCCGGAGGTCGTCGCAATGAAAGTACCGGACGCTGACGCTTACAGCCTCATCCGACGCGTCCGGTGATTCGAACGTGCCATACACGTCGTGTTTCTTGGGGGGCAGGCTTATGTCTATTATTGCGGCTCGACTCGAACGCTTACCGTTGTCCGGCTTTCACCGGAAGCTGCTGATCATCGGTGGGCTCGGCTATCTGTTCGACGGCCTCGACTCGTCGTCGCTCGCTTTTCTGCTGCCGATCGTCAGCAAGCTGTGGCATCTGAGCAGCGCGCAGACCGGACTCGTCGCGAGCAGCACGTATATCGGCTATTTCTTCGGCGCGTTCCTGTCGGGCGTGACCGCGGATGTGATCGGGCGGCGCCGCATCATGATGAGTGCGCTGTCCATCTATTGCGTCGCGTCGTTCGCGAGCGGCCTGGTCGATAACTGGCATGCCTTCTTCGCGCTGCGCGTCGTGTCGGGCTTCGGCTCGGGCGCGGAAGCCGTGGTGATCGCGCCGTTCCTCGCCGAGTTCGTGCCGCGCCGCTATCGTGGCGTGTTCTGCGGCGCGCTGGTCGGGTTCATGTCGTTCGGCTATCTGACGTCGTCGGTGCTCGGCTTTGCGGTCGTGCGCAATTTCGCGGAAGGTTGGCGCCATGTCGCGATGCTCACCGCGGTGCCGGTCGTGATGCTGCTGTGGTGGAGACGCTCGCTGCCCGAGTCGCCGCGCTGGCTCGAAAGCCGTGGCCGGATGCGCGAAGCCGATGAAATTATCACCAGCGTCGAAGATGGCTATATCAAGCGCGGGATGACGCTTGCGCCGGTGCGCTCGATGGTGCCCGATGGCGCGCCATCGCCACGGCGTCGCGCACGCGGCGGTGGCGCGTTGAGCAATATCGCTGCATTGTGGTCGACGCAGCTTGCAGGTGTCACTGCGATCAGCTGGGCGATGTGGTTCTCCGTCGCGTTCGCGTACTACTCGTTCTTTTCGTGGATACCGAGTCTGCTCGTCAAGCAGGGTTTGACGATCACGCAAAGCTTCGGCTATTCGATCGCGATCTACGCATCGCAGATTCCTGGCTATTTCTCGGCCGCGTACCTGAACGAACGGCTCGGCCGCAAAGCGGTGGTGTCGTCGTATATGTTGCTCGGCGCGGCGGCGGCCATCTGTCTCGCGTTTTCGCGCACGGAGCTGGCGATCATGGCGGCGGGCATGAGCCTGTCGTTCTTCATGAACGGCGCGTTTGCCGGCGTCTACGCGTACACGCCCGAGATTTTCCCGACGGCGGTGCGCACGACCGGTGTCGGGTCGTCGTCGTCATTCGGACGCATCGGCTCGGTTAGCGCACCCATTCTGGTCGGTTTCGTGTATCCGGCGTTCGGCTTTATCGGCGTGTTCGGCATGACGACCGCGGTGCTCGTGGTTGGCGCGTCGATCGTGTTCTTCCTCGGCCTCGAGACGCGCAACCGCTCGCTCGAAGATATCGAAAGACAGGAACTCGCCGCACGGCCCGATCTCGACGATCTGCGTGCTTCGACGCGCATTCATGGCTGAACGGTGAGCCTCGACATGCAAACCGAAACGCGTTCGCTCGAACTGAATGACCTGTCGCGGCTCGCGCTTGCGCTGCGCGTTGCGCAGCAGCCTGAGGTGATTTTTCGCGAAGTGTATGCGCTCGCGTGTGAAACGCTGGGCTGCAAGCTGTTCACGATCATGTCGTTCGATGCCGAGCGTTACGAGGTCGAACGCCTGTACACGAACATGCCGACCGTGTATCCGCCAGGCGGGCGCAAGAAGAAGCGCGGCAGCGCGTGGGCTGGACATACGCTTGGAAACCTGCAGCCATTTCGGGCGACCGACCCGGAAGGCATTCGCGCCGCGTTCGATGACCATGCGGTGATCACCGGCATGGGGCTCGGGTCGATTCTGAATATTCCGGTCGCCTATGACGGCCGGTGCGTCGGCACGATGAACCTGACGCATGTCGAAGCCTGGTACACGCAGGCGCACGAGGGTGCGGGGTTGTTGCTCGCGTCGTTTCTCGCTGCGCCGCTCGCGCTGTATCAACGGCAAGCGAAACCGCAAGCGGCGCCGCCGTGGAGGGTAGCGGGCTGCGCGTGACGGGGATGTAACGTCACGCGCGTAACGTCATGCATCCGGAATGCATACGCGCCGTGCGTGGTCGACCTTAAGCGTAAGTATCGATGTGCGAATCGGACGGTTTGCTCGTACCGTCGTTGGCCGGAGCGGATGACGATGGCTGCGGCGGTTTATGTCCGCTCGTGTGATGCGGCCCATGGCTCGCCGTTTGCCCGGCCTTCGGGCCGGAGTGCGAGCCATGGCCTTTGGTCGGGCCATCGGTTTTGGTCGGGTCATTGCCTTTGGTCGAGCCCTTGCCCTCCAGCTGCTCCTTGGTGGCGAACACGTTACGCAAGTTCTCGAAATACGGCTTGCCTGCAATTCTCATGAGTGAGGGCTCCTGGTTTTTGACTGTCGGCAACGAAGCGCACGGGCTTCCTTTAAGCTTCCATACTGTTTACGACTTTATTAAGAATATCTTTAATCTCAATTCGAGCGGGCTGCGCGCGGCGAGCCCGCGGTCAGCACGAATTGCGACAGGCTGGCAAAATGCGGCTCTTGCAACGAAGCGAACACGCTTCGCATCGCCTCCCCCCGCAATCGAATCTCCGTACACGTCAAATGGCCGAATCGCGCAGTTCCGGACGCGCGCTCGTTATTGCATCGGTCATGGCTTCGACGGCCATGATCGCGATCGAAATGACGATCGTCTCCACCGCCATGCCGCAAATCGCGACGCAGCTAGGCGGACTCGATCTGTATAGCTGGGTCTTTTCCTCGTTTCTGCTCGCACAGACGGCAATGACCGTCGTGTTTGGCAAGCTCGCCGATCTGTTCGGGCGCAAGCCGGTGATGCTGGTCGGCATTGCGATCTTCCTCGCGGGCTCGGTGCTCGCCGGCTTCGCGTGGTCGATGCCGGCGATGATCGCGTTCCGGCTTATTCAGGGCATCGGCGCCGGCGCGATCCAGCCGGTCGCGATGACGATCGTCGGCGATCTCTACCCGGCGCACGAGCGCGGCAAGGTGCAGGGCTATCTGGCGAGCGTCTGGGCGATCTCGGCGGTGCTCGGGCCGATGGTCGGCGGTTTGATCATCCGCGATCTGTCATGGGCATGGATCTTCTGGATGAACGTGCCGATTGGGCTGACCGCGATGGCGGGCTTTATCGCGTTCCTGCACGAAAAGCCCAGGCATCAGCGTCCGTCGATCGATATCGCCGGCGCGGCGCTGTTCACCGTTGCCGTCGCGGCGCTGATGATCGCGCTCACGGATGCAGGCGCGTCCGAAAGCCGTCACGCGCTGGTTGCATGCGTGGTTTGCGCGGTTGCGTCCGTGCTGTTCGTGATGCAGGAGCGGCGCGCGGCCGAGCCGATGATTTCGTTCGCGCTGTGGGGCCGCCGGCCCGTGGCTGCGACCAACGCATCGACGCTATTGACCGGCATGGTGTTGATGGGCGTAACGACCTTTCTGCCGATTTACGTACAAGGGGTGTTGCAGCGCTCGCCGGTGGTCGCCGGAATGGCGCTGACGGTGATGATGGTCGGCTGGCCGGTAGGCGCGACGATTTCCGCACGGCTGTTCCGGCGCTTCAATCTGCGCTCCATTCTGGTGGTCGGCAGCGTGTTCATTCCAGCCGGCGGCGCGGTGTTCGCGTTGATGGGCATGGAAAGCGTGCCGCTGATGCCCGCCTTCGGTTCGCTCGTGATGGGCTTCGGCATGGGTCTCGCGGCGACTGCCGCGCTGGTGCTGATTCAGGAAATTGTCGAAGCCGGGCAGCGCGGCAGCGCGACCGCGTCGAATCTGTTCTCGCGCAACCTGGGCAGTACGCTTGGCGCGACGCTGTTCGGCGCGGTGTTCAACTTCGGGCTCGCGCATGCGAAGAAGATCGGCGCGGTGACGCCCGATCAACTGCGCGCCGCGCTCGATGCGTCCGCGAACAAGTTGGGTGGCGCCGATCTGGGTGTGCGGGTCGCGTTGCAGCAGTCGCTGCATCTGACGTTTGTGGTGCTGCTGGCGGTGTCGATTGCGGTACTGCTGCTTGCGATGCTGGTGCCGTCGGTCGCGATTCGCCGCGCGCGCGAGGTGACGACGCCGGTCGCGCATTGAACCTGTAGTGAGCCTGTATTGCGCTAAAGCGACGCGTCGCGCGGCGCGTTCAGCCGTGCAGCGTATCGATGATCGCTTGCGTGATACCTGGCCGGTCATACGACGCGCGCTGAATCATCCCGACCGTGCGCAGCATCGGCGGATTCGAAATCGACAGCACGCGCAGCGACGGATCGTTGCGCCAGTTACCGCGATGCAGTTGCGGCAGCACCGCGACGCCGACGTTTTCGCGCACCAGCGCGAGGATCGTCTCGATCGAGTTCAGCTCCAGATATTCGCTCACGCTCAACCCGGCCTTCTGCAGCGCCTGCTCGACGACGCGCCCGGTCCGCACGCGCCGATCGAAGCGCAAAAAACCGTGACTACGCAGAATGCGCTGCGGGTCGGTATCGGCAATCTCGCTGCTAACCACCAGCACCAGCGGCTCGCTGTACAGCGTGGTCCACTTCAGCGTATCCGGCAGCGTCGCATCCGCCCGCGCGACCACGGCCGCGATATCGACGTCGCCGGCTTCGACCATCGCCGCGAGTTCATCGGAGCGCGCCGATAGCAGTTTCACATCGAGTTGCGGATGCGCGGTCTTCAGATTCGCGACCACCAGCGACAGCGCGCCGATCACCGACACCACCGCGCCGATCGTCAGCGGCCCGACCATCGAATCGGCCGGGTTGGCGTCGAGTTCGTCGAGCAGATCGAGAATCTGCTCGACCTTCGGCCAGATCTGCTGGCCGTCGCGGCTCAATACGACCTGCCGGCCGCTACGGTCGAACAGTTGCCGGCCGAGCGCCTGTTCGAGGCCGCGCATCTGCAGGCTGACCGCGGCCTGCGTCAGCGCGACTTTCTCCGCGGCCGCCGCGAATGACCCGGTTCGCGCGACCGCCCGAAAGGTTTTTAACATCCGCATCGTAGGCATTTTGTAACTCAAGAAAAGCTTAAGTGTCGGCAAGAAATATTAATATTTTCTGTCGAGTGACGCACCCATAATCCGGGTTTCATTCGACGCTTAATAGCGCTTCGAGGACGACCAGCAAGTAGGGAGTGTCACAGCATGAGCGACACCGAGCGCCGAGCGGTACTCGAGGTCAGTGGCTTTTCATTGAAGTTTTCGCGCTCGGCCGCGATGCCGAATCTCGTCGATAACGTGTCGTTCGCGGTCCGCGGCGGTGAGACGCTGTGCATCGTCGGCGAATCGGGCTGCGGCAAAAGCGTCACGTCGCTAGCGCTGATGGGGCTGCTCGCCAGCCCGCCCGCGCAGCGCGTGTCGGGCACCGCGGTGTTCGACGGCAAGGACCTCTTTACGCTGACCGAGCGCGAGCTCGCCGATATTCGCGGCAACCGGCTTTCGATGATCTTCCAGGAGCCGATGACGTCGCTGAACCCCGCGTTCACGGTCGGCGAGCAGATCGCCGAAAGCATCCGGCGGCATCGTGGCGTCGATCGCGCCGAGGCGCGCGCGCAAGCGCTCGAGATGCTGCGCCTGGTGCGTATTCCCGCGCCGGAAACGCGCCTCGACGCGTATCCGCATCAACTGTCCGGCGGCATGCGCCAGCGCGTAATGATCGCGATGGCGCTCGCGAACCGGCCGCGTCTGCTGATCGCCGACGAACCGACTACCGCGCTCGACGTGACGATTCAGGCGCAGGTGCTCGCGCTGATCCGTAACCTGCAGGCCGAGACCGGCACCGCGATGGTGTTGATCACGCACGACCTCGGTGTCGTCGCGGAAGTCGCGGATCACGTTGCGGTGATGTACGCAGGTCGCATTGTCGAATACGGCACGGTCGCCGATCTGTTCGACGATCCGCAGCATCCGTACACGATCGGGTTGATGGGCGCGATTCCGTCGACCGGCAAGCGCGAAGGCACGCTCGCGACGATTCGCGGCTCGGTGCCGTCTCCTGAACAGATGCCTGACGGCTGTCGCTTTGCGCCGCGCTGTCCGTTTGCCGAACAGCGCTGTATCGACGCCGCGCCGCCGGATCAGCCGATTGCGGGCGTGCATCGCGTCGCGTGCTGGCTCGCGCCGGTCGAGCAGTCCGCCTACGGCGCCGCACAGGCTCTCGCCGCGCCTCGCAGGGAAGTCGCATGAACAGCAAGCCGAACACGCTAAACGCGCAAAACGCGACGAACGTAGCTCGCGCGGACGCGCCGCTTGCGCCGATCCTCGAAGCGCGCGCGCTGACGAAGCACTTCGGCGGCGAGCGTCATCTGTTTACTCGCACGCCCGTGGTCTATGCGGTCAACGATGTGTCGTTTGCGGTCGAGGCCGGCGAAACCTTCGCGATCGTCGGCGAATCGGGCTGCGGCAAGTCGACGCTCGGCCGCTTGCTGCTGCGCCTGATCGACTCGACGCAAGGCCGCGTGCTGTACCAGGGGCGCGACATCACGCATCTGCAGGGCGCGCCGATGCGGCGGCTGCGGCGCGAAATGCAGCTGATTTTCCAGGACCCGTTCGCGTCGCTGAACCCGGGCATGACGGTCGGGCAGATTGTCGGTGAGCCGATCGCGCTGCACGGGCTCGCGCGCAACGGCGCCGAACGTCGCGAGCGGGTCGCGCAATTGCTGCGGACGGTCGGCTTGCAGCCGGCCTACGCCGATCGTTATCCGCACGAGTTTTCCGGCGGTCAGCGGCAGCGGATCGGCATTGCGCGCGCGCTGGCGGGGGAACCCAAACTGATTGTCGGCGACGAGCCGGTGTCGGCGCTCGATGTATCCGTGCAGGCGCAAGTGATCAACCTGCTCGAAACGCTGAAGCAGGATCTCGGCCTCACGCTGATCATGGTCGCGCACGATCTCGCGGTGATCCGCCATATGAGCGATCGCGTCGCGGTGATGTACCTCGGCGAGATCGTCGAACTGGCCGACGTCGATGCGCTATTCGACACACCGCTGCATCCGTATACGCAGGCGCTGCTTGGCGCGATTCCGGTCAGCAGCCCGCACGAGCGCCGCACGCGAGTCGCGTTGACCGGCGACCTGCCGAGTCCGACCGCGCCGCCGCCCGGTTGCCGCTTTCATCCGCGTTGCCCGCATGCGAAGCCGCTGTGCTCGCAGGAGCGTCCGCCGAGCGAAACGCTCGCGGACGGACGGCGCGTCGCGTGTCACTTCTGGCGCGAGATCCAGAACGCGGGCGGCGGTGCGCCGCTCGCCACGAGTGTCAGCACGAAGCTGACCGAGCGGCTCGCGATCTATCGCGAACGCCAGATTGCGCAAGCCGCGCAGTCCCAGCAGGCCACGCAGGCTGCCGGCCTTGCCGGGTGACGCAGCCGAACACCACCACACCGCTTTATTGAACCGGGAAGAAAGGAAAGACCGCATGCGAACAATGTTGATTGCCGCGGCGCTCGCCCTGAGCGCGTCCACCGCGATGGCGCAGACCAGCCAGATCCGGATCGGCTTGCAGGACGACATCGGCACGCTCGATCCCGCACGCAGCGTGCAGTTCGTCGACCGCGTCGTGTTTGCGTCGCTGTGCAACTCGCTCGTCGACATCACGCCGGATCTGAAATTCGTGCCGGTGCTCGCGACCTCGTGGAGCACGAGCGCGGATGGCAAGACGCTGACCTTCAAGCTGCGCAAGGGCGTCAAGTTTCAGGATGACGAGCCGTTCAACGCGGCCGCCGTCAAGGCCAACCTCGATCGCTACATGACGCAGCAGAACAGCAACCGCAAGAGCGAGCTGGCCTCGGTCGACCATGTGACGGTTGTCGACGACGATACGGTCGCGATTTCGCTGAAGCAGCCCGACGCGTCGCTGCTGGCTTCGCTGTCCGACCGTGCGGGCATGATGCTCGCGCCGAAGACGCTGTCGGACCCGGCGGGCATCGCGGCGCACCCGGTTTGCTCCGGCCCGTACAAATTTGTCGAGCGCGTGCAGAACGATCGCGTCGTGCTAGAGAAATTCCCCGGCTACTGGGATTCGGCGAAGTACCCGATCCAGCGCATCGTCTACCTGCCGATTCCGGACAGCACGGTGCGTCTCGCGAACCTGCGCTCGGGCTCGCTCGACATGGTCGAGCGCATCGCACCGTCCGACGTGGCGGGCGTGAAGCGGGATGCGAACCTGCAATTCGTGTCGATCGGCGGCCTCGGCTATGCGAACGTCACGTTCAACATCGGCAATGGTCCGCGCAGCAACTCGGTGCTGCGCGACAAGCGGGTGCGCGAAGCGTTCGACCTGTCGATCGACCGCGATGCGATCAATCAGGTGATCGGCGGCGGCATTTTTACGCCGGCCAACCAGGGTCTGGCGAGCTCGAGCCCGTACTTCGATGCGGCGTTGCCGCCGATTCATCGCGACGTGGCGAAGGCGAAAGCGCTGCTGAAGGCAGCGGGCCACGAGAAGGTCGACATCGAGTTCACCTATCCGAACAACACGGTGGCGAGCCAGATCGTGCAGATGATGCAGGCGATGGTCGGCGAGACCGGCTTTAACCTGAAGCTGCGGCCGACCGACTACGCGGCCGAGTTGAACGCCGCGCATTCGGGTGACTTCCAGGCGATGTTCAACAGCTGGTCGGGCCGGGTCGATCCGGACGGCAATCTGCACCAGTTCAACACGTGCAACGGCAACCTGAACTACGGGCATTACTGCAATCCGCAGGTCGACAAGCTGCTCGACGCTGCGCGCGTCGGCGCGACGGTCGAGCAGCGCAAGGCCGACTACGCGGCGGCGCTCAAGCTGCTGGCCGATGAAGACCCGATCTCGTATGTCTACATCCAGCCGTGGCCGTACGCGCTGTCGAAGAAAGTGCAGGGTTTCAAGGCCTATCCGGACGGTCTGATTCGCCTGTCCGGCGTGAGCGTCAAGGGTTGAAGCATGCTTAGGATCATCGCCAATCGCTTGCTGGTCGCGGTGCCGACACTGATTCTCGTGTCGATGCTGATTTTCGGCCTGCAGAAGCTATTGCCCGGCGACCCGGTTTTGGCGATGGCCGGTGAAGACCAGGACCCACAGCTGATCGCCGCGCTGCGCGTCAAGTATCACCTCGACCAGCCGGTGCCGACGCAGTACATGCTATGGGTCAAGGACGTGCTGCACGGCAATCTCGGTTCGTCGCTGCGCACCGATGTGCCGGTCACGTCGCTGATCGCGCAGAAGCTGCCGGTGACGATCCAGCTTGCGGTAATGGGGATGATCTTCGCGATCGGCATCGGCATTCCGGCGGGCGTGATCTCTGCCGCGAGCCGCGGCGGCCCGCTCGATTACGGAGCGAACATCTTCGCGCTATCGGGCATGTCGATCCCGAACTTCTGGCTCGGCATCATGCTGATCTTTCTGGTGTCGGTGCACTGGCAGTTGCTGCCGTCATCCGGATATGTGTCACCCAGCGAGGACTTCTGGCTCAGCATCAAAACCATGCTGATGCCCGCGTTCGTGCTCGGTGCCGCGCTTGGGGCGCAACTGATGCGGCATACGCGCAGCGCGATGTTGAGCGTGCTGCGCACCGATTACATCCGCACTGCACGCGCGAAAGGCCTGTTGCGCGCGACCGTGGTCGTCAAGCACGGCTTTCGCAATGCGCTGATTCCGATCGTCACCGTGCTCGCGCTACTGTTCGGCGAACTGCTCGCGGGCGCGGTGCTCACCGAACAGGTGTTCACGATTCCGGGCTTCGGCAAGCTGATCGTCGACGCGGTGTTCAATCGCGACTATGCGGTTGTGCAAGGCGTCGTACTGGTCACCGCGCTGTCGTTTATCGTCGTCAATCTGTGCGCCGACGTGCTGTATATCGTGCTTAATCCCCGAATGAGGCGCAGCTGATGGCCACTCCCGCCGCTCCTGTCCGTCCATCGTCGTCCGCTGCCGGTGCTGGCGCGGCGACCACGCTGCCGCGCCGCAAACGTCGCGGACTCGCGAAGTTCATGCGCAATCGCGCGGCCGTGTTCGGCGCCGCGCTCGTGCTGTTGACCGTGTTCATGGCGCTGTTCGCGCCCTGGCTCACGCATTACGACCCGGTGCAGGCGAGCTTTCTGACCGTGCGTCAGCCGCCGTCGGCCGCGCATTGGTTCGGTACCGACGAACTCGGCCGCGATGTGTTCGCGCGTCTGCTGTATGGCGCGCGCGCGTCGTTGATGGCGGGTGTCGTGTCGGTCGCGATCGCGGTTGTGATCGGATTGCCGCTTGGCCTGCTGGCGGGCTATTTCGGCAAGCTGATCGACGGCGTGATTTCGCGCATCGCGGATGCGCTGCTGTCCATTCCGTTCCTGATTCTCGCGATTGCGCTGGCCGCGTTCCTCGGCCCAAGCCTGACGAATGCGATGGCCGCGATCGGCATTTCGGCGATGCCGCGCTTCGTGCGCCTGACGCGCGGCCAGGCGCTCGCGGTGAAGGCCGAGGAGTATGTCGAAGGCGCGCGGGCAATCGGTCTCGGTCATACGCGAATCATCGTGCGCTACATCCTGCCGAATGTGCTGCCGCCGATCATCGTGCAGGCGAGCCTGACGATCGCGACGGCGATCATCGCCGAGGCAAGTCTGTCGTTTCTCGGGCTCGGGCAGTTGCCGCCGTCGCCATCGTGGGGATCGATGCTGAACACCGCGAAAGACTTCGTGAGCCAGGCGCCGTGGCTGTCCGTGTTCCCCGGCGTCGCGATTTTCCTGGCTGTGCTAGGTTTTAACCTGCTCGGCGACGGCTTGCGCGACGCGCTCGATCCGCGTGAATCGTAGTTGTTTTGCGCCGTTGGTCTCTTTCATTACTTTCATCCGCTTGAGTTTTTCATGACACGTTTCAACTGGCAAAACCCTTATCCGACGCAGCGCCTGCCGGTGTTCGCGCGCAATATCGTTTCGACGTCGCATCCGCTGGCCGCGCAAGCCGGTCTGCGGATGTTGTGGAAAGGCGGCAATGCGGTCGATGCGGCGATCGCCGCCGCCGCGGTGCTGACGGCAGTGGAGCCCGTGTCGTGCGGACTGGGCGGCGACGCTTTCGCGATCGTCTGGGACGGCAACAAGCTGCACGGCCTCAATGCGTCGGGCACCGCGCCCGCTGCATGGAGTGTCGATTACTTCAAACGCAAGTACGGTGAAGAGAACGGTCTCGCTATCCAGCCGAAGCGCGGCTGGGACGCGGTGACCGTGCCCGGCGTGATCGCCGGCTGGGAAGCGCTGCACAAGAAGTTCGGCAAGCTGTCGTTTGCCGATCTGATGGAACCGGCCATTGAGATCTGCGAACGCGGCCACGCGGTGGCGAGCGTCGTCGCGCACAAGTGGGCGGCCGCGGTGCCGGAACTGAAAGACCAGCCGGGCTTCGCGCAGACTTTCATGCCGCACGGCCGCGCGCCTGAGGTGAGCGAACTGATTCGCTACCCGGGTCACGCGAAGACGCTGCGGCTGCTCGCTGAACAAGGTCCGCGCGCGTATTACGAAGGTGAAATCGCCGAGCGTATCGCCGCGTTTGCGCGCGAGCATGGCGGTGCGATGACGGCGGCCGATCTGCGCGACTATCGCGCGGACTGGGTCGAGCCGATCTCGAAGCAGTATCGCGGCTACAAGGTGCACGAAATTCCGCCGAACGGGCAGGGCATCGCGGCGCTGATCGCGCTTGGCATTCTCGAGCAGTTCGACGTCGCATCGCTGAAGGTTGACAACGTCGAATCGCAGCATTTGCAGATCGAAGCGATGAAGCTCGCGTTCGCCGACATCTATCGTTACGTGGCCGACCCGCGCTCGATGGAAGTGACGCCCGAACAGATGCTCGACGACGCGTACCTGAAGTCGCGCGCGAAGCTGATCGATCCGAAGCGCGCGACGCACTTCGATTTCGGCATGCCGAAGGCGGGCGGCACGATCTATATGTCCGCGGCCGATGAGAGCGGCATGATGGTCAGCTTTATCCAGTCGAACTATATGGGCTTCGGCTCGGGCGTCGTCGTGCCGGAGTACGGCGTGTCGATGCAGAACCGCGGCTTTGGTTTCTCGACGAATCCGCAGTCACCGAACGTTGTCGAAGGCGGCAAGCGGCCGTTCCATACGATCATTCCGGCATTCCTCACGCAGCAGGTGAACGGCCGCGATGAGGCGGTGATGAGCTTCGGCGTGATGGGTGGCGATATGCAGCCGCAAGGCCATCTGCAGTCGATCGTGCGGATGCTCGACTACGGTCAGCAGCCGCAGGCCGCATGCGATGCGCCGCGCTGGAAGGTCAACCGCGACTTCACGATCGACGTCGAGTCGAATCTGGACGCGGACTGCGTGCGCGGACTCGAACAGCGCGGGCACCAGATCAAGTCGTTCGATGATCCGTATATGGACTTCGGCTCGGGCCAGTACATCTGGAGGCTCGATCGCAATGAGCCGGAGCGCGGTTATGTCGCGGCAAGCGACAGCCGGCGCGACGGGCTGGCCGCAGGGTTTTAAACGGCGCGCGGCTGCAAGCCGCGCGTTTTATCGTCACCTTCATCGCCACCTCCGCTGGCAAGCTCCGCTGATGCGCCCGCGGAGCTTTCTTTTCCGACCTTTCCCGTCGACTTTCCTCCTGCCACCCGCCCGACACCGATCGTCCGGCGCCTTCCTGTTGCAGCGCGATACATCTGGTCGCAGGTCGTTTGCCTGCCGTATAGCGGGCATGCCCGCTGCTGCGCACAACTTTCCTTATAGCGCTTGTAGTTAGCGAACCTGGATGCATTCAATTCGCATCTCCGCTAGACTTTTTTTGACAGTTTCATTAACAAAAAATTACCGGAGCCATCATGCGGTGGATTGTTCTGGCGTGGTTCGTATTTAGCGCGATCTATGTATTCAATCGCGGTACGCAGCGGTTCAAGTTCTGGCGTCAGCTGTCTGACCATTCGACGTTTCTCGCGCCGATCAATATCTGGTGCTATCTGCTGTCGCCGATCAAGCCCGGACCGTATATCGAGTCGTCGTGGTTTCCCGAACTCGAGCCGCTTCGTGCGAACTGGCAGACCATTCGCGACGAGGCGCTCGCGGTCGACGCATCGCAGAAGATCGCCGCGGCGGCCAATTACTCCGATATCGGCTTCAATTCGTTTTTCAAAACGGGCTGGCGGCGTTTCTATCTGAAGTGGTACGACGCGCCGCATCCGTCCGCCCAATCACTGTGTCCGTACACGACAAAGCTGTTGCAAGGCATTCCGTCGGTGAAGGCCGCGATGTTCGCGCAACTGCCGCCGGGCGCGAGCCTCGTGCGCCATCGCGATCCGTACGCGGGGTCGGTGCGCTATCACCTCGGGCTTGTCACGCCGGCGGACCCGAAGTGCTATATCGACGTCGACGGACAGCAGTACTACTGGCGCGACGGCGAGCAGGTGATTTTCGACGAGACCTACATTCACTATGCGAAGAACGATACGAACGTGTCGCGCATCGTGCTGTTCTGCGATATCGAGCGGCCGATGCGCTTCCGCTGGGCGGCTGCGGTCAATCGCCTGGTGTCGAACACGCTGATGCGCGCGGCGGCGTCGCCGAACGAGGCAGGCGACCGCACCGGGGTGCTGAACCGGATGTTCAAGTATGTCTATGCGATTCGCCGGGCCGGCAAGAAGATCAAGGCGTGGCATCGTCCGACCTATTACGTCGTCAAATGGACGCTGTTTGGGTCGATTATCGCGAGCGTGTTCTATCTGATCTGAACCTGCATGGCATCGGCTTCAGTCTTGCGTAGTCGCCGCGTTGCCTATGCGCCGACGGCTTGCAGTGATCCGATTTGTCGAAAGGCGTAAGAATGAGCTTGTCTGGCCGCCTCGCAGTGCTATCACTCTAAAGGTTCTCGCGCGGTCTGGCCGCCGCATCCTCGCATTGCATCCGGCGCGGTTTGCTACTTTTCCTCCTCGCTTTTCGCCCGGTTGCATAGCCGCACGGGACGTCCGAAGTCTTCCTTAGAACCGGTCGACGCACGCACCGACGCGCGGCGCGTCGCCTTATTCCGGAGAGTGAAATGGCGAAAATTCTCGTGCTTTATTACTCGATGTACGGACACATTGAACAGATGGCAGATGCCGTCGCGGAAGGGGCGCGTTCAGCAGGCGCGTCGACATCCGTCGATATCAAACGGGTGCCCGAAACGATTCCGCAAGATATGGCCGCGAAGATTGGCGTGAAGCTCGACCAGAAGGCGCCGGTCGCGACGCAGGACGATCTGCCCAACTACGACGCGATCATCTTCGGCACCCCGACGCGTTTCGGCAATATGGCGGGCCAGATGCGCCAGTTCCTCGATATGACCGGCGCGCTCTGGATGAAGGGCTCGCTGGTCGGCAAGATCGGCAGCGTGTTCGCGTCGACCGCCACGCAACACGGCGGGCAGGAGACCACGATCACGTCGTTTCATTCGACGCTGCTGCATCACGGCATGGTGATTATCGGCGTGCCGTATGCGTGCGCGGGGCTCGTCAATATGGATGAAGTCAGCGGCGGCACACCGTATGGCGCGACCACGCTTGCCGGGTCGGACGGCAGCCGCCAGCCGACGAAAAATGAACTCGATATCGCTCGCTATCAGGGCAAGCATGTGGCTGAAATTGCCGCGCGTATGTTCGGTTAGCGGCGGTGTGATGGCGGCTTGCAGCGCGCCTGCGGGCGCGCACGCGTTGTGCGCGGCTCTGCACGCATCAAGTGTTATATTATAACATTCGTGGATCGGGTATCCGGCTTTGCCTTTTTCAATAAACCCCTTGCATGAGAGATCCATGAACAAGCTTCCCGTCACCGTGTTGTCCGGCTTTCTTGGCGCCGGCAAGACCACGCTGCTCAACCACGTTCTGAACAATCGCGATGGCAAACGCGTGGCCGTCATTGTCAACGACATGTCGGAAGTCAATATCGATGCGCAGCTCGTACGCGATGGCAGTCAGCTGTCGCATGTCGACGAGAAGCTGGTCGAGATGAGCAACGGCTGCATCTGCTGCACGTTGCGGGAAGACCTGCTGGTCGAAATCCAGCGCCTCGCAAAAGAGCGGCGCTTCGATTATCTGCTGATCGAATCGACCGGCATTTCAGAACCGTTGCCGGTGGCCGAGACCTTTACGTTTCGCGATGAAGAAGGCCGCAGTCTGTCCGACATCGCGCGGCTCGATACGATGGTCACGGTCGTCGATGCATACAACTTCGCGCGCGACTATGGCTCGCATGATTTTCTCGCCGACCGCGGCGAAACGATGGGCGATGAGGATAAGCGCACGGTCGTCGATCTGCTGACCGAGCAGGTCGAGTTTTGCGACGTGATCGTGTTGAACAAGACCGATCTGATCGGCGCAGCGGATGTTGAGCGCATCAAAGGCGTGCTGCGTGCATTGAATGCGCGTGCGCGGATTATCGAAAGCCACTTTGGGCGCGTGCCGATCGAGCGCATTCTGAATACCGGACTGTTCGATTTCGAAGCGGCTGCGCAGGCGCCGGGCTGGCTCAAGGAGATGCGCGGCGAACATATCCCGGAGAGCGAGCAGTATGGGATCAGCAGCTTCGTCTATCGCGCGCGGCGGCCGTTTCATCCGCGGCGCTTTTTCGACTGGATTCAGCAGGAGTGGCCGGGCGTCGTGCGGTCGAAGGGGTATTTCTGGCTCGCGTCGCGCAACGATCTGGTCGGCGAGTGGTCGCAGGCGGGCGCCATCTCGCGTTATCAACGCGCGGGGACATGGTGGGCTGCGGTGCCGAAAGCGATGTGGCCGGAAAACCCGGACGCATTGGATGTGATCAGAAGCCGTTCGGTGGACCCATACGGCGACCGCCAGCAGGAGCTCGTGCTGATCGGCACGAATATGAACGAAGCCGCGTTAAAAGCCAGATTCGATGCGTGTCTGCTCGGTGATGATGAACTGATGCTCGGTGTCGATAGCTGGCTTGCATTCGACGATCCGTTTCCGTCGTGGACGCGTCAGTGACAGTGTTGTGCGCGATGGATGCGAGGAGCCACGATTAACCGCGACTCGCTCGCGTCAAACACGCGGTTGGTTGCTCGTACAACCAGGGAAGCGAACCATCGCGATACCGGCGAATGCGCTGCGGTTGCAGCGCATTCGCTTGAACTGGCGATTACTGCATATCCGATGCCAGGCTTATTCCTGTTTGTCTGAAGTACCTTCGCCGCTGCGGTCGCCAGCGCACAGACCCGCTTAGCGTCGCACGCGCAAAGTGATCGCACTGGAACCCGATACCGATTAATTCAAAATCGACTGTTGCTATTTCGTCAAAAACTATACAGCGACGGGTAATCCAGGCATAAAGTTAAAGTGCTTTATCAAGTCTTTTGTGCAGTGCGGGGGTGTGTAATGAAACGTCGAACAGCACGGCAAATGGTTCGGATGCTTTCCGATATCCGACATTCAACCAACTGCAGGGCCTTGCGTGCGGCCGCAGTGATCCGCGAGATGGAACTGGCGGAGCTTGAAGCAGAAGAGGAAGAGCGGGATAGTCCGGACACCTCACGGGAAGAGTTCCGCGACAAACCGAGCTGGAGAACGTCGTGAGAGCCGCGGGCGAGCAGTCGCTGCGGTGCCTCGTAGACAAGTGGTTGGCGCCGGTGCCGACAAGGCCGGTGCGGGTCACGGAGTTCAGCCGCACGCGTAGCGATGGCACACGTTATGTTCGCGTCGAAACGCTGTCAGCCGATGGGTTGCGTGCGCTCTTCTTCTTCAGGCATGACGACGGCTGCTGGTGTGTGTTTCCACCGACGGTCGACAAGCCAAGGCGCTTGCACGAGCGATTCGCCGCCGAAGCGGCATAGCGGGTTGCGTGTTCAGGACGCGCGCTCGCAACCGGGCGACACGGACTGTCTGCGGCTATTCCATATTGGCAGCAGCTGACAGACGATCAGCCCGATCAACATCAGGCCGCAGCCGAACATCGCGCGCGCGCTCAGCGTTTCGCCGAGTACGATCCAGCCGGCAAACGCGGCGAATACGCCTTCCATGCTGAAGATCACGGCTGCGTGCGCGGGTGCCGCATCCTTCTGAGCGACCACCTGAATCGTGTACCCGATGCCGACCGACAGCGCGCCGCCATACAGAATGGTCGGTGCGGCGCGCACGATATCGTCGACCCGGATGGGCTCAAACGCGAGCGCGATTGCGCTGCAGATCACGCCGCACGCGACAAATTGCGCCAACGCGAGCGCGAGCGGATCGTGCCGGCGCGCGAATCGGCCGACCAGCACGACTTGCACGGAGATCAGCAGCGCGCCGGCCAGTTGATACCAGTCGCCGTATAACATCGAGAAGTGCTCGTCGACGCTCAGAAAGTACATGCCGAGCGCGGCCAGCGCCGCGCCGAGCCAGGTGCCGAGCGCGGTCTGATGACGTAGCACGACGCCCATCAGCGGCACGATCACCACGTATAGCGAACTGATAAAGCCCGCGTTCGCGATCTTCGTGTATTGCAAACCGATCTGCTGCAACGAAATTGCGGCGGCGAGCACCAAGCCGAGCAATGCGCCGTCGCGTACTAATGCGAAGTGATCCGGCGCAGGTGAACGCGCGCGTAAAGCCTGCGCTCTTGCCGCCATCCGCGGCCGCATGCACGCGAGCAAAAGCAGCACGACACCGGCGCCGAGCAGAAAGCGCAAGCCCGTAAACAGAAACGGCCCGATTGCATCGAGGCTCAGGCGCTGCGCGACGAATGCGGAGCCCCAGATCATCGCGGCAACCAGCATCAGCAGATTGGCGCGCACGTGTTGTCGAGTCGTGGTTTTCAAGCGGAAGCGGTCTCGTATCGATGCAGCTGCATTCAGCAGAGCGAAGCGGGTAGCCGACATGATAACGGAGCGTGCGGGTCTGCCTGCCAAGGTCCGCAAACGTCGGCAAGCGCCCGCAAACGCGACCTGTCTCCCGGAAAATACAGTTCATCTGATCACAGATGACAAACAGCCTACGCTGCGTGATACTCCCCCGCGGAGTTTGGCCCGCGGGGCTTGCGTCTGCGACTTTCCCGCTGCGCCGCTCCGCTCATACTCATATCAACTCATGCTGTACCGGTTTGGGGATCACCTATGAAAAAAATCATCGCCTCGCTCGTTACTGCCGCTGTTGCCATGGTGTCCGTTCAGGCGTTCGCACAAGCATCCGATGCGGCTCCGGCTGCCGCCAGCGCCGCGAAGCCCAGGCACGCACACAAGCAGTTGAAGACGCATGGCAAGCGTGCCAATGTGTCGACGGCCGCTTCGGCAGCCGGCACGAATGACAAGGGCCAGCCGAACTAGGCATCGCATCGGGCGCGATGTCGGCCGCCCGAGTGAACGCCGGCATGTTGACGCTGGCGAATGGAACGAAAAAGTCGAACAAAAAGGCCGAAGCGTATGGAGCGCGCTTCGGCCTTTCCGTTTGTATCGATCGGCGAATGGCTGATTCAGGCCGGGTCGCCCGCCACGCTGTCCATCAACGCCCGCATTCGTCGCCAGTGCGAGCCTTCCCAGAAGACGCGCCGGCACACATCGCAGGTGACGAACTGCGTATGCCGCTCGAGCACGCCATCCGGCGCGCGGCCTGCCGCCTCGTCCTTCGAAATGCGCCGTAGCGGCGCGTTGCAGGTCAGGCACAACCGGAACGGATGAGCACTGCCGGCCAGATCCAGCCGGTCGAAGATTTCGCGCAGTTGCGCTTCGGGCTTCAGCGTGCGCACATAGCAGCCGTGCGTGATCGTGCGGCGCTTCAGCAATTCGCGGTCGCGGGTCAGTACGACGCGGGCTTCGTCAAGCGCGAGCGCCTCGATGCGCGCGTCCGCGTAGTGGTTGTCGTAAAGCGTATCGAAACCGGCGAGCCGCAGCAGTTGTGCAAGGCCACCCAGATGTGCATCGGCGATAAAGCGCATGACGCGTAGCGGCCGTTCCCGCACGCGCAGCAGCGGCTGGATATCGAGTGCTTCGAACTTCGGATAGACGGCAACGCGGTCACCGTCCTGCAACGGGTGATCGAAACCGACCGATTCGCCGTTCACCAGAATCAGCTCGACTTCGGTATGCGGCACACCGAGCGCTTCGATCATGTGCTTCGTGGTCGCATTGCGCGCGCAGGCGCAACTGAACGACTGCCGGCGCAGCGGCCGGGCCAGGAAATCGTTCAGCTCCTCGTAGAAGCGGAAAGTGGCGGTGACCATGCGTCAGTATCGCATTTGCGTGCGGCTGCGCCGTCGGCAAATTCTGCACGTGTCGTGCGCTTGTGCTTTACTTCCGGTTCCGTTGAACAGGAGCGATAGATGGACATCGGTTTTATTGGCATCGGCGAAATGGGCGCGCCGATGGTCAGAAACATGCTGAAAGCCGGTCACAAGGTACGTGTGTGGAACCGTTCGCCCGAGCGCGCGCAAAGCCTCGTAGACGCCGGCGCGCAGGTGGTCGGGTCGGTCGCGGAAGCCTTCACCGGCGACGCGGTGTTCTCGATGCTGGCCGACGATACCGCGGTGCGCGAAGTGATCGATGCGCGATTGCTCGAACAGGCGCCGCGTGGGCAGATTCACGTCAACATGGCGACCATTTCGGTGACGCTGGCCGAGGAACTCGCACATGCGCACGCGCAGCGCGGCCTCAACTATGTCGCCGCGCCGGTGATGGGGCGCCCGGACGCGGCGGCGGCCGCGAAGCTGACAATCGTCGCCGCCGGACCTGCCGAAGCGATCGATCGCGTGCAGCCGGTGTTCGATGCGATTGGCCAGAAGACGTGGCGAATCGGCTCGCTCGCGCAGCAGGCGAATGCGATGAAGCTCGCAACGAACTTCCTGATCGGCTCGGCGGTGGCCTCGCTCGGCGAGGCGGGCGCGATGCTGGCCGGTCACGGGGTCGCGATGCAGGACTTCCTCGATGTGATCACGAGCGGTCTGTTTCAGGGTGTCGTCTACGCGGGTTACGGCAAGATGATTGCCGAACAGCGCTATGAGCCGGCGCTTTTCAAGGCGCGGCTCGGTATGAAAGACGTACGGCTTGCGCTCGCCGCGGCGGAGTCGGTGATGACGCCGATGCCGATTGCGAGCGTTGTGCGCGACAGTCTGCTCGACGCGCTCGCGCATGGCGACGGCGACAAGGACTTCGCGGTGCTGGGGCAGGTCGCGGCGCGCCGCGCGGGCCGGTAGCCGGCTGATTCTGCCGTGCCGCCGTTTTGGCTTGCGGCCATTGCGACAGTGTCCCGCTGAAGTTTGCAGCGGCCGCCAGCCCGTCCGTTATAAGAGAACGATGCTTCGCGCATGACGCAGGGCACAAAAAATGCCTGAGCCGGAGCGCTGCTGGGTGGATCTCCCAGCCTGCTGTGGCCAGTGAGCAACAGGGGAGCGGGACACTACGGAAGTTGTTGCGTCGCACCAAAGTATTTGCTATAGTGGTTCCTGTCTCCTCCATGTCTCCTCTGATATGGATTCAGCCCGCCACCTCGGCGGGCTTTTTTTTCGCCTGCGTTCGTCGGCCCGGCGGCACGAAAAGAAAAAGGCCGGCGTTTCAAGCCAGCCTCCTTTCTTCACGGCCCGAGCTCGCCCGGGCAAACCGGTGCAATGCGCCGGCCCATCACACGGCTTACCCGATCAACCCGCTCCGTTCGTCCGCGCCGATCGCCAGATTCATACATTGAATCGCCGCACCCGATGCGCCCTTGCCGAGGTTATCGAGCCGCGCGACCGTCACAAAGCGTTCGTCGTTACCGAACACGAACAGGTCGACGCGATTGGTATCGTTGTTCGCCTGGACGTCGAAAAAGCCGCTGTCGAGGTTGTCGTCCGCATTGAACGGCGCGACGCGCACGAACGCTTCGCCCTGGTAGTACTCGGCGAACAGCGCCTGCACGTCTTGCGGCGTCACGCGTCGGGCCAGTTGCGACGGCGAGAAATAGGTGGTGACCGCGAGCCCCTTGTAGAAGCTGCCGACAATCGGCGTGAACACCGGCGCCGACTTCAGGCCCGTATGCGCGGCCATCTCCGGCAAATGCTTGTGCGCGAGCCCCAGCGCATACGGACGCGGGCTGTCGAGCTTCGCATTACCGCCCGCCTCGTACTCGGCAATCATCTTTTTGCCGCCGCCGCTGTACCCGGTGAGCGAATAGCTGTGCGCGGCAAAGTCCGCTGGGACGATGCCGGCTTCGACGAGCGGCCGCATCGCGAGCACAAACGCCGATGCGTGGCAGCCGGGCACCGCGATGCGCTTCGAGTTGCGCACGCGCTCACGCTGCGCGCGTGCCAGTTCCGGCAGGCCATATGCCCAGTCGGCGTGCGTGCGAAATGCAGTGCTCGCATCGATCAGCACGGTGCGGCCGTTGTCGACCAGCGATGCCGATTCGCGCGATGCGACGTCCGGCAGACACAGAAACGTGACGTCCGATGCATTGATGAGCCGGCGACGTTCGTCGAGATCCTTGCGCTTCGCGTCGTCGATGCGGATCACGTCCACATCGCCGCGTTGCGACAGATATTCGAAGATTTTCAGGCCGGTCGTACCTTCCTGTCCGTCGACAAAAACTTTCGTGCTCATCTGAACTCTCGCTTGCTGGGTGGAACGGGGCGCGCTCCGGTGTCGTTAGCGTTGTCCCAACGGACGCCGGATCGCTATTTTAAGACGGGTTGCCGGCGCTTGCGCGACGCGTGCCCGGTGCAACAGAAATAAGCCTCACCGATGCGAACCACATCAACGGCCATACATAACGGTCATCCGTGCAGAACCAATGGTGGCCACGCTGATCTCGTGATCGAACATCAGCGCGGGGCGCCCTGGTCCGATCCGCAGGTCATTGGTGTTGAGCGCGTAGACCGTGATCTGGTAGCGATGCGGTTTGCCCGGCGGCGGACATGGACCACCATAGCCGTCGACGTCGAAGTCGTTGCGTGCTTCGACCGCGCCGAGCTTCGTCAGGTAACCGGATGCGCTCGCATTTTCCGGCAATTGATTGACGTTAGCCGGGATGCCGATCACTGCCCAGTGCCACCAGCCGCGGCCAGGCGCATCGATATCGTAAATGGTGACCGCGAAGCCGCGGGTGCCGGCTGGAGGATCGCGCCACGACAATTGCGGCGAACGGTTTCCACCTTTGCAATCTTCCTTGTTGAACACTTGCGCGTCGCTCACTGTGCCGCCTGCCTTCACACTGCTGCTTGAAATGGTGAAGGCTTGCTGCGCGGTAACGGGCGCGCTGAGCGACATCAGGCTCGCGGCAATCGCAATCAGGAATGCATGAACCGGCAATGCGTGAAAGTTTGCAAAGAATCGAAACGTAGAGAGCCGAACCGTCGAGCAACGCATACGCATGTGCCGATTCTCCTGTCGAACGGAGCAAGCGCTCGTGCAGCTGCTCCAGTCCTACGCAAGGCCACGGGTAAAGGACGAACTGACTACAACGATATTGTCCCTGTTTTTGCACCGCGAAGGCGAATCGAGTCTAACATTACGTTTGTGTGAGCCCGTTCTTACCTTACGGACGGCCAGTAACGATGTGAAATCGGCTATAGTCGGACACTTGCATCGCCGTTGGCGCGGCCGCAGACCGATAAATTTAGAACTAAAGAATAGTTGGATGGCTGAAGTTTCGGAGCGTGGGTTATCAGGCGAAGGGAGCGCAATGCAAAATCCAATCAAGGTCGTCGTGGCCGACGACCATCCGGTGATTTTGTTTGGCGCCGAGCAGGCGTTGCTCAAATTCCCGGGCATTCAGGTCGTGGCGCGCGCGCGTCAATCGACAGAACTCGTGAAAATATTGCAGACCGTCGCGTGCGACGTGCTGGTAACAGATCTCGCCATGCCCGGCGGGCAGTATGGCGACGGGTTGCCGCTGATCGGCTATTTGCGGCGCAATTTTCCGGACTTGCCCATCGTTGTACTGACGATGCTCGAAAACGCGGCGCTATTGAAGCGCTTGAGCGAACTGGGCGTGATTTCGGTCGTGAACAAAGCGGACGATCTCAGTCATATCGGCCTCGCGGTACAGCACGTCGGGCGCAATCTCGAATATATGAGTCCGTCCGTGAAGTCGGCGCTGGAGACGTTGCGCATGAACGCCGGCGGCAAGAACGATGAAGTCATCCTGTCGAAGCGCGAACTTGAAGTCGTGCGGCTGTTTGTGTCGGGCATGACCATCAAAGAAATTTCCGAACAGTTGAACCGCAGCATTAAGACGATCAGCACGCAAAAAAATACGGCGATGCGCAAGCTGGGCCTCGAGCGCGATTCCGAGTTGTTCCATTACGCGCAAAGCAACGGCTTGATGAATCTGTCGTCGTATGCGCCCGGTGAGATCAGGGAACCCGGCGAATCCGGTGCGGCGGCGGACGAGTCCTGATGAACGTTAGCTAGCCGTTCGCAGTTAGCAAAAAAAGCCGCACATCCCGACGATGTGCGGCTTTTTCAGTTTAAGCGGCGAAACTCGAATCGTTCTGTCAGATGCACGCGTTGCGCGCGCTTCAATTTGCTGACACCCGTGCCAGGGTTATTGCGGCGCCGCCGTCGCCCCGCCATGCGCAGCTGACCATTCAGCCGGCGCATGCAGGAACTTCTCCACTTCGTCGAGCGTTTTGGTCTCGAAGTAGCCGGCTTGCTTCGCGACGCGCAGCACGTCCCACCAGGTGGCGAGCGCGTGCAGATCGACATCGATGTCTTTCAGCACCGACACGCTTTCCTTGAAGATGTTGTAGTGGAACAGTACGAAGCAGTGGTTCACCTTCGCGCCCGCGGTGCGCAGTGCGTTGATGAAGTTGATCTTGCTGCGGCTGTCCGTGGTCAGGTCCTCGACCAGCAGCACACGCTGACCTTCGGTCAGCAAGCCTTCGATCTGCGCGTTGCGGCCGAAGCCCTTCGGCTTCTTGCGCACATATTGCATCGGCACCATCAGACGGTCCGCGATCCACGCGGCAAACGGGATGCCGGCGGTCTCGCCGCCCGCCACCGCGTCGATCTGCTCGTAGCCGACGTCGCGCAGAATGGTCGTCTCGGCCATATCCATCAGCCCGCGGCGCAAGCGCGGATACGAGATCAGCTTGCGGCAGTCGATATACACCGGGCTTGCCCAGCCGGACGTGAAGATATATGGTTTTTCAGCGTTGAAATGCACGGCCTGAACTTCGAGCAGCATTCGGGCGGTCGTGTCGGAGATCGTCTGGCGATCGAAGCCTGTCATGGGCGGTCCTTGGGTAGGGATGCACGAGTAAGCGGGAGGGCGGGCGTCGCGCCCGGCCGCGCAGCAAGCGGATGTTCCGGGGTTTCCGCCGGTTTCCGCCGGTTTCCGCTGGTTTCCAGATGCCCGATGGCCTGCGACCCCGCGCAGCCGGCGGGCTTGGACTGTTGCGCGCAACCTGCAATTTTACCCGATTCCGGCGCGGCCGACGAGACGGAACGCGCGTGCGGAACGCCGGTGGCCGGCTACAAGCGATTGGCGTTTCGAGCAGCGTTAAAGCGGCTTTTCCGGTTCGCGCAGGGTGTTCGTCGCGATAACATTTGTTTCGCATTGCAGCGTGACAACGGGCACCGACTTTCGCAATGCTATCTGACATAACCCCAACGATTCGTCGTCCGTAAGGGGTAAACTAACCGCCCGAAATCGCTCGCGATACCTCGTTCACGCTCGCGCCGCGGGTCTTTCCGCTGCGGGTTCAATCTCGTTGCCGCTGTCCGGCGCAAGCGCGAATTTCGCGTCAATCGACCTTCCGTACGATCGATGCCGATGCCGCAAGGGGGGGCGAGCCGGGTCCGATCCTAATCGAAGTCCTCTCGTTAGCAGGTCAAAAAAATGGACGAACAACTGAAGCAAAGCGCTCTCGCGTATCACCAGAATCCGCGACCAGGCAAGATCTCGGTCACGCCGACCAAGCCGTTGTCGAATCAGCTCGATCTGTCGCTTGCGTATTCGCCGGGTGTCGCAGCCGCGTGCATGGCGATTCATGGCGAACCGCTCGACGCGCAGAAATACACGTCGCGCGGCAATCTGGTCGGCGTCGTGACGAACGGGACCGCGGTGCTCGGCCTCGGCAATATCGGCCCGCTTGCCGCGAAGCCCGTGATGGAAGGCAAAGGGTGTCTGTTCAAGAAGTTTGCCGGCATCGACGTGTTCGATATCGAGCTCAACGAGACCGATCCCGACAAGCTCGTCGACGCGATCGCGATGCTCGAGCCGACGTTGGGCGGCATCAACCTTGAAGACATCAAGGCGCCCGAGTGCTTCTACATCGAGAAGAAACTGCGTGAGCGGATGAAGATTCCGGTCTTCCACGACGATCAGCACGGCACCGCGATCATCGCGTCGGCGGCGATCCTGAACGGTCTGAAGGTCGTCGGCAAGCAGCTCGCGGAAGTGAAGCTGGTCTGTTCGGGCGCAGGCGCGGCGGCGATTGCCTGTCTCGATCTGCTGGTGAATCTCGGCCTCGCGAAAGCCAACATTCTCGTCACCGACTCGAAGGGCGTGATTTACGAAGGGCGCGATAATCTCGATCCGTCGAAGGCCCGCTATGCCGCGCACACCGATGCGCGCACGCTTGCCGACGCGATCGACGGCGCCGACGTATTCCTCGGCTGCTCGAGCGCCGGCGTGCTGAAGCCGGAGATGGTGCAGAAGATGGGCACACAGCCGCTGATTCTCGCGCTCGCGAACCCGGAGCCGGAAATCCGTCCGGAAGAAGCGAAGAAGGTGAGGCCGGACTGTATCGTCGCGACCGGGCGTTCGGACTACCCGAACCAGGTCAACAATGTGCTGTGTTTCCCGTTTATCTTCCGTGGCGCGCTCGACGTCGGTGCGACGACGATCACCGAGGAAATGAAGCTCGCGTGCGTGCGCGCGATCGCGGAGCTCGCGGAGGAGACCGATCAGGGCGATGAGGTCGCGAAAGCGTACGAAGGCCATTCGCTCGAGTTCGGCCCCGACTATCTGATTCCGAAGCCGTTCGATCCGCGTCTGATCATCAAGATCGCGCCGGCGGTCGCGCAGGCGGCGATGGAGTCGGGCGTCGCGACGCGTCCGATCAACGATATGGACGCGTATCGCGAGGAACTCGGCGCGACCGTGTATCGCACGGGTTTCGTGATGCGCCCGGTGTTCGCCGCCGCGAAGGCGCAGCCGGCGCGCATCGTGTTCGCGGAAGGTGAAGACGAGCGCGTGCTGCGCGCCGCGCAGTTCGTGCTGCTCGAGAAGATTGCGCGGCCGATCATCATCGGGCGCCCGGCGGTGATCGAGATGCGTCTGAAGAAGATGGGGTCGAAGCTCAGGTGCGGCGAGGACTTTGACATCGTCAATCCGGAAGACGATCCGCGCTACCAGAAGTGCTGGCAGGAGTACCACGAGATCGGCGCGCGTGAAGGCGTGACGCCTGAAGTCGCGAAGGCCGCGATGCGCAAGTTCAATACACTGATCGGCGCGATTCTCGTGCGTGTCGGCGATGCGGACGGGATGATCTGCGGGATGATCGGCCAGTACCACACGCATCTGAAGTTTATCGATCAGGTGCTCGGCAAGGCGGTCAGCGTGCGTAACTTCGCGGCGATGAATCTGCTGATGCTGCCGGGCCGCAACCTGTTTATCTGCGACACCTATGTCAATGAATGTCCGACGTCGGAAGAGCTGGCCGATATGACACTGCTCGCGGCGCGCGAAATCGAGAAGTTCGGCATTACGCCGAAGGTCGCGCTGCTGTCGAGCTCGAACTTCGGCAGTTCGCCTTCGTCGTCGTCGCAGCGGATGGCGGCCGCGCGCAAGCTGATTGTCGAGCGCGCGCCGAATCTCGAAGTGGACGGCGAAATGCACGGCGATGCGGCGCTATCCGAAGTGGTGCGCAAGGCGGCGTTCCCGGGCACGACGCTGTCCGGCGAAGCGAACCTGCTGGTCATGCCGAACGTCGAGGCGGCGAACATCACGTACAACCTGCTGAAGATGATCGGCGGCGAAGGCGTGACGGTCGGGCCGTTCCTGCTGGGCGCGGACAAGCCGGTGCATATCCTGACGCCGGCCGCGACCGTGCGGCGCATCATCAATATGACCGCGGTGGCATCGGCGAACGTGGCGGTGCGGCGGGCGGCTTCCGCGAAATAAGCGCGACGCTTGGGCGGCGGCGTTGGCTGCTTGTGTTGCCGACGTCGCGTGCGCGGTAGAAGGTAAAGGGTCGCTAAAACAGAGCGGGCGCCTCGGTGACTCGAGGCGCCCGTTTTTTTGCGCGCGGTTGCGCGCGTGTTTCGGATTAACCGCCGCCGCTACACGCGCGGTCGCTTCATCATGCGACGTGCCGCGTCTGATCTCCGGCGGGCGCGCGCCATTTCGCGAGCAACTGCGTCCATTTTGCGCGAACGCCCTTCAGGTTGTTTTCCTTCACGTGACCATAACCGCGGATACCGTCCGGCAAATTCGCGAGCTCGACCGCAAGCGCGCGCTTGTCCGCCGCGAGGCCGGGAGTGAGACCCGCGACCAGCTCGCGCACTAGCGCTTCATATTCGCCGATCAGTGCGCGCTCGGTGCGACGCTCGTCCGTTTTGCCGAACACGTCGAGTGCGGTGCCGCGCAGGAAGCGCATTTTGGCCAGCACGTGCATTGCGCTAAGAACCCACGGACCGTACTGCTTTTTCACCAGATGACCGTGCGCATCCTTTTTCGACAGCGCGGGCGGCGCAAGATGGAACTTGAGCTTCCAGTCGCCTTCGAAGTTCGCCTTCACCTTTTCGATAAAGGCCGGGTCCGTGTACAGACGCGCGACTTCGTATTCATCCTTGTACGCCATCAGTTTGTGCAGGTTTCTCGCGACCGCTTCGGTCAGTGGCAACTGCCCAGCGTTCGCCGCCGCGGCATCCTGTGCCGTTTCAGCTGCGCGAACCTCGTCGACCAGCCTGCGATAGCGCGCCGCGTACGCAATGTTCTGGTACGCCGCCAGATACTTCACGCGCTTGTCGATCAGCGTGTCGAGTGCTTTGGGCGTGTGTAGCGACACGATCTTGCCGCTCGCGGCATCGCTATCCGCTGTGCGGCCCTGCGCTCCGGTGAGCTTGCGGACCGCGGCTGGATCGTGCGCGGTGCGGCGGCCCCATTCGAATGCGGCGAGATTCTTCTCGACCTGCACCGCGTTCAGCTCGATCGCGCGCGTCAGCGACGCATGCGTGAGCGGCAGCCAGCCGCGCTGCCATGCATAGCCGAGCACAAACGGATTCGTATAGATCGCGTCGCCGAGTAGCGCGAGCGCGAAGCGGTTCGCATCGACGGCCGATACGTTGTCGTCGCCAGCCGCGGCGCGAACATCTGCATCGGTGCTCGCGCCGGGGAAGCGCCAGTCCGGATTCTTGATAAAGGCCGCGGTCGGCGTCGGTGCGCTGTTCAGCACCACGCGCGTGCGGCCGACTTGCATCCGCGACACACACTCGTCGCTGGCGGTGACGATCGCATCGCAGCCGATCACGAGATTCGCTTCGCCCATCGCGATACGCGTCGCGTGGATATCGTCCGGCCGGTTCGCAATCTGCACGTGGCTCATCACCGCGCCGCCTTTTTGCGCGAGCCCGGTAACGTCGAGCACCGTCACGCCCTTGCTTTCGAGGTGCGCGGCCATGCCCAGCAGTGCGCCGATCGTCACGACACCGGTGCCGCCGACGCCTGTGACGAGCACGCCGTAAGGCTGGCCGATCGCCGGAACGTCCGGCTCCGGAACTGGCGGCATTGCATCGCTCCCGACGCCAGTTGCGGCCGGTTTGCGCATCTGGCCACCTTCGACGGTCACGAAGCTCGGGCAGAAGCCCTTCAGGCACGAATAGTCTTTATTGCAGGTCGACTGGTTGATTTGCCGCTTTGTACCGTATTCGGTTTCAAGCGGCTCGACCGACAGACAGTTCGACTGCACCGAGCAATCGCCGCAGCCTTCGCAGACTGCCTCGTTGATCACGACGCGCCTGGCCGGGTCCGGGTACGCGCCGCGTTTGCGGCGGCGCCGCTTTTCGGTCGCGCAAGTCTGGTCGTAGATCAGGATCGTCGTGCCTTCGATTTCGCGCAGTTCGCGCTGCACATCGTCGAGCAGGTCGCGATGATGCACGCTGATGCCCGGCGCGAGGCCGACGTTCGCCGTGTACTTGTCCGGCTCGTCGGTGACGATCACGATTTTCTTCGCGCCTTCGGCGGCGAGCTGATGCGTGATCTGCGGCACGGTCAGCGTGCCGTCGACCGGCTGGCCGCCGGTCATCGCGACCGCGTCGTTGTACAAGATCTTGTAGGTGATGTTCGCCTTCGACGCGATCGCTGCGCGAATCGCGATCAGCCCCGAATGGAAATAAGTGCCGTCGCCGAGATTCGCGAACACATGCTTGTCGTTCGTGAATGGCGCCTGGCCGATCCATGCAACGCCTTCGCCGCCCATCTGGCTGAACGTGCTGGTGCTGCGGTCCATCCACACGGTCATATAGTGGCAGCCGATGCCGGCCATCGCGCGCGAGCCTTCGGGCACATTGGTCGACGTATTGTGCGGACAGCCGGAGCAGAACCACGGCTTGCGCTCCGCTTCGACGCGCGGCCGCGCCAGTGCTTTTTCCTTCGCGTCGATGACCGCCATTCGCGCGGCGATACGCGCACGCACATCGGACGGCAGATCGAACTTGTCGAGACGCGTTGCGATTGCTTTCGCGATGATCGCCGGCGACAGTTCATAGTGAGCGGGCAGCAGCCAGTTGCCCATCGGCACCGACCACTCGCCGCCTGCGCCGTCCTTCTCGTCGAACTTGCCGAACACGCGCGGACGCTGCGCATCGGGCCAGTTGTACAACTCTTCCTTGATCGCGTATTCGAGAATCTGGCGTTTCTCTTCGACGACGAGAATCTCTTCCAGGCCGCGCGCGAACGCTTGCGCGCCTTGCGCTTCGAGCGGCCACACGCAGCCGACCTTATAGAGCCGGATGCCGATGCGCGAGCACGTGTCATCGTCGAGACCGAGGTCGCATAGCGCCTGGCGCACATCGAGATACGCCTTGCCGCCGGTGATGATGCCAAAGCGCGCATGCGGCGAGTCGATTTCGACGCGATCCAGTCTATTCGCGCGCACGTAGGCGAGCGCCGCATACCATTTGTAGTCGAGCAGCCGCGCTTCCTGCACCAGCGGCGGGTCGGGCCAACGAATGTTCAGACCGCCTTCGGGCATGGCGAAGTCGGTCGGCAGAATGATTTGCGTGCGATGCGGATCGATATCGACTGACGCTGACGACTCGACGACGTCGGTCACGCACTTCATCGCAACCCAAAGTCCCGAATAACGGCTCATCGCCCAGCCGTGCAGGCCGAAGTCGAGATATTCCTGCACGTTCGACGGGAATAGCACCGGTAGGCCGCAGGCCTTGAAGATGTGCTCGGACTGATGCGCGAGGGTCGAGGATTTGGCTGCGTGGTCATCGCCGGCCAGGACCAGCACGCCGCCGTGTCGCGACGAACCGGCTGAGTTCCCGTGCTTGAGTACGTCGGCCGAACGGTCGACGCCGGGACCCTTGCCGTACCACATCGAAAATACGCCGTCGTATTTCGCGCTCGGGTACAGATTGACTTGCTGTGTGCCCCACACCGCGGTCGCGGCGAGGTCTTCGTTGACACCTGGCTGGAACACGACTTGATGCGCGGCGAGATGCTTCTTCGCTTTCCACAGTGACAGGTCGAGGCCACCGAGCGGCGAACCGCGGTATCCGGAGATGAAGCCTGCCGTGTTGAGTCCGGCGGCCTTGTCGCGCTCCTGCTGCAGCATCGGCAGCCTGACGAGCGCCTGAATGCCACTCATATACGCGCGGCCGCGTTCGAGTGTGTATTTGTCGTCGAGCGTGACGGAAGATAACGCGGCTTCGAGCGAGGCTCGCTGACCGGCGTCCAATGGGGCATTCATTATGTGTACTCCTCCAGCGACTTTGGGATCACCAAAAACTGCATGGGGGCCGCGGCATCTTGTGGACGCGTTGGCCAAGGCCGCCATCATGACGGGTTTTACCCGATCGTAGCACCCGGAAAAACCCGTCGCATCGTGTATCACACGCCGGAATGCGGGTTGCCAGACAGTGAATACGACGATACCGGTATGACCTCCTGTATCACTCGCCGTTCGGCGGTGTAACAAGCTGTAAAAGCTGTCTGTCTCCGGAACCGACGGTCGAGCGCCTGTCTAATTCCCCACCTGCGCTTTCCCGCAACGTTCCACATCGGGTGGAGCTTCGCAGCGCAGCCAATCAGAACGAGGAGGAAGCATGAACAGCAAGCATGTCCAGACCTTCCTGATGGTCTCAGCGGCATTTTTCGCGATGAGCGCGCCGGTGCGCCCGAACAGCGCGCAAACCGCATCGAACGCTGCGCCGAACGTTCTCGTTCGGGCGACGGAAGCGCTGTCCAGAACTTCCGTGGCGGATCGTTCCGGACCGTCCTGGCGAACACCATCAGGCGAATGACGTTATTCGCCTGTGTGTTTGCCTGCGTCGCCAGCAGTAGGTCCTTGCGCTGACATCTTCGCAATACGCCCCGCAGTGGGTTTCTGCCGTAGATCTTTGCTGTAGCGGTACGTGCTGCTACACGCCGTCCTTCACCACGCCGCGGCGGATCTGATCGAGTTCGATCGATTCGAACAGCGCCTTGAAGTTGCCTTCGCCGAATCCCTGATTGCCCTTTCGCTGGATGATCTCGAAGAAGATCGGACCGATCTGGTTTTCGGTGAAGATCTGCAGAAGAAGATCGTCGCGCGCGCCGTCGATCAGAATCTTGCGTTTGCGCAGTTCTTCGAGCGGCTCGCCGTGGTCCCGCACGCGGCGGTCGACCAATTCGTAGTAGGTATCGATCGTATCGAGCAGCGCAATGTTCGATGCGCGCAAACCGTCGACGGTGCGGTAGATATCGTTCGTGCCCAGTGCGATGTGCTGAATGCCTTCGCCGTGGTACGCGTCGAGATATTCGGTGATCTGCCCGGCCGTCTCGGAGCCTTCTTCGTTGATCGGGATGCGGATCTTGCCGCACGGCGAAGTCATCGCCTTTGACTTCACACCGGTTACCTTGCCTTCGATGTCGAAGTAGCGAATCTCGCGAAAGTTGAACAGACGCTCGTAGAACTCGGCCCATTCGCGCATCCGGCCGCGGTGCACGTTGTGCGTCAAGTGGTCGATATAGGTGAGGCCGTGGCCAGCCGGGTTGGGATCGGCGCCGGCGATCGGCTCGAAATCGACGTCATAGATGCCGATGTCGCCGATGCTGCCCGGTGTCGCGCCATTCTTGCCGCGCCAGCGGTCGACGAAATAGATCAGTGAGTCGCCGACCCCTTTGATCGCAGGAATGTTCAGTTCCATCGGGCCGGTTTTGTTGTCGAAACCCCACGCGCCGAGTTCGAGAGCGTGGCGATACGCTTTCGCGGCATCCTGCACGCGAAACGCAATCGCGCAGATCGACGGACCGTGCATGCGCGCGAAGCGCTGTGCGAACGAATCCGGTTCCGCGTTGACGATAAAGTTGATGCCGCCCTGGCGATACAGCGTGACGTCCTTGTGCCGGTGGCGCGCGACCGCGGCAAAGCCCATCTGTTCGAAAAGCTTGCCAAGCGCTTTCGGATCGGGCGCGGTGTATTCGATGAACTCGAAGCCGTCGGTGCCGACAGGATTGTCCCAAGTTTGGACCTTCATGCGTATCTCCAGGATGCGTCCGAAATGCGGCGCGCATCGGTGCGGTTGCCATGACGGCAAGTGTATCGGGCGAGCCGCGATGGAAACTTGCGAAGTTAATCGCTGATGGCTACGATTCGGCTATTTCGTAGCTTGAATTTACTCTTGAGTGGCAGAAAATGGCTGCAATCGAGCTGGATGCAATCGACCGCCGCATTCTTGCGATCCTGCAGCAGCAGGGCAGGCTGTCGAATCAGGAGATCGCGGAACGGGTCAATCTGTCGCCGAGCCCTTGCTTGCGGCGGATTCGCCGGCTCGAGGAAAGCGGCGTGATTCGCGGCTATGTTGCGCTGCTCGACGCGAAGCGGATCGGTCTCGATCTGCTTGCGTTCGTCAATGTGCGGCTTGAAAAGCGCGGCGGCCCGACGGGCGACTCAACGGGCAGCGCGCGCGGCGATGTGGCTCGCACGCACGCGGGAGCGACGCACGCGGAGCTCTTTCGCGCGGCTGTGCAGACGTGGCCTGAAGTCGTCGCATGTCACGCGATGGCCGGTGAAATGGATTACCTGCTGCGCGTGCAGGTCGCGGATATGGCTCACTTCTCGCACTTCGTGCAGGACGTGCTGCTGCATCATCCATCGGTGATCGACGTGAAGTCGAGCTTCTCGCTGGAGACGTTCAAGGAAACGACCGCACTGCCTGTACGATGAAACCCACAGGCAGATGAGACGCGCGTTACGCGATTTCCGCGGGCAGCAACGATTCCAGTAGCGTCGACGTCTGCTGCGCCTGGCGCTTGAGCGCATAGTCGAACGCGGCCGCCTGTTCTTCGAGCATTTCCTTCAGGATGCTGGACTGATCGGCCGGCGCGAGTGTCAGATACGCGTCGGCTTCGCCGTACGCGTGTTCGATCCGCATGCCCGCCTTTCTCGCGATATGCATCATCGTCCTGTTGCGCGACAGGCAATGCATATAGAGCGTCGACACATGCGTATTGCGGCTGCGGACGGCCGCACGTTCGAAGAGCTTCGAGCCGATGCCCTGGCCACGCGCGCTTTCGACCACGGACAGACCGAATTCCGCCGTGCGCTGGCCGTCTTCGGCCGGCAGGTAAGCGAGATGCGCGACACCCGCCAGCGCAAGTTCACGGTTGAACACGCCGAAGACCGTGTCGCGTTTGAAGTCGATCGTCCGAACGTAGTTCTCGATCACATGGTCCGGCACCACCTGCCCGAAGCGCAGCAGACGGTCGTTTTCGTCGAGGCCGAGGAAGTGCGCGAGCAGGCGCTCGCGGTCTTTTTCGCCGAGTTCCCGAACCAGTGCAGGCGCAATGCCGGCCGCGCCCAGTATGCGATCGGGTAGCGCGATCGGCTCTTTGGCTCGTGCATTCGTCTTGCTCATGGCGGGTTCTCCTATTCATCTGACGGCATGATGCGCCGCAGCAGTAATTTTAACTGAAAGCTACATTCATCACTGGGGAAAACCCGAATTTCAGACTCTTCTGAGGGCTGCTGACTCCTCGTATTTTATCCAAGTTGTTAATTTTGAACGGATTTATTAAGAATGACCGTTCGTAATATACGTGACAGTCTGTCGCGCGTTAGCCACGACGCATGCTGCTCTGCGATATCAATCCGACGCACTCAAGCCGTGGTCGACCATGTCGACGACCTGCTCCGCGAACTCCCGATATCCCATCCGGCCGCCCGGCTTGAGCCAGGTGAACGTCCAGTTGATCATGCCGAACACCATCATCGTGAGCGCGGTCTGGTTGTCGCGCGCGACGCGCTCCGGGTATGCGCGCGCGAGCTGGCGCGCGAACGCGGCCACGACGTCGCGCTGACGGTTCACGATCACTTCGCGTTGCGCTTCGTCGAGATATTTGACGTCGTTGAGCAGCGCGACGTGCCGGCTGTGTGAGGTTTCATATTCGGCGAGGAACGCGCGAACCAGTTCGGCAAAGGTTTCGCGTTCGGAGAGTTCGCGCCGCTGGCTCGATCCCTCGACCTCTGCGATGATCAGCATCAGTCGCTTCGTGTAGCGGTCGAGCAGATCGAACAGGATCGCTTCCTTGCTCTCGTAGTAGTGATAGAGGCGCGCTTTCGACGTACCGCTTGCGGCGGCGAGATCCGCCATCGACGTGCTGGGGTAACTGGTCTGCGCAAATTTTTCCGCGGCGAGCTCGAGAATCTGGTCGCGCTGCGTTTCGTGGTCGGGCGCTCGGGTACGGGCCATGGTTGTTGTTGTTTCGAAAGCTGAAAGGGCCGCTCGCGCGGAGTTCGTCCGGTGCGCGAGCGGCCCTAGTGTAAGCGGATCATGGTCGTGCCGAAAGCGCTCCGGTACGCGTTCCACGTGATGCGGCGGGCATTACCGTTCGTCGTAGCTCACGACCACCTTGTCCGTCACCGGATGGCACTGGCAGGTCAGCACGAAGCCGTCGTCGATCTCATGCGCTTCGAGCGTGTAGTTCTTGTCCATCCTGACTTCGCCTTCCAGCACCTTCGCGCGGCACGTGCAACAGACGCCGCCCTTGCACGCGTAAGGCAACGCGAGTCCCGCGCGCAAACCGACGTCGAGCAGACTCAGCCCGTCGTACGGCAGACGCAGCTTGCGGCGCTTGCCGTCGAGCACGATCTCGAGGTCGGCGGCGGGCGTATCGTCGGTGATTTCCGCCGGCGGAACGCCTGCTTGCGGCAGCGGCGAACCGAAGCGCTCGACGTGAATCTTTTGCTGCGCGAGCCCGGCGGCCTTGAGTGCGGCTTCGGCGGCCTCCATCATCGGCGCGGGTCCGCAAATGAAGGCTTCGTCGATTGACCCGGCGGGCACCAGTGCTTCGAGGAACGCCGCGCATTTCGCTTCGTCGAGCACGCCATTGAACAGATCGACGTCCTGCAGATCGTCCGACAGCACGTGGTACAGCACAAGGCGGTTCATGAAGCGGTTCTTCAGGTCTTCGAGCTCCTCGGCGAACATGATCGAATCGACGCTGCGATTGCCGTAGATCAGCGTGAAGCGGCTGCGCGGCTCGATTTCGAGCGTCGTCTTGATGATCGCGAGCACCGGTGTGATGCCGGAACCGCCGGCGAACGCGACGTATTGCTGGCCTTGCTGCGCGTTCAGATGCGTGAAGAAACGGCCGTCGGGCGTCATCACATCGATCGTGTGGCCGGCCTGCAGCATGTCGAATGCGAAGTTCGAAAAACGGCCGCCGCGTACGCGCTTGATGCCGATGCGCAATTCGCCGTCGCGATCGTAGTCGGTGACACCGACGCAGATCGAATACGAGCGGCGCGTTTCCTCGCCGTCGATGTGCGCCTTCAGCGTGACGAACTGGCCCTGCGTGAAACGGTAGTGCTCGCGCAATTCGCGCGGTACCTCGAATGCGACCGAGACCGCGTCGGCCGTTTCGGGGCGGACTTCCCGAATGCGCAGCGGGTGAAATTGCGGGGTCGTCGAGGCCATATCAGTACGGTTTGAAGTAGTCGAAGGGTTCACGGCAGTCGATGCAGCGATAGAGCGCCTTGCAGGCGGTCGAGCCGAATTGCGCGAGGCGTTCGGTATGGGTCGAGCCGCAGCGTGGGCATGCGGGTGTCGCCGGTGCGCGTGGAACGAAGCGAATCACGGTTTGTTGAGGGTTGGCGTTGCCGCTTGAATTGCCTTCGGCGCATCGGCCGGTAGGCGGCGCAATGCCGTAAGCGCGCAGTTTTTCGCGCGCGTTCGCGTCGATCCAGTCGGTGGTCCATGCGGGCGCAAGCACAGTCTCGATTCGATGTGGCGTCAGTTGCGCGGCGTTGAGTGCGTGACCAATGTCCTCGGCAATCTGCGACATCGCTGGACAGCCGGAGTAGGTCGGAGTGATCACCACCTCGAGCGTGCCGTCTGCCGCGCGGCGCACGTCGCGCAAGATGCCCAGTTCGCGGATCGAGACTACCGGGATCTCCGGATCCGGCACTGACTCGAGCACTGTCCATGCGCGGGCTAGTGTCGGGTCGGTGCTCGACCGGGTGGCGAGGGTTGAAGTCATCGACGTGCTTCCTGTGTCGTTATCCGCGCGGATGTTCACTTTGATGGGCTGCGATGACCAAGGCTTACCAGCTCGCGCCCGGGTGTTGCCGCGCGACGCTTTGCAACTCGGCGAGCAGAAAGCCCATGTGCTCAGAATGTTCGCCATGCTTGCCCGTGCTCACATGCGTGACCGGTTCCGCAAGCGCGAGCGTCGCCTCGTCGACGGCGGCGCGTACATCGTCGAGCCACGCTGATTCGAGATCCGCAGCGCGAGGGCCGATGCCGGCAGCGGCGGCGGCATCGTCGATTGCGTCGGCGCTGAAAAACTCGCGCGTGTAAGGCATCAGGTAGTCGAGCGCGGCTTGCGCGCGACGATGTGATTCCTCGGTGCCATCGCCGAACCGAACCAGCCATTCGCGCGCGTGGTGCACGTGATAGCGCGCTTCCTTGATCGACTTCGCCGCAATCGCGGCGAGCTGCGCATCGGACGACGCGGCTAGCGCTGCCCACAGATGCACCATCAACGTCGAGTAGATGAAGTTGCGCGCGATGGTCACCGCATAGTCTTTGTCCGCGTGCGCGGTGCCGGCAAGAGGCCCGTAGTGCGGCAACTCGACCAGCGTGTAGTTCGCAAATTCGCGTTCGGAGCGGAAGTACGCGTAATCGTCTTCGGTGCGCGTCCGACCGGTGAGCGTCTGCTCGAGCGACGCCGCGTGCGTGTACAGCAGCCGTGCCTGACCGATCAGATCGAGGCTCATGTTCGCGAGCGCAATATCCTCTTCGAGCACCGGGCCGTGGCCGCACCATTCGGCGTTGCGCTGGCCAAGGATTAGCGCGGTGTCGGCGATGCGCAACACGTATGCAAGATGTTCAGGCGTGGTTTTCATATCGGGTGTCGATTGCACGGACCTGTGCACTTACATGTGGTTGACTTCGTCGGGCAGCGTGAAGAACGTCGGATGACGGTAGATCTTGTCAGCCGCCGGCTCGAACAGTTCGCCTTTCTCATCGGGTGCGGACGCGGTGATCGCCGACGACGGCACGACCCAGATGCTCACCCCTTCCTGACGCCGTGTGTAGACGTCGCGCGCCATGCGCAGCGCCATCGGCGCGTCCGCCGCGTGCAGGCTGCCGCAATGCTTGTGGTCGAGTCCCTGCTTGCTGCGAACGAAGACTTCCCAAATCGGCCATTCCTTGTTCACTGTCGATCTCCTTGCTTCGATGCTTCGCTACTTCGTTTCGGGTGCGTTGCTGTGTCAGGTTCGGCGGCTTCTGCGTTTTCGCGTGCCGTCGCGCGGCGGCGTCGCGTGGAGGTCACGCGGCCTGTTGCTGCGCGCGCTGACGCTGCTTTTCCGCATGCGCGAGCGCCGCTTCGCGCACCCATGCGCCATCGTCGTGCGCCTTTACGCGCGTCGCGAGTCGTTCCCTGTTGCACGGACCGTCGCCATTGACCACGCGCCAGAATTCTTCCCAGTCGATTGCGCCGTAGTCGTAGTGGCCGCGCGCTTCGTTCCATTTCAGATGGTCGTCCGGTAGCGTGACGCCGAGCACTTTTGCCTGCTCGAGCGTCGCGTCGACGAATTTCTGCCGCAGGTCGTCGTTCGAAATCCGTTTGATGCCCCACTGCGCCGACTGATTGCTGTGCACGGAGTCTTTGTCGCTTGGGCCAAACATCATCAGGACCGGCCACCACCAGCGGTCGACCGCCTGTTGCACGAGTGCGCGCTGCGCGTCGGTGCCTTTCATCATCGCGAGCAGCGCGTCGAAGCCCTGCCGCTGATGGAACGACTCCTCCTTGCAGATGCGGATCATCGCGCGGGCGTAGGGGCCGTACGTGCACCGGCATAGCGGAATCTGGTTCATGATCGCGGCGCCGTCGACGAGCCAGCCGATTACGCCGACGTCCGCCCAGCTCGGCGTCGGGTAGTTGAAGATGCTCGAGTATTTGGCTTTGCCGGCGTGCAGCGCATCGATCAACTGATCGCGCGATACGCCGAGCGTTTCGCATGCGCTGTACAGATAGAGTCCGTGGCCGGCTTCGTCCTGCACCTTTGCGAGCAGGATTGCCTTGCGCTTCAGGCTCGGTGCGCGGCTGATCCAGTTGCCTTCCGGCAGCATGCCGACGACCTCCGAATGCGCGTGCTGCGAGATCTGCCGCACCAGTGTCTTGCGGTACGCGTCAGGCATCCAGTCTTGCGGCTCGATTTTTCCGTCCGCGGCGATCACCGCGTCGAAGCGGCGTTGTTCGGGCTCGGACGATGTGCCGACGCGCTCTTGCGGTGACGCATTGCCGGGGAGGTCGAGGGATTGCGTGTACATGACGTGTGCTCGCGAGCTCAGATTGCTGTGTTCCGCAGTATAAACCAACCGACCGGTCGGTTAATAAATATTTGCGCGCGGACATCGTGCTTGTCGGTACCGCGCAGGTTCAAGCGAATGCAGTCCGTATGCGATGACGAAATTTCACAATTAAATCAATTATTTGGGATACGTCGCACGGTACGATGCGCGAATGAAAATTTTGCATGGTGAATCGTCCCGAGGCTGGGGCGGTCAGGAAATCCGCACGCTGAAGGAGATGCTCGCGCTTCGGGAGCGGGGTCACACCGTCGAACTTGTCTGTCCGTCCGACGCGCAAATTGGCAGGCGCGCCGCTGTTTTCGGATTGGCGGTGCATCACGCGCCAATGAGAGGCGGCGCCGATGTTGCGTCGATGATCGCGATCCGGTCGCTGCTGTCGCGCCGCGCGTTCGACGTGCTGAATACGCACAGCGGTCACGACTGCCTCGTTGCGGGCTTTGCCGCGCGCATGGCGCGCACGCCGCTGATTGTCAGGACGCGACATCTGGCGTTGCCGGTCACATCGCTGGCTACCTATCGCTGGATCCCGCACCACGTCATTGCGGTCAGTGCGTACGTGAACCGTTATCTGGTGTCGGCCGGCGTCCCGTGCGAGCGGATTTCGACGATATACGATGGCGTGCCGCAGCCGGCCGCAGACGAACCGGCGACGCTACGCGCCGAGCTCGGGCTTTCGGCTGATGCCACCATCGGTTGCATGGTCGCGATGATGCGCGACAAGAAAGGTCATGACGATCTGATCGACGCGGTGCGCCCGTTGCTCTTCAGCCGGCCGACGCTGCACTTCGTAATGGCCGGAGATGGGCCGGAGTTTGCGCGAATCAAAGGGCGCGTCGGATCGTTAGGGCTGACGCACCGCATTCATCTACTTGGCTTGCGCAACGATGTTCCAAACGTACTGCGCAGCAGCGACTTCTTCGTGCTGCCCACGCATCAGGAGGCGCTCGGGCAATCTTTTATCGAAGCGATGATGCGCGGGTTGCCCGTCATCGGGACGCGGGTCGATGGGGTGCCGGAGTTGATCGAAGACGACGTCAACGGTCTGCTCGTGCCGGCCAGGGACTGCCATGCATTGCGCGCGTCGATTGTGCGGCTGCTCGATGATCCGTCGCTGCGCACGCGTCTTGCCGCGCAGGCCGCGCGTATCGGCGAACGCGGGCTAACCGTCGAGCACATGGCTGATGAGACGATCGCCTGTTATCGGCGCGGCCTCGCTGAGCGAAACCGGCCGACACAATTCGCAGAATTGGGGCGGTTGCAATGACGCGCGTCGCGCTCGCGGTGCCGGTGCTGATGTATCACCATGTCAGCCCGACGCCCGGGATGATCACCGTTTCACCGGCGCATTTCGCGGAGCAGATCGCGTGTCTTGCGCGGCGCGGTTACCGAACGCTCAATGCCCGCGAGCTGGCGGACTATCTGCGTGGCGCGCCGGTCGCACCGAAGTCGGTAGTTATCACGTTTGACGACGGATATCTCGACAACTGGGTTCACGCGCATCCGGTGCTGCAACGATACGGCTTCAGTGCGATCTGCTTTCTTGTTAGTGCGTGGCCGGGCGATGGGCCTGCGCGGCCGCATGCATCGAGTGGCGGCTGTGGCAAGCTACCTTACCTGTTGAGTCACGCGGAAAGTGAGGATGCGATCGCAAAGGGCCGCGCCGACGACGCCATCTTGCGCTGGTCTGAAATCGAAGCAATGCGACGCTGCGGGACCTTCGAGTTTCATAGTCACACGCACTGTCATGCCCGTTGGGACATGGTGACCCGCAACCGCGGCGAGAAGCGGGAGCGTCTGCATGACGACCTGGTTCGTGCGCGTGACACACTCCGCTCGCGTCTCGGCGAAGTTTCGAATCACCTGTGCTGGCCGCAGGGCTACTACGACGACGATTACCTTGACGTCGCGCTGAGCGCCGGCTTTCGCCACTTTTACACCTGCGACCGAGGGACCAATTCCTTTCGGCGATGGTCGGCCAGTCAGCCGCTTACGCCAGCCTTTCCCGGGCATTCGATCAGACGGCTGGAGGTGCGGGACAGGTCGGCGGCCTGGCTTGCGAGCAGGCTCTGGGTGCATGCCCGCCCACTGGTGAGCCGCGCGTATCTGGCGATCAAGCGATAGACGACCTCGCGATGCAATGGGCGCGTCGTGGGAGTTTGACGTCGTGCGGCTTTATTTGACTGCGAGCATCGCTCATTTTGACGCGTGAGTTCGTGCACAATGTGCGCTCTTTTTTCTCTACGCCGTTTGATGAACATGATCGCTCGTACATTGGCCATCGCCTGTGGCGCCGCATTGCTTTTCACCGGCGCTGCTTCGGCATTTGCGGCCGAAACATCACGTGACGGTCAATGGATCACCGCATGGGCGACTGCGCTGCAACCTGTTCCGCAGACTGCGCAATTGCCGGCGCTGTACCGCGCACCGGATGTCGCGGGTCGTACGGTGCGGCAAATCGTTTATCCGACACTGTCCGGCAACAACGTGCGCGTGCATGTTAGCAACGCGTACGGACGTACGCCGCTCGTGATTGACGCAATGACAATCGCGCGCGCGACATCGGGCGCACGAACACAAGGTGGGTCGGCGCGCGCGACATTCGGCGGAAAGCCATCGGTGGTTGTGCCGGCTGGCGCGGAAGTGGATAGCGACGCGATTCGTGTCGCTGTGGCCGCGGGAGCGCCGTATGCGATCAGCACCTATATGGGACCTGAGCAGCGCGTGGTCGCTTGGCATCGCGTCGCGAGCCAGGTCAACTATGTGTCCGCGCCTGGCAATCACACGGATGATGCGTCCGACGACGCTTACCGTCAGCGCTTCACCCAGTACGTGTGGGTAACCGGGTTGATGGTCGAAGCGCCGAATGCGGGGGCTGTTGCGGCGATTGGCGATTCGATCACCGACGGCATGCGCTCGAGCCTGAACCAGAACCGCCGGTGGCCGGATGCATTCGCCCGCAGAGTGGCGCAAGCAGGCGACCGGTCGATAGCGGTGATCAACCTCGGCATCAGCGGCAACCGTTTGATCAGCGATTCAGTTTGCTACGGCGACGCGCTTCAGGCGCGCTTTCGTCGAGATGTGCTCGATCGGCCGGGTGTCAGGACTGCGATTGTGCTGATCGGTATCAACGACATCAACTTTGCGGCGATGCCCGCGCGTGTGGGACTCGACTGCGATGCGCCGCATACGCAGGTGACGGCTGCGAGCCTCATCGATGCGTATCAGCGGTTGATTGCCGATGCGCACGCGCGTGGTATCAAGGTGCTCGGCGCGACGCTGACGCCGGCCGCGTTGCCGCCGCAGCGGGAGAGCATCCGGCTTGCGGTGAATCAATGGATCAGGACGAGCCGTGCGTATGACGGCGTTGTCGATTTCGACGCTGCGTTGCGCGACCCGGCGCATCCTTCAGAGCTTCGCCGGGCATTCGACAGCGGAGATCACATTCATCCAGACGACGCTGGCTATGACGCGATGGCGGACGCCATCCCACTTCCGTTGGTGACAGGCGCAGCTCGCTAACGACGAGCGAAAAATTCTGCGTCACCGACTTGTCATATGACGCCGACTCGCCTAATATTCGCGTCTTCGTTCGCGACCAGGGCATTGCAGGTGGTAGCCGTGGCGCTGCCGACGTGCTGCCAAGGTGCCGCACATCAGCGATGGCGGTGAGTAGTTCTTAAGCGCGAACGAAATAAGTGTTGACGGAGCGGGAAATAGGCTGCATAATCTCGCTTCTCTGCTGCAACGTGCAGCGGACACGCAGAAAGACGGTGGTAGGGTGGTCAGGGTCTTTCAGTCGTGAAGTGATCTTTAACAATACACAGCCGATAAGTGTGGGCGCTT